>NZ_JBNMIQ010000029.1:0-40848 GCF_050873365.1 Brotaphodocola sp. | reverse complement strand
TTAAATTGGTCGGTAAATGAGGGAGGCTTATTTGGCATGCCCAAAAACAGGATGTATCAGAGCTGTATATAAAAATGGCTCCAACGTCAACAATCGGGCGGGATTTCAAAGAATCCCACCCCAACTATTGACATAGAGCCGGAAGAAAATACAGGGATTCTGCCCCTTATAAAGAGGATTTTGGTAGATTTCCTACCAAACAAAAAAGCCTGCCTGAAAGAATGACTCTCTCACGCAGGCTTTCTTTGCAAAACCGATCAGTTAGACTGACAGGTCTCTATGCGAAAATCTACACTCGGATTCTCATGCAAGCGGTCTATTAAACCAGCTCAAGCAGAACCTCCATAGCGCCGTCACCGTGACGAAGACCGATCTTTACCAGACGGGTGTAACCACCGTTACGGGAAACGTACTTCGGAGCGATCTCATCGAACAGCTTTGCCGGAAGATCAACACTCTTGGTGTTCTTCTTCTTGCCTGCTGCTGCGGTCGGAACCTCAGTTACATCGTACAGAACCTTCAGCATCTGACGACGAGCGTGAAGTCTGGACGGCTTATCCTTCTTGATCTCCTTCTGAACCTCATCATAAACGGTAACCTTCTTGCCGTTTACAACTTCCTTTACGCGCTTGCCGTTCTCGTCCTTGCGAGCAACCTTAGCGGTAACGGTAACAGTCTCGAAGTTGTCTTTCTCTTTAACAGCCAGAGCGATCAGACCCTCAGCAACCTTGCGGATCTCCTTTGCTCTTGCCTCGGTGGTAACGATCTTTCCATGATACAGCAGAGCTGTAACCTGGCTACGGATCAGTGCCTTTCTCTGATTGGAAGTTCTTCCAAGCTTTCTGTAACCTGCCATTTTATTTTCCTCCATATAATGTGGAGTGCAGCCTCATGCACATCGGACTTACCGGGCCGCAGCATCCAAGATATTTTTCGTACCCGCCCCTGCCCTATGGACTTACGGGGTATGGCACATCGTTTCTTATTCCTCGCTAGGATTCAGCTGAAGTCCCAGCTCTTTCAACTTGGCAAGAACTTCCTCAAGGGACTTTCTTCCCAGGTTACGAACCTTCATCATATCCTCCGGAGTTCTGTTGCACAGTTCCTCCACGGTGTTGATGCCGGCACGCTTTAAGCAGTTGTAGGAACGAACGGAAAGCTCCAGTTCGTCAATGTTCATTTCCAGAACTTTTTCCTTCTCGTCATCTTCCTTCTCTACCATGATCTCAGCGGTCTTGGCATTCTCGGAAAGGTCGATGAAGAGGTTCAGATGCTCGCTGAGCACCTTAGCCGCAAGGCTGACAGCCTCATCCGGAGCAAGCGTTCCATTGGTGTAAACATCCAGAGTCAGCTTATCGTAATCGGTAACCTGTCCCACACGGGTGTTCTCGATGGACATATTGACACGCTCAACCGGGGTGTAGATGGAATCTACTGCGATCACGCCGATCGGAAGATCCTCGCCCTTATTCTTGTCAGCGCTCACATAGCCACGGCCCTTGGTGATTGTCAGCTCCATGTAGAAGCGACTATCAGCACCGCCACTCAGTGTTGCGATGACCTGATCCGGGTTCATGATCTCGATGTCCGGGTCAGCCTGAATATCAGCAGCAGTGATCACGCCCTCGCCCTCATGCTCAATGTATGCGGTCTTGACTTCGTTGCTGTCGCTGTTATTCTTAATAGATAAGCTCTTGATGTTCATGATGATCTCAGTTACATCTTCCTTTACGCCAGGAATAGAACTGAACTCATGCAAAACTCCGTCGATTTTCACCTGACTGACAGCTGCGCCCGGTAAGGAAGAAAGCATAATCCTTCTCAGGGAGTTGCCCAATGTGGTGCCGTAGCCTCTCTCAAGCGGTTCAACTACAAACTTGCCATATTTCTTGTCATCTGAAATTTCAACAATCTCAATGTTTGGTTTTTCAAAATCGAACACGATTATAGCCCCTCCTTCTGGGTATATGATTCGAGGGATTTCTGTATTCCGTAAAATCGCTTTTTCCGTGTTGGAAAAGAAAGCCCTTTAGACAAAGCACAGCCAGAACCTCTCGGCCTGGCTTTGCCCTGTATTCAGGCTCACGCGCTTACATCTTACTTGGAGTACAGCTCGACGATAAGCATCTCGTTTACCGGAACATCAATCTCTTCTCTGTTCGGCAGTTCCTTAACGGTACCGCGCAGGTTCTCCTGGTCAACCTCGATCCAGGCCGGAACCAGACGTCCTGCAGTTACTTCCAGGATGTCTTTGTATCTCTGAGAGGACTTAGCCTTCTCTTTGATCTCGATTACATCGCCAGCCTTTACCAGGTAGGACGGAATGTTTACGCACTTGCCATTAACAAGTACATGCTTGTGATCAACGATCTGTCTGGTCTCACGTCTGGTGCGGCCGAATCCCATACGGAATACAACGTTGTCCAGTCTTCTCTCCAGAAGGATCATCATGTTCTCACCGGTCTGACCTTCCATCTTCTCAGCTCTGGTGTAGTAGTTGCGGAACGGCTTCTCAAGAACACCATAGATGAACTTTGCCTTCTGCTTCTCGCGCAGCTGTAAGCCATACTCGCTAACTTTTCTGTTGGCTCTCTTTAACTCTCTGTTTGACTTCTTATCAATTCCTAAATAAATCGGATCCAGACCAAGAGATCTACATCTTTTAAGAACAGGAACTCTATCTACTGCCACTTTTCGTACCTCCTAAGATTAAACTCTTCTACGCTTTGGCGGACGGCAACCGTTATGCGGAACCGGGGTTACGTCCTTAATGCTAGTTACTTCAATACCGCATGCAGAAAGTGCGCGGATTGCTGCTTCACGGCCTGAACCAGGTCCTTTAACCATAACGTCAACAGACTTTAAACCATGTACGATAGCTGCTTTGGCAGCAGTCTCTGCAGCCATCTGAGCTGCATATGGAGTAGATTTCCTTGAACCTCTAAATCCCAGACCACCGGCACTTGCCCAAGACAATGCATTACCCTGTGCATCGGTTAAGGTAACGATTGTATTGTTAAAAGAGCTCTGGATATGTGCCTGTCCGCGTTCAACGTTTTTCTTTACACGCTTTTTTGTCACTTTTTTAGTAGTGGACACTTTTTTAGCCATTTTAAACTAACCTACTTTCCTTTCATCTCGAATCCTGTTTCCTGTTTTTAAAACATGCAACCTGATTCTACTACTTGTTTCTTGAAACTAATTATTTCTTCTTGTTTGCAACGGTCTTACGCGGACCCTTACGAGTTCTTGCGTTGGTCTTTGTCTTCTGACCACGAACCGGCAGACCCTTTCTGTGACGGATTCCACGATAGCATCCGATCTCCTGGAGTCTCTTGATGTTCATAGCGATCTCTCTGCGAAGGTCACCCTCTACAGTCTGAGTCTCAGCGATAACTGCTGCGAGCTTCTTTACTTCGTCATCAGTCAGATCTTTAACACGAGTGTCCGGATTAACACCTGCAGCTGCAAGAATACGGTTAGAACTGGTTCTGCCGATTCCGTAGATGTAAGTCAAGCCGATTTCCACACGTTTTTCTCTTGGTAAGTCAACACCTGAAATACGAGCCATTTGCGTCGTACACCTCCTATTACAATTATTGTCTATTAACCTTGTCTCTGCTTGTGCTTAGGATTCTCACAGATTACTCTGATACTGCCTTTGCGCTTGATGATTTTGCACTTTTCGCAAATCGGTTTTACCGACGATCTCACCTTCATGGCAAATCTCCTTTCTACTGAATAAGCCCCGGAAAGTGTTCCCTCACGGACGCACTTGTCCCGGCATCTCAACAAAGTCGCCATGACATTATAACATCATGGCGTACTTTATGCAAGTGGTTTTTAGAAACTTTTTTAAAAAAATTTCAATTTATTTGTCTCTCCAAATGATACGGCCCTTGCTCAGATCATACGGGGACATTTCGAGCGTTACCTTATCGCCCGGAAGAATACGAATGTAGTTCATTCTCAGCTTACCGCTGATGTGAGCCAATACCTGATGACCATTCTCCAGTTCTACCTGAAACATGGCATTCGGCAGTTTCTCAACAACCGTACCCTCAATCTCAATAACATCTGCTTTAGACATGTGCTCTGCCTCCTTTTTTATTTCATGATTTCATGATTGTTCTGTTTCTATATTCACAGTTCTGATCGCTTTCGCATGGGATCATTCTATCGAGTCCATTCGAATCCATTCGGATCTATTCTGATCCATCTAAATTCAGCTGAATTCATTTGAAATCATTTAAATCCTTTTCGGTAGCCTCCCCTCTGGAAAAGAAAACTTACTTCATTCCCCAGAGGGAAGCGACCAAAAATCTTTCGACTGAATTTCGGAAACTCTCTTACCCGGAGATCTCACAAGGAGATCTTACAGGAAAATCTTACAGGGAGAGGATCTCCGGCTCGCCGTCCGTGATCAGAATCGTGTTCTCATAATGTGCAGACAGGGAGTGATCTTTCGTCACAACCGTCCACCCGTCACTCATCCATGATACCTGCCAGGTTCCCGCATTGATCATGGGTTCTACCGCCAGTGTCATTCCCGCCTGAAGGCGGATGCCTTTCTTCTTGCGTGCAAAGTTCGGTACTTCCGGATCTTCGTGAAGATGACTTCCGATTCCATGACCTACCAGATCTCGCACCACTCCGTATCCGAAGCTCTCCGCATATGCCTGAATTGCAGACGAGATATCGTTCAGATAATTGCCTGCCTTCGCCTGGCGGATGCCCTCAAAGAAAGATTCCCGGGTCACATCAATCAGTTTCTGTGCCTTCGGATCAACCACTCCGACTGCATGCGTTCTCGCCGCATCCGAGTGATATCCCTCGTAGATCACACCGGCATCGAGGCTGACGATGTCGCCCTCATGGATGATTCGGTGGCTATTCGGGATTCCGTGAACGATCTCATCGTTGACCGACACACAGATAGAAGCAGGATAACCATTATAATTCTTAAAAGAAGGAACACAGCCATGACTGCGGATCAGCTCCTCACCCAGACGGTCGATATCCAGAGTGGACATTCCCGGCTTCAGTGCCTTTCCAAGTTCCTCATGCACACTCGCCAGAATTTTTCCAGCTACGCGCATTCGCTCAATTTCTCTCGCAGATTTTATGGTCACCGGCATAATTTACGCTCCCAGGACACTCACGATGTCCTCAAATACTTTGTTCAGATCCTGCGTTCCGTCAACGGTAACGAGGATTCCTGCCTTGCCGTAATAATCGATCAGCGGTTTCGTCTGATCATGGTAAACAGTCAGACGCTTCTGAACCGTCTCCGGCTTGTCGTCGTCACGCAGAACAAGTCCCTCTCCACATACATCGCAGACATTCTCTTTCTTCGGTGCATTGTATACAATGTGGTAGGTCGCTCCACATGCGAGACATGCGCGTCTTCCTGCCATACGGGTCACGATTGCCTGATCCGGTACGTCGACATTGATCGCATAATCGATGCTCTCACCGCGCTCTGCGAGTGCCTTTGTCAGGCTCTCTGCCTGCGGAATCGTGCGCGGGAATCCGTCAAGAACGTATCCCTCTGCACAGTCTTCCTGACTGATGCGGTCAAGCAGCATTCCGATCGTTACATCGTCCGGAACGAGCTGTCCCTGATCCATATAGGATTTTGCTTTCATTCCAAGCTCTGTACCATTCTTGATGTTGGCACGGAAAATATCCCCTGTTGAAATGTGAGGAATGTGATATTTCTCTGCAATCTTCTTTGCCTGAGTGCCTTTTCCTGCACCCGGAGCTCCCAGCATGATAATCTTCATCTCTGCTTATCCTCCAATTTATGATGTTGAGGTATTCCTCCTCAATACATTGATGCTTACGAAATGCCATTTCCCATATGAAAAAAAGCTGCTGCCTATCCGCAGCAGCTCTTCTCACGAACGCTTAATCATTCAAAAAGCCCTTGTAATTCCGTACAATCAACTGTGACTCAATCGCCTTGATGGTTTCCAGAATAACGCTGACAATAATGATCAGAGATGTTCCCATAAAGGACATTCTGTTCACAGAGAACAGCCCGGAAATCATAATCGGAATCACACTGATCACAATCAGACCAGCAGCTCCGACCAGGATAATATAATTCAGGATCTTGTTCAGGTAGTCGGAAGTCGGCTTACCCGGACGAACTCCCGGAATAAATCCACCGGATTTCTTCATATTGTTTGCCACTTCCAACGGATTGAAGGTGATGGAGGTATAGAAATATGCGAAGAGCACAATCAGTACCAGATAGATCACCAGACCGATGGAATACTTGGGCATCTCCGGTCTGAACCAATAAGAGGAATTCAGAACCATCAGAATCTTGCCCGGAATTGTCGTGTAATCCGGTTTGAAGAACTGAGCAATCACAACCGGGAACGACATGATGGAAGAAGCAAAGATGACCGGCATAACGCCTGCGGTGTTAACCTTCAGCGGAATGTTGGAAGCCTGACCTCCAACCATCTTTCTTCCTACCATTTTCTTAGAATACTGAACCGGAATTCTGCGCTCGCCATCCTGCAAAACAACTGTAAATACCACCATTGCGATGATAAGTGCCAGAATAATGACAAGTGTCGTCACAAGGACACCAATATTTTTCCCTCTCAGGAACTTGGTGTAAATGGTATTCACATCCTCCGGAAGAGAGGAAACGATGTTGAAAAGCAGAACGATGGATATACCGTTGCCAACGCCCTTATCCGTGATTCGCTCACCGATCCACATCAGGAACGCACTTCCCGCAGTCATCGTGACAACTGCAATAATCACGCTCCAGACATCGAACTTAATCAGCAGACCCTGTCCGCCGAAGCCGACAGCCATGGCAATGGACTCAACCAGAGCCAGACCAACAGTCAGGTAACGGGTGTACTCTGCGATCTTTTTTCTTCCGTCCTCTCCCTCACGCTGCATCTCTTCGAGCTTCGGAATCGCAATCGTCAGAAGCTGAACGATAATGGATGACGTGATGTAGGGAGTAATGCTTAACGCAAAAATAGACATGGAGGTAAAAGAACCACCTGTCATCGTGTTGAAGAAACCAAAAGCATCATTGGACTGATTCGCGAAGAAATTCGCGAAAAAGTCCGTTCTCACTCCTGGAATTGGCAGTTCGGAACCGAATCGGATCACTACCAGCATCAAGAAGGTGAAGATCAGTTTTTTTCTGATCTCCACAACTCTCCATGCATTTTGGAGCGTTTTCAACATATTAGATCACCTCGCAGGTTCCGCCTAATGCCTCGATCTTAGCCTTTGCACTCTCGCTGAATGCATCAACCTTAACGTTGAGCTTCTTGGTTAACTCACCGTTACCAAGGATCTTAACGCCATCTCTCGGATTCTTAACGATTCCGGTCTCCAGTAAAGACTCAACGGTAACCACTGCATCGTTCTCGAAGCACTCCAGAGCGCTTACGTTGATGCCAACGATGGTCTTCGTGTTGCGGTTCTTAAATCCTCTCTTCGGAAGACGTCTGTACAGCGGCATCTGACCACCCTCGAAACCGATTCTCGGTGCTCCAGAACGTGCCTTCTGACCCTTATGGCCCTTACCAGCAGTCTTACCGTTGCCTGAACCGTGACCGCGTCCTCTTCTGAAATTATCGCTGTGCTTGGAACCTACAGCAGGCTGTAAATTGGATAAATCCATTGCAGTACACCTCCTTACTTCAGTAATTAGATCTCTTCTACTTTAACTAAATGCTTAACGTGCCAGATCATACCTCTAACAGCGTCATTGTTCGGAAGCTCAACAGTCTTGTTCAGCTTCTTCAGGCCAAGAGCCTCAACGGTAGCTTTCTGCTTCGGGATTGCACCGATCGGGGACTTGACTAACGTAACTTTTAACTTATCTGCCATTTTACTGTCCTCCTTAGCCTAAAATCTCTTCTACGGATTTGCCGCGAAGCTTTGCATACTCCTCCGGAGTCTTAAGCTGAGTCAGGCCGTTAATTACTGCCAGAACAACGTTGGTCTTGTTGTTAGAACCCAGAGACTTTGCACGGATGTTCTTGATACCAGCCAGCTCCAGTACGGAACGAGCCGGGCCACCAGCGATGATACCGGTACCTTCCGGAGCCTTCTTCAGCAGTACGCTGGAGCTACCGAATTTTGCCAGATGATCATGAGGAATGCTCTTGTTCTCATCAACCGGGATCTCAACCAGGTTCTTCATAGCTGCCTCTTTACCCTTACGGATTGCTTCCGGAACCTCGCCAGCCTTACCCAGACCTGCGCCTACGTGGCCATTGCCATCTCCTACTACTACCAGAGCAGAGAATCTCATGGTACGTCCGCCCTTAACGGTCTTAGATACACGCTTGATTGCTACTACATTGTCATTTAACTCGAACTGATTCGGGTCAATAATTGTACGCTTCATGCCGTTCTCCTCTCTACTAGAATTTCAGACCAGCTTCACGAGCTGCATCTGCAAGTGCCTGAATCTTACCCTGGTAAATGAAACCGCCTCTGTCGAATACAACTTCCTCGATTCCCTTTTCCAGTGCTCTCTTAGCGATCAGAGTTCCAACATAGGATGCTGCAGCCACATCATTGGTGTGCTCCAGCTCAGCTTTTGCTGCCTTCTCTGCGGTGGATGCTGCAACCAGAGTATTGCCGACTGAGTCGTCAATAATCTGAGCATACATGTGGTTGTTACTTCTGAACACAGCCAGACGCGGTCTCTCTGCAGTGCCTGCAAAGCGATTACGTAATCTGGTATGCTTTTTAACGCGGATTTCGCTTCTTGATTTCTTACTAACCATCTTCGTACTCTCCTTAATTATTTCTTACCAGTCTTACCAACTTTGCGTCTGATCGTCTCATCCGCATACTTGATGCCCTTGCCCTTGTACGGCTCCGGAGCTCTCTTGGAACGAATCTCTGCAGCGTACTGGCCAACTTTCTCTTTATCGATACCCTTAACCGTGATCTTATTCTGTCCGTCGAGAACGGTCTCCAGACCCTCCGGGTCCTCCATCTCTACCGGATGAGAATAACCAAGGTTCAGAGTTAATTTCTTACCCTGCTTGGATGCTCTGTAACCTACACCGTTAACCTCAAGAACCTTCTCATAACCAGCAGTAACACCAACTACCATGTTGTTGATCAGGGTTCTGGTCAGACCATGAAGAGACTTCATCTTCTTCAGATCGTTCGGTCTGGTTACTACGATATGTCCATCCTCTTCTTTGATGTCCATCTCTACTGGAAGCTCTCTCTCAAGAGTTCCCTTCGGACCTTTTACAGTCACTTTATTATTCTCAGCAATCGTAACAGTTACACCTGCCGGGATTGCGATAGGCATTCTTCCGATACGTGACATGCCACTTACCTCCTACTTAAATTTTCGGAAAACGCTTTCTTGCGTCTTCTGTTTTCAGTTACATCATATATCCGCTTCCTCACTCAGAAAACGGATGCGAAATACCAGCGGTCTTCGCGGAGATCTCAGTTTTAAGCTGAAATTACCAAACGAATGCCAGAACCTCGCCACCTACACCTAAACGACGAGCTTCCTTATCGGTAACTACGCCCTGGTTTGTAGAAATGATTGCGGTACCAAGTCCACCGAGAACTCTCGGCAGATCCTCTTTGTTTGCGTAAACACGCAGACCCGGCTTAGAGATTCTCTTAATTCCGGTGATGATCTTCTGATTCTTGTCTGCGCCGTACTTCAGCGTGATGTGGATGGTCTTGAATGCGCCGTCCTCTACGATGTCGTACTTCTGAATATAACCCTCGTTAACCAGGATGTCAGCGATAGCGAGCTTCATCTTGGAAGAGGGAACATCTACGGTATCATGTTTTGCAGTGTTTGCGTTACGGATTCTGGTAAGCATATCTGCAATCGGATCGCTCATAGTCATGGTAGATAATTCCTCCTTGTATATACTGATTGGTTTCCTTGTCTGGACCTACACCCCAGTCAACCAAGCGCATCCGTCGCCATAACGGCTCGGACTCGCTAAGTTTCGGGATGGGCTTTCAGCGATCGCTCTACTAAGTTCATCCTTTGCCTTATAGCACAGATTCACTAAGTTTCGCGATGGGCCTTCAGCCTACCAGCTTGCCTTCTTTACGCCCGGGATCTGGCCCTTGTATGCCAGTTCTCTAAAGCAGATACGGCAGATGCCATATTTTCTTAAATAAGCATGCGGACGTCCGCAGATTCTGCAACGATTGTACTCTCTGGTGGAGAACTTTGCAGGACGCTGCTGCTTGATCTTCATTGAAGTCTTAGCCATGGATCTTTCCTCCTATTATTTTGCAAACGGCATATTGAATAATGTCAAAAGTTCACGAGCTTCCTCATCGGTCTTGGCAGTGGTAACGAAGATGATATCCATACCTCTTACCTTGTCAACTTTATCGTATTCAATCTCAGGGAAGATCAGCTGCTCTTTGATGCCCAGAGCGTAGTTTCCTCTGCCATCGAAAGCGTTCGGGTTCACACCGCGGAAGTCACGTACACGCGGCAGAGCCAGGTTGATCAGACGATCAGCGAACTCATACATCTTCTCGCCACGCAGGGTAACCTTACATCCGATCGGCATACCCTCTCTGATCTTGAAGTTTGCGACAGACTTCTTTGCCTTGGTGGTAACTGCCTTCTGGCCAGTAATCAGCTCTAAGTCTCTTACTGCAGAATCCAGAACCTTGGCATTCTCTTTTGCTTCACCAACGCCCATGTTGATAACGATCTTATCAAGCTTCGGGACTTCCATGATGTTCTTGTATCCAAATTTTTTGATCAGAGCGTCAACGATCTCGTTCTGATACTGTTCTTTTAATCTTGCCAACTCTCGTTCCTCCTCTCTGCAATTAGTCGATTACTTTACCGGTTGCCTTTGCGACGCGGACTTTCTTGCCGTCCTTCATCTCAAAACCAACTCTGGTTGCCTTGCCATCAACTACCAGCATTACGTTGGAAGCGTCGATTGCAGCCTCGTGCTTTACGATGCCGCCCTGCGGATTTCCTGCATTCGGCTTCGTGTGCTTGGTAACCATATTACATCCTTCAACAACAACCTTACCGTCCTTAACCTGAAGAACTTTACCGGTCTTGTCTTTATCTTTTCCCGTGATAACCTTTACCAGGTCGTCTTTCTTGATCTTCTGCACAGTGGACACCTCCTTACAGTACTTCCGGAGCCAGAGAAACGATCTTCATGAACTGCTTCTCACGAAGTTCTCTTGCAACCGGCCCAAAAATACGGGTTCCTCTTGGGGTCTTGTCATCCTTAATAATTACTGCTGCGTTCTCATCGAACTTGATATAGGAACCGTCTTTACGACGTGCGCCCTTAACGGTACGTACAACAACGGCCTTAACAACATCGCCCTTCTTTACAACGCCACCTGGTGTTGCATCTTTAACGGAAGCGACGATGACATCGCCAATATTAGCATATCTTCTGGTAGATCCGCCCATAACACGAATGCACAGTAACTCTTTTGCTCCGGTGTTATCAGCAACCTTCAGTCTTGTTTCCTGCTGAACCATGCCTGATACTCCTTCCTGCTTTACTTCGCCTTCTCGATAATCTCAACCAGTCTCCATCTCTTGTCCTTAGACAGCGGTCTGGTTTCCATAACTTTAACGGTATCGCCCTTACCGCACTCGTTGTTCTCGTCATGAGCTTTCAGCTTAACGGTCTTCTTCACGATCTTGCCGTATAAGGGATGCTTAACGTGGTCCTCAATAGCAACTACGATGGTCTTATCCATCTTATCGCTTACGACCTTACCAACGCGGGTTTTTCTTAAATTTCTTTCCACGGTCATTTTTCCTCCTTATGCCAGCTTGGACTTCTCAGTAATAACAGTCTGAATCCGGGCAATGTTCTTGCGAACCTCTTTGATCCGGCTGGTATTGTCCAACTGATTGGTTGCATTCTGGAATCTCAGGTTAAAGAGTTCCTTCTTTGCTGCTACTAACTCCTCGTTCAGCTCAGCAGCAGACTTAGCCTGTAAACTTTCTACGAACTTATTAGTTTTCACTGTTATCACCGCCTTCTAACTCTGCTTTGGAAGCAATCTTACATTTGCAGGGTAACTTGTGCATGGCAAGACGCAGAGCCTCACGAGCAGTCTCCTCAGAAACGCCAGAGATCTCGAACAGTACGCGACCCGGCTTAACAACTGCTACCCAGTACTCTACTGCGCCCTTTCCGGAACCCATTCGGGTCTCAGCCGGCTTTGCGGTTACCGGCTTATCCGGGAAAATCTTGATCCAGACTTTACCGCCACGCTTGATGTAACGGGTCATAGCTACACGAGCTGCCTCGATCTGATTGGACTTGATCCAGCACGGCTCAGTTGCTACCAGACCGAACTCACCATAGTTAATCTTATTTCCTCTTAAAGCCTTACCAGCCATAGTTCCACGGAACTGTTTGCGGCGCTTTACTCTCTTCGGCATTAACATTATTTATCGCTCCCTTCCTTTTTTCCTCTAGTCGGAAGTACCTCGCCTTTGTAGATCCAAACCTTAACGCCAAGCTTGCCGTAGGTGGTATCTGCCTCAGCGAAACCATAGTCAATATCTGCTCTCAGGGTCTGCAGCGGAATAGTTCCCTCGCTGTAGAACTCGGTACGTGCGATATCCGCACCGCCAAGACGTCCGCCAACAGCGGTCTTGATTCCCTTGATTCCGGTCTTCATGGAACGGCCCATGGTGGACTTCATTGCACGACGGAAGGACACACGGTTCTCCAGCTGCTGTGCGATGTTCTCAGCAACGAGCTGAGCGTCACGATCCGGTCTCTTGATCTCTTTGATATCGATGAATACCTTTTTGTCGGTCATCTTCTGAACTTCAGCTTTCAGCTTCTCGATCTCAGAACCACCCTTACCGATAACTACGCCCGGCTTTGCGGTGAAAACGATGATCTTAACTCTGTCAGAAGCACGCTCGATCTCGATCTTGGAGATACCAGCGCTGTACAGCTTCTTCTTGAGGAAGGTACGGATGTTGTAATCTTCTACCAGGTTGTCTGCGAAGTTGCCTTCTGCATACCACTTGGAATCCCAGTCTTTAATAACGCCGACTCTGACGCCGTGCGGATTAACTTTCTGTCCCATAATTGCCTCCTATTTATCTCTCATTCAGAACAACGGTGATGTGGCTCATTCTCTTCTCGATTCTGTAAGCACGTCCCTGTGCTCTCGGGTGTACTCTCTTCATGATCGGGCCGTTGTTTGCATAGCATTCTTCTACGTAAAGCTTAGCCGGGTCCATGTTGTTGTTGTTTACTGCATTTGCAACAGCAGACTCAAGCAGCTTCCGAATCAGGGAAGAAGCATATCTGGGATTATAAGTTACAATACCAAGTGCGGTCTGCACATCTTTGCCTCTGATGGCATCTAATACGAAGCAAGCCTTCTGAACGGATACACGAGCGTAAGACAGCTTTGCGCTTGGTCTGGTATCCTTCTGGGCATTTCTTTCTCTCTTAATCTGACTTCTATGTCCTTTAGCCATTGCTAAATTACCTCCTTTCGCTCATGCCGATTAACGTTTGGTCTTCTTCTCGTCTTTACCATGTCCTCTGTAGGTTCTGGTAGCTACGAACTCACCGAGCTTGTGGCCTACCATATCCTCGGTAACATATACCGGAACATGCTTTCTACCGTCATGAACTGCAATTGTATGTCCAACCATCTGCGGGAAGATAGTAGAACGACGAGACCAGGTCTTGATAACCTGCTTCTGTCCCGATGCGTTCTGCGCGTCAACCTTTTTCAGCAGGTGCGCGTCAGCAAATGGTCCTTTTTTTAATGAACGTGCCATAGGTGTCTTCCTCCTTCAATTATTTAATGGTCTTGCCGTTACGTCTTCTTACAATCAGCTTATTAGACTGCTTGTTCTTCTTGCGGGTCTTCAGTCCCAGAGCAGGCTTGCCCCAAGGAGTGCACGGACCCGGACGGCCGATACCAGTCTTACCTTCACCACCACCATGCGGATGGTCATTCGGGTTCATAACGGAACCGCGAACGGTAGGACGAATTCCCATATGGCGTTTTCTTCCAGCCTTACCGATATTAACCAGGTTGTGCTCGCCGTTACCTACAACACCGATAGTTGCGCGGCATGCGATCGGAACCATTCTCATCTCGCCGGACGGAAGTCTCAGAGTAGCGTACTTACCTTCCTTAGCCATCAGCTGTGCAGCGTTACCAGCGGAACGAACCAGCTGACCACCCTTACCCGGGTACAGCTCGATGTTGTGGATCTGAGTACCAACCGGAATGTTAGCCAGCGGTAAGCAGTTACCTACTTTAGCCTCAGCCTCAACGCCACTCATAACCTTCATTCCGTCGGTCAGACCAGCCGGAGCAAGGATATAAGCCTTGGTTCCATCTGCATAGCAGATCAGTGCGATGTTAGCGGTTCTGTTCGGATCGTACTCGATACCGATTACAGTTGCCGGAATACCGTCTTTGCTGTTTCTCTTGAAATCGATGATTCTATATTTTCTTCTGGAGCCACCTCCACGATGTCTCACAGTGATCTTACCCTGATTGTTACGTCCTGCATTCTTCTTTAAAGAAGTAACCAGAGACTTCTCCGGAGTGGTCTTCGTGATCTCAGCGAAGTCAGAACCGGTCATATGTCTTCTGGACGGTGTATATGGGCGGTATGTTTTAATTCCCATGACGTTCTCCTTTCAAACTTTCACACGCTTCGCAACAGTTCCACGTGTTTCCTTATCACGGCACAGTATAGTCTCGTAATCATCACTACGCCGTATATTTTACATAAGTTCATCGCTTGGCGGATTCGCCTTGCGATGAATTTTCAATGTCTTACAGACCAGCGAATACCTCGATCTCCTTGCTATCCTCAGTCAGCTGAACGATAGCTTTCTTGGTTGCTGCGGTCTTACCGAAGGTCATTCCTCTTCTCTTGTTCTTGCCTTCGTTGTTCATGGTATTTACACTCTTAACCTTGGTGCCCGGGAACATCTTCTCAACGGCATCCTTGATCATAGCCTTGTTAGCATCGGTGTGTACCAGGAAAGTATATTTCTTCGTAGCCATTGCGTTCATGCTCTTCTCGGTGATAACCGGCTTGAGAATGACATCAAAATACTGAACGTTTGCCATTATGCGTA
Organism: Brotaphodocola sp.; assembly: GCF_050873365.1. Taxonomy (GTDB): domain Bacteria; phylum Bacillota; class Clostridia; order Lachnospirales; family Lachnospiraceae; genus Brotaphodocola. Next base: position 25,708 of record NZ_JBNMIQ010000029.1, on the reverse strand, counting down.
CACCTCCTCGATGTTTGCGACAGCAGTCTTGGTAGCTACTACTGTGTTGTACTTCAGAATGTCATATACGTTGATCGTATTAACATAAGCAGTCTTTACAGACGGGATATTCTTAGCGGACTTAACTACGTTCTCGCTGTCCTCGCCGATAACAACCAGAGCCTTGGAAACCTTCAGGTTGTTCAGAACGGTCTGGAACTTCTTGGTCTTGATCTCGTCAAGCTTCAGCTCATCAACAACGATGAACTTGTTCTCCTGAACGCGGGTGGTCAGTGCAGACTTCAGAGCTGCTCTCTTCTCCTTCTTGTTCAGGGTGATGGTGTAGTCTCTCGGAACCGGAGCAAATACGGTACCGCCGCCCTTCCACTGCGGAGATCTGGTTGAACCCTGTCTTGCATGACCGGTTCCCTTCTGTCTCCACGGCTTTCTTCCGCCTCCAGATACCTCAGAGCGGGTCTTTGCCTTCTGAGTGCCCTGACGCTTGTTTGCAAGCTGAGCAACTACTGCAAGGTGTACCAGGTGCTCATTAACTTCAACACCAAACACCGCATCGTTTAAGTCGATCTTGCCGACTTCATTACCTTCCATATTGTAAACAGATACGTTTGCCATCTGTGTGTTCCTCCTTTCTCGTCAAGGCTTACTTGCTAGCCTTCACTGTTTCTTTCAGCGTTACTAAAGATTTCTTCGGTCCTGGAACAGCGCCCTTAACCAGAATCAGATTGTTCTCAGCATCAACTCTGACAACCTGAAGATTCTGAACGGTAACCTGCTTGCTGCCCATGTGACCCGGCATTCCCTTACCCTTGAATACCTTACTCGGATCGGAACATGCACCGTTGGAACCCTGATGACGATGGAACTTAGAACCATGAGCCATCGGTCCTCTGTGCTGACCAAATCTCTTGATCGCACCCTGGAAACCTTTTCCCTTAGAAACAGCAGTTGCATCGATCTTATCGCCAGCAGCGAAGATGTCAGCCTTGATCTCGTCCTTTACGGAGTAATCTTCTGCGTTCTCAAAACGGAACTCTCTGATAAATCTCTTATAAGAAACACCAGCCTTGTCGAAGTGTCCCTTTACCGGCTTGCTAACCAGTTTCTCTCTCTTGTCAACAAAACCAACCTGTACGGCCTTGTAGCCATCGTTCTCCATGGTCTTAACCTGCGTTACTACGCACGGACCAGCCTGAAGAACCGTTACCGGAACCAGTACACCGTCTTCGTTGAAGATCTGGGTCATTCCGACTTTGGTAGCTAAGATAGCTTTCTTCATTTCATTTCCTCCTTACAGCGGATTACCTTTTTTTGGCAATCATACTAAAGTCTTATTTCTGCTTCATTTTGATATCGATATAAACACCAGCCGGCATTTCCAGCTTAGACAGTGCATCTACGGTCTTCTGGCTCGGGGTGGTGATATCAATCAGTCTCTTGTGAGTTCTCTGCTCGAACTGCTCTCTAGAATCTTTGTACTTGTGTACCGCTCTCAGAATTGTTACAACCTCTTTCTTGGTCGGTAACGGCACCGGTCCGCTCACCTGTGCTCCTGTTTTCTTTACGGTCTCGATAATTTTTCCGGCAGACTGATCAACCAGCTGGTGATCGTAAGCCTTTAACGTGATTCTCATTACTTGACTTGCCATAAAAAAAGTCGCCTCCTTTTCGCACTTTTCATTCGAAGTACGACAAGCGGTGACTGTACACTTCTCCGTGTGTGTCGCCCTGGACCCACACTGCGTTACTGCATTACTCTATCTCTCGATACTTAATCTCGATCTTAATTACAGCTGTTCAATTTGTACAGTGACTTGTCGTCAGTTTCCTAACTTGACATTCGCTCCGCGGAAAACCTACCTCATCCCTAGGTAGCAACCTCTCGTTTCATCGCTATCATGTCACAGCTTCCCTATAATAGCATGTCTTTTTGGAAATTGCAAGCGGTTTTTTAATTATTTTTATGTTTTTTTATATGTACACGCTTGCCGGGCAACTTCCGCCGGAAAGACGTATATCAAGATTATTATAGGAGAAATCCTGTGATCCTGTTCATTATCTTTTTATGGGGATATTTGGGGGGAATTAGGAATTTATTAAGGGGCGCTCGGTCTGAGTAAAGCCATGCAAACACGCTCTCGCTCCGGGTTCGACGTAACGGTGCATAAGACTGCAAAATACGCAGTCTAAACACCGACGTCTCACACGGGTTTGCACTGTCTTTCTCAACCTCGCGCCCTGCTACGATTACTTACAATAATACAGGGTGAATGTTTTCTTCTCTCTGTGTATAAATATTCGCCCTGCAACAACATTGCTGATGCCTACAAAACACTTATGATTTTACAGTGGCTAGCGCGACGTAGGCAAAAAAGGATGGGCAAACCCGTGTGAAACGCTGGTGCTTAGATCGCGTACTCTGCGATCTTACGCACCACTGCGTTGAACCCGGAGTGAGAACGAGTTTGCACACCTTATTTCGCCGGAGACGCGCCCCATTATATACTAATGCTACTTACACCCGCTTCGCCTTACTCGCTCCAAGCGCTCCACTCTGGCTCTCTCGGCTCGGTGTAATCGCCTCCGCTGACCGTCTCGTCATCTTCCTTCACAAGGATTCCACTGCTGTTCGTCTTATACTTTGTGCCTGCCTTGTCCTTCACCGTCGTATTCTTCACAATCTTTCCCGCGGTATTGACGACATAATTATTATAGCGACTTCCCTGTGGAATCGAGAACACGGTATACTGATCTCCGCTGTCGGCTTTCTGAAGTTTTCCCATATAATATAGAGAATTGTCCTTCACTCCGGTGTATCCCTCTCCGCCCGAAGCGAAATAATAATTCACCTGATCACCAGCCTCATCGAGCGTAAACTTTCCTTTTAAGAGACAGCTCTGACTGCGATCCCCGAAATAATAGGCGGTGTAGGAATCCCCATCACTTCCCGAGTAAACTTTCTGGACACCGTAAACCGGCACTCCTCTCTCATCAAACAGGTAGGTATTGCCTCCGATTTTTGAAAAATCATTTTTCTTGGCACTTCCGCGCTCCGGTCCCGTCTTCGGCACACCCTTACTATTGAAATAAAACCACTCGACATCGTGGTCATATTGTCCCTGAAGATCCTCCGGCGGATTGATCGAGTACCATCCCGTTTTAACCTGACCGTTATCATCCACATAGCGATAATCCGCAATGTTGTCAGAATCTGATCCGGTCACGCAAACCCAGCCGGTCTGCATCGCACCGTACTCGTCAAGACAGTAGTAAGAACCTCCTATTTTCTTCTGGCTGATGTTGTCCTTCTTCTCATCCGGCAAAACTTTCTTTCCCGTGCTTCCAAAATAATACCATTTCTTGCCATCATCCGTCTCCCAAGGTGCCGGACGCTTATAACTGTCCTTCTCATCTTCCGGCGGGTCGAGTTTCTGCCAGCCGGTGAGCATAACACCATTTTCATCAGAATAATATCGGTTATCATCAATCCAGCCGGTCTGCATCACGCCCTTCTCATCAAAATAATACCACTTTCCGTCGATTTTCTCCCACTTGCTCTTTACGCACTTTCCACTCTGATTAAAATAGTAGTAATCGTATCCGGATGCCTTGGAAGAATTTGCAACCTGAAGCCACTTGCCAGAAATTCGAATTCCATTTTCATCCACATAGCTGTTGTCATCATCGACCCAGGAGCTGACTGCCATCTGTCCGTTGCTGTCGAGATAGCGCATCGCTCCGTCTGCGCCCTGACGCCACGCATTTGTCACACGAGTATCGTTTACTCCATAATATACCCAGGTTCCATTTTCCTGCGCCCACCCGGAAGCCCACGCAGGTACTCCAAAACTGATCGATAATGCTGTCGCGAGCATCACCGCAGTCAAATATTTTTCTTTTCTCATACTTTTTCCTCTCACGTTATTTTATCCTTATTATACACGTCCATCTTTGAGTGGTAAATGCAAAACTGTCATTTTCCAGTCAGAATCCCTGCGATTCTCCGTTCCATTCCATATATAAAAAAGAATGTGCCCTGGCACATTCTCGCGCCGAGGCGCGGTTGCTTCGGCAACGATCAACAAGATTGTATAAAGGTGATGTAGCCAAAACAAACAATCAATGCTATAATAAAGCAATCGCAAATTGATAGGCGAACAGATTCTTCTATAATTATATTGACTATATTACTTTATTATATAGAAGTGATGTTTCGGCTTCCGGCAGAATACTCCGATTTAAAAAGCGAATAGAAAACGAATGATTTTACCGCAAGAGAAAATGCGGTTCTCAAAGAAAGGCAGGATATACTATGTGGTTAGCAGATAACTGGAAAGATTATCAGGTAATCGACTGCTCCAGAGGCGAAAAGCTGGAGCGTTGGGGAAATTATCTCCTCGTTCGTCCGGACCCGCAGGTCATCTGGGACACTCCGCGCGAGCACAAGGGTTGGAGACATATGAACGGTCATTATCACCGCAGTGCAAAAGGTGGCGGTGAGTGGGAATTCTTCGATCTTCCGGAGCAGTGGACGATCGGATACCGTGGACTCACCTTCAACTTAAAACCGTTCAGTTTCAAGCACACCGGTCTCTTCCCGGAGCAGGCAGCAAACTGGGATTGGTTTGGTGACAAGATCCGTCAGGCAAATCGCCCGATCAAGGTCTTAAATCTTTTTGCATACACCGGCGGTGCAACCCTCGCAGCTGCAAAGGCTGGCGCTTCCGTCACCCACGTCGACGCTTCCAAGGGAATGGTTGCCTGGGCGAAGGAGAATGCCGTTTCCTCCGGTCTTGCAGACGCTCCGATCCGCTGGCTTGTCGATGACTGCGTGAAATTCGTAGAGCGCGAGATTCGCCGTGGCAATCACTACGACGCGATCATCATGGACCCGCCGTCCTACGGCCGTGGACCGAAGGGTGAGATCTGGAAGATTGAGGACGCTATCCACTCCCTCGTCAAGCTGTGTGCACAGCTTCTCTCCGACGACCCGCTGTTCTTCCTGATCAACTCCTACACAACCGGTCTCGCTCCGGCTGTTCTGACCTACATGATCTCTCTCGAGGTCGTTTCCAAGTACGGCGGTCATGTGGATTCTCAGGAGATCGGTCTCCCGGTAAAAGAAACCGGTCTTGTTCTTCCGTGCGGTGCATCCGGAAGATGGGAGAAATAAATCCCTTTATATAAATATAGTATAAAAAAGAATGTGCCCCGGCAATTTCCTATCATATAAAAAAAGTGGTTCAGGCAACCGTGATGGTTGTCCGAGCCACTTTTCTTTTTTTGTACATCCCGCATTTCATGCAGGCGATTCTTATGATTCTTATGCCTCCGGCTTCTCGATCTGAACGATCGCTGCCTTCTGCATCGGAATACGGCAGTTCTTGTTATTTCCAAACTCTACGATTACCGTATCGTCTGTCATATCGATGATCACACCGTAAAAACCACTGCTTGTCAGAACGGTATCGCCTACTGCTACGGAAGCAATCAGCTCTTCCTGTTTCTTCTTCTCTTTCTGCTGTGGGCGAATTGCCGTAAAATACATCAGAGCACAGAAGAAAATAATATAACCCACCAGAAGCGGCATAGACATTCCTGTTGCCTGTAACATGATACAAACTCCTCCTTATTCTCCCGCTTCCATTCCTGCCAGCTTTTCTGCTTTATAGGCTGCATAGCGGTGCTGTTCGATCGCTTCGCGAATCTCCGTCATCATTGTATTATAAAAGTACAGATTATGCAAGACACATAATCTCATTCCGAGCATTTCTTTCGCCTTGAACAGATGACGAATATACGCTCTGCTGTAAGAACGGCATGCCGGACACTGGCATCCCTCCTCGATCGGACGAGGGTCCAGCTCGTATTTCTGGTTCAGCAGGTTCAGCTTTCCATGGTTCGTATATACATGGCTGTGACGACCATTTCTTGACGGATATACACAGTCAAAGAAATCCACGCCTCTGTCCACTGCCTCCAAAATGTTCGCAGGTGTTCCGACACCCATGAGGTACGTCGGCTTGTTCTGCGGAAGATGAGGAACGGTCACATCGAGGATGTGATACATCTCCTCATGTGTCTCTCCGACTGCAAGTCCACCGATTGCATAGCCGTCAAGATCCATATCTGCGATCGTCTTTGCATGAGCAATTCGGATCTCGTCGATCACACCACCCTGATTGATACCAAACAGGAGCTGTTCTTTGTTGATCGTATCCGGAAGAGAATTCAAGCGAGCCATCTCTTTCTTACAACGCTCAAGCCATCTCGTCGTCCGTTCTACTGAATTCTGAATGTAAGCGCGCTCTGCATGGCTCGGCGGGCACTCATCAAATGCCATCGCGATCGTGGAAGCGAGATTCGACTGAATCTGCATGCTCTCCTCCGGTCCCATGAAGATCTTGTGACCATCGATATGAGACTGGAAGTAAACGCCTTCCTCCTTGATCTTTCTTAAACCTGCAAGGGAGAAAACCTGAAATCCGCCGGAGTCCGTGAGGATCGGGCGATCCCAGTTCATGAACTTGTGCAGACCGCCAAACTGTTTAATCAGCTTGTCGCCAGTGCGCACATGCAGATGGTAGGTATTGGAAAGCTCCACCTGAGTACCGATCTGGCGCAGGTCATCGGTGGAAACTGCGCCTTTGATCGCAGCCACCGTACCCACATTCATAAACAATGGCGTCTGAACGGTTCCGTGGACGGTCTCCACCTCAGCACGCTTTGCGCGACCGTCCGTAGTAATCAGTTTGTATTTCATTTCTTTGCCTTTGCTTTCTTTGCTTGTGCCTTCGCCTCAGCCACCTTCTTGTTCTTCCGAACTGTCAGCTCATACCAGAGGGAACCGGACAGGCATACGGAAGAATAGGTACCGCACACAACGCCAACCATCAGCGGAAGTGCGAACTCACGGATGGAGGAAACTCCCATGATGTAGAGAGCCAGAACCATCACAAATGTGGTCAGAGAAGTGTTGATGCTTCGGGTCAGAGTCTCAGTGATACTTGTGTTGACAACCTCCTCGAGCGTTCTCTTGCCCTGAACTGCCAGATTTTCACGGATACGGTCGAAGATTACGATCGTCGCATTGATCGAGTATCCCACAATCGTCAGAACGCAGGCAATGAACGTAGATCCAACTGACCATCCAAACAGTGCATAGCAGGAGACAACGACAAGAACGTCGTGCATCAGTGCGATAACAGAGCTTGCTGCCAGACGAATATCGCGGAAACGAGCCCAGATGTAGAGAAGCATCAGAACGCCTGCGATTGCGAGTGCAACTGCGGCATCGCGCTTCATCTCCGTGCTGACTGCACCGGAAATGCTCTCTGCCGTGATCTTGCTTCCGTCCACGCCAAACTCATTGACGAGCTCTTCCTCGAGAGCCTGTCTCTGATCGACATTCAGCGTCTTCGTCTTGATGATAACCTCACTTGTTCCTGCAACCTTCTGTGTCTGCACATCGGCATCTCCGGTCACTTTCTCGACAACCGGAACTACCTTTGTGGAAATATCCTCGAGAGACATCTCCTCATTAAAAGTCACGCTCGTGGAAGTACCACCGGTGAAGTCCATGCTGTAATGGAAGAGATGACCCGTCTTGGAATTGTTGATTCCCATGCCAACTCCGCCTGCCAAAAGGATCAGAACAGAGATTGCGAAGACTGCCTTACGGATCTTTAAGACATTGTAAACCTTCTTCGTCGTCTTACTGCCGTAGAGCTTCGGGCTCTGAAGTCCGAGTGCGTAGAAGGCATAGAGAGCTCCTCTCGTCACAACGAGGGCGGTAAACATTGACAGAACGATACCGATTGCCAGAGTCGTTGCAAATCCCTTTACGGTACCAGAACCGCGGAAATACAGTACAACCGCTGCGATCAGCGTCGTCACATTTCCGTCAACGATTGCGGAGAGTGCTTTTGCAAATCCGGCCTTGATCGCATTCTGAACCGAGTGGCCCAGACCGATCTCCTCCTTAATACGCGTAAAGATGATGACATTTGCATCTACTGCCATGCCGACAGACAGGATGATTCCTGCGATTCCCGGCAGGGTCAGAGTCACCTCAAAGGCTGCGAGCAGAAGAACAACAAGTCCCACATACAGGGTCAGAGCAATCACTGCTGACAGACCCGGAAGCAGGTAAACAACAAGCATGAATACAACAAGGATTGCAAATCCGACTGCACCTGCCTTCAGGCTCGTCGAGATTGCTTCCTGTCCCAGCTTTGCACCTACTACGTTGGAACGCAGTTCTTCAAGTTCGAGAGAAAGGGAACCGATACGGATCGTGGATGCCAGGTTCTCAGCTTCCTCATAGGAAGCCATTCCATCGATCTGGCACTGTCCTCCGGTGATTGCCTCGCGGACAACCGGAGCGGAGTAAACCTGTCCATCGTAAATGATCGCGATTCTCTTTCCGACATTTGCTGTCGTTGCATCTGCGAACGTCTTTGTTCCCTCGTCCGTAAATGTCAGGCTTACGACATAACTCTTCTGACCATTTTTCTGATCGATGATTCCTGCCTTTGCAGTTGCCACCTGATCTCCGGTCAAGAGCACATTTCCGCTCTCATCGGTAAAGGTCAGGGAACCCGGCTTTCCGAGTTCTTCCAGAATGGCATTTGCATCGCTCACACCCGGAATATCGATGTTGATTCGATTACTGCCCTCCTGGTAAACCTCAGCCTCGGTGCTGTAATTCTGCACTCTCTGCTGAAGTTTGTAGATGGTATCGGACATCTCCTCGGAAGAAGGATTGTCCTCTACCGCCTGATAGGTGATGCTGACACCACCGGCAAGGTCCAGTCCGAGCTTCACATCTCCAACGGTCTTATAACCGAGAAATCCGAAGCCAACGACTGCCACCAGCAGAATCAGCAGACCAAGCAGGCCCTTTGTCTTGCTGTTCTTCATGTTGTCTCCTTTCCGCCGTCAAAGGATTCTCCTCTCCACGGCGACTGCTCCGACTGACAATTCTTTAGTCCTCGTCAGCGAGTGCAGCTTTAATCATAATCGCACACTCAATTCTCTTCTTCTGCATTTCGCATCCGATGTCATAAGTGTCCGTGATTTTTCCGTGGAAATTGTAGGAGTTTGCTGCACATCCGCCACTGCAATAGAAGCGAGCGAAGCAATCCCGACATTTTTCCTTTGCATATACGTTACAGAGCTTGAACTCGTCGCGAATGTCCTCGCGAACGATTCCGGTATCCACATTTCCCATGAGGAACTTCTCGTTGCCTACAAACTGGTGGCACGGATAGAAATCTCCCCACGGAGTGACTGCAAGGTACTCGGTTCCTGAACCACAACCGGAGAGGCGCTTTGCCACACACGGTCCCTGAGACAGATCAATCATAAAGTGGAAGAAGTTGAATCCTTTTCCCTCTTTCTTGCGCTTTAAATACTCTACTGCCAGACGATCGTACTCCTCAAGAATCTGCGGGAGATCCTCCTCGCGGATTGAGTACGGCTCTTCCGGTGCTGCGACAACCGGCTCCATAGAGAGCTGTTCAAATCCGAGATCAGCATAGTGCTTTACATCCTCGCTGAAATCAAGGTTGTTGCGGGTAAAGGTTCCGCGCACATAGTAATCTCTGTCCTCACGGCTCTTTGCAAATTTCTGGAACTTCGGAACGATGATGTCGTAACTGCTTCCGTGACCGTTTCTTGTCGGACGCATGCGATCGTTGACTTCTTTTCGTCCGTCCAGACTCAGAACAACGTTTGCCATCTCACGGTTGCAGAACTCCATGATCTCATCGTTTAAGAGTACACCGTTTGTTGTCAGAGTGAAACGGAATTTCTTGTTGTGTGCCTCCTCCTGGGAACGACCGTACTCAACAAGCTGTTTGACCACGTTCCAGTTCATGAGCGGTTCTCCGCCAAAGAAATCGACCTCCAGATTTCTGCGGTTTCCGGAGTTCGCGATCAGGAAATCCAGAGCCTTTTTGCCGACCTCAAAGCTCATCAGAGCACGACGACCGTGGTACTCGCCCTCCTCCGCAAAGCAATAACGGCATGCCAGATTACAGTCATGCGCGATATGCAGGCACAGCGCCTTTACGACGGTCTTTCTCTTCTTGAAATCGGTCACATAGTTGTGATAAATGTCCTTTGTATACAGTTCCTCTGCGTCGATCAGCTCCTGAACCTCACTCAGAGCCTCCTCAACATCTGCCTCCGGATATGCCTCAGACAGCTTCTGCTTTGCCTCTGCACGAGCCTCTGCCGGAATCGGCATTGCGGACTCAATCTCGCCCATTGCCGGCTCAAGCATGGCAATCGCATCATAAACCACATCGTCCACAACATGAACCGATCCGCTGGCAATGTCCATCACGATGTTGTAACCATTATTTTTATACTGATGAATCACTTATATTCTCCTTACTATTCTGAACGGCACGCAAAAGACCCCTATCATCATACATCAATAGGGGTCTTTCTCATCCGCCTTATCGCGTTGTGACACCTGAAACTTCAGGCAGTCTTATCTGTTTGCGTTCTCGCAAGCCTGGTTGCCTACGGTGCAGGAAGTCTTACATGCAGACTGGCAGGAAGTCTGGCACTCTCCACATCCGCCCTTCTTCATGGACTCCTTCAGGGTCTTATTGGTTAAAGTCTTAACGTGCTTCATATCTCTCGCCTCCTATATTCGTTCAAGTATTGCAATTCTATCAGATTATATCATATCTGCCCGAGGCGTGCAAGTGTAAAGTTGCGGTGAGGTTATTCTCTTATACGCTCCTCATGACGAAAGAAGTCCTGCTGAAGTCCTGCAAACCTGGTGATGCTTTGTCTAGGGTCAGGTATTTCTCCATACGCTCCTCATGGCGAAAAAGATCCTGCAAACTCGCTCTCGCTCCGGGTTCGACGCAACGGTGCATAAGGTCGCAAAGTACGCGACCTAAACACCGGCGTCTCACACGGGTTTGCAGGATCTTTTTCGCCCTCGTCGCTAAGATAATACTGATAAAAACAATATACCATGAAAAAAATTACAAACATAATAAAATGAATCTATTACTTAAATAACATTTTTTGAGCAATCTGGTAAACGAGCCAGCCACAGACCATTCCGATTGTGTTTGTCATAATATCATCGACCTGAAAAAATCCTCTCTGTGTCACAAGCTGAGTACATTCAATCATTAAACTGCTGAAAAATCCAATTATTGTACATACAAGCATTTGGTGGGAAATCCTCATTTTACCAAGACCTCGCCAAATTTGAGGAAGGAGGAATCCATATGGCATAAAAAGAAGGACATTTTCTACAACAAAAGCATTTGCCATCGGACCACCAAAAGTTTCAAACAGTTCCAGGCTGACCTTTGTTCTCGATCCAGCCTCGCGCTCAAGAAGAGTGATCTGAACGAGCATCATCAGATACATTGCCATACACGCTTTCCAAAAAAGCTGTCGTTTCGTTTCCTGGTTTAACATTCCTCTTCTCTTAACAATCGACCGCCTGAGACTATAATAAATCAGCGCCAAAACAGCCGTTACAGGAAGAAAACACGCCTGCTCCAGAATATCTTTCCAAACATACTTCCACATGTTTTCCACCTTGCCTTTCATATCCATTTTTCCTATTGCTTCATCCGACTAGCGGTTTCACAAAAAGAATGTGCCTTGGCATATTCCTATGCCCTGCCAACATTTCCCGAAAACTGTAACTCATCCTATCATACCAGCCAGCGGAACGCAAGAAAAAAGAAGACATTTCTGTAATCCATGCTATAATGTTGTTGCTGTACAAAAATCCATTATAGTTTGTGCAAGGCATGATCGATAACGTCTTGTTGCTGTATATGGATAAAAAGAAAGGACTTTGATTTTCATGACAACAAATAAAAAAAGAACTTTAACATTCTCGGAATTCCGATTCTGGATTCCTGCCCTCATCATGGCTGGACTTATCTTTTTCTTTTCCAGTCAACCGGGTGAAGATTCTTCTAAACTGAGCGGATCTCTTCTTCACGAGATTTTGCTTGCGATCTCTCGCTTTTTCCCGAGTGATCCGAATGCAGAACCGAATCTCTTATTGCTTGCCCGCTTAGAATTCCTTCTACGAAAAACCGCCCATGTGACCGAGTACACGATCCTCTATCTGACCGTTCTCTTCGGTCTCTCCCCGCGCAAACTGCCACGAAAGAGATGGGCGCTGACAGCATTTCTGATCACAGTCTGCTATGCCTGCACCGATGAATTTCACCAGTACTTCGTCCCGGACCGCTCCGCGAGAGTCACCGATGTCATGATCGACAGCATCGGCTCATCGATTGTTACACTCTCACTGATCGCCAGTACTCTTTTTAAGAAAAATGCCTGATTATGCGTAGCAGGGCGACGTAAGACGAAAATGATCCTGCAAACCCGTGTGAAACGTCGGTGTTTAGGTCGCGTACTTTGCGACCTTACGCACCGTTGCGTTGAACCCGGAGCGAAAGCATGTTTGCAGGACTTATTTCGTCGTCGGAGCCCCTTAATATCAATCCTACTCACAAAAAAACAGGGCGGGAGATTCGCATAAATCGAATCTCCCGCCCCATTTTATATGATTTCTTTTGTTCGCCTATCTCATTCCCGGCTATTTGCAATTCTAAAATAAATTCAAATTAATCTACCAGCTTATCAAGCTCTTTTACATGCTCGGTCTCGTTGGAAGTCTTGTGGTTTGCCTTGGAAGCGTACTGGTTGACTGCAACCTGAGACTTCTTGATCGGCTGCATCGTACCTGCACCTGCCACACATCCACCCGGACATGCCATACCCTCAAGCAGATAGCCGTTGTACTTTCCAGCACTTGCCATCGTCAACAGCTTTCGGCAATCCTTCAGGCCCTCTGCATTTGCGATCTTGATCTCTCTATCCGGGAACTTCTCCTTGATGACATTGACAACAGACTGTGCAACACCACCTGCAACTGCGAAGTTACGTCCATCGGTCGAAGCATCGTTGACACCGTTCGGATCTTCCTCGATCGTCTCGAGATCTACATGCTTTGCATCAAAGACGCCAGCCATCTCCTCAAAGGTCAGAACGAAGTCCACATCGCTTCGAATATCGGTACGCATTGCCTCAAGCTTCTTTGCTGCGCACGGTCCAATGAAGACTACCTTTGCATTCTCATTATGACGCTTGATCAGTCTTGCCGTCAGAGTCATCGGAGTCAATGCCATCGAGATGCTGTTTGCATTCTTCGGGAAGAGCTTCTTTGCCATCATTGACCATGCCGGGCAGCAGGAAGTTGCCATGAATGGCAGTTTCTCCGGAACTTCATTTACAAAGTCAATTGCCTCCTGAGTTGCGCACAGATCCGCTCCGATTGCAACCTCAAATACATCCGTAAATCCGAGTGCCTTCATTGCTGCACGCAGTTTTCCCGGAGTTACCTTCGGTCCAAACTGACCTACGAATGCCGGCGCAACCGCTGCATAAACCCGCTCACCAGACTGAATTGCACGGATAACCTGGAAGATCTGGGACTTGTCCGCAATTGCTCCAAACGGGCAGTTTACAAGACACTGACCACAGGATACGCACTTCTCATAATTGATATCTGCCTTGCCATTTGCATCAGATCCGATTGCATCCATTCCACAGGCAGCGGCACACGGACGCTCCTGAACGATGATTGCATTGTAAGAGCAGACGGTTGCACAGCGACCACACTTGATGCAGGCATCCTGATCAATGTGGGAACGACCGGTTGTGCGGTCAAGGCTGACTGCATTCTTCGGACATACCTCTACACACGGATGTGCCAGACATCCCTGACATCCCTCTGTCACCGTCACACGCTTCGGTGCACAAGCATTACATGCAAACTTGATGACATTGATCAGTGGCGGGGTGTAGTAAGTCTCCGGACGGTCAGCTGCCTCAATGTTGTCAGAAATCGGTGCATGCTCTGCTGCGCCTCTTGCCGGAAGACCCATTGCCAGACGAAGACGCTCTCCAACGATTGCTCTCTCCAGAAATACATCATTTCGGAAGTTTCCTACCTCACCCGGAATGATCTTGTACGGCAGTTCCTCAATGCGCTTGTCTACCGGCCATTCGGTATGATAAGCCATGCGGGCTACCTCTCTGAATATTCTATGACGGATTTCCTGGATTCGTGTCTCGACTCCTCTCATTCTCTTCTCTCTCCTCCTGATAATTGACCCTGTTCGTAACTGTTCAATACCTTCACAGTTACTCATGTTTATTTTTTAACGATTATTTTTCTCATTTGTATTATATCAGTGGAAAGTAAAAAATCAAACAGTAAATGACAATTTTTCTCATTGTTCTCAAAAATACACATCAGAGAACAGCTGAATTAGAATACATACTGGTTTAAACGCTCAAATGCCTTCTCAATCTGGCTCTTCGGGGATGCTAAATTCATGCGGATACTGCAAGAACCGTGGAATGGACGTCCATCCTGCCATGCAACACCGACATCCCAGCCAGCCCGGAGCAGTTCATCAAGGCTCTTCTGGTGCTTCTCACACCACTTCGTACAGTCGAGAAACAGCATGTAAGTTCCCTGCGGTTTAGACACCTCCACGCCGTCGAAATGATCCCAAATATAGTCACACGCATAATTGACATTCTCGGACAATACCTCACACAGTTCATCGACCCACTCATATCCCTCCGGGCGATAAGCTCCAATCAGGGCATACATACTCATCAGATTCATCTCATTATAATGGCACTTACTGCTCTGTGCCAGAACACGATCTCTCAGATAGTCGTTATAAATGATGTGATAGGAACCAATCAGGCCTGCAAGGTTAAATGTTTTCGATGGCGCATAGAGTGCAATCGTTCGATTTCTCGCATCCTCGCTGACCGACTGGGTTGGCGTATGTTTACTTCCATTAATCATGAGATCTGACCAAATTTCATCGGAAATTACGATGCAGGAATTGCGCTTGTACACTTCCATTGCCTTCTCAATCTCCTCTTTTTCCCACACACGACCACACGGATTATGTGGATTGCAGAAAACTGCCAGATGAATTCGATTCTTCTGAATCTTCGTCTCCATATCCTCATAATCCATCCGCCAGACTCCATTCTCATCTTTCTTTAACGGAGAGAGAATAATCTTACGTCCTGAATTCTCAATACATCTTGTAAATCCGATATAAGTCGGGCTGTGGAGCAGAATCGCATCCCCCGGTGCACTGAATGCTGAGACCGCAGAGATCAGTCCGCCGAGCACACCGTTTTCATATCCGATGTGTTTCTTCTCAAGTCCCTTCACTCCATTTCGCGTTTCCTGCCACTTGATAATCGAAGAAAAATACTCCTCTCTCGGATCAAAATATCCAAATGCCGGATGACCTGCCCGCTCAATCATCTCCTGCTGAACAGTCGGAACTGTCGCAAAGTTCATATCTGCCACCCACATAGGGATCGCATCAAAGCCCTCCTTCGGCGCCCCCGGAGCCCCCTCTTTTCCAAGCAAATCCACTGCAATCGCATCTTTTCCATGCCGATCCATCACGGTCATAAAATCGTATTTCATCGTCTTTTCTCCTCCTTCGCCACGAGTACCCCAACCCCAATTAATATCCTCACCAAAGAGGACATCTATTCTGAGTTATATATTTTTTTATCATTCCATTATACGTTATCACATCTCCTCCACGAAATCCAGCCGAATATACACACAATAAATACGCCTTAATTCCAAGCAAATATAAGTACAATAAACCTGCGCTGTAATGGTTATTCTCACAGATATAAAAATCCCATATGACACAATAATGGGAACAGATTTTGCCAATTTAAAATGCAAAGTATCAACAAACTCCACTTCCATTTATACAACACATGAGCTTAGCGCCGTAAGGTGAGAAAGATCGTGTCAACCCCGTGTGAGACGCTGGTGTTTAGATCGCGTATTTTGCGATCTTACGCACCACTGCGTCGAACTCGGAGCGAGAGCGCGGTTGCACGACTTTACTCACCGTCGGCGCCCCGCATATACACATATACACACAATCCATACAAATAAAACTAAATTAAAAAAGCAGGAAAAGCCCTCAGACTTTTCCTGCCATAATTCTTACTTTTATTACGTTTCTTATTACTTTACCTTTTACTTTACAGCCTTAATCCAATGCTCGCAGAGCGTATAAAATAAAAGCACCAGCATCCGATCGGATTTACAATCTTACAGATACTTCTTCAGAGCCTCTACCTTATCCAGTCTCTCCCACGGCAGATCAACATCGGTTCTTCCGAAATGGCCATAAGCTGCGGTCTGGCGGTAAATCGGGCGACGAAGGTCGAGCATCTTGATGATTCCTGCCGGACGCAGATCAAAGTTCTCACGAACGATCTCAACCAGCTTCTCATCGCTGAGCTTTCCGGTTCCGAAGGTATCTACGCGAACAGACATCGGATGTGCAACACCGATTGCATATGCAAGCTGGATCTCGCACTTGTCAGCCAGTCCTGCTGCAACAAGGTTCTTTGCTGCATAACGAGCTGCGTATGCTGCGGAACGGTCTACCTTTGTGCAGTCCTTTCCAGAGAATGCGCCACCGCCGTGACGAGCATATCCACCGTAGGTGTCTACGATGATCTTACGTCCGGTCAGACCGCTGTCTCCGTGAGGTCCACCGATTACGAAACGGCCGGTCGGATTTACATAGTACTTCGTGTTCTCGTCTACCATTCCGGACGGAAGAACTACATCGAATACATACTTACGGATATCCTCATGGATCTGCTCCTGGGTTACATTCTCATCATGCTGGGTAGAAAGAACAACGGTATCCAGACGGATCGGCTTGCCGTTCTCATCGTACTCTACGGTTACCTGAGTCTTTCCATCCGGACGAAGATACGGAAGAGTTCCGTTCTTGCGAACCTCGGTCAGACGTCTTGCGAGCTTGTGAGCCAGAGCGATCGGGTACGGCATGTACTCCTCAGTCTCGTTAGAAGCATAACCGAACATCATACCCTGATCTCCTGCACCGATTGCATCGAGGGCATCATCATCCATTGCATTTTCCTTTGCCTCAAGTGCCTTGTCAACACCGAGAGCGATATCGGAAGACTGCTCGTCAAGTGCAACCATAACGCCACAGGTATCGCAGTCAAAACCATATTTTGCACGGTCGTATCCGATCTCACGAATCGTCTCACGAACAATTTTCTGAATATCGACATATGCATTTGTGGTAACCTCTCCCATTACCATGACAAGACCGGTCGTACAGCAAGTCTCACATGCTACACGGCTCATCGGGTCCTTCTCCATCAGAGCATCCAGAATCGCATCTGAAATCGCATCGCACATTTTGTCCGGATGGCCTTCGGTTACAGACTCAGATGTAAACAGTAACTTTTCCATGAAAATCCTCCTACGTTAAAATATTAAACTTTGTTGAAAACAAAAGAAAAGTCCGTAGCAATCATACTGCGGACTTGATATTCTTTGCACATCAAATCCTCTTATTGCTCGATTTCTCGCTCAGGTTGGCACCTTCCCAACGCTCCTGCCTGATCGCACCGCTTGGAGGTTCAGACATTTCATTCGGGGTTGCCGTGACTTCATAGATCCTTTGTATCTCCATCACTCTGAATAAGGGATTACGCACTTTTCGATTGTTATTTAGATTGTTCCGTGAATAATACTAGCAGATTCCCATATCACTGTCAAGGATAATCTTTCGCAGTTTCGACCTTTGAAAATCAATACGGTCACAATTCACAAGAACCTCCCGGTTACCGTTCATGCATCGCACAAACGGCAACCGATTTTTTCTTATTTTTCTTAGGAACGGGTTCCGATCAGGTAGTTGATGAACTGCTGAGCGGTACGTCCGGAAATTCCGCCGTGGCTTAACTCCCACTTGTTTGCCTCTGCACACAGCTCCTCGTCGCTGATTGTCAGTCCTGCCTTCTTTGCAAGTCCGATGACAATTCCGAAGTACTCCTTCTGGGTCGGCTTTGAGTAGTTGATCGTCACACCGAAACGATTTACGAGGGACAGCTTCTCCTCCATCGTATCGGAACGATGCATGCCGTTGTCGCTCTCCACGTCATCGCGGTCGCTCCAGTTCTCCTTGATCAGATGACGACGGTTCGAGGTTGCATAGATCAGGATGTTGTCCGGACGAGTCTCCACACCACCCTCGATGACAGCCTTGAGGAACTTATACTCCACCTCAAACTCCTCGAAAGACAGATCGTCCATATAGATGATGAAACGGTAGTTGCGGTTCTTGATCTGTGCGATCACGGAGGACAGGTCGCGGAACTGATGCTTGTAGATCTCGATCATGCGCAGACCCTGACCATAGAACTCATTGACAATCGCCTTGACACTCGTGGACTTTCCGGTTCCGCTGTCACCGAACAGAAGCACGTTGTTTGCCTTCTTACCCTCAACGAAGGCGAGCGTATTGTCGACAAGTTTCTTCTTCTGGATCTCATAACCGATCAGATCGTCAAGCATAACGGTATCCATGTTGTTGATTGCACAGAACTTCGCCACTCCGCTCTCATCCGACTGGATTCGGAATGCCTTGTTCAGACCGAACATGCCGACACCGTAGTCCTTGTAAAATCCGGTCACTGCATCAAAAAACATATCCTCGTTCTGCGCCTGCTCGAGCTTCTCGCTGAGTGCCTGAACCTTCTCGCTGACGTTCTTGTTGTACATCAGATCTTTCTTGCCGATCGCCTTATAATTGGAAATGCGGGAGAAACAGTCGACTCCGAGATACTCCTCAAGCGGTCCGAAATCATAGGCAAACAGATCCATAAATGCGCGGAAATCGCCCTTTGCGAATGCATTGACGCTTCCATCGCTTGCTCCTACCTTCTCACAGGTAATGCTGAACGGATTTTCATTCGTGATCAGCAGAAATGTCAAATAGTTGTGCCACAGATTCTTGTCAAATCCATAATCCGTCGCAACCTGAAGCAGATGTTTCATCTGGGTAAATACGCGGGTCACAAGCTCCTCTTTCGTCTGGCTCTTGTCATCCATCTTTCTCGTGATATCCGCAAGCTCCATCAGAATGGAATCCTTCGGCATATCTCCGTAAATCAGCAGTCTGGAAACAATTTTGTACATTTCTCTCTCCTCCGTCCCTGTCTCTACTCACTTTTTTCGCTAGAAACTTTTAACAGTTTAGCACATCTACGCGCAAAAGAAAAGAAGCAGAATAGCTTTCACTATCCTGCTCAGTATGGGGAACAATAAATTGATAATGGCTTGTTAATAAATAACTGCGTTTTTTATGCTGCAAGGAACTGCTTGATGTCACTGCGAAGATCCTCACAATGGTCTGCGTAAACCTTTAAGTTCACGATGTGGTTGAATCCCAGATTCATGATTCCCAGAAGAGATTTTGCATCCACAACAATGCTTCCGCGACTCAGATCCATGTTGTACGGATACTTCTCTACTTTGCTGATAAAATCAAGAACATCGTTCGGATTCTTAAAGGTTACGTTCATTTCGCTCATGATAAACTCATTCTCCTTTTTGGTTTTCTTATCTGACAGTCTAACCAGATTTTTTCGTTCTATTCGTCTTCCTCACTCGGATTGTCATTCTGGTTGATTTTTCATTCTGTGCATATTCTATACATTGTTTATTCATCGCGGAAAGTGCTTTCATCAGATCCGATCCAGCTCTTTTATCCTTTTTCTGGACTTTGCATCCTGCTCATCTGGAATTCGGTATCTCTCTGATCTCTCCTTACCGTCTATGGATATTCTATCACGCTAAAATATTCTGGAAAGAGGAAATTTCTTAAAAAGGAGTAACTATTTAAGATTTTTCGTCAATTTATGTCAGAAAATGTCGCCAAAAACACCTGATTTTCCCATTTGTAACCGCTTCCAAATCAATTTTTTCCTCCTCCGCCCCCATTTGGATAAAATTCAGGAGGAAAATTTTCATTTCCACACAAACAAAAACGTGATCAAACAGCTCTAAGAAGAGAAGTTCTTCCGGAATTCTGCTGGAAGGACTCCGACCTCCTCCTTAAACACCTTGCTCATGTATTTCGGGTCGGAATACCCCACCATGTCCGCAATCTGGTTCAGCTTGAGCTTTGAATGAAGAAGCAGTTCCTTAATCTTTTCAATTCGATAACGTCGAACCGTCTCGGTAAACGACATTCCGGTTTCCTTCTTGAACTGACTGCTCAGATACTCGTCTGAGACTTTCAGCTTCTGCGCGAGCTCCTCGAGCGTGATTCCCTGGCTGTAATACTCCTCAATCAGAAGTCTTGCTCGGTGAACGAGGTCGCTGACCGTCTCACTCTTCTCCGCCACTGCCGTCTTCTCATAGAGCTGTTCCATGATTGCGCGAATTTCATTCCATGTCACTGCCTGCGTGATCGAGCCGACGATCTCCTGCGCCGAGCCAAGTCCCGCTGTCCTCCCGAGCGTCTTTGCAAGGTTCAGGATTGCCATGCTGAAACGGATACAGGCCTCACGGATCTCATTCGGGTGACAGCTTCCATTTCGGTACATGCGGATGAACTGTTCCAGCGCCTCCAAGAATCCCTCCTGATTGCGCTCTGTGATCATCTTGCGCATCTTCTCCTCCACCTCAAGCGGATATTTGAGCGGAACCGGATGCATCTGG
The DNA here is from genome assembly GCF_050873365.1 of Brotaphodocola sp. GTDB lineage: Bacteria > Bacillota > Clostridia > Lachnospirales > Lachnospiraceae > Brotaphodocola. The sequence goes on along the minus strand of NZ_JBNMIQ010000029.1, from coordinate 5,073 downwards.
CGAAGATTTTCCCTCGTCAGAAGCGTTCCCCTCGGAAAACTCAAGTTCCATTCCCGGTCGGTAATCAGCTCTTCATAGGCCTCCTGAAGCCCTGCCATCCCTTCACTCTGCGTCCAGAGAAAGACCGGAATCGGGCTGAGTGCCCGACAGATCGCCGGAATCAGCATTTCGACATACCTCTTCTGAATCTTTTCCCTATTCTGACAATGATAGAGAATGACGAGAATCTGATGCTGACGCACCGACTCAATGATTGTACTCGAGTAGTCGGCAACCCGCCCCGTGTACGTCTCCACAATCTGTCTGACCTTTGACACCTGACGGTCATAATTCGTCCCCATCCAGATGGAGAAGACCTCGAGAGGGTCTTTGATGTCAAGCCCGTACTCCCGCAGAGTCAGTTTGTTGAGCTCCTCATCGACCGGCACTTCCGCCAGCATACAGCCCTTAAAAATCTGGGGAAGCGAGAGGAATTTTTCCTGCATATTCTCGATTCCTCTCTCCTTTTCCAGCGCATTTCGGATGTTCCAGAGCGTCTCCCGAAGCTCCTGAATCTTGATCGGCTTGAGCAGGTAATTGTCAATGTTCATGCCGATTGCCCGCTTCGCATAGTCAAAATCCGAATACGCAGTCAGAACAACAGCCCGCCCCGTATATCCGTCCTTTCGGAGATGCTCGAGCATATCAAGCCCATTCATCTCCGGCATCTCAATATCCATAATCACGAGATCCGGCTCCGTCTTCTGCACAAGATGCAGTCCCTCAAGTCCGTTTCCCGCTGTCCCAACAAGCTCATATTCCGGGTCCAGCTTTTTGATAATCTTCGCCAGACCGTTGCGGATTGAGCTCTCATCTTCCACTACTGCAATCTTCATCTGTTTTTTCCTCCCCCCGGATTGCTTTCACAAACAGATGCACTGTCGTTCCGATATCCGGACGACTCTCAAAATAACAAGTTGCATCTTCCCCATAATACAACTCGAGTCGTTTTCTCACATTGTAAATCCCGACATGCCCCTCCATCCGTTTCGTCGGATCGTTGAGAATCCGAAGCGTCTCCTTCGGGATTCCCTTTCCATTGTCCCGGATCATGATATAAATCTGATCCTCAATCCGTCGAATTCGGATCGTCAGACGGCACACCCCTTCCTTCTGATACCCGCCATGCTTGATCGCATTCTCCACAAACGGCTGAAGAAGCATCTTGTGAATCTGACATCCTTTCAACTCCTCCGGGACATCCGTCTCCACCTCGAGCGGTTGCTCGATTCGCTCTTTCTGAAGCATCGTGTACTGGCTCAGCCAGTAGAGTTCCTGCCCAATCGACACAAGTCCTCCCGGATTCCGAATCGAGTAGCGCAAAATATCCGCGAGTGCGCAGACCATTCCGCTGATCTCGTACTCATCGCGCTCAATCGCCTTCCAGTTGATCGTATCGAGCGTGTTGTAGAGAAAATGCGGGTCAATCTGTGCCTCCATCGCGGAGAGCTCAGCATTTCGCTGTTCTTCCGCCGAGGTCTTTAGCTTCTCAATCAGATCTCCGGTCTTCTCCACCATCTTATTAAATCCACTGACAATCATGACCACCTCACGTGGAAGTTTGCCATTGCTGGGAACGCGAACAGAGAAATCTCCCTTCTCGACATCGATCATCGCCGACTCAATCTGTTTGACCTGAAGAAAGATCGGCTTAAAGATCAGGTAAACCGCGATACTTCCCTCAATCAGAAATCCGAGCGTCATCACCATCATCAGCGTTGTCTGATGGCTGATCAGTCGCGAAAACTCTCTCATCGAATAGTAATCGTAGAGTCTCCAGCCTGTCACCGCATTGTCTGTGCTCAGGACACTGATTCCGGACGTCGAAATCTCTGAGATTTTTTTTCCGATCTCCTCCCGATTCTCCGACGCAATAATCTGATCTCCCTCGCAGATATAAAGTCTTGACTCAGGCTTCGATGGAATCGCCTCCCAGAGCACTTCCTGATCAAAACTCAGAATCACGGTTCCCAAATCGCGGTGGATATCCCGGTAATCAACAATCTTGCGTGCAATCTGAAGCAGATGTCCACTTCCATCTTCACTCTGGTCAAGGCTCACGCCACCGTGAAAATGAACTCCGCCGTCCATATCCGGCTTCACCAGATGCCCCGCCCATGTGCTGTCCATCGAAGAGGCACTGACGCGGTCATAGAAATACTTTTGTCCGCCCGCCGTCACAAGCGTCACGCCCTCCACTTCCTCATTTCGGTTGCACAGGCGTTTTAACTGACGGCGAATCTGATTACTGTTTGCATCAAGCACATCCCTCTTATTGTTGATCTGCTGTACGAGAACGACGAGATCCTCATCGGTACAGAAATCGGAGAGCACACTGTCATAGCGCTCCATCATCATGTTGAGCATCTGATCCGCCGTCTCAATCTCCCTCTGCATCTCCGTCTCAACGTTCGACTTTAAAATCTCCCCGATTCTCGCCTGCATCACAAAAATCAGAATCAACAGGGGAAGAACAATGGTGATAGTCTCTGCCATCACCAGTGAACTGCGAAGTGATCGATTATTCCCCCTCATGATATTCCTCCCTGATCTGAGCAATTCGATCTGCCAGTTTCTTCCAGGAATCCTGTGGTTCCTTCTGCAAAATTGTCTGATTCACCGTCTCTGCAAGCGCGATTGAGATCGCCGGCCAGTACTCGACCCTCTCCCTGATTCTCGCATGCTTGAGACCATACAGATCCTTTCTTCTCTCCGGATTCTTCTCCATCTGCCACTCGAGTACATCCCGGCGCGGTGCCAAATATCCGGCAGATTCCAGGTACGATTTCATCTGCTCCGGCTGTGAGAGAAAACGGACAAAGTCAACTGCCTTCTCCCGGTTCTTTTGATCCGGCACAAGAAGAACCTCTCCGCCAATCACACTCGTCCGATCCGTCGCACCCGGAATCCGGATCTGTCCATAGCGCAGCTGAGGATTCTGCTTAAAATAATACTCCATCTTTCCGGATGCCGCAAAAATCATCGCGATATTTCCCTTGCTGAACTGGCGCGCCACATCCGACATTGTCATATTCGCCGTGCTTCGGCTGACTGCCCCACTCTGCACAAGTTCTCTCAAAAACTGATAGGCCTGCTCTCCCTCCGGGGTATTCAAGTTCTTCATATCCGCCCCAAATCCCCAGATGATCGGCAGAAAGCTGTATGTCGTCTCCTCACTGATCAGCCCGGCAAACCCACATCCATAAATCTGTCCACTCGTCATCGTCTTTGCGGCACTCAAAAACTCCTCAAATGTCTCCGGAGGCTTCACACCGGAACGCTGTAAAATTCCCTTGTTGTAATAGAGCGTCAGACAGTTTAAACCTAACGGAAATCCGATCATTGTGCCATCCTCCGCCTCACACAGCTCCACAGCCTGATCGAGATACTCGTCCCAGTCGATGACCTCCGACAGATCCACAAGCGGACTCATCCGCTCAAAATACCGGATATCACTGCAATCCGCGAGAATCAGATCCGGAACTTTCCCATCCTCACTTGCAAGTGCAAGTGTCTTTCTGAAATCCTCATCCGGCACATACTCCGGATCAATGATCACCTCATCCTGGGACGCATTGTACTCATCCGCAAGCTGGGTCAGCTTCTGGCGCATCGCCGGAATGTCCCAGTAATGCCAGAGAACCAGCCGTGTCTTCGCCTTTGGCACGACTTCCTCCTCACCGCCACAGGAAGTGAGCATCGCACCGACGACAAGAAGCATCAACGCGCCAAAAAGCCTTCTGCCAAATCGTTTTCCCATCCGCTTTCCGTGCTGTATCTGCTTTCCGTGCTGTATCTGCTTCCCGTGCTGTATCTGCTCTCTGCTCTGTGCCCGCTTACTGCTCTGTATTCTGATGCATTCTCTCATGTTCTGCGCCGATCTCCTCATAAAGATGATAAAAGCTCCATCCGACGTTGCTCTCCGTCACAATCGCTTTTAAATCGATCTTCTGGACTTTTGCACGGCGCATTCCAAGAAGCAGTTCATCGAGTCGGCTTCCCGAAAAATTGTGCATGACGAGAACTTCCTGATCGATCGCTCCCACAGCTGAATCCGTCTGCACCTTGCCATCTTCTGTCTGAAATCCCTCAAGACCGAGAAGAGATCCGATCGTCTCGCCAAACTGCTCCTCGCTCACATTGCGAATCCGGATTCCCATCCGCACAAGTACACCCTTCAACTTTGTCGCATTCTTGTTTCCCGCAGGGGAATAATACAGAACCGTCTCTCTACTGCCTCTCGTCACTGCCATCTCTTTCCTCCAACACTCTTCCCAAATTTATTTGTTGCCCCATACATCCACTCACCGGTTCTGCAAAAATCACACGAAGCCGACGAGTCATTGCTCTTTTTATGGTAACACAAAAAGCCTGAAATTTCCATCAGGAAACTCCAGACTCTTCAAAAACGACCCGGATGGGGTTCGAACCCACGACCTCCGCCGTGACAGGGCGGCGCTCTAACCAGCTGAGCCACCAGGCCAGATTATAAAATTGTTTGTTTGCGGTTGCAATGGACCTTCGGGGACTCGAACCCAGGACCGACCGGTTATGAGCCGGTTGCTCTAACCAACTGAGCTAAAGGTCCGCACTCTTTGGCATTGCCAAGTGACCCCAACGAGATTTGAACTCGTGTTACCGCCGTGAAAGGGCGATGTCTTAACCGCTTGACCATGGGGCCGAAATTTCTGGTCTCCATGGACCTAGCTCCCCGAGTAGGACTTGAACCTACGACAGCGCGGTTAACAGCCGCGTGCTCTACCGACTGAGCTATCGAGGAATACTCTGTATTGCTCTTTGTTGCTGTGTTGTCGTGAACAACGAGGTTATTATATGATAGATTATTTATTTTGTCAACACTTTTTTCAAAGTTTTTTTTTATTTTTTAAAAAAGTGGTTCTATACTGAATGTTGGGGTGTGTTGAAAAACATACTTCCAACATTCTTTTTGTTGTAATAAAATACATCTATAAGAAGCCTCCCAAATCATTTTACCGACCAAAGTTTAATGTTACGGAGGTGACCCCTTATAGA
>NZ_JBNMIQ010000028.1:0-42676 GCF_050873365.1 Brotaphodocola sp. | reverse complement strand
AGTCGACGCTCGCGGAGACTTGGCGCGTGATTTTGGTCAGCTCTGCTGACATCTTCTTATCAAAATCACTGCGCATCCACGCGGAGCGTATAACTCAGAAGGGGATTGTCTCCCCTCCTGAGAAAGTTTGTGATACCCCCCACCTATAGAGGAGGGGGACATCCACTCTGAGTTATAAGATTTCTCGGAGGGGAGCGAATTCCCTTCTGAGAGATCTGCTCTGTGTATCAATGTCTGGATTCTGTGTGGGGAAATGTGCGAGTGATGCCTGGCGAGTAACTTGGTTTGGGAATCGCTCGAAATGGAATCCTTTTCCTTGGAAAAACGGGAAAAAACGAGCAAAAATAGGGAAAAGAAAAAAATAAAAAAAGTTTTGCAAAAAGTGTTGACAAATACCGATGTGTGTTTTATAATGATACTCGCGTTGTTCGACAGCGGTTGGAACGAAAACAGAGCTGGAACAAGCGATTTCAAAACATCCGGGGTGTGGCTCAGCTTGGCTAGAGCGCCTGGTTTGGGACCAGGAAGTCGCAGGTTCGAATCCTGTCACCCCGACTGTGTGAGACAACACAACAAAGTAGATTGTAATGATCTGCGGGCGTAGTTCAATGGTAGAACACCAGCCTTCCAAGCTGGATACGTGGGTTCGATTCCCATCGCCCGCTTCCGAAAAACTTTTGTTTTTCGAGAATGAGTCTGTAGCTCAGCTGGATAGAGCAACGGCCTTCTAAGCCGTGGGTCGGGGGTTCGAATCCCTTCAGGCTCATTACATACCGAAAGGTATGGAAAAATGATATATGGTGGGTATAGCGCAGTTGGTTAGCGCGCCAGATTGTGGCTCTGGAGGCCAAGGGTTCGAATCCCTTTATCCACCCTGAGAAATCCCTTTACGGGATTTTTTTTGTATCAGAGAAAAACAGGAAAATATGATAGGAAAGACAGTAAATTTGTTTTTCTGAATATTTTTATATTTTTATCATGTTTTATCGTGGAAATCAGCGGGCGTGGCGGAATGGCAGACGCACCAGCCTTAGGAGCTGGCGGGGAACCGTGCAGGTTCAAGTCCTGTCGCCCGCATTGAAAAATGGCTTAAAATCGAGGTTTTTCAGAATTCGTGTTGCATTTCGTGTTGCAAATTTTCTGATTATAAGGTATAATTACCTCCTATGGTAAAAATGATATGAATTATTGGGCTATCGCCAAGCGGTAAGGCACAGGACTTTGACTCCTGCACTCGCGGGTTCGAATCCCGCTGGCCCAGCTAAAACTGAAATGATAATATGGTATAGGGTATAGTTAATGCCATACGGAAAACGAGAGAGTACGGGAACGTTGATTTCCCGTACTCTTTTTCTCTTTATAGGTGTTAGGTCAATGTTCGCACACATTTTATATAATGTTGCTTCCTTTATGTATGGCTATGTATGGCATGAGATATTTTTTTGAGGGAGATGAGTTGTAGTTGGAAGAACTGGGCGATTTCAGCCTGAGTGATTCAGAAATTCAGTTAGAGGATGCTTGAATAACAAAGTTTGAACAACAAAAAAGCTGATACAAAACTCTGTACCAGCTTTTCTCACTTTGATGACCTCATCGGGAATCGAACCCGAGTTTACGCCGTGAGAGGGCGTCGTCTTAACCGCTTGACCATGAGGCCGAAGTCGAGGCGACAAGATTTGAACTTGCGACCTCTGCGTCCCGAACGCAGCGCTCTACCAAACTGAGCCACGCCTCGATTTCTCTTCGTTTCTGAGCTTTTGTTTTGTGCTCTCGAATCGAACTCCTATATACTATCACGGATTTCGCCTTTCGTCAAGCAAAAAAATAAAAAAAATTAAAAAAATTTCAAAATTCCCGAAAAACCTTGAAAAAACGTTGTTTTTCGCAGGTTCTTCGAGGCTTTTTCGGCTTAAAAATCTTGAAATCCCTGAAAATCTCCGGAAATCTCCCCAAAAATCCCGAAAAAAAATTTCAAAATCGGCTCAAATCGTTTTCAAAAAAGTTGGAAAAAATCAAAATCATCATAAAGTCATCATAAAATCATTGTGCGAATTATAAGGCGAAAGACAAAACTATCGAAAATTGCATATAAGGGATATACAGCTTTATGTATTTGGAAAATGCATTTCCTATTGATAAAATAGAATCATAAAAAATGCATGGAATTAAAAATAGATTAGTCAGAGGGCAGAGGGAGAGATTCAGTAGATGGAAAAGAAGATAGAAGAACTGGTTAGACACTTGAGAGAGTTTACGACGCCGGAGCTGTGTGACGGAGCAGGTCTGTATCACTCGATGAGTTATCAGATCAAGCAGAGAATCGGAAGAAAGAAGATTGTGGGACCGGCTGTGACTGTCGATGTGCCGAGTGGAGAGGGTGCGATCGTCGCCGATGCAATTCTCAAGCTCGAGCCGGGTTCTGTGCTCGTGGTCGCAGGAAAGGGAAACTGTGACTGTTCCTACTGGGGCGATCACCGAAGCATCTGTGCCGACATGATGGGCGCGGAGGGTGTCGTGATCGACGGTGCGTTCCGTGATCTTGAGGACTGTGAGCGCGCAGGATTTCCGATCTATGCGAAGGGACTGACCTGCGGAACAGCTGCCAAGAGCGGTGCAGGCGCGATCAATGTGCCGGTCAGCTGTGGAGGCGTTTGCGTGAATCCGGGAGATCTGATTATCGGGGATGTGAACGGAGTCTGCGTGCTTCGACCGGATGAGGCGGAAGCCGTGATGGAGCGTGCGATGAAGAAACGAATTCTTCAGGAAAAGGTGATTCAGGAAATGAGACAGACCGGAGTTGTGAATCCGAAGGTAAAACTCAGAAATCCGGAAGATTAGAATTTCAAAATTTATTGGTCAGAGTATGATTGACAGAAGTTGATTGAATCGGATCAATTCAAAATAGAAACGAAAATAAAAACGAAATTTGATAAAAACGAAACTTGAAGGAACTTGATTTCAGAAAGGCAGAAGAGGGAGAAGACAGAGATGGCAAAACTGACAAATCATGGGGTATGTTTATCGGAACATTATGAGGTGACACCAGCGGGCGAGGAGAAGCGCGCAGAGGGAAGAAAGAAGACGATCGCGTATCGAATTCTCGAGGCGCACAATCACAGTGGGAATATGGATCAGTTAAAGTTGAAGTTCGATGCGCTGGTGTCCCCGGACAACAACTACGTCAATATTTTGCAGACGGCGCGTGCGAGCGGAATCAAGAAATTCCCGGTTCCGTATGTGCTCTCTAACTGCCACAACACGCTCTGTGCGGTCGGCGGAACGATCAATCAGGATGACCATGTCTTCGGACTTGGAAATGTGAAAAAATATGGCGGAATCTTTGTTCCTCCGTACCGTGCTGTTCTCCACCAGTATATGAGAGAGATGATGGCAGGCTGTGGCAAGATGATCCTCGGTTCGGACAGCCATACGCGCTACGGAGCCGTCGGAACGATGGGAATCGGCGAGGGCGGTGGCGAGGTAGCAAAGCAACTGCTCGGCAGAACGTATGACATTGCGTGCCCGCCGGTGATTGCAGTCAAGCTGACCGGTGCGCCGAGAGATGGCGTGGGACCGCAGGATGTGGCTCTGGAGCTGATTTCCGCGACATTCGCGAACAACTTTAACAAGAACAAGATTCTGGAGTTTGTCGGCGACGGGATTGCGAACCTCAGCATGGAATACCGAATGGGAATCGATGTGATGACGACGGAGAGCGCAGCACTCTCAAGCATCTGGTGCACCGATGAGAAGACGCAGGAATATTTCGAGGATCACGGACGTGCGCAGGAGTATCGTCCTCTTCGCCCGAAGGCAGGCGCTTACTACGACGGTCTGATCGAGATCGATCTGTCAAAGACCGAGTGTATGATCGCGCTTCCATTCCATCCGAGCCATGCCGTGCCGATCCGCGAATTTAAAGAGCACATGGAGGAGATGCTTCTCGAGGTGGAGAAGAAGGGTCAGGAGATCAAGGGAAAGAATGGCAAGCCGTTCTCGATCATGTCTCATATCCGTGATGGCGAGTTTTATCCGGATCAGGCACTGATCTCCGGTTGCTGTGGCGGTCTGTTTGAAAATATTGTCGCAGTTGCAGATATCCTCAAAGGTTATGGAATTTCAGGAGAAAAGCTGAATCTCGGTGTCAATCCGGCGAGCCTTCCGATCATGGCAGATCTGATGGATCAGGGAATTGCGGGCGAGCTTGCAGTCTGCGGAGTCACCCTGCGCCCGGCGATCTGTGGTCCGTGCTTCGGTGTGACCGATGTGCCGGCGAACAATGAGATCAGCATCCGCCACATGACGAGAAACTATCCAAACCGCGAGGGATCAAAGCCGGGACAGGGACAGATGGCGGGAGCCTGCCTGATGGATGCGCGCTCGATCGCAGCGACCGTCCGAAACGGTGGACGTCTGACTCCGGCAACCGATCTCGTCGATGTCGAGTACCGTCACCTGAAACCACATTTTGACCCGCAGATTTACAAGAATCAGGTCTTTGACAATTTCGGAAAGGGCAATCCGGACGAGGAGCTTGTGATGGGACCGAACATTGCGGACTGGCCGGAGATGTTTCCGCTGACCGATCATCTGCTTCTGCGCGTTGCAGGCTCGTACAAAGGCTCTGTGACAACCGATGAGCTGATTCCGTCGGGCGAGCCGTCGTCGTTCCGCTCAAATCCGGAAAAGATTTCCGAGTACACAATGATCAGCCGTGACAAGGACTACGTCGGACGCGCAAAGGCAGTGCGCGCGCTCGATGAGGCGCGAAGAAGCGCAGTGAGCGAAGCCCGTGGAGAAGAGGAAGAATGGGAAAAACAGGGAGAAAATAAAACCGGTTTGGAGCATGGCACAGAAGGTTCGATCACCGGAGCGCAGGATTGCGATGCGATTTTGTCGGCGCTGATGAAGAGAGAACACTGCACGGCAGACAAGGTTACAATCGGAAGCCTTATGGTCAGTGACCAGATCGGTGATGGCTCCTCAAGAGAGCAGGCGGCGAGCTGTCAGAAGGTGCTCGGTGGATTTGCAAACCTTGCAAATGAGTATGCGACGAAGCGATACCGCTCAAACCTGATCAACTGGGGTCTGCTTCCGCTTCGCACGGAGGAGAGCCTCGATCTTCCGAATGGAACGTGGATTCTCGTCGAGAACATTCAGAAAAAACTGGAATCCGGCGAGAAAGAGTTTTCCATCGAGGTGCTCGGAAATGGAGCGGACTCTGCCCGCATTGCCGAGGAGGGAAGCGGAAGAAAGATTTCCTGTACGCTTGACAGTCTGACGGAAGATGAGAGAAAGATTTTATCAGCGGGATGCCTGATTAACTATTATAAAAATTAAAAAGAGATTTTTATGCCCCCGTTTCGATTCCCCAAATGGGAATGCTTGCACAGCCCTGCAAAAAACGGTATACTAATTGGATAGTGAATAATCATGATACATTGATCGGATGGATTTTTTGATTGATTTTGATTTGATTTATGAAAACAGAAATTCGCTGTTCATGTGCCGTTTTTTGCGGGGGCGCGTGACGCGATAGCACAGAAGAAAACGGGGGCAATTTTATGGATTTTCGGGAGCTGGTTTATGTCGTTACCGTAGCGGATCTCAAGAGCATCACCGCGGCATCGAGGAAACTCTACATCTCACAGCCCTCCCTCAGCTATATCATTTCCAAGGTGGAAAAAGATCTGGGGGTGAAGCTGTTTGAGCGCAAGAATTATCCGTTGACACTTACCTACGCCGGTGAAAAGTTCGTGGACACGGCAAGAAAAATTCTGATGATGAATGACAATATGAGGCGGGAACTGATGGATATCAGCTCGGGACAGAAGGGAATGATCAGTTTCGGAATGCCGACGGAGCGTGCGGGATATATGCTTCCGAAGGTTGTCAGTGAGTACCAGAAAACGTATCCGAAAGTCGAGCTTCGCGTGATGGAGGAAAAGTCAGATGAGTTGATTCAGGCGCTTGTGCGGGATGAGATTTCGTTCATGATTCTTCCGAGAGATGGAGGAGAACTTCCGTCAGGGCTCAAGACGGAGCTGATTTATCAGGAAGAGCTCTTCTTTGTGACGGCGAGAGATCTTGTCACCGATGAGATGCGCGGGGGAGAGGATGGAAATGAGGCATGCCCGCAGGCGATGGCACAACTGCCGTTTATTCTGCTCAAGCGGGGACATGCGCTCAGAAAGAAGACGGATGAGCTGATGAAACAGCACGAGATCTCCCCGCATATCGCAATGGAAGTGTCGAGCTGTCTGTCAGCCGTTCAGCTTGCAGCAGTCGGACTCGGTGTGGCGATCGCGCCGAAACGTGCGGTGGAAGTCCTCTCAAACGGTCTTACGCAGGCGTGCTGTCTGCGCGTTCCAAAGCCCGGGAGCTGGAATGTCAATGCCGTCTATAAAGAGGAACTTTATCTGGATCAGGCGGAACGCCATATGATTGATCTGATGAAGCAGGTTTTCGGTCAGAACCAGAGTCCGAGGATCTGATTGGTTCCAAATGATATAAGTTGTATAAGTGATATCGTTTTTACAGATGAATTACGGTTGCGCCGAGTGCTTCTGCATCTTCTGCCTGATGGGTGGAGATCAGGAGCACTTTTTTCTTTGCAAAAGGTTTCAGAAACTCAATCACTTCCAGCCGGGTCTCTTCGTCAAGCCCGGTGAACGGTTCGTCCATCAGAAGAATCGAGGACGGGGCGAGAAGCGCCCGACAGAGCGCCACACGTCGTTTTTGACCGCCACTTAGTGTTGAGGTAGGACGAAATACCGCTTCGGGTGGAAGAAGGGCACAGAGAGCCTGATACGCGTCCTGACGGGAGAAGGTGTTGTGGGAGACGAGCATCACATTGTCAAGCGCACAGAATTCCTCGCAGAGCCGGTCTTCCTGAAACACGGCGGAGAAGCGGGGCAGAGGAGTTGCGGAAGTGTCCGCCGGTTGCCTGTGCAGACTCACCGTTCCGCTGTCTGCGGAGTCGAGACCGAGAAGAATCCGAAACAGCGTCGTTTTTCCTCTTCCGGACGGAGCCATGAGACAGAAAATTTTTCCCGATGCGAGACTCAGCGAGAGATCCGAGAGGATCGTCTGCTCACCGAAAGATTTGCGGAGATTCTGAATTTCCAGAGCGAAGGGTTTGCCTTCGGTCTTTGCCCGGAGGGCAGAACGTGTGGAAGTTTCAGAAAACAAGGCGGATGGGGCAGGTGAGGATGAAGAGGGTGCCGGTGAAGCAGGTGTCTGGAAAAACGCTTCCGAGGTCCGATGCGTGCGAGAAAGACCGCGCCGGTTGAGCATTTCTGCCAGACGCAGGATTCCTAAAAAAATCTGTTCGGTCAAAAGACAGATCAGGATGATCATCAGCGTCCACGCGAAGAGATCGGCGGTTGCCAAATAGATTTTTGACATGTAAAGGTGCTCTCCGATGGTGTGGGAGGGAACGCCGATGACCTCTCCCGCAATTCCGGATTTCCAGCCCATTCCGAGTGCGATCCGACAGCCACTCGAGAGATAGGGAAAGAGTGCCGGAAGATAGAGAAAACGGATGCGATTCGGGAGGGAGAGGTGAAAGACCTTTGCCATCTCAAGCAGTTTGGGATCGGTGCCTGCAAGACCGGAGCGTGTATTGACATAAATGATCGGAAACACGACAAAGAAGGAGATGAAGATCGAAAGGTTTTCCGAGCCTGCCCAGATCAGTGCGAGGATCACGAACGAGGCGACCGGCACGGATTTCATCAGTAAGAGCGGGGGATTAAGGATTTCGCCAAGAAGCGGAAAGCGGAAAGAGAGACTTCCGATCAGGATTCCCGCAAAAAAGGCGAGAAGGAATCCGCCCATGATTTTTGAGAACGACATCGCGATCGAAAGCCAGAAGTCCGAAGTGAAAATCTGCATAAAAAGGGAGCGGATCACGTCCGCCGGCCCCGCAAGAAGAATGTCGTTTGCGACGATGGTTGCTGTGATCTGCCAGATGGCAAGCCACGCGAGCACAATCGCCAAAGTTCTCAGAGATAACCGGTGATGCATGAAAACCGCTCCTTTTGTTTGAAATTTTTTTGTGATTGTCTATTGTTTATAACATTATGTTATAACGTTATAGCGTTATAGCGTTACGACATTGCGACCGTTCGCTTCGTTTTAGTTCTGCTCAGACAGATAGTAGAAATCATCTGCCGGAAGTGTTCCTCCAACGGAAGCCGGGTCCTGATCATACAGAACCTGTAAATAACCGCTCAGTGCAGTCTTCATCTCCTCGCCGGTGAGGCAGGTGATGTTGCAGAACGGAAGGGCCTTCTGTGCGACCGGTGCCTTCTCGATGATGCCTGCGCTCACGATCAGATCTGCGGTCTCCTCCGGATTTTCATTTGCAAACGTAGCGGAAGCGCTGTGATCATTTAAGAAGGTTTCAACTTCTTCCGGATGCTCCTTGAGGAACGGGGTGCGGACAACGGTGACGCCGGTTACGAGCTGGCTTCCGTTCTCGCCCTGGACATTCTGCCACTGCTCCGTCAGATCGAGAACGATCTTTAAGGCCTCATTCTGCATGCAGGTTGCGGTGACAAACGGCTGAGGAAGAACGCCGATTGCGTCTGCATTCTCTTTCAGAACAGCAGAAACCTCAGCCGGCTCAGATTTGAACTCGAGAGTGACATCGCTGTCGCTGAGTCCATTTGCGCTCAGCAGGTAATGGAAAACGTAGTCCGGGGTCGTTCCCTTTCCGGTCATGTAGATCGTCTTGCCCTTTAAGTCTGCGATCGACTGGATCGAATCATCGGAAGCAACGACGTCGAGAACACCGAGGGTATTGATGTCAATGACAGAGATACCGCCCTTTGTCTTGTTGTAGAGAACGCTTGCGGTGTTTGCCGGAATCAGAGCGATGTCGAGATCGCCGGATGCAACCTTGCCGAGAAGCTCATCGGCAGCGGTGACCATCGTAAACTCATAATTTCCACCCGCTTCTCCGTTCTCATTCTCATCCATCAGATGAACAAGACCCATCGAGGTTGGTCCCTTCAAAGAGCCGACACGGACGAGACCGTCTGCGCTGTCGGTCGTCTCGGCAGACTCCTCAGATTCAGAGGCAGATCCTGCGGACTCAGAAGTCTCGGAATTCTCGGAAGCGGATTCTGCGCTGGATTCCACTGCCTCGGAAGATGCGGTTGTCTCAGCGGTCTTCTGACCGGAACATCCGGCAAGGACGGCTCCGGTTGCCAGTGCCAAAAGAAATGGTGCGTATTTTTTCATAATTTTTCCTCCTTGTAAAAAACAAATGCCTGCGCCCATTATAGCACCATTTAAAATTTGTGTACAGAATACAAGGCGGAAAAAACATGAGAATAAATGACTAATGTCTCCGGTCGTGAAGTTTTTCTGCCGGAAGTTTCTCGCACAAAAGTTCCCAGAGCGCATCTGCCGACACGGTTGCCTGACCGTCCGGGAGCAGGAATGCCTGACGCTCGGAGGAGTAAAAATAGATCGCTCCGTTTACCCGCCATGCGCCGAAGAGATTTCCCCAGTTTAAGCGGAGTGTGCCTTCGGAGGTGTTCGGGGAGATCACTGTGATGCCGTCCTCTGCCCGGGTGAAATTCAGCGTGTAGACGAGGCGAGGCGGATCAAGTTTCAGTTTTTTCGCCTGTGCCCGCACGGAGAGATAGAAGTTGAGCAGGTATCCGACGGGGAGGAGGACACCAACGCCGAGGAGAACATTTCCCATGAGAACTGCCTGATCGGCGTGAGAGCGGAAGACATAGCAGATCAGCGCAAAAAATCCCATGATGCAGAAAAAGAGGATCGGCGAGCGGAGGCGTTTCTGGCGGATCAGGGTGTCAAACATCGCAAAATCGCGAAACATCGTCGGTCCGACACGACAGGGGATCGTGATGGTTTCCTCGGAGTGATCCGGGGCGGAAGTGTTTTTGTTCATAATAAAAAGTCCTTTCTTCTGAAAATTTTGAAATCTCTGAAATTGGAGTTTGCAACTCAAATGACCGTTTATGCATGATACAAACGATGCCAAAATTTGACTTGCGTTTTTCATTTCTTCCCCATCATATCGCAAAGTGTAGAAAACAACAATGAAAATGGAAAAAATATTCGTCATAAATACAAAATAAATACTAATATATTAGTTGACCAATGCCGAAAACCATAGTATAATGAGGCTAACAGAAGAAAAGACACACATAAACGAACAAAACAAGAAGCACGCATCGCGCAATACAAAATATGCAACAAACGATGTGCAACAGGTAACAAGTAACAAACAATAAGTAACACGCAATAAGTAACGAGCAACAAACAACAAGCAATAAGTCTGAGCCACGAGCGACCGATAAAAGGTGACAGGCAGAGCGCAACAGACAACAAAGAAATCAAATCTATAAGAATGTGTAAGGAGGAAATGAACAATGAAGATGACATTTCGCTGGTACGGAGAAGGCAATGACCCGATCTCTTTAAAGCAGATCAAACAGATCCCGGGAATGAGCGGTCTGATGGGACTGCTTGACTACAAGGCAGCAGGTGAGGTTTGGACCGAGGAGGAGATCAAGCCGTACATGGAGCACGTTCATGAGGCTGGTCTTGAGTGCGAGGTTATCGAGAGTGTTAATGTCCATGAGGACATCAAGATGGGACTGCCGACCCGTGATGAGTACATCGCAAACTACATCACCACGATCCGCAACCTGGCAAAGTATGGCGTAAAGGTTATTGTATACAACTTCATGCCGGTATTTGACTGGCTTCGTACCGATCTGGCTCGCCTGATTCCGGAGGATGGTTCTAACAGCCTGTACTTCGATGAGAAAGAGCTTGGAGAGATGACTCCGCTTGATCTGGTAAAGAAGACCGCAGAGGACAGCAACGGCTTTACTCTTCCGGGCTGGGAGCCGGAGCGTCTGGCTGAGCTTGAGAAGACCTTAAAGCAGTACGAGAGCATCACTCCGGACGATCTGCGTGCAAACTACAAGTATTTCCTGGATGCGATCATCCCGGTATGTGAGGAAGTTGGCGTGAAGATGGCTTGTCATCCGGATGATCCGGCATGGCCGATCTTTGGTCTTCCGCGTATTGCACACAGCCAGGAGGACTATGACAAGATCTGTGCGCTTCATGAGTCTCCGGCAAACGGACTGTGCCTGTGCACCGGTTCTTTAGGTTCTAACCCGGACAACGATATTCCGGCAATCATCCGTCACTTCGGTGAGAAGAACCGCATCAATGCGATGCATGTCCGCAACGTAAAATACCTTGGCTATCACAAGTTCCGTGAGGCAAGCCATCTGTCTTCCGACGGCGATCTGGATATGTTTGCAATCATGAAGGCAATCTATGACACCTGCCCGGATACCTACATTCGTCCGGACCACGGAAGAATGATCTGGGATGAGGTTGGTCGTCCGGGATATGGCCTGTATGACCGTGCACTCGGAGCAACTTACCTGAATGGTCTGTGGGAAGCCATTGACAAGATGAGCAAGAACGGCGATAAGTAATAAAATAAGTAACAGAGAAAAACAAACGCAGACTGCTGTCGGGAAAAGGGGGAGTTCGGTATGAAGATTGCAGACCGCCATCCAAGGGAAAATGGAAGAGATTATGCGATGCGTGTCATTCGTGACGGCATCATCAGTCTGGAATTGGAGCCGGGATCTGTGATCAGTGACCGGGAACTCGCGACAGAGATGAACCTTTCCCGGACTCCGGTCCGCGAGGCACTCCTTGAGCTGGCGAAGGTCAAGATCGTGGAGATCTATCCGCAGAGGGGGAGCATTGTGGCGCTGATCGACTACAATCTTGTCGAGGAGGCGCAGTTTATCCGGAGTGTGCTGGAGACGGCGGTGGTACCGCTTGTCTGCCAGAAAGCGACTCCGGATGACATGAAGGCTCTTCAGGAAAATATGGATCTTCAGGATTTTTATCATGAGCACAACGGCGAGGAGAAACTTCTTGAGCTTGACAATGAGTTTCACCGGATGCTGTTTCAGATTGCAGGGCGGATGCAGGCATACGAGATGATGCAGAGCATGACGGTTCATTTTGACCGTGTGCGTAGTATGGCAGTTGCCTCTGTGAAGGAACAGCACTGGATTGAGGATCATCGCCAGATCTTAAAGGAGATTCGTGAGAATCACCCGGAGGAAGCGAAAAAGTGGATGGAAAAACATCTGAGCCGTTATCAGGTCGATGAGACAGAGGTGCGGGCAAAATATCCACAGTTTTTCAAATAGATTTTAAATAGAATTCAAATAGGTTTTCAATAAATTAAAATTACAAATAGAATTTAAATAGCATTCAAACAGATTTCAAACAGGTTTCGAGCATTCTATTGATTTAGAGGAGAAATAAGAGATGAAACTGACACTGGAAGGATTAAAAGAGAAGAGCAGTTGGGAAGCAGTCGGTGTGGCTCTCCCGTCCTATGACGTAGCATCTGTTGCAGAAGAGACAAAGAAAGCACCGGTATGGGTACATTTTGGAGCAGGAAATATTTTCCGTATCTTCATCGGCGGACTGGCTGACAAGCTGATCTCCGAGGGTGAGATGAACAAGGGAATCACCTGCGTGGAGACCTTTGACTTTGACGTGATCGACAAGATTTATCGTCCGTATGACAACCTGGTTCTCGGCGTTACGCTGAAGGCAGACGGTTCTACCGACAAGCAGGTGATCGGTTCTCTGACCGAGGCAATCAAGGCACAGGCTTCTGACGAGGCTGAGTGGAATCGCCTGAAAGAGATTTTTGTAAATCCGGTTCTCCAGATGATTTCCTTCACGATCACGGAGAAGGGTTATGCGCTGAAGAATGCAGAGGGTCAGTACTTCCCGTTCATTCAGGCTGATATTGACAACGGTCCGCAGAAGCCGGGCTCTGCAATGGCAGTTGTATGTGCCCTGCTGTTTGAGCGTTACAAGGCAGGAAAGTATCCGTTAGCAGTCGTATCGATGGATAACTGCTCTCACAACGGTGAGAAGCTGATGAGCTCGATTCTGACGATGGCAAACGAGTGGGAGAAGAAGGGCTTTGTCGATGCAGGTTTCGTAGCATATCTGTCCGATGAGAAGCAGGTTGCATTCCCGTGGAGCATGATCGATAAGATCACCCCGCGTCCGGCTGAGTCTGTATGTGAGGAACTCAAGAAGGCTGGCATCGAGGATATGGACCCGGTGATCACCTCCAAGCGCACCTACATCGCTCCGTTCGTAAACGCAGAGGGACCGCAGTACCTTGTCATTGAGGATAAGTTCCCGAACGGTCGTCCGGCACTGGAGAAGGCTGGCGTATACATGACCGATCGGGACACTGTAAACAAGGTAGAGCGCATGAAGGTAACGACCTGTCTGAACCCGCTTCACACCGCTCTGGCAGTATACGGTTGTGTACTTGGCTACACCCTGATCGCAGATGAGATGAAGGATGCAGAGCTGAACCGTCTCGTTCATGAGATCGGACCGGTTGAGGGAATGCCGGTTGTAACAGACCCGGGTATCCTCTCCCCGAAGGATTTCGTCGATGAGGTTATCAACATCCGTATTCCGAACCCGTTCATGCCGGATACGCCACAGCGTATCGCAACCGATACCTCCCAGAAGGTAGGCATTCGTTACGGCGAGACGATCAAGTCCTATGTTGCAAAATACGGCGATGCAAAGAAGCTGACCGCAATCCCGTTAGCAATCGCTGGTTGGTGCCGTTATCTGCTCGGTGTGCAGGATGATGGCGAGAAGTTCGAGCTGTCCGCAGATCCGATGGCAGGAGAGCTGACCGCAGAGCTGGCAGGCATCGAGGTAGGAAAGCCGGAGACCTATACCGGTCAGCTGAAGGCAATCCTTTCCAACGCAAATATCTTTGGAATCGATCTGTATGAGGCAGGAATCGGTGAGAAGGTTGAGGAGATGTTCAAAGAGGAGATCGCAGGAACTGGTGCAGTTCGCGCAACTCTGAAGAAGTATCTGGCGTAAAGTTGGTATAGTTTTAGCTCTTTAAGTTTTGGAGGCTGTCGCAAAATTATCTAAGATAGATGATTGAGCGACAGCCTCTGTTTTTATGTAAAAAATGAGAGTGATCGTTCTCAAATGCAAATAAATACTTTTTTATCGGTTCAAGAGATGGTATGATAATAACCAGAAAGCAAATCACATTCAAACTTACAGATTTATGTTGGAAGGGTAATATAAAGTATTATGGATGAAGAGAAAAAATGTAGCTGACAAAAAGAAAAGAACACTTAACGAGATTATCAGTGATTTTGGTATTAAGTGTATTGCTGATATGACACCTGAAGAAAAAGAAGATTATTTTAGAATTCGCTAGGAGTTTTCTGATGAAGAAATCGAAGACGATGAATAAAATGCAAAGGGGATTGAGTTATGAAGAAACGTAAGGTATTAGCAATAATGTCTATTTTATTGGCATTAAGTTGCACGCAACCAGTATTTGCCAAAGCTCACACAATGGATTCTAGTGGCGGAACGTGGTATCAGGAAGATGGAAAATGGAAATATCGTTTACCAGATGGATTTATTGCCTATTCACGAATAATTACAATAGATGGATATGAGTATTGGTTTGACGAAAATGGTTTTATGCAAACAGGATGGTTCAAACATGGTTCATGGGATTATTATGCAGATGAGAATGGTCACGTTTTGATGAATACAATGACACCTGATGGTTATTGGGTAGATGAATATGGTCAATGGGATAAGAGCGTTCCAAGATGGACAAATCCAAATGAGCAAACACAACAGGAAACAAGCGCACAGGAGGGATCTGAAAAGACTACTGACGAACGAATAAAAGAATTCGAGGATCGTCAAAATAGTCTAACTGATGACCGTAAACAGAGAATATGGCAAGATGTAAAAGCAAAAGCTAAGTTACAATTAAAATACAAACATACTGCAAAATTCCCGGAATGGAATCAGGAAGACATTAGATATTTCGTCTTTGAGGATGGTACAATTATGGTTGACGGTTGGTGTGAAGCTAAGAACAAGATTGGAAATTATGGTGAGGTTGAAATTCATGCTATTTTAGATGCAAATGATAACATAACAAGCATATATCTTACGGATTAATCCAATAAAAGAGGCGTTGCCGTTGTGACAGCGCCCCTTTTTTAATTCTACAAGAGTTTAACAAACGATACAAAATGTATCGTCTAATTTTTGTTTATAAATAAAATCATCGTCTAAAGATTGCATGTACACCAAATTGCGTATATTCACCGATATGATAACCATTTACAAACGCTCTATCAGCCTTCCATTTTGATATTGCATTTTTCATATTGGTCTGACGGATTCTTTGATTAATAAAAAAGTCTAAATATCCAATAATTTCAGTCTTTGATAAAAGATTATTGTCTAATAAAATTGCTAAAATACTTCTTCTTTTTTCTTCTGATATATCGTCTGTTTGAGAGACATTATATCCGTATTGCATCAAGATAGATTCTTGTGCCAGTTTCGCATTATTGAAATAATCAGATTTCTTATACGTCTTTTCGTCTGATACCCTGCACAAAATATAACCTTGTGATTTTAGTTCTTGATATGTTGATTCTAAGATGAAATAAATTTTGCAGTCAGGGCAATAACCTGCTGGAATCTTAACTTTTTTCTTTTGTCCCTTGAAAGGCATAATATTAACCACAGCCTCTATATCTATTAATGTGTGATTGTCATGCCTACATTTAAAGACAGCTTGTCGTACAACGAAATCTTTCATTCCTATTTCGTGTTCGATAGCAGCGGAAGTCATTTTTGTTTTATCTTGAGGGTGTGTTTTTACGTACTTTTCGATGTATCGAACTAAGTTTTCTAATCGTTTTATATTTGACTGGATCTGCTTTGTTGGCTGATCTATATAATTAAAACAGATGCCAATATCTTTATTTCTTCTAATATACAGGTTATACCTAGAAACTTTGGCTTCAGATATATTTGGCTTTATTTGAATAGCTGTTTTGCCATATGCACAATAATAGTTATTTGGGGTTTTATGCCATACGATACTATCATTTTTAGCTGAAATCTCAAGTATTGTAAGCCATTCATTAAAACGAGGATCTTCATACGGATAGCTCAATATTAGATGATCTTCATCCCACGCCAGATTCATCTCTTTTTCAAATAAATCAGCTAAGGATCCATTTTCTTCTTCTAACAATAAAATACTTGTTGAAGAAGATTGTGTTAAATTTCCCCATGAGATTATATTATGAAAATGTTCTCGTGTTTCAAATGAAATGCTTATTGGTAAACAAATTTCAAAACTATAATTATAAAAATCATTTCCTAAAAAGTGTTTTGTTATTTGATATTTATATCCAGTTAGACCAAAAAGTCCAAGATCAGTTACTGTATTAATATCTGTATAGTCTGGAATTTTTAAATTCATTTCAATCCTGTCAACCGTTTTATCTTCATCATTGCATAAATATAATGAAATATCACTGAGATATTCCAATTTTAAGATTTTACTAAAGGCTTCGGATGTTTTTTGTGGTGAAGTAAAAAATAAAGAACTTTTACATTCCAACGATGCTGCAAAATATTCTGCCACATAATCTAAATAAATATTTTTTGTTTTAAATCCTTTGCTATTAATACATTCATCTAATTCAACACTTGCTTCTGCAATTTCTAGAAGTATTTGTAGAAAATCAACTTTTTTGTGAATACACTCTAACAAAATGTTTCCCATTAGAAAGTTTTGTTTTGAAGAATTATAATATCGATTTAATTTTTCTAGGATTAATGGACAAGTGCCTCCATTATGATTTTCACCACAAGCAACGCACAGTCTTATTTTTTCTGGTTTGTTTTTATTTTTGCTCATTTTAGTCCTCACAGTACAATTTTCTTTCTTGATTGTACCATAATATCAGAAAATAAGGGTAAAAAATAGAAACACTAGAGAAAGTTTGGTATACATGTAATCAATTATACTGAGGTACGATGGTATCAGGAGAGATTTTACATTTTAAAGATTATTCTGAAGTTTGTCATTGGTGAGCCGTATTTCCATTATATGAAACTTTCAGTTTGTTTGAGTGCATTTTATCTTGTTAATTAATTGTCGTATTAATAGTCTGGTGTGGTATAACTCACTAAATGAAAATAAAAAATATATTGTAGATGTGTACTTAGTAAGAAAATTGTATGCAACGAATAATACATACACATTAATAAATATTGAATTATGAGCGAAAAAGGATGAGTTTCTATTTTATTACAACAAAAAGAATGTTGAAAGTATGTTTTTCAACACACCCCAACATTCAGTATAGAATCACAAATATAAGGTAAACGAATATATTGTCCAACCGTCTAACGGTTTTTGCTTGTGTATTTTCATTTTTATTATATAGTATCATTATAACAAAATCAAGGGTCTAATGTACGAAATTCGTACAGTTCGTTGTGAGAATCATTGCTAAGATTTGCGACCTTCTCTGTTTTCCATTTTTTATAAAACTTGCTAGTCATTTGAGAAAATCTTGATTTTATTTATAAAAACAAGACTTTTTATGATCTCATATGGTTCATACAGGAGTATGATATAGCCATTTGTCTATGATAGATATAGTTATATAGCAAATTTGATTATAGGATAAGCATCGGCTTGGTGCGGATGATTCAGGTTAGCTTGTTGATGCTTTCCAATCCTCCATCATGGATTTATTTTCCGGTCTGTCTGTGGGACGATTTTCAGGAATTCGCGGACAGCAAGTGGCTGGTAGCGGTTTCTGCGGTAATAAAAATAGACATCGCGGGAGGCATCCTGGTTGTCGAGTTTGTAGAAGAGAAGCGACTCTTCTTCTGGCACATGGCGGATCAGGATATCGCCACAGAAGGAGACGCCCATCCCGTAGCGGGAGAGGTTGTAGGCAGTGATCTGCTGTTCGGTCTCCAGCTTGATTTTCGGGATGAAATGACCGCTGTTTAGGCAGATTTTTTCAGCGCGGGTGCGGGTGTCATTTCCACTCTTTAGAAGGAGAAACGGGGCATCCTCAAACGTGTTCAGCGGAACCGGAGGAATCCGGGAACTCAAATGGCGGTCTTCCCGAATATCCGAGGCAGTCAGGGCATAATTGCGGACATGCTCATTTTGAGGAAAACGTGCGGGAACAGCGAGAAGCAGATGTTCCTCACAGAAAAATTCACTGCCATAAACGGAAGCATCAAGGGCCTGGTTGTCGATCAGCAGGTCGAGCGTTCCAGCATAGAGTTTCTCTGTCAACTCTGAGGTGGATGCTTCAACGAGATCGATGTGAATCGCCGGAAATTTCTCGGTAAACCGGGACAGAAGCGGTGGAAGCACATAGGAGGCAAAGAGATTTGTACCTCCGATTGAGAGCGAACCGCTTTTTAATTCCTGCATGTCATTGACGTAATTTTGAAATCCGTTTTCCACATCCATAATCGTCTCGACCGCGCGGATGTATTCCCGACCAAGCTCGGTCAGCTGGATCGGATTGCAACTCCGGTCAAAGATCGGAAATCCGATCTGTTTTTCTTCTTTTTTGACAGCTGCGCTCAGTGAGGGCTGGCTGATGTAAAGGTTTCGTGCCGCTTTTGAAAAATTCATTTCTTTGTATACTTCGTAAACGTATCGCATTCCGAGAAAAGTCATAAAAATCTCCCAATATCCATGATGTACAAATCTTTTGTAGAGGAATGTATGATAGACAAATATATTATAGATAAATGTCTATATAAATTATCCTATTATAAGTATTTGAAAATATTGTAAGCAGATTTTATACTGATGTCAAGGGCAGAGATAAAATGGGAGTCTCTGGTCAAATCGATAGAAAAAAGATAGAGAAAAGACGGAAAAGAAATTTAAGAAGAAATTAAAAGAGAAAATTTAAAAGAAAATTTAAAGGGAACTCTAAGAAGACAGACAAGACGAGAGATAAGGGAGAGACAGAAGATGAAAGACGAGCAGATTAGATATAGATTGGAACATGATTCGATTGGAGAGAAGGAAGTTCCGGAAGATGCGTATTATGGCGTGCAGACGCTCCGCGCACACGAAAACTTTTCGATCACGGGACTTAAAATGCATCCGGAGCTGATCAACAGTGTGGCGCAGATCAAAAAGGCGGCAGCGATCACAAACTTTGAAGTCGGGGAGCTGGACAAGAAACGCGCAAATGCGATTGTGCAGGCGTGTGATGAGATCATTGCAGGCAAACTGCATGACCAGTTTATCGTAGACCCGATTCAGGGCGGTGCGGGAACTTCTCTGAATATGAATGCAAATGAGGTTATCGCAAACAGAGCGATTGAGATTCTCGGCGGAAAGAAGGGCGATTACTCGATTGTCAATCCGAACGACCATGTCAACTTTGGTCAGTCGACGAACGATGTATTTCCGTCCTGTGGAAAGATGGCAGCGCTCAAGTTGATCACAAACGCGCAGGAACAGCTCAAACGCCTCGATGAGGCACTGACGGCGAAGTCCAAGGAATTTGACTCAGTGATCAAGATGGGAAGAACTCAGCTTCAGGATGCCGTTCCGATCCGTCTCGGTCAGGAGTTTCATGCGTATGCATCTGCAATCAAGAGAGACATCAGACGGTTTGAGAATGCAAAAGAAGAGATTCGTTGCCTGAATCTTGGCGGTACGGCAATCGGAACCGGACTCAATGCGGATGTGCAGTATTATCGCCGTGTCGTAAAAAATATGTCGGCGCTGACCGGAGAGGATCTCGTGCAGTCCTACGATATGATTGATGCGACCCAGAACCTTGACAGCTATGCATCGGTGTCTGGAATTGTGAAAAACTGTGCGGTCAACCTTTCAAAGATGTGCAATGACCTGCGCCTGATGTCGTCTGGTCCGCGCACCGGATTCGGGGAAATCAACCTGCCGGCGAGACAGAATGGATCGTCGATCATGCCGGGAAAGATCAACCCGGTTATCCCGGAGGTTGTAAACCAGGTTGCATTTAATATCATCGGAAATGATATGACGATCACGATGGCAGCGGAGGCAGGACAGCTTGAGTTGAACGCATTTGAGCCGATCATTTTCTATAACCTGTTCCAGTCGATTGAGACACTGACATCCGCAGTTAGAACACTTGTGGACAACTGTATTGTGGGAATCACGGCAAACCGGGAGCACTGCAAAGAGATGGTGGAAAACAGCATCGGAATCATCACGGCGATCTGCCCGTATGTGGGATATGAGACGGCAGCCAATATCGCAAAAGAGGCGCTGAGGACGAACCAGTCGGTCAAGAAGCTGATTCTTGAGAGGGGACTCATGGATGAAGAGCAGTTGAAGACGGTTCTTGATCCGTTCACGATGACAGAGCCGGGAATCTCTGGAAAAGACCCGCTTGAACAGTTGAAAAATTAAAAAATAGGATATTCAGAGTAAGATAAAAAAGATTGATTGAGGATGGTGAAACCAGAACCACAGTCATAAAAAACAATGAACTCAGAATCAAATCATAAAAAATAGTTCCATAAAAAATGGTCATGGGAGCGAAAATCTCGTATTTCCCATGACCATTTTTTATTTCGTTGAGTTACAAATTCATTCATTTCATTCATTCAATTTATGGATTCAATTCATTTGTTTTATTCATTCATTGAACCCATTCGCTTGATGAATTCGTGAGAGGATAATCAAAGTTATACGGTCTCAGCGATCTCGTACAGCAGACGCTCGGAATCATCCCAACCTAAGCACGGGTCGGTGATGGATTTTCCGTAGCAGTGCTCACCAATCTTCTGGTTGCCCGGCTCGATGTAGCTCTCGATCATAACGCCCTTTACGAAGTTTGCCAGATCCTCAGAGTGACGACGGCTGTGCATAACCTCTTTGACGATTCTGATCTGCTCCTTGTACTGCTTGTTGGAGTTGGAGTGGTTGGCATCAACGATACATGCCGGATTCTGCAGGTTGCGCTCCATGTAGAGCTTGTGCAGAAGAACCAGATCTTCATAGTGGTAGTTCGGCAGGCACTGACCATGCTTGTTGACAGCACCGCGCAGGATGGTGTGAGTCCACGGGTTTCCGTCGGTCTTTACTTCCCAGTCGCGCATGATGAACTCATGACCGTGCTGAGCTGCCTGAACGGAGTTGAGCATAACGGAGAGGTCTCCGCTGGTCGGGTTCTTCATTCCTACCGGAACATGGCATCCACTGGAAACGAGACGATGCTGCTGGTTCTCAACGGAACGTGCGCCTACGGCGATGTAGGACATGATGTCGTCAAGGTAGGAAACGTTATCCGGGTAGAGCATCTCATCTGCGGTGGAGAATCCGGTCTCTTTCAGGACACGCATATGGAGGTGACGGATTGCATGAAGACCGTCAGCCATGCTCGGGCGCTTCTCTGGGTCTGGCTGATGGAGCATGCCTTTGTAGCCCTCACCGGTGGTTCTCGGCTTGTTGGTGTAAACACGCGGAACGATCAGCAGTTTGTCCTTGGTTGCTTCCTGAACTTTTACAAGACGGCTGGTGTAGTCGAGCACAGATTCCTCGTTGTCAGCGGAACACGGTCCGATGATGACAAGAAACTTGTCGCTTTTTCCTGCAATGATGTTTTTAACTTCCTCATCGCGCTGTGCCTTGATGGCAACGCAGGACGCCGGTAACGGGAACTGTTCTTTGATTTCTGCCGGGGTCGGCAGTTTGTTGATGAATTCGAATGCCATAATTTTCTCCTCGTCTTCCGATACATTTTCGCGAAAAGTGTCGCGCTTGTGTTTCATTATAATATGCAGAAAATGAAAATGCAATGAAAAGCGAAAAAAGCCGACAATTTTCGCAAATTTTTCGTTCCTGTACCGAATGTACAGAAGCAGGTAGTTGAGAAACAAGTATCTGAGAAATAAATATCTGAAGCAAGCATCTGAGACAAATATCTAAGAAATGCGTGCTCTCTGTTTTTCTTTGCGTCCGAGAGGGCTGAACACCAGATAATAAATCAAAAACAGGATCGTGGTGCACACCCAGGTCAACGGATAGCTGAACATGATCGTGTACATGTTCCGATAAATTGGAACGATCGCAATGATCCAGAAGACGCGCAGAACGCAGACTCCGAAGGCGCACAGAACCATAGGGATGAAACTGTCGCCGACACCGCGCAGAGCACCCGAGAGGATCTCAATTGCGACGTAAGTTGTGTAGAACGGAGAGAGATAGCGCATCATGCAAATTCCGATCTCGATAACCTCCTGGTCGGTTGTGAAGAGTGCGTAGGCGTAAATTCCAAGGAAGTACACAAGCGCAGAGATCATAACGGAGGAAAGGATCGTCATTCCCATGCAGACGCGCACTCCGCGGTGGATGCGCTCGCGCTTTCCGGCACCGTAATTCTGACCGACAAAGGTTGTGATTGCGATTCCGAAGGAGTTGATGATCATCCAGAAAATCGAGTCGATCTTTCCGTAGGCAGCCCAGGCGGCAACCGTGTTTGTGCCGAGGGAATTGATGCCCGCCTGAATGATGACGTTTGACAGACCGTACATCACGGACTGGAGTCCGGCGGGAAGACCGATGCGGATCATTCGCTTGAGCATTCGCGTGTCAATGCCGATCTGGGCGAGATGGACGCGGTACATATCTGAGCTTCGACACAGACATGAGAGGACGAGGAGGGCACTGAGGATTTGGGAGCAGACCGTTGCGATGCCGGCTCCGCGGACTCCAAGACGGAGAATGACGACAAAGAGCAGGTCAAGCACGATATTCGTCATACAGCTGACAATCAGGAAATACAGCGGTCGGCGGGAATCTCCAACTGCACGCAAGATCGAGGAGCCTGTGTTGTACAGCAGGTTTGGAATCATGCCAAGAAAATAGATTCTCAGGTATAAAATCGAGAGATCCATGATGTCCTCCGGTGTGCTCATTGCGTCAAGCATCCACGGTGCGAGGATAATTCCGATGATCATAATAAAGGCACCGGAGAGCAGGCTGAATGCGACTGAGGTGTGGACGGCATAACCGACCATCTCAGGGCGTTTTGCGCCGTAGTACTGGGAAATGATAACTCCACATCCGGCGGAGAGACCGACGAAGAAGCCGACGATCATCTGGGTCAGCATACCGGCAGATCCGCTGACAGCAGACAGGGCTTCTTTTCCGACAAAACGACCGACAATCATTGCGTCGGCTGTGTTGTAGAGCTGTTGGAAAAAGGTTCCCATCAGGATCGGGAAAAAGAAGAGAAGGAGTTGTTCCCCGATGACACCCTCGGTGATCTGATTGGTCGTTTTTTGTGTCGAGGAGGAGCCAGTGGAGCTTCCGCTAGGTTGTATTTTTTTTGAGGTTTGCATGTGAGTGAGGTCTCCTTTGTTTCAGTTGTTTTAAGTCGCGGTACCGTTGTTTCATGGATGTATTTAAAAATATAATTTTACTTTAGATTTTGAAGTTATTTTAAGTTTAATTTGTATCATGTGTATCATAATTATAGCACAGGAAATGGGGCGGGTGAAAGGGGGAGTCTGCAATCGAAAATGATCGTTGAACGACGACGGCGAAGCAAGTCCATGAAAACACGCTCTCGCTCCGAGTTTCGACGTAGCGGTGCATAAGGTTGCAAACTACGCAACCTAAGCACCAACGTCGAAAACGGGTTTTCCTGCGACTTCTTCGCCTTACGTCGTATGGATGACTTAATAAGATTGCGGAGCGTTCAGAAAAAGATTGACATGACAGAGGACAAAAGTTGCGCTATACTGAAACAAAGAGTTCTATCTTAAAAGAAATTTTGGGATAGGATAAAAACAGATTCAAACAAGGAGACGAGAAAGATGAAAACACGGGTTGAAGAAACGATTGGTCGTCATGACAAGGGATATAACTGTGCGCAGGCAGTTGCATGTACCTACTGTGATCTGGTAGGAGTAGACGAGGAGACAATGTTCAAGTTGACGGAAGCTCTTGGACTTGGAATGGGCGGTATGGAAGGTACCTGTGGTGCAATTACGGGTGCCTGCGTGCTTGCCGGAATGAAGAACAGCACCGGCAATCTGGAAAAGCCGAACAGCAAGGGTGCTTCCTATAAATTGTCCCGTCAGATCGTGGAAGAATTTAAGAATCAGAACGGGGCAACTCAGTGCCGGGAACTCAAGGGTGTGGATACCGGAAAAGTTCTGCGTGCCTGTCCGGATTGTATTCGAGATGCAGCTCGCATTGCGGAGAGCGTGCTGTTTGCGGATGAGGAGAAATAAGACAAAAGAGTGCGCTGTTGTGACAGGGCGCAGATTTCTATAATGAGTGGATGTCCCATCTTTAGGTGGGGTGTAAAATACTAGAAAAGCTGGGAGAAGCGAACGTTTAAAAACGTCCGCCTCGTCCCAGCTTTTTCATGTGTGTGAGAAGGTACTGCGCGCAGTGACCGGTAAAGAATCCGCTGATAATGCCGGAGACCATCAGAACCGGAAGATACCAGAGAATTTCCGGGGTTCCGGTGATCGCGATGGCAACGCCGATCTGCCCGATGTTGTGGAAAATTGCTCCGATCACGCTCAGAAGCCAGAGACGTTTTAACGGAAACAGCGGGAAGAGCAGGGCGCAGACCAGAAAGCAGAGAAGGCCTCCGCTTAAGCTGTATGGAAGCGTCATGATCTGACCGCTTGCGAAAGCACCGAGTACGACGCGGGTGAGAAGAACCATCAGGGCATCTTTTCGTCCATACAGGTAAAAAACAGAGAGGGTGACGATGTTGGCAAGTCCCATTTTCACTCCGGGAACGGAGGTCAGAGGCGGGATGTTTGCTTCGATCACAAAGATGATGAGGGCGACTGTTGTCAGGAGCGCAAGCTGGGTCAGACGGGTCGTTGCCGAACTGTGCCCGCTCATCGTCCGGTCACCGCATCCAGTGCCTGATTGTCATCAGTCCCTTCCGATCCGTCCGAGGATTCTGTGGAGTCTTTGAAACGGATGCTCAATTTGTGAGGAAGACAGACGATCGGTTCCGGTCCGTGGGAGCGGATACCCTGCTTGACACAGATCTGATCGCGACAGTCTGCCTCAATGACGCCGATGCCGTCCGGGGAAATCTGAATCGTGTTCTGCGCCCCTGGTTCGCCGACGGTGAACGTTTCCGTCTCCTTAACCGAGGAGAGGTCAACCGTGCGGATCAGTTCACCCTGATAAACGATTTCCGCAAGGTTCTGGGAGTTACCTTTCTGGCGAAGAATCATCCATGCGCCGAGGAGTCCGATGCAGAGAACGGCAAGGGCGAGGGTGATCAGGAGGTTTGTCTTTTTTCTCAAGAAATCACCCGAACCTTTCCGCCATTTGTGACTTTACAGCGGTCTGCAAGTCCGGAAGTCACAAGAACCTCGCCGTTTTCTGTCATCATGATCGCTTCAAACTTGTCACGGTGATTCTGCCAGAAAGCGGAGGCATCATCCGGTCCCATGATAAAGAGAGAGGTTGAAAGTGCATCTGCGAGTGTGCCGTCCGGGCTGATGATCGTCACGGAAGTCAGTCCGCTCTCTGCCGGGTAGCCGGTGCGTGGATCGATGATGTGGTGATAGTGAACTCCATTTTCTTCAAAGTAACGCTGATAAGCGCCGGAGGTGATGACTGCCTCATCGGAGACTTCCACGACGGCAAACATTGCGTTTAAGTCATTCGGATCCTGAATGCCGACGCGCCAGAGCTTTCCGTCCGGTTTTGTTCCAAGTGTCTGGACATTTCCACCGAGGGAGATGATGCCGGAAGTCACACCGCTGTTTTTGAAGACTTCCATGACGCGCGCGGAGGTGAAGCCCTTTGCGATACCGCCAAGGTCGAGCTTGACATCTTCAGGAAGCGTGACATGATTGCCGGATAAGGTCACAGTTGAGGCATCGACATGGGAGAGAAGTTCCGCAAGTTCAGAGTCAGACGGAACGCGGTAATTTTTTGTGGTAAATCCCCAGGCTTCCATGACCGGCTCGATCGTGCAGTCAAAAATGCCGTTGGTGTCTTTTCCGTACTCGAGTGCACTTGCGAGAAGACTTCGTGTGTCTTCAGAGAGATCTCCCTCTCCATCTCTGTTTATACGGTAAATATCGCCGGTCTCGCTCGAGATCGAGAACAGCTTGTCAAGGCGCTGAATCTCAGCACTTGCAGAGTCGAGTGCCTCGCGGGCGTGAGAGCCGTAGGCAGTCAGGGACATTACCGTATCCATAGCGTAGAGTTCACTGCTCTCGCTCTCATTTGCCTTTGGATCAGGAGCTTCATTGTTGCTGTTTTCTGAAACGGACTGGTCGGATTCCTGAGAATCTTGAGAATCTGATGAAGCGTTCTCTGTGACAGCCTGATTTTCTGCTTGGCTGGAATCCGCAGATTCAGAGGCGGATACGGTGGACTCAGAAGCAGATACCGCGGAAGAGTCTGCGGTCTGATTTTTGGAATCTCCTGCACAGCCGGATGAGAGAAGGGCGGTACAGAGTAAGGTTGCAGTAAGTGTTTTTCTTATGATTTTCACAAAATTAATCCTCGGTTTCTTTCGCGTGTCACTCAGAGTGGATGTCGCCCTCTTCTATAAGTGGGAAATTGCAAACTTTTTCAGAAGGCGAATATCCGCTTTTGAGTCATACGATTTGTAATCATACGGTTCATATTAACATCGGCTAACTGGCTTGTCAAGCGCGAGAAATCAGTCAAAATCAGTAAAAAAAAGAGAGAAAAATGATAAAGAAAGCAATGAAAAAATTAATGAGAAAAATAGACGAATAGGCATGATTGGTATTCGTTGACAGAAGAGTTTGCTATTGCTAACATGGGAGATACAAATGCAGTTAGATACAACTAACTACTTAGTGGCTGTTTTAAGCTATTTTAATAGTTATCTGACTGCATCACGACGCAGGGATAAGCAATTGAGAACCGTGACTGGGAATGGGATTTGGACACGTTTCAAACTGTGGATGGACAATAGACAAAGGAGGGCGACATGAAAAAAGCACTGAAAAAGCAGGCGGTATTTATGATGCTTTCGACGGCGGTTGCAGTACAGACCGGATTTCCGGGATATGCACAGACGGCTGTCACAGGAAACTGGGCAAACGAAGATGGTGGATGGAAGTTTTACAATTCCGATCATCAGGCATATACGGGTTGGGTAAAGACCGAGAGTGGATGGTATTATCTGAATCCGGCGGACGGAAAAATGGTGACCGGATGGCAGAAGATTGATGGTTTCTGGTACTATTTTGAGACTGCACAGGAAGGCATTGAGGGACGGATGCATACCGGATGGTACAAGTCCGCAGAAAATACCTGGTATTTCTTTGAGAATGGCGCAGGAACGGCAACGGAGGGTCATATGGTGACCGGATGGCAGTGGGTTGATGGATACTGCTACTATTTCTCCGCAGAATCTTCCGATCAGCCGGGCGTTCAGGGATCAATGTATGCAGGACGGCGCACGCCGGATGATTATCCGACAAATGCAGATGGTCAGTGGACGCAGGAAGATCAGGCAGTTTATCGTCCGGGTCTCGGATTCAGCACAAAGACGAGTTCTTCCTCTGGAAGCAGCGCCAATCCGAGTCATTCAGGCGGTGGAAGCAGTTCCGGTGGAAGTTCCAGTGGTGGAAGCAGTTCCGGTGGAAACTCCAACGGTGGCTCAAATAATGGCTCTGACAACAACGGTTCTGACAATAATGGCTCAAATAATGGCAATAATGGTTCTAATTCCGGCGACAATGGATCAAATGAGAATCCGAGTAATCCGGACAACCCGAGCACGCCAGATACGCCGGACAAACCGGATCAGCCAGACAAACCGGAACAGCCGGACAAACCAGATACTCCGGATCAGCCGGATACCCCAGATCAGGAGGAGTACCAGTACCTGCTGATGAATATTCCGTATGAGGCATTCTACGAGGCGGAGATTGAGGGAAATGAGACGCCGGTCGATGGCGTTTCCTCTGCAACGAAGACAAAGACGAGAACAGGAAGCCTTGTAGGTGGTTCTTACCATGTAAACAGCGATGGAACAGACATCAGCGGTGTGATCTTCCCGGTTAAGGTTGCAAAGAATGCAGATCTAAGCAAATTTAAGCAGATCACGGACAGCGATTCTGTGAGCATCACGGTGACGAACCGCGGACAGACAAACACGACGGAGTATAAGGGCAAGGATGCATTGTTTGAGAGCGCAGATTACTCCTACTATGTTCTTTCTGAGACTCCGGATTATTACAAAGAGTTGACGATTGACGAGAATGGAAGTCTTTCGTTCGGCGAGGTTCAGGGCAAGAAGAAGAGCGTTTCAAGTGGTGTGAGTGCAACCCTTTCTACCGAGAGCAAATACGGTGACTACCAGCTGAGCTTTACCGGACTTCCGTCCGCAATCGACAATGACACGACCGTTTACGGTGTCGTTCTTCACACCGATAAGGGGGAGGACTACGGTCTGCGTCACCTTGAGAACATTTGGCTGAGAACAAACCTTGCATGGTCCGCAGGTGTTGTGACGACGACACATGGAAATACGCTTGCACCGGAGCATTACAAGTCGATGATGGGTAAGACAATCACCGGACTGACCTACTACACAAGCAATGGAATTTTAGAGATCACACTTGACGATGAGCTCTATGTACCGTTCAAGTTTGCTCATGCGGAGTTTGGTGTTGCAGGTGCGACCGTTGAGGCTGGAAAGACGGCGATCACCGGACTTGATGCAATTCCGGAGGACTATGAGGCAGAGTACACGATCACCGATCCGAATGGAAACATCGCAGATGGATTTGCGGTTGAAAACGGCGAGCTTGTGTGGAGCGGAAAAGCAGTCGCAGGAACTTACAAGCTGACCGCAAAGGACAAGAGTGGCAAATATGCAGACCTGACTGCAAGTTTTGTTCTGACCGAAAGCGAAGTTCCGAAGCCGGAGGGAACGGTCGTTGAGGGATCGGCAACCGTGGAGACGTTCGGATACGAGGCAAAAGTAAAAGTAACCTATGATTCCGAGTCCGGCAAGATCATCAAGGTAGAGGACAATGGAACCGATCCGGGCAATTCGATGAACGAATCGTTCTGGAAGAATGCAATCAACGGAATTCTCTCGAGATTTATCGGAAGAACGAGAGACGAAGTTGGAAGCGTCGATAAGGTTTCCGGTGCAACCCTCTCCTCCAATGCAATCAAGAAAGCCGTTCAGAATGCTCTGCCGGAGCCAGAAAAGCCGGAAGACACGAACATGAATGTAATGAAGTTTGTTGTGGACGGAGTGGAGCATACCTACTACTATGCAACCTATGTACCGCTTGAGACGCCTACGCTGATTGTAAATGGTGAGGATGTCACGAAGAAGGCAAAGACCATTCGTGCAAATTACAGCGGAAAGGCTTACTACTATGTAGAGGATGACCAGAAGCTGACGGGAACGATTTACGGTCTTGCAGATGTGCCGTATGCAGAGTTCTATGCAGGAGAGAAAACCGGTTACACGGGACCGTGGACTTCCTCCGAGGATATCAGCACAAGCGAGCATATGTACAACACCGTGATGCGTAACGGCGGATACGATGCGATCAGTTCTGCGACAACCGCAAAGTACGGTCTGTATACAGAGGCTTCCTACGGGGAGGAGACAGACAATGGATACAAGATCAACGGTGTTCAGACAAATGTCGGAATCAGCGCAGACCTCTTTGTGAGAGCAAGAATTCTCTCTGAGGTGGGTGTGAGCAGTCAGGGAAATACGTTCAGCATTTTGAACAGCATGACGAGTGGTGGTCGTGAGCTGACCGCAAAGGAGCCGACGTCTTACAAGACGATGTACTACGATGGCATGCTTTCCGAGATGCAGTACAGCGCAGAGGCACCGGAGCTTAACACGGATGGAATCACCGCA
Organism: Brotaphodocola sp.; assembly: GCF_050873365.1. Lineage (GTDB taxonomy): Bacteria > Bacillota > Clostridia > Lachnospirales > Lachnospiraceae > Brotaphodocola. Next base: position 12,821 of record NZ_JBNMIQ010000028.1, on the reverse strand, counting down.
ACGCTGAGTGATAAGAGCCGTTATGGTCATTACCAGATTGAGGTGGAGAACCTGCCGTCTGAGATCAAGGGTACTACCAACGTGCTCGGAGTTCTCGTGAAGACGGGCAACCGGATGGCAGACATTTATGGTCTTGCACATTTGGAGAATATCTGGAAGGATGCAAATGAGCTTGCACTTGCAGTGAAAGATGGAGTGGTATCCCACGGCAATAAGATCAGCTATGAGCGTTATTCTACATTGGAAGGTCAGACGATCGAGAGCATTGTTTATCTGCTCAGCGATTATCAGGCTGTGGAGATTCCGGTAAATCTGTACTGCCCGAAACTTCTCGATGATGGTCAGGGTATCGAGGCGGAGAGCGTTTCCTATCAGGCAGATGCCGATATGAGCGTTTCGATCAAGCTGAATCTTCCGTCTGATTATGATCCGCAGATTGACGGCGTGATGGTTGGAAGCAAGGAACTTGATGCAGATGCTTATCGCTATGCAGACGGTGTTCTGACTCTGAAGGCAGGCATGGTGACGCCGGGTGGTTATACCGTAACGATTCGCGATGGAGAGGCAGGAAACAAGGGCTACCAGAGTGTTCAGGCAACCTTTGCAGTGAACAGTGCGCTTCAGGCAGAGGACGTGAAGTTCTGGAACAATCGCCTTGTGATTTCCGGAAACAGCGGAGTGACGGTTGATGAGTACAGAAAGGCAATCACGGCGGTCTATGTGGATGGAGCACAGATGAAGGGGATTCCGGTTGAGCAGTTGATTCTTGAGGATGGTTCGATCAACTTTGATCTGGAATACCAGAGAAAAGGCAAGACGATCAAGGTGTTTAAGAATGGCGCAGAGGGAACCTACAAGCTCAAGCTCGAGGCAGACGGTTATCCAACGATTGAGGCGGAAGTTGGTTCTGGAAGCGCACTGGAGAATACGCTTGCAGATGGTGTTTGGTATGGAACGGCGACCGAGAGCTTCTACTACGAGAAGAACGGTCCGGATACGATCAAGGCAGTTGTTAAGGACGGCAAGATTGAATCCGTAGAGTCCGTGCTTTATAAAGAAGATGCTGTATATCGCAGAGGAACGAAGATTCTCGATTTTGCAGTTGGACTCAGCGATGTCAGCGATTTGAGACAGCAGTTGACGGATCGAAGCGGTTCCGGTTACGATGCAATCAGCGGAGCAACACAGACCGCAAAGAGCCAGATGAGTGCACTCGAGAATGCGCTTGAGCGTTCTGCAAAGTATCAGAAAGATGGTGTTGAGCAGAACATCAACTACATGGAATTTGAGACGCGCCCGAAGGCAGAGTCCGCTACCACGACTCTGGATCTGAGCGATTCTGTCCTGAAAGTACATCTGAAGGATGGAAGCACAAAACTTGTGAACTTTGATGAGTTTGAGGACTATGGAATTACGACGAATCCGGAAAATGGAAGCAAGATTCCGCAGAACGGACAGACAATCGAGATTAAGTTCCAGAATGAGGATGGTCTGATTGCAATTCCGGCATACGTTTATGCGAAAAAGACTCTTGTCTACCGCTATCCGACCCGCATGCAGGTAACTTACGCTGACCAGAGCACGCAGGATATCGAGCTGGATCAGAATAATTTCCGTTACAAGTTGAGCTCTGAAAAGACAATCGAGTCGGTAGATCTCTATGATGGCGACGAGAAGATTGTTTCCGGTGTATTTGATTCGGTATCGAGTGAGTGGAGAATGGAACTTGATGCAGTGAATGCAGGCGCAGAGTATACTGGTGGTTGGAAATACAGCCTGTATAAGCTCGTTGTTCAGATGGTTGCAGACAACTCTGCAATTGTCAGCGCAAGCATTGATGTGGATTCTGCGAAGACCTCCTATGTGGTAGGCGAGGAGCTGGATCTGAGCGGAGTGAGTGCCGTTGTCAAGACAGAGAAGGGAAATGAGAAGACGCTGTCTTCCTGGAGCGAACTTCAGAAGAATGGTTTCACTTCCAGTCTGAACAATGGATATGAGTTTACCGCAGATGATATTGGAACAAAGACGATCACGATCTCGGTTGTGATCAACGGCGAGACGATCAAAGAGAGCTTTGAGATTGAGGTCGCAGAGAAAGAAGTTGACGCGGATGCACAGATCCCGGCAAAGATTGTTCTGTACAGTGGCGACAGAGTGGTAAAAGAGATTGAGGTTGATAAAGATGCCTTTGTTGAGAGACAGGGTTATCTGATTCTGAGAAATGAAGTGATTTCTTCGGATTATAAGGATACCTGGAAAGAGTTTACTGCTGAGGTATTTAACAAGGGCGGTGACTTGTTGAACATCAATGTTGTTCCGAGATCAAACAATCTTCGCATTGAACTTCCGGATTACAAGGATTACGATCCGGAGTATGGCGGTTACATCATGATTGTATTCTCAGCAACCGGCGATCCGCTTGAGCCGGAGGAGATCAACCAGACACCGGCAAGAGTGGTATTCTCCGTAGATGGAGAGGATCTTGCGGAAGTCACGATTTCCGAGGAAGATCTTAAAAATGGTGGCGGATATGTAAGAAAGAGTGGTGTAGAACTGCCGGAGACTTACAAGGGAAACCTCGATAAGCTCACCGTTACGGTTTACAATGAGGATGATGATATCCTTGAGAGCACGATCGGAAGTGTCCGTGCATTTTACATGCAAATTCAGTTCCCGGAATATACAGAGTATGACTCAGAGGGAGGAGCTCTCACGGTTGTATTCAGCTTTGTGAGTGCGGAAGATGAGAATGCACTTGAAAGCGATGTGATCGATGTGGCTGACGAGGCAACTGATGAAGTTACAGATGAGGCACAGGAGAGCAAGTCTGATAAGTCAGATTCCGAGAAATTAAAGGATGTTGTTGAGACGGACGAAGATGAGGTCGCGGAAGATGATCAGATTGCTGATGCGGATTTGGTAACTGACGAGGTGGCAGATGAGGTTGAGGATGATTCTGAGGAGTCTTCCGATAGCGATCAGGCTGAAAAGTCTGAGGATTCCGAAAAAGAATCAGAGGATGAAATCGTAGCAGACGATGAGGATGCAGACGAAGCGGTTCAGGACGATAAGGAGAAGGATTTCGAGGAGAAAGTTTCATCTGAAAATGATACAGAAGATGATTCTGAGATCTAAGTCGTCATAAAAATTAAATTCAAAAAATTTTAGAGAAACCAGAGATTTCGCGGGTTCACCTGAAAGGGAGCGGACCTACGGAATCTCTGGTTTCTTTTATTTTGTAGAAGTCACTGAAAAAATATCGAAAAAGTCATGAGGAATCGAATTGGAAAATCGGGCTCACAGAGAATTCTGAAAAATGGAAAAATAGTAGGAAAAATAAAACAAAAACAGAAAGAAATTGAGAAGAGAAAGACATTGATAAAAATAGTCAACAAGAAACTGTAAAGAAGTTGACAAAGAAGGTTTGCTATTGCTAACATAAAAACCATAAAGGTAGTTAGTATCAACTAACTATTTGTGGCAAAAGGAGGAGAACATGAAAAAAGCACTGAAAAAGCAGGCAGCATTTGTCATGCTTTCGGCAGCGGTTGCAGTTCAGACCGGATTTCCGGGATATGCAGCAACCTCTGTTACAGGAAGCTGGGCAAATGAAGATGGCGGATGGAAGTTCTATAATTCCGATCATCAGGCTTATACCGGTTGGGCAAAGACTGAGAGCGGATGGTATTATCTGAATCCGGCGGACGGAAAAATGGTAACTGGATGGCAGAAGATCGATGGCTTCTGGTACTATTTTGAGACCGCACAGGAAGGCATTGAGGGACGGATGCATACCGGATGGTATAAAACCGCAGAAAATACCTGGTATTTCTTTGAGAATGGTTCTGGAAGTGCTACCGAGGGTCATATGGTGACCGGATGGCAGTGGATTGATGGATATTGCTATTATTTTTCCGCAGAATCTTCTGATCAGCCGGGCGTTCAGGGCGCTATGTACGCAGGACGTCGCACACCGGATGATTATCCGACAAATGCAGATGGTCAGTGGACTCAGGAGGATCAGGCAGTTTATCGTCCGGGTCTCGGATTCAGCACGAAGACGAGTTCTTCCTCTGGCAGTAGTTCAAGTGGAAGTTCCAGTTCGGGAAGCCATTCTGGTGGTGGAAGCAGTTCCGGCGGAAGCTCCAGTGGTGGCAGTAGCTCAGGTGGAAGTTCCAACAATGGCTCGAATAATGGTTCCAACAACAATGGTAACAATGGATCAAACAGCGGAGATTCCGGCAATAATGGCTCGGATAATGGCAATAACGGATCAAATGAAAATCCGAGTACTCCGGATAAACCGGATACGCCGGACAAGCCAGACACCCCGGATAAACCGGACAAACCAGATACCCCAGATCAGCCAGATACCCCGGATCAGGAAGAGTACCAGTACCTGCTGATGAACATCCCATATGAGGAGTTTTATGAGGGAGAAATCGAGGGCAACGAGGCTGGCGTCGATGCCGTTGCGTCTGCAACAAAGGTAAAAACGAGAAATATCAGTGTTGTTGCGGGTTCCTATCATGTGAACAGCGACGGAACAGACATCAGCGGTGTGATTTACCCGGTTAAGATCAAGAAAGATGCAGATCTTAGCAAGTTCAAGCAGATCACAGATGACGATTCTGTGAGCATTGAGATAAATAACCGTGGTCAGTATGTGCTGACTCAGTACAAGGGCAAGGATGCTCTGTTTGAGAGTGACGATTACTCTTATTACGTTCTCTCTGAGACCCCGTCCTACTACAAGGAAGTGTCTGTTGATGCAGATGGAAATCTGAGCTTTGGCAAGACGGAAGGCACAGAGAAAAACATTGAGGGTGTTTCGGCAAAACTTTCCACGAAGAGCAATTACGGCGATTATCAGCTGAGTTTTAATGGCATGCCGGATATGAGCGCAGATATTGTTTACGGAGTTGTGCTTCACACCGAGGAGGGCGAGGATTACGGTCTGCGCCATCTTGAGAACATCTGGAAAAAGACAAATCTTGCATGGTCTACGGGCTTCACAACCACATCGAAGGGGAATCCGCTTTCCTTTGAGCATTATCAGTCGATGATGGGCAAAAAGCTGACTGGAATGACCTACTACACAAGCGCAGGAATCATGGAAATTCCGTTTGCTGAAGATGTATATGTTCCGGTGAAAGTGGCATCCGGTCTGACGATTGAGAATGGAGCAGTCGATGCAGGAGAGGCAGGAATTGCCGTCAGCGGAGCAGAGATTCCGGCTGACTTTGATGCCGAGTATGTAGTAAAGAATTCTCTCGGCGAGAATGCCCCTGTTTCTTATGATGCAGAGAGCGGAAAACTGACCTGGAAAGGAAAGCTGAATGCAGGAAACTACACGCTGACAGTAACCGATAAGTCTGGCAAGTATGCACCACTCACTGGAAACTTTGTTCTTGAGACGGAGGCAGTTCCGGCAGTATTTACGCTGACTGAGGATGGCTGGAAACTTGCAAAGCCTGAAGGTGTTTCTGATGAGGAATTCCATGCATACCTGTCCGCAATCGCAAGTGTGAAAGTTGGCGATACCGTATACTCCGCAACTGGACGTAATGCGGTGAAGATCATTGACACGGAGACCGGAGCAATTGATTTTACGGTCAAGGTAAATGACGAGGCAATCTTTACAGAAGGTGAGACATATGAGCTAGAGATCACGGCAACCGGATATAAGGAGAATGTAGTCGGAACCGTGACCGCAGGAGAGAAGAAGCAGACGGAGCCGGTGATTGTTGAAAAAGAGGGCGAGGCAACTGTCGAGGAGAGCGACGATTACGATGTAGATGGAAGCTACCAGGCAAAAGTTATCGTCACGACTGATGGAAATGGCAATATTATTTCTGTCAAGGATAACGGAACCGTTCCGGGCAGTGGCAACCGTTCTTTCTGGAATAGGGCGACAAAGATCTTTGAGAGCTTTGCAGGAAAGACTGCCGATGAGGTAGATGATATTGATATTATTTCCGGAGCAACCGTTTCCTCAAATGCAATCAAACAGGCAGTCAAGAATGCACTTCAGAAGAGCGATGTCACCGAGGAGTATCAGTACCTGCTGATGAACATCCCGTATGAGGAGTTCTATAAGGCAGAGGTTGAAGGCAACGATGAGAGTGTCGATGCCGTTACTTCCGCAACGAAGGTGAAGACGAGAAATGGAAGTCTTGTTGCAGGTTCCTATCATGTGAACAGTGACGGAACGGACATCAGTGGTGTGACCTACCCGGTTAAGATTAAGAAAGATGCAGATTTAAGCAAGTTTAAACAGATTACAGACAACGATTCTGTGACGATCACTGTGAACAACCGTGGTCAGGATGTGACAACCACATACGAAGGCAAAGATACTCTGTTTGAGAGTGCAAACTACTCTTACTATGTTCTCTCTGAGACCCCGTCCTACTACAAGGAAGTGTCTATCGATGCAGATGGAAATCTGAGCTTCGGCAAGACTGAGGGAACAGAAAAGAACGTTGAGGGTGTATCCGCAAAACTTTCTACGACGAGCAATTACGGCGATTATCAGCTGAGCTTTGATGGAATGCCGGATGTGAGCGCAGATACGATTTACGGTGTCGTTCTTCACACAGAGGAGGGCGAGGACTATGGTCTGCGTCACCTTGAGAATATCTGGAGACAGACAAGTCTTGCATGGTCTGCCGGATTTACAACCGCATCTCACGGAAGTCCGTTGCAGTTTGAGCATTACAAGTCGATGATGGGCAAGAAGTTGACTGGAATGACCTACTACACGAGTGCAGGAGTCATGGAGATTCCGTTTGCTGAAAACGTGTATGTTCCGGTGAAACTGGCATCGGGTCTGACGATCGAGAGTGGAGCAGTCGATGCAGGAGAGGCAGGAATTGCCGTCAGCGGAGCAGAGATTCCGGCTGACTTTGATGTCGAGTATCAGGTGAAGAATTCTCTCGGCGAGAACGCCGCTGTTTCTTACGATTCAGAGAGCGGAAAGCTGACCTGGGAAGGCGCACTGACCGCAGGAAGCTACACATTGACTGTGACCGATAAGTCCGGCAAGTATGCACCTCTGACTGGAAACTTTGTTCTTGAGACGGAGGCAGTTCCGGCAGTATTTACACTGACCGAGGATGGCTGGAAGCTCACGAAGACGGATGATGCTTCTGACGAGGAATTCCGTGCGTACCTGTCCGCAATCACAAGCGTAAAAGTTGGTGAGACCGAGTACTCTGCAAGCGGGCGTGGAGCTGTGAAGATCATCGACACGATGACCGGAGAGATTGACTTTACCGCAAAAGCAAACAATGAGGCAATCTTTACGACCGGCGAGACGTATGAGCTTGAGATCACAGCGACCGGATACAAGAAGAACGTAGTTGGAACTGTAACCGCAGAGGAGAAGAAGCCGACGACGACCGCAAAAGAGGGCGAGGCAACTGTCAAGGAGAATGAGGAAGGCGACTATGTAGATGGAAGCTATCAGGCAAAGGTTCTCGTAACAACAGATGCAGATGGTAAGATTATCTCTGTTAAAGACAATGGAACAGATTCTGGAATTAATAACCGGATGTTCTGGAACAATGCAACAAAGATCTTTGAGAGATTTGCAGGAAAGACCGTCGATGAGGTTGATGATGTCGATATCATCACCGGAGCAACCGTTTCCTCGAATGCAATCAAGCAGGCCGTTAAGAATGCACTCAAGAACAATGAAGTATCTGATGAGTATCAGTATGTGCTGATGAACATCCCGTATGAGGCATTCTATGAGGCAGAGGTCGAGGGCAATGAGATGCCGGTCGATGGCGTTTCTTCTGCAACAAAGACAAAGACGAGAACAGGAAGCCTTGTAGGTGGTTCCTATCATGTAAACAGCGATGGAACTGACATCAGCGGTGTGATCTTCCCGGTTAAGGTTGCAAAGGATGCAGATCTGAGCAAGTTTAAGCAGATCACAGACAGCGATTCTCTGACGATCACTGTGACGAACCGCGGTCAGGAGCAGACAACCGAGTACAAGGGCAAAGACGCTCTGTTTGAGAGTGCAGATTACTCCTACTATGTTCTCTCTCAGACTCCGGATTACTACAAGGAGCTGACGATTGACGAGAATGGAACTCTTTCCTTCGGCGAGGTTCAGGGTGAGAAGGAAAATATCGCAAGCGGTGTAAGCGCAAAACTTTCTACGGAGACCAATTACGGTGATTATCAGCTGAGCTTTACCGGACTTCCGTCCGCAATCAGCAACGATACAACCGTTTACGGTGTTGTTCTTCATACTGATAAGGGCGAGGATTACGGTCTGCGCCACCTTGAGAACATCTGGCTGAGAACAAATCTTGCATGGTCCGCAGGTATTGTGACGACGACTCATGGAAATACGCTCAAATCTGCACATTACGAGTCGATGATGGGCAAGGCAATCACCGGAGTGACCTACTACACAAGCAATGGTGTGCTGGAGATCACGCTTGACGATGAGGTCTATGTACCGTTCAAGTTTGCTCATGCAGAGTTTGGTGTTGCAGGCGCAACCGTTGAGGCTGGAAAGACGGCAATCACCGGACTTGATGCAGTTCCGGAGGATTACGAGGCAGAGTACACAATCACTGATCCGAATGGAAATATCGCAGATGGATTTACGGTTGAAAACGGTGAAGTTGTATGGAGCGGAAAGGCAATCGCAGGAACCTACACGCTGACTGCAAAGGATAAGAAAGACAAGTACGCAGAACTGACCGCAAGTTTTGTTCTGACGACCGAGAGCGTTCCGGCAACTGCGACTGCAAATACAGATGGTGTATGGTCTCTGACGGCAACCGAAGATGCAACCGCAGATGAACTCAAATCTTACCTGTCCTCGATCGTTTCTGTAACTGTAAACGGAACGAAGTATCAGGCAAGCGGACGCGGAGCTGTCATCATTATCGATCCGAATACTGGAATCATCAATACCGACGCAAAGAGTGGCGATGAGGCAATCTTCGTGAAGGGTGAGAAGTATGAGATCGAGGTAGAGGCAACCGGATACGAGAAGAACCTGACGTTCGAGATGATCGCAGGCGAAGTTCCGACGCCGGAAGGCGCAGTCGTAGAAGGATCTGCAATGGTAGAAGTCTTCAATTATGAGGCAAAAGTAAAAGTAACCTATGATGCAGAGAGCGGTGTTATTGAGAAGGTAGAAGATAACGGAACAGAGCCAGGAAGCAATAAGAGCTTCTGGCAGACTGCATTGGATAAAGTTTTGTCTCGTTTCATCGGAAAGACGAAAGATACTGTTGATGAAGTAGATGCAAAGTCTGGAGCAACTTATTCGGCAAATGCAATCAAGAAGGCAGTCAAGAATGCACTTCCGGATAATGGGGTTGAGAAACCGGATGCACCGAAGCTGACGACCGCTGATTTCCGCACGAAATTCCTCTATGCAGGAACAGATACCGCAGAGCTTGCTGTGGAAGCAGAGGATGACACCGTTGTGAAGTACACGATCGATGGCAGTGATCCGTCCGCAAACGGAAGCAGTGTTCTGACTGCAGTGGATGGCGTGATTACAATCACACCTGAGACAAATGCAGACCAGACAGTCACAGTCAAGGCAGTTGCCATCAAGAATGGCGTAGCTTCCGCTGTTACGGAGCAGGAAGTTCAGTTTATTGAGATTCCGGAAGCACAGAGTGGTATGAGAGTATACGAGGGAAGCTCGATCGTCAATACCCCGTCTGGCAAGCCGTACACCGCAAAGCTCAAAGTTACGGTTGCTAATGGAAAAATTGTCAAGATTGAGGATAATGGAACGGAGACCATCGATATCCGCGATGAGGCATTCTGGGGTCCGTACATGTTCCCGAGATCTGAGCAGGGCATTTCTTCAAAGTTTGCAGGAAAAGATCTTGAAGAACTGGTAAATGCAAAGACGGTTCCAAATAGCACCTCTGATCTGCGCGTCGATGCAGTCACCGGAGCAACCGTATCTTCGGATGCAGTGAAGTATGCAGTTATCGATGCAATGCGCTCTGAGCCGATTGATTCGAGTGATGAGACCGTGATGGCACCGAGCGTAACCGCAGGATGGAGTACTCTCGTAACAAGAAAGAGCTACGGTGTAAACCTCAGAGTTTCTGCCGGTGAGAACACAACCGTTTACTACACGACAGACGGATCGGATCCGACACTGGAGAATGGAAGCAGATGCTATGGTTCTGTTACTGTTTATGCAAATGATAAAGAGAATGGTGATAAGGTTCAGGTGAAGTTTGCAGGCTTTGATGCGGATGGAAACCGCAGTAAGATCGTTTCCGTATGGTGCGCATTTACGGATAATGTTCCGAGTGCAATCTACAAGACCGGAACTTACACCGGAAGCGCCGATGATCTCGAGGCAACCGTAACCGTGACGAATGGATACGGAAGCAGACCGATTATTTCTCTGGTTAGTCTTGATGAGGAATCTCAGAAAGAATGTGAGGACTTCCTGTCAGAACTGCTTGCAGAAGTCTTCTATGAGCAGAGCACGAACATCGATCTCCTTGATGAGTACGATGCAGAGAAACAGCAGAAGGTTCTCGATGCAATCGATGTTGCTCTGGAAAAAGCTCTGAGTGCAGAAGTAAGCGTTTCCCTGAATCCGGAAAAGAAGATTTATGGAACACGTTACGGTAAGTATGAGTTTGATGAGGCACCTGAGGTAACGCTGAGTTGTGCAGTGAAGGGTACTGAGATTTACTATCATGAAACGGATTCCTCTGCAACGGAGACTCCGGATGCAGATACTTGGACGCTGTATGACGGATCATTCACTCCGACATTCACAAATGAGCAGGGCGGTACGCTTTATATTAATGTGGCATCGACGAAGGATGGAGAGAACTGGCTTGATACAAGACAGATTTCAATCACCTACAAGGAGAAGCCGGATGAGAATACCGTTATGATCGGTGATACCGGTTACACCAGCCTTGAGAAAGCATTTGCAGAGGTTGAGGACGGCGACACGATTGTTCTGAATAAGGATATTAACCTTGAAGACAGTGTGGAGATGCCGAAGGCAAGCTTTACGATCACTTCCGCAGAGGGCGAGTGCTACAAGCTCGAATCCAAGTATGCACTTGAGCTGAACGGCGATCTGGAAATCTCCAATCTTGACTGGGATGCAGAGGCATATCTCAACGGTCATAACTTTACTGCCGGTGAGGGTCTTGCAGAAAGCGAGTGGAGTTACATAACGCTCTATGCTAGCTCGAAGACAGGCAGTGTTGAGAGAAATCCGGAGATCAATATCCAGTCCGGACAGTTTGAGATTTACGGAGTTGCAAGAAATGCAGAGTTGATCGGTGATCTGACTGTTTCCGTAAGCGGAGCATCTAAGATCAAGTTCATCGGTGCACAGTACAGCGGTAAGCTCGATGGAGATATCTCTGTGACGGTCAACGGTGATGAAGGCGCAATGCTTTACTCCTTCGTCGGAAGACAGAGCAGTGGAGAGGTAACTGGTGATCTGAACCTGAAACTGGAAGGTGCAGTTGAGCTTAACAGTGGATGGTTAGCAACTTACCAGACTGTTCAGTATAACGATGATGCAAGCTGGGGAACTCTTGATCTGTCAGAGGCAGATCTCACTGAGGATGAGGTAAAACTCTTCAAGGGATTTGAGAATGTAATCAAAGCTAATGAGGATGAGATTACTGAGGAAGTTCCGGCAACCGAGGTAGCTGAGAAGAAGACTGAGGTTGAGAACGATCAGACAGAAGAAATCGCAGAGGACGGCGAGACCGCAAAGGATGAAACCACAGAGGAGGATTCCAAGAAGGATGAGACGGCTTCTGATGAAGAGGAGATCACCGGCGACGACGAGATCATTGATTCTGATGAGATCACAGATGAAACTGACGATGAGGAGAAAAACAATTCTTCCGAGTCTTCCGATGGCGAGCAGGCAGATGAGAATGAGAAATCTGAGGAAGATTCCAAGGATAGCAATTCCGAGGAAGTTGATTCTGAAGAAAAGTCCGATGAGGATTCCGAAGCTGACACAGACGAGGTAGAAGAAGATACAGAGGACGCAGAGATCGAGGATGAGAGCGATGTCGAAGAGACAGTCGAAGAATCCGAGCTGGTCGAAGAGGACTCTGAGAACTAAGTCATTATCGATGAAACAAGTTCTGATTGAATGAATTTTTTCGATGTGAAATAGTGGAAGAAGTTTTCTTATCGTGAAGAATTGTCAGGATTGGCAATAGGGCGACGAAGGCGAGAAAGCAGGTGCAAACCCGTGTGAATCGCCGGTGCTTAGGCTGTGTGTTTTACAGCCTTATGCACCGTTGCGATGAACCCGGAGCGAGAGCGAGTTTGCATCGCTTTGCTCGCCGGAGGAGCCAAGTTAAGGCTAAATCACTATCAATGAATTAAAAAAAGAATCAAAAAAGAATCAAAGAAGAATCAAGAAGAATCAAAAAGAATTAATTAAAGAAGTATTTTTAAAGAGACCAGAGGTTTCGCAGATTCCCCCGAAAGGGAGAGGATCTGTGGAATCTCTGGTCTTTTGTTTTTATTGGAAATTTTTGTGGAGGATAAGGAGTTCAGTTTCATTTCGATGTTATTTGGCACGAGATTGTGGAAAACTTGTGGATAAATGAATTACCACGTCTGAAGTCTCCGTTTCCTACGCCATCAGGCGTGGTTTCCGAAAGACTACGATAAGTGGCTTATGGCTATTCACAAAGCCCTATCCCAATGGGATTACTTTTAAGCGACAGTTTGTTGCAAAGTATATTTCTTTCGTCGCTGTCGCTTTTCTTTTGATTTGCTAAATGAATTTTTTGCTTGTAATTGTTTTT
>NZ_JBNMIQ010000027.1:0-42731 GCF_050873365.1 Brotaphodocola sp. | reverse complement strand
TGCAACGTAGTTGCGTAAAATAGTACCACCTACTGAATCAATATCTTTTTTGATGATATTTTCACCAAGGGGCAAGTTTGCCCTTTTCTTAGAAAAAATATTTTTTCTTTTATCTATTGACATTTATTAGCTGGACTTTTTTCTTCATTCATATATGTCCCCATGAAATCCCCTCATAGCTGATTTCATTAAGAACATCCGTTACCGTCCACGCATTGCACAAACAGTAACAAACTTTTCGTCTCGTTTGATTCCTGCCTACTTTTTTCTTTTTATAAGCAGGGACAGAGTATGACCCGCACATTCCTCCATGATCCAGCATATTCTGATTCCAACACGGCTTTCAAGAGGAGACTGGTATGGTCCTTCCGCTCACCTATTTAAAATCCGGCGAGAAAGGGCGCGTAGTCTGGATTGCCAGCGATCTGCTTATGCGCCAGCGCCTTGCAGATCAGGGGATTGCTCCGGGAGCCTGCCTGATCTGCGTTCTGAAACCGACCCGTCACGGAATGAGTGCCTATCGGATCAAGGAATCCGTTATCGCACTGCGTCGGGAGACAGTCGGTGAAATCTTTGTGGAATTATGAGACATGATATCAGAAAACGCCTGCCTGTGTACCGTAACGCTCCATCTCTTCATTTACAGAATCCTCGCAGGAGCGCATTGCCTCGATCGTATCGGCAAAGAGCTGATCGAGCTCCCATCCCAGACGCTCTGCGCCGGTACGAATCACATCACGGGAGCATCCCGCTGCAAACTTTTTGTCCTTGAATTTCTTCTTCAGACTGGAAACTTCCATGTCCTTCGTGCTCTTTGACGGACGCATCTTTGCCGCTGCACCGATCAGACCGGTCAGCTCATCCGACGCAAACAACACTTTTTCCATCTCATGTTTCGGCTCCACATCACAGCAGATTCCATATCCATGAGAACAGATCGAGGTAATCATATCCTCGCCCACTCCCGCCTCACGCAGAAGCTCCGGTGCCTTGATGCAGTGCTGTTCCGGATACTGCTCAAAATCCACATCGTGAAGCAGTCCTGTGATTCCCCAGTACTCTACCTCATCGCCATAACCGAGTTTTTCCGCATACCATCTCATCACACCTTCCACGGTCAGACCATGCAGAATGTGAAATGGTTCCTTGTTGTATTTCTGAAGAAGCGCCAAAGCCTCTTCCCTCGTCAGTTTCGATACTCTTTCCATCACAAATCGCCTCCAAGATTTCCTATGTCACTATGTCGATTTCTTATGTCTGATTCAGTATACACCAAAATCCCCGTTTTCCAAACAGTTTTCTCGTTTTTTCTCGGTTGAAATTCCCCCTCTTTTATGATACAATAAAAAAGTTCCAAATGCAGATATAGTTCATCGGTAGAACATCAGCTTCCCAAGCTGAGGAGGCGGGTTCGATTCCCGTTATCTGCTTCATATGCCAGAAGAACCCTTATTTTACAAGGGTTCTTTTTTTGTCTGGAACTAAAATGGAACTATTCTTAATTCTTTGATCGTAGGTAAATTTCAAACCATCTTTAAATATTCTCCTTCTCAAAATCTTTATACTATCTTAGCGTTTCTTTAACAAATTTTTAACAGACTATTTTTATATTTTCTTTATATTGTGTGTGAATTTCGTTAAGAAGTGTCAAAATCTCTTTTATTTTTTTGTTTTTCATGTACAATAGGAACTGGGTCGAAAAGAGATACATATTTATGAAATATATCCCATTCTCTATTCGACAGATGATTGACAGGAGGCGCGACATGATTGGACTGTGGCTTATTTTAATTTTGTATGGTATCATTGGTGGTCTTTCAACACTTTTCATGGTGATCGGAATTCCTGCAATCGTCGTGTGGAAAATCTACCGCAAGATTGTCCACCACATTCCACTTAGCTGTTAGCAAACATGTGGCCATCCCACCACATATTTTGATTTGATAACAGACTCTTTCCCAAAGAAAAAGTAGCAGACCCGCATTCCCGGCGGAATCTGCTACTTTTTTATATTTCTATATTTTTTTAGATTTTAAAGTGCCTGACGAATCTTCTCTGCGATCTCTTCATACTCAGCATCCGTCAGAGTTACCTTGCCCGGGTTCATCTCAAATGTACCGCCCCACTCATACTGATCCTTGTACTTCGGAACCAAATGCATATGCAGATGGCAACCGGTATCACCGTATGCGCCATAGTTTACCTTGTCCGGATGGAATACTTTATGAATTGCACGGGAAGCCTTTGCAACATCTGCGAAAAACGCATTTCTCTCCTCATCGGTCAGCTCGATCATCTCACTGATGTGCTTGTCATGAGCAAGAATCAGACGACCCGGATGGCTCTGCTCCTTAAATACATACAGAAAACCTGTGTCCATCTTGCAAACCGGATATGCAAACTTTGCAACCAGTTCTCCCTGCATACAATATGCGCAATTTACGTCTTTCATGTTCGTTCCTTCCTTTTTTCGTATTTTGTTTGATCCCGTTATAACTCAGAGTGGATGTCCCCCTCCCAGTTACATCCTGTCTCTATTTTACTCTGATCTATCTTTTCCCGCAACCTGTTTTTTGTTACCGCTCATGGATTACACCAACCGCAGTGATTCGAACAAATTAACTTCTTACATCACAGAAAAGGGAAGTGCGGGCTCCGAGGGCAAGAAAGATCACGCAAACCCGTTTGAACCGTCGGTGCTTAGGTTGCGTCTTTTGCAACCTTACGCACCGCTACGCTTCAATCCGGAGCGAGAGCGTGTTTGCGGGACTTATCTTGTCCGAGGAGCCCCTTAAAAGCCCCTCAAAAATCCCCTTAAAAGCCCCCTTAAAAACTCCAAAACTCCCTCAAAGCCACCCCTGAAAACTCCCTTGAAAGGTTATTCTCTCCCGCTCCTTTCTCTTCCCTCTCTCCCCGGAGTTCTGATTTCTAATCCCTGCCTTCTAACACAAACATTCGAAACTAAATAAACATCCGAAGCCAAACACCTTTATCTCCTCTTCCACGACTCCACGCATCGAATCGCCACCAGAATCAAAAGCCCCGCACACACAAACTGCAAGACAACACTGATCACCGTCCAATTTGCCGTCACCAGATTCCACCCATGATCGCCAAACCAATCCGTCACATTCACTGCCTGCTGTTCTCTTCCGGTCAGGCGCGCAATCGTCAAAAGAAACGTTGAAAGCGGATTGATCAGCATCAGATACAGGAAATTTCCAGAGCTTGCCGAACCTACACTCCGCCCCATCGAGACGAGATAACTATCCATATTCATCCCGCTCAGATAATAGACAAACTCATTGATTCCATAAGTCCCGACAACAATCAGAGCCGTCAGCCCATACGAAACCGCCGTCGCCAGCGTCGAACGCCCAAAGATCGCAGAACAGCTGATTCCAAGGCTTCCGACAAAGAGCGCCGATGCCAGATAGCAGATCAGCAAAAGCCCGATATCCTTCAGCGTCACTCCTCCATAGACAAAGACGAGCGACACGATCGGAAAACTCGACACAATCATCAGAAAAACCGTGCTCAGCGCTGACGCGAGCTTTCCAAGCACAATCTCCGACGGCTTCATTTTCGTCGTCAGCATCAGTTCAAGCGTCTGCCGTTCTCTCTCTCCACTGATGCTCCCGGAGGTGATCGCCGGCATGATAAAAATCAGCATCATAAATTCCAGAACCGCGACAAACAGATAGAGATCCAGAAAACTCGAGTACTGAACTTCCGCCGTCATCCGCACCTGCGCCAAATTGGAATACATATTGAGCAGTGCCACCAGCGCCAGAATCCCGTTAAAGACCAGCAACATCAGCGCGAGCTTAAAACTTCTCGCACTGACCATAATCTCGCGTTTATAGACCGGATTCGTCTTCATAAGAGAGCACCACCCTTTCCTTCTGGTGATTTGTGATCTGCATAAACAGCGCCTCAAGACTTCCCGCCTCGCGCACAAATCCCCGAATTTTTACGCCTGCCTCGACGAGTCTGCGAAGAAGCTCACACTCCGCCTCGGCGTCCCCATCAAATCCGGCAACAATCTCCTGATCGCGCACACTGATCGTCCGCACAAGAACCTCCTCCTTGAGCAGTTGCATCGCGATCGGAAGATTTTCCTGAACCGTGATGATCAGCGGTCTCGACGTGTGAATCTGGTTCATGATCTGATCCATCGTTCCGCTTAAGACAAGTTTTCCAGAATCGATGATTCCGATATCGGTACAGAGTTCCGAGAGATCCGAGAGCAGATGAGAACTGATCAGAATCGTCTTTCCCTGCTCATGAAGTTCCTGCACCGTATCCCGAAATTCGAGTCGCGTCCGCGGATCAAGCCCCGCCGTCGGCTCATCCATAATCAGAAACTGCGGATCATGGATCAGCGCCCTCGCAAGGCAGAGACGCTGTTTCATTCCTCTTGAAAGGCTGTCGACAAAGAAATCCCTCTTGTCTCCAAGTCCCACCTGCTCAAGCAGAATTTCCGCCCGCTTCCTCGCCTTGAGTCCCTCCATCCCGTAACAGGATGCAAAGAACTCCATATACTCCGAAACCTTGAGATTGTCATACACGCCAAAATGATCCGGCACATATCCAAATTTCTCTTTTACCCGCTCCGGTTCCCTGATCGCATCGACACCGTCGATCTCGACTTCCCCTGAATCCGGCAAGAGAAGCCCACTCATAATACGGATCGTCGTCGTCTTTCCGGCTCCGTTCGGACCGACAAAGCCATAGAGTGCCCCCGCCTTGATCTCCATATTCATGTCCTCAAGGACGCGATAATTTCCAAATTTCTTCTTTAAGTTTCGTATCTTTAACATATTTATTGTATCTGTTTCTGCCATCTCTGATCAGCGCTCCTTTCCCGCTACCATCGGCATCGGAAGCTGAATGGAACTGTATCCTCCCGATCCGTCATAGACGTAGCGCACCGTGATCGTATTTGCCGGTGACAGATAAGGTTTGAGCTGGTCAACCGTCATCGTCTGTCCGTCGAGATCAACGAGATCATAGTTTCCACTTCCGTAGTTGTAGAAATAAATTCCACCGGAAAATGCCTCGCTGTATCCGCCTCCATCTTTGAGGAAAATCTCCGAGATCGGTTCAAGCGTCAGGCTTTCCACCTCAATATCCCCGCCAAGCTGGTACTCAAGCGTCAGCGGTTCCGAAGCGCCCATCGTGTTGGTCTGCTCCTCATACGTTCCGCTGAGCACAGTCGGAGCCTTCATCAGTGCCGAGCGATACAGCATCGGGTCACTTGAAGAATTGACTGCCAGCGACGAGGTCAGAAGCGTCAGACCATAGGTATCGTCAGACGGAGTTTTCAAAAATGCAGACTCCTCCTTCTCCGTGCTGAACGCGAGCACCCGCGCATCCGCCGTGTAACCGTTTAAATAATTGTCGAGATAAAATTTGAGGAGATTTGAGCGCTCGAGCGCCAGCAGATACTCCTTATTCCGGATATCCGTCGCGGTAAATGCGCTCTCTCCCGAGATCTGATCGGCAACCACATAAGAGTCTCCGAGCGGAAAACGAATCAGTTCCAAATCATTTAACTTTTTCGTCTCCCCTGCCTCCATCGGACCGATTTTCACCATCGTTCCGTAGAGCATCAGCGTCGTATTTTCGAGTGCAAACGGGAAGTGATTCGTGATACTTCCGCTGAGTTTTCCCTCAAAATAGCGAACCTCACCCGTGATTCCAACCTGCTCGCTGTTCTCCTGCTTGCGCTCAAGCTGGAAATAGCGCGGGGCAAAAGCAGAGATCCCCTGTCCCTGGATTCTCGTCTCATCCTCTAAATAGCTCACAACAATCTGACTCTGCGTCGCGCTGGAAAAATCCGACTGCTCCGATGAGTCGTTGTAAAGTGAACTTCGCGTAATCGGAAGAATGGAGTAGTCCGAACTGAGCTCAACGGTGTACGGTCGATTGTAGGGATTGCGAATATTGACGTATGTATTGTCCGTCACATAGTCCGCCGTCACATCGCGAATCGACGCATAGGTATAAAATGTCGAGCGGAAACGCGTCCGGCTCCCAAGCAGATAAATCAGCCCAGCAAACACAACCGAGAGCACGACAACTCCCCTTCTGTAATAGCCCTGCAATTCCCGATTTCGCAAAAAGAGATACATGCCCGGTCCGAGAACGCCGAGATAGACGACAACGACACAGACATAGAGTGCGAGATTCGGCAGTTTATTCACATCTCCGGTATTGATCAGACTCTGCATCGACCAGAATTTCGAGGAATTTCCACTGTAAACCAGCTCTGCAAGCTGATTGATCCGGCTATCCCCGAGCAGACTCGTAAAAAGGTGATCCACATAGGAAGGATGGTCCTCACAGAATGACTGGATGTCCCCCAAATCAAACGAGGCGACCGCAATGACTCCCTGCTCCTTCGCCGTCGCCGTCAAAAGTGAAAGTCCATTGCTTGAGAGAATCACATTTCCGCCGTGAAGCGAGAAATCCACGCACGAGAGCGCAAGCATTCCCTCACTCGGATCTTCGAGTGCAAATCCCTCCCCGAGATTGATGTGGCGAAGACTCGGGGTTCCGTAGGAATCATCGAGAAGCTCCGGCGCAAAACGACCGAGCGTATCATCGACCCTCGCTCCGGTTCCGAGAATCAGAAGTCCTCCGTCGTGCACCCAGTCCATGATCGCCGCAGTCTGGCGCTCCGAGAGTTTTCTCAGCTTATAATCATTGACAATCAGCACATCGAGAAGATTTAATCCTACATCATCCTCCGGAAACTCCTCCTCGGGCAGATCAAAGGTTCTCGTGCGAAGCGTGCTGTAACGAATCCCGACTCCGTTGAAATACTCAAGCTCCTCCGGATGATCGGACAGAATTCCGATAAACATCTCCGGCACATCCCGGTTTACATTGAGTTTCACCGTCTTTGTCAGAAGCTCCGTCCCATCTTCCTCAAGGAGTGTCACATAGAGACGACTCGCTCCGGTTCCGACCGGAATGTAGTACGTCTCCTTGCATGTCTCCGATCCCGCAACTTCAATTTCATAGTCATAGCGATAAACAGTTCCGTCCGACTCCGCTGACTTTACCTGAATCGTCCCACTCAGACTCGTATCCCGCTCATTGACGATCTTGACGGCGAGAGGCAGGTAACGACCTCCCTTTGCAGTATTGTCATAGCCGTAGGCGATCTCCATCGAGATTCCCGCATTTTCTGCCTGTGTATTCTCGACACCGTCACTGTTTGTTCCTACCTGATTCGTCCCATTTCCAGCTGTTTCTGTTTCTTCTGACCCGGGGACCGTTTTTGTCCCTCTCGTCTCTGTAAAAGACGGCACAAGTGTTTCCGCCGTCATTCCATAACTCGTTTCCCATTTTCCTGCTATTCCGATCGCAAAACCACAAAGGAGGAAGACAGCTACCACCTTAGCCATCTTCCTTCTCCCTGATTTTGCCGATTTGAAATATGTTTGAAGGTTCAACCCCTCTCACCTCTTTCTAACTTGCAACTTGCTACTTACTTTCTGCTCCTTGCTTTTTATTTCCTGCTTTTTGCTTCTTGTTTCCTGCTTCTTGCTCTTTGCTTCCTGCTTTTTATTTTCTACTTTTTACTTCTCGCTTTTTTTGCTTTTTTCAGACTCTCTTCTTGACTCACCCAAAATGCTCCCGGTTTACATCAAAATTCACCTGAAGCACAACCGTAAACACGGTTCCATCAAGGTCACTCTTTACGCTGATCGTTCCGCCGTGCATATCCACGATATTCTTTACAATCGCAAGCCCCAGTCCGGTGCCTCCGGTATGGGTGGATCTCGACTGCTCCACGCGGTAGAATTTCTCAAAAATCAGCGGAAGTTCCTCCGCCGGAATCACATATCCGTAGTTCGTCACCGAGATCTGAACCGTCTCATCCTCCGCATTGATCTTCACGATGATCCGCTTTCCCTCTGCTCCGTACTTGATCGCATTGTTGATCAGGTTGTCAAAAAGTCTTGCGAGCAGATTTCCATCTGCTGTGATGATCTTCGCCGGCACATTGCTCTGAAGCTCATAGGAGAGTCCCTTGTCCGCAAAATTCGGATAAAATTCCTCGAGAAGCTGTCCCAAGAGTTTCACGATGTCCACCTGAGACACATGCATCGCAATTTTTCCGTAATTCATCTTCGTGAATCCAAACAGATCCTCAATCAGTTTTTCAAGCCGTCTCGATTTGCTATATGCAATATCGATATATTTCTTCTGCATCTCCGGCGGAAGCTGTACCTTTCCCGACAGCAGTTCGAGATAGCCGATGATCGAGGTCAGAGGCGTTCGCAGATCATGGGCGACGTTCGTGATCAGCTCATTTTTCGTCCGCTCCGACTCCCTCTCCTTGTCCATGAGTTTGCGGATCTCCTCAACCATCTTGTTCAGACTCTCCGCCATCGATGAAAACTCATCGTCTCCGACCACATCGACCGTCGTGTTTAAATCCCCCTCCGCAATGCTGTTCATCGCATCGGAAATCTTTCCCACATATCGGACAGACCGATCCTGAAGCATCAGAAATGTGACGGAGAACACAAGAATTCCAACCAGCACATAGCCGAGCACAATGATCACATCCGATTCCCCGATCATGCCAAGGAGTGCATTGTCCCACTCCGATTTTTTCGCATATCCTGCCAGCATCGTCAGATTCGTCACGAGAAACATCTCCACGAGACAGGCGAGAAGGGTGCTGTATACAATGTTCGCAATCATCCTCGTCTGGTAGCGGTGTGAGAAATCCTGCCGGCTGTTCTTTTTATTTTTCAATTTTGTATCCTACCCCCCAAACGGTGGTGATAATCTTATCCTGACGTTCATCTTCCTTCATCTTGCCACGCAGACGACGGATATGTACCATGACGGTGTTATTTGCCTCATACACCTTCTCATTCCAGACTTTCTCGAAAATCTCATCGGTGCTGAAGACTTTTCCCGGATTCGACGCCAGCAGATAGAGGATGTCGAACTCGATCGGTGTCAGCTTGACTTCCTCCCCATAGACCGTCACCTTATGATTGTCCTTGTTAATCGTCAGACCGCGGATGCTGATCTCATTCTTCACCGTCTCATGCACCGTGCTGTTCGGATTGAACTGCGTGTAACGGCGAAGCTGGGACTTAACTCTCGCAGTCAGCTCAAGCGGATTAAACGGTTTGACCACATAGTCGTCGGCTCCCGTTCCAAGCCCCAGAATCTTATCGAGATCCGTGGACTTTGCGCTCAGCATGATGATCGGAATGTTGTTCGTCTCACGGATTTTCTTGCACATCTCAAGTCCGTTCATCCCCGGCATCATGATGTCCAGAAGACAGAGCTGAATGTCCTCCTTGTCGAGGATCTCCAGTCCCTCCTGCGCATTGTTTGCCTTAAATACCTTATAGCCGTCGCTGACCAGATAAATCTCCACGAGATCCGCGATCTCCTGCTCATCATCCACTACCAGAATGCTCGTCTCTGCCATCTCTGATTTCCTCCCCATACAAATGCAACCGAACATACTCGGCTGTTTTTCTCTATCTTCTTAATCTTCTTAATCTTTTTACTTTTTAAATTTAATCCTATTTATGTATCGCAATGATTTTGTATTTTTGTCATAATTTGCTCTTTAATTTTAACATAAAACAACCGCCTGTGCCTTACTTTTTTCTAACAAAAAGGGGAAGATTTTCCATCTTCCCCTAAATCTGTCAAATACTCTGAAATTAATCGGATCTCTCTTTTTCTATGCCTCTGCCGGCACAAAAACTCTCGTGTTGTGAACATCATTTCCGGCACTGTGCGCTTTGGCATTTGCAATCGCTTCCTCGCAGAACTGATTCTGTGCCATCACAAGCGTCTTTCCGCGCTTGTCTACCTTCTCATACGTTCCATCCGGCTGTAAAATATGTGCCTTCACATTGTCTTCAAGCTGAACTTTGAGAATGTGAATCACGCGTTCCTTGAGCTTCGGATCTTCAACCGGGAACATGATCTCGACACGCTTGTCAAGGTTTCTCGGCATCCAGTCTGCACTTCCCATGTAAACCTCGGAGGAACCGTCATTTTCAAAGTAGAAAATTCTTGCATGCTCGAGGAAGTTTCCGACGATCGAGTGCACGCTGATGTTCTCTGAAAGTCCCGGAACCCCTGCCCGCAGACAGCAGATTCCTCGCACGACAAGCTCAATCTTCACGCCTGCACACGAAGCCTCATAGAGATTTGCAATGATCTCCTTATCACACAGAGAATTCATCTTCGCCATGATATGTGCCGAACGTCCCTGACGCGCATGCTCGGTCTCTCTGCGGATCATCTTGATAAAACGACTGCGAAGCCAAAGCGGTGCAAGGGACAGCTTGTTCCATGTCGGTGGCTCGGAATATCCAGAAAGCATGTTGAAGACTGCGGTTGCATCCTCTCCATACTGAGGAGCACAGGTCATGAGTCCACAGTCTGTGTAGAGTTTTGCGGTCGAATCGTTATAGTTTCCGGTTCCAAGATGAACATAGCGACGAATTCCGTCTTCCTCACGTCTGACAACAAGCGTGATCTTGCAGTGGGTCTTCAAGCCGACAAGACCATAGATAACGTGGCATCCTGCCTTCTCAAGCATCTTTGCCCAGTTGATGTTGTTCTCCTCATCGAATCGCGCTTTCAGCTCAACGAGAACGGACACCTGTTTACCGTTATCTGCTGCCTCGGCAAGAGCTGCAACGATCGGAGAATGACCGCTGACACGGTAAAGCGTCTGCTTGATTGCGAGCACATTCGGGTCTTTCGATGCGGAGCGCACGAAGTTCACAACCGGATCGAAGGTCTCATATGGATGATGAAGGAGAATATCCCCTTTTCGGATGTTTGCAAAAATATCGTCGTCGTTCATCAACTCCGGAACCGGCTGAGGCGTGTAGGACGGGGATTTCAGTCCCTCAAATCCTGCCATTCCGTACATTTTCATCAGGAAGGTCAGATCGAGAGGTCCATTGATCTCATAAATGTCCTCCTCACCGACGGAGAGCTCGCGCTTGAGAATCTTCAACAGACGGCGGTCAACTTTCTCCTCGACCTCAAGACGGATGACCTCGCCCCACTGGCGTTTCTTGAGCTGTTTCTGGATCTCCACAAGCAGATCCTCTGCCTCCTCCTCATCGAGGGTAAAATCGGCATTTCTCATGATGCGGAACGGATGCGCGCTCACAATGTTGTAGTTCAGGAACAGATCTTTCATGTTGCGCTCAATGATCTCCTCGAGAAGAATCACACGGCGCTCTCCATTCTCTCCCTCCGGCAGTTCCACGATACGCGGAAGCACGGACGGAACCTGAACCATCGCAAATTCCAGATCTGTCTCGTTCTCATCGCCCTTCTTCTGAACGAGAGCTGCAATATTCAACGACTTATTGCGGATCAGCGGGAACGGGCGGGAGGAGTCCACAGCCATCGGTGTCAGCACCGGATAGACGTTCTCGTGGAAGAAACGGTCGACAAACTCACCATCCTTCTCATCGAGATCCTCGTGCTCCCAGACGACGCAGAGTCCCTGCTGTCTCAGAGCCGGGAGCAGAGAACGGCTGTATGTCGAGTACTGAAGGTTCACAAACTCATGCGTCTTTTTCCCGATTTTTACAAGCTGTTCTTCCGGTCTGAGCCCCGCAATATCCGGCTTCTTATAGCGCGCATGCACCTGATCTTTCAGAGATGCCACACGAACCATGAAAAATTCATCGAGGTTTGAGGCAGTGATGCTCAAAAATTTCAGTCTCTCAAACAGCGGAATCGACTTGTCACGAGCCTCATTCAGGATTCGGAAATCAAATTCCAGCCAGCTGAGCTCACGGTTTACGTAGTTTTTCGGATCGGTGTAATCTCTCTCTGCCGACTCCATCTTGTCCACTTTTCCTGCTTTCTCCGGCTTTTCCTGTTTTCCGGTCTTCTCTGTCTTTTCTGTTTTCTCTGCTTTTTCTTCCTTGTCTACTTTATCTTTATCTGCTTTCTCTGCCTTATCGACCTTTTCTACTTTTTCCATCTTCTCTGCCTTTGCACTCTTTTCCGTCTTGCCCGACTTTGCTGTCTTCTTTACCTTCTCGGTCTTCTCAGCTTTCTCGGTTTTTTCTGTCTTATCGGTCTTTTCCAGCTTTTCTGTCTCTGTCAGCTTTTCCACCATTTTTTCTGCCATCTTCTCCGCCATCTTCATTTCCTACACTTTCTTTTTCTGCCGAAGTACCGGACGCACTCCAAAAATTTCCTCGAAGAAATCGCCTTTCTCCGCAATGGAAATCGCCTCAAGTGTCACATCCCCACTGTAATCCGTTGAGATCACAAGCTGATTCTCCCGCACATTCAATTTGCAGTCCGCCAGCTTATTTAAGTGACTGCGGTCCATCGAGTTTGCGAGTCGAAGAATCGCAGTCAGCTTCGCGATCATCAACGTCAGGTTCTCCGGGTTTACCAGACGACTATCCCTCGACGGTTTCGCGGAGACCTCTACCTCGTTATAGCGGAACTTCTGATCGTGATACTTGACCACATTTGCGACGATCTCTCTCTCAACATGGGACAGACCGATGATCTCCGTCGACATGATGATGTTGTATGCACAATCCAAAGGATCTCGCATCGTCACAAATTTTCCGCATGCATGCAGATTCACAGCAATCTGAAGCAGGAGTCGCTCTCTCGATTTCATTCCGTGATAACGCTTGAGCGTGTCAAACAGCTTCAGTGCAGAATCCTCAACCGCCTGAATGTGTGACATCTGACATTTGTATCGTCTTGCGATATTTTTCGATGCCACAATGATGTCGTTCGAGAAATCGTGGTTAAATTTCAGCATTTTCTTGTCCTCAGCGTACTCCGCCGCCATGCCATCAACCATGCGAATTCCCGGAACCCAGATCATCTGTGCGCCGGTGATGTCGAGCATCCGCTTGTAAATCGACGCCGTCGGGAAGAGCATCTGTGCGTACTCCCCGTTGACATCAAATGCATCCTCAAGCTGATCCTTCGTCATCGACTTGATTCTCGCATAAAAATGATCAAACTCCTCCGCAGTCAGCTGTTCTTTTCGCTTTCCTGCTTCGGTCTTGTAATAGAGGGTCAGAATCGGCTCTCCGATTGCAATCACATTCTTAAATTCCCGGTCTTTTAAGTACATCTTGCGAAACGTCATCAGTTCATTGTCCACAAGTTCTTTGACAAGAGAGTGCTCCACTTCCGCGCTCACACGCGCATTTGCAAGAAATTCTTTCAGGCGCAAAACACCGAGAGGAAGGCTCTGCGTCGTGACAAGCGCATCCTTGTCAAACAGAGATACCTGCATGCTTCCGAAACCGACGTCCACGATCGCTGTTCCCTGCTGGATGATCTTCTGGAATTCCGTCTCCTTCGCCGCGATCGCCTTGTAGCTGATAAAACGCTGTTCAGAGTTACTGATAATCTTGACCTCAATGCCTGTCCGCACACGGATCTGTTCAAGCACGATTTGGCTGTTGCGCGCTTCACGCATCGCACTCGTCGCGTAGGCGCGGTAATCCTCGACCTGATATTCCTTCATGATCCGAACAAAGTCTTCCAGGACACTGCAAGTCTCCTCCACGAGACGGTAGCTGATCTTTCCGTCCCGGAACGTATCTCTTCCAAGCGCAATCATGTGCTTTACATGATCCACAGCCCGAATTCCATTCTTGTCGGAAATCTCAAAAATCCCAAGTTCCAGTTCAAACGATCCCACATCAATCGCAGCAAATGTGCGTACCATATCCTTCCCTCCCCGAATCGTTATGTTGTGTCTCCCCTGCGAGAAATCTTGTCATCCTCCATCTACCATAGAAAAGGATATTTATGGGGACATCTATTCTGAGTTATGTGATTCATAGTGCATTAATTATCATTATACCTGAAATATTCCGAAGCATTGTTAAATCTCTGTAAAATCCAAGTAGAAAATAGCAAAGAAATTTTAAAAAAATAATATCAGTAATTTCCCAAAATACGCATATTTAACGCTTCTGCGGAAATTCCCTTGAGTGCATTAGCGACAGCGGAATCCTCAAGACTTCCCTCAATATCAACAAAGAAACGGTACTCCCAATTTCGTCCCGGGATCGGTCTCGACTCGATCATGACCATGTTGACATGATTGAAGATGAAATTGCCGAGCATGTTGTAAAGTGTTCCACTGTGATGCGGAAGTTCAAAGCAAAGACTGATTCGAGATGCGCCCTCACGATAAATTGGGCGGTTTGCAAGAATGACAAATCGAGTTGTATTTCCCTGATTATTCTGAATGGACGGTTTGAGCACTTTGAGTCCGTACAGTTTTCCGGCAATCTCGCTTGCCACCGCTGCCTGACTCTTATCCTTATCCTCAACGACCTTGCACGCAGCGACTGCGGTGTTCAGACAGCTCACCTGACGCCATCCTTCCTGTGCATTCAGAAAACGCGAAGACTGCATCAATGCCTGCGGATGCGAATAAACCGTGCGAATATCAGAAAGCTCTGCATCCGGCAGACCAAGCAGAGCATGATTAACCGGAAGAAATGTCTCTGCAACAATATAATTGTTAAATCCAGTCAGAAGATCATACATATCCACAACAGCTCCGGCAGAAGAATTCTCGATTGGAAGAACTGCATAGTCAGCGCGTCCCTCAGAGACCTCCTTCATTGCGTCCTGAAAACGCTCCACATGGTAAACATTTGCGTCCTCCCCGAAAAACTGAAGCGCCGCACCGTGACTGTACGCACCCTCCACGCCCTGATAGACGACACGAACATCTTTCATCTTGAGCGCAGGAATCTTCTCAAATCCGAGATCCACTCCCTTTCCGTGCTCGGCAAGCAGGCGATACTGGTACCGTCTGCTGATCGTCATGATCTGAGAAAAAAGCTCACGCACTGCGGTCTGGTTAAACTCCCCGTGTGCCATCGCCTCCACAGCATCAAGTTTCTGCTTCTCTCGCTCCCCATCATAGACAGCCTTTCCAGAAGCAATTTTAGTCTGTGCCACCTGCCCACAGATTTCCATCCGGCGCTCAAATAATTCTGTCAACTGACGGTCAATTCCGTCCAACTCTTTTCTGCATTCCTGTAAGTCCACAATTATGCCCTCCGTATCTTCTGTTCCTTTTCCAGCATCTCAAGAATGCGGTTCTGCGCCAGCGCTCCAAGATGTTTCCGATCTGCCAACGGCAGTTCTTTTATGTAAATCGGTTCGCCAAATTCAATCGTTACCTTTGACGGACGGATAAACGGCAGATGATTCTCCCAGATATCTCTCGTTCCGGTAATTGCAACCGGAATCACCGGACAACCGGACTTCTCCGCGATCTTCATGCTTCCCTCCTTAAACGGAAGCATCTTGAGCGGATCTTTCTCCTGACAGCGCGTTCCCTCCGGGAAAATCCAGATCGAAACGCCTGATTTTACTTTCTCGATTCCTTCGAGAATCGTTTTCAGTCCTTCTTTAATATCCTTACGATTCAAAAACAGACAATTTACATTGCGCATCCAATCCGCAAGGATCGGCCAGGTCTCCATCTCCTTCTTTGCGACAAATCCAGTCAGTCCCGGAACCATCGTATATCCGACGAGAATATCAAAATAACTGCGGTGATTTCCCACATAGAGCACCGCTCCCTCCGGGATTCTCTCCCTTCCCTTGACCGTAATTTTACTGCCGGTCAGACGCAGAAGCATACGAAACATTGCCTGAGCCACTTTCAGACAATATTCCTGCTGTTTTTTCTCATCATTTTTGTAGACCAGACGCTCTCCAATCAAAAGTGGAATCGCACTCAGAATCAAAAATGCGATGAGAAAAAATGCAACCAGAATTAAGCGTATCATAATAAATCCTTTCCCTTTGTTTTTCTACCGAATTTCAAACCAATCCAATCCCCATCATTGACAGATTCTTTCTGAAAAATCCGTTCTCATCCCTAAAAAAAATCTATTTCAAAAGAACGTTTTCCCTTTGAAATTCAGCACTATTTTAATCTTCAGTATATAAAAAAAGAAAGGCAAAAACAAGTCATCTGCCTCTCTTTTTTGTGATTTGCTCAAACAAAAGCCCTGCGCCAAACCAAAGTGGTGCAAAATCCAGACGGATAAGTCCATCTACATTTGCGGCCTTCCCCGTGTAATCCCACGGGCAGATTCCTCTCGCTCTCAGAAAACTCCCTGAGATGTACTCCGCTGTAAAAATCAGGACCATGTAAATCATCCCATGGCGAATCATCCGATCCGTGACCCGAAGATCACTCTCCCCGATCCACCGATCAGCCAGACTTCCGAGTGGTCCTAAAAGCGCCCCGCATCCATAAATCGGAAACATCAGAAGCGAAGTCCGCCCCATCAACCTCCAATCGTGATTCAGAATCGACTCCACAGAAGTAAAAATCACTTCCAGACACCATCCCGTAATCCCACATTTCAAAAAATCTGCTGGTAATCTCTTTATCCTTTCCATGTCCTTAATATGTGACATGGAGGAGTTTTTTATACATCCATCGCCTTAAATGTTTGCGCTATATTTTACACCCTGATTTTGCAGCTTCCGGCTTTTTGAGGACTTTCACACTTTTACCCTCACACTTATTTGAACTGGTTTGCCTCTGCCTCATAATGATAATCAATCTGTGCAAGTTTCTTCTCCACCTCAGCCTGATCGAGATCAAGACTTCTACACAGCTCCTCCAGGGACGCATAATTATCGCGAAGCTGTGTATTTAAGTAACTCATCAACATCACCGGATCTTTCGGAATACTGCTCATTTGTCTCCTCCTCTGTATTTTAATTCTGTTCCTTTGTAACTATCCAATATCTTCACAAGCTCTAGTTTACAAAACTTTTGTCTGAATGGCAATCTTTTTGCACCTGCTTCATTTACTATGGCGACGCAAGGCGAGAAAGTACAGGCAAACCCGTGTGAGACGTCGGCGCTTAGGTTGCGTAGTTTGCAACCTTATGCACCGCTACGTCGAACCCGGAGTGAGAACGAGTTTGCCTGACTTTACTCGCCGGCGGAGCCTAGATTACTTCCTCATCATGCAATTTTTCCATCACCGCTCCTCACTCTTCTTCAGCACCGGCAATCTTCCGCGGAAGAAACGCTTCTTGAGTTCCTTCCAATGAAACGGAATCAGCGGATAGATATAACTCTTTCCCGCAATCGTCCTATTGAACACAATCGCGCACACAGAGACCACAACTCCAATCCAAAATCCCCAGAAATCAAACAGGCTCGTCAGAATCAAAATCAGCACTCGCATAAACTTGAGTGCATATCCAAGCTCAAAACTCGCCTGACTGTAATTGGCGATCGTCACAAACGCCATGTAAAGCATCGTCTCCGAGTTAAACCACCCGGATTTCACCGAATATTCTCCGAGGACGATACCTGCAATCACACTCAGTGGGGTTGTCAGCATGCTCGGCGTATTGACAGCCGCCAAACGCAGACCATCAATCGCAAACTCAAGAATTAACAACTGAAAAATCAACGGCACATAAACCTGGTCTGAGAGTTTTGTAAATTCCAACCATTTTGGAAGACTGTCCGAATGCATCATCAGCAACAGCCACGTCGGTGTCAGAAACAGGCACAAGAATGCCGTCATCATGCGCGACAGGCGCAAATACGTTCCGGTCACCGGCGGAAAATAATAGTCATCCGCCTCCTCGATAATATCAAACACCGAAGACGGAAGCACCATCGCCGCCGGGGAATTATCCACGAGAATCACAATATTTCCCTCAAGAATACACGCCGCCGCAGTATCTGGGCGCTCTGAGAACTTGAACTTCGGGAACGGATTGTACCACTTATGCGGGAAAATTCCCTCCGCAAGGCTCTCCTGATTCATCGTCAGCGCATCCACTTTCAAGGACTGAATCCGCTTTCGGATTCGATCGAGAAGATCTTCATCGACTCGTCCCTTCATATAGCAGACCGCAATATCCGTGTGGGAACTCTCCCCCGCAGTCAGAATCTCCATTGTGAGTTTCGGATCGCGGATTCGCCTGCGGATCAGAGCTGTATTGAAAATCAGCGTCTCGACAAATCCATCTCTCGAACCGCGCATCACCTTATCCTTCTCCGGTTCCCCGACTCCGCG
Organism: Brotaphodocola sp.; assembly: GCF_050873365.1. Taxonomy (GTDB): domain Bacteria; phylum Bacillota; class Clostridia; order Lachnospirales; family Lachnospiraceae; genus Brotaphodocola. The sequence continues at coordinate 24,618 of NZ_JBNMIQ010000027.1, read as the reverse complement.
CGCCGGATACGTCCGGCAGTCGATCGTCATGCACTCCTCATAACCGTCGATAAAGAGACAGGTCACGCCAGAGAGAAGTTGAACAATCATTTCCGTATCCTCTTTGACCAGTCCCGCTTCCCCGTAAGGCACATATTTTTCCGAAAATCCCTTGGCATCCGAAGGCATTTCCTCCGGTTTTATGCTCCACCATGACTGAAGCATCTTCAAGAGCACCTCATCTTTCGTGAATCCATCCACGAAAAACAGGCAGGCTCTGCGCCCACCGAACTCCGCCATCCGGTACACAACATCAAAATTTTTATCTGTCTGGAGCACCTGTTTGAGATGATCCAGATTCGCTGTCAGATCTGCCGAAAACTCCATCGAATCTCCCTCACTTTTCCTAGCTCTTTTTGCACTTTTTCGTTAATCTTTTTTCAATGTTTTTCTGAGTTTTGTTAAACCGTGGTATCGGTTCCAGTGTGCCCGTTTTTGATTTTTTTATACATTGCATAATTAAATCCCAGTTTTGCGCTATGCATTTTTTGCAGTTTTTTGTCAATGCGTTTTTCATGTATACAATATTTTGCACAAAACCACATTGACATTTTTGTTTAAAAATGGTATATTATTTCTTGTACGAAGAGAGCGACATTCTGGTTTTCTATTGGGGAATGGTAAGCCAGATAAGAGTTTCCATAATGAAACCCTTTAAGCACCGGATGACCGGCGCTTTTTCTTTCCGTAGCTGGTGTGGGGATACCAGAAAAACTATATCATGTAACGGTTTCTGATCGTGAATAGGAGCAACCTTCTGTGGGGGAAGGGAGCTCCTTTTTTGTTACCCGAAAATCGAGGACACACCTCCCCATGATCCTTAACTCTCAAGCAACAACAACTACTACTACTACCAGGTGGCGATTTGTTTTGCCGATACGTATTCTCAAACAACAACCACAATTTTTTAACAATATTTTTGAACTACATTCTTCATTCTTGAACCATAACCATTATTTTTGAACCACAGCCATTCATCACTCATTTTACAAGCAAACAGGAGGAAGATTACAACCATGACAACTCACGCACAGCCTCATAAATCCGACAAATATATCCGTGTAGACGGAACTAATTTCTCGATCAATCAGATCAGCGCCTCCGGTCAGTGTTTCCGCATGACAGAGCAGGAAGACGGCTCCTTTCAGGTGATCGCAAACGGACGGCGCCTTCGCTTAAAGCAAGAACAGCCCTCCTATCAGACACCAAGTCCATATCAAGCACAAAGTCCGTCACAGAACCAGCCACAGACATCCGGTGACGAGCTCTCAACCTCTAAGGAATTCCAAAAAAACAGCGTCATTTTGATGGACTGTTCCGAGGAAGATTTTCAGACAATCTGGAAATCTTATTTTGATCTCGACACCGATTACAGCCGTTTTCTGACCAGCATCGATCCCGATGACACCTATCTCCGCTCCGCGGTCGCTTACGGCCATGGAATCCGGATTCTGCGTCAGGATCTCTGGGAAATGATCATCAGTTTCATCATCTCCCAGCAGAATAACATCCGCCGAATCCGCAAGTGCATCGAGACGATCTGCACCCACTACGGCACAAAAATTGATCCTACAAATGACACCGACACCTGCTCAGACTCTTTTTACCTCTTCCCGACACCAGAACAGCTTGCAACTGCGACAGAGGAGGAATTTCGCGCACTCGGGCTCGGCTACCGGAGTCGTTATCTCGTCGAGACTGCGCGATCAATCGTTTCCGGTGAGGTCTCCCTCGATGCACTGCGCCAGATGGACTATCCTTCTGCCCGTGCAGAGCTCTTAAAACTTTGTGGAGTCGGCGCAAAAGTCGCAGACTGCATCTGCCTCTTCGGACTCCATCATCTCGAAGCCTTCCCGATCGACACCCACATCCGTCAGGTGCTGACCGCCCACTATCCGGACGGATTTCCATTTGACTCCTATGCGGGATACGAGGGTGTTCTTCAGCAATATATCTTTTACTATGATTTAAACAGCGGTCATTGACGCTTTCCTGATTGTGGATTAAAATACTTTTATAATTCCCATCGATTACTCGTAAAATCCAAATAAATATTTATCCAAATAAACGCTTAAACACTTATTTAAGAACTTATTGAAACGCTTACTTGAAGTGCTTAATTGAAATACTTATTGGAACCTTTCATTTACTTGTGATCCCTACGAGTAAAATCATGAGATACATTAAAGAGGAGGAAGTTTTTTCATGGATAAGAAACAGCTTGCGATTGAGAAACACAGAGAATGGAAAGGAAAAATCGAGGTCGTTTCCAGAGTTGACGTAAAGACTCCGGAGGATCTGTCGATCGCTTACACCCCGGGTGTTGCAGAGCCTTGCCTTCTGATTGCAGAGGATGAGGAGCGCGCTTACGAGTTCACCCGCAAGGGCAACCTCGTCGCTGTCATCACCGACGGAACCGCTGTACTCGGACTTGGCGACATCGGTCCTTCTGCCGGAATGCCGGTTATGGAGGGAAAATGTGCTCTGTTCAAGGCATTCGCTGATGTCGATGCTTTCCCGATCTGCGTAAATTCCAAAGATACCGACACAATCGTACAAACGATTGCCCTGATCTCCAAGAGCTTCGGTGGAATCAATCTGGAGGACATCGCCGCACCGCGTTGCTTCGAGATCGAGCGCAAGCTGAAAGAAGTCTGCGATATCCCGATCTTCCACGATGACCAGCACGGAACTGCCATCGTCGTAGGTGCTGCCCTGTTAAACGCTGTAAAAGTAACCGGTAAGAAGATGGGCGAACTGCGCGTTGTCATCAACGGTGCAGGTGCTGCCGGCGTTGCAATCGGCAAACAGCTGATCTCTATGGGCTTTGGCAACATCATCATGTGCGACATCAACGGCATCATCTGCGAGGGTGACGAGAACTTAAACTCCGGTCAGGAGGAGATTTCCCATATCAGCAACAAGAACAAGGAGCACGGCAAGCTGGCTGACGCTCTCAAGGGTGCTGATATCTTCGTTGGCGTTTCCAAGCCGAAGCTCGTGACCAAGGAGATGGTTGCAACGATGAACAATGGTATCGTCTTTGCAATGGCAAATCCGGTTCCGGAGATCATGCCGGACGAGGCAAAGGAAGGCGGAGCTGTCGTTGTCGGCACCGGTCGTTCCGATTTCCCGAACCAGATCAACAACGTTCTCGTATTCCCGGGTCTGTTCAAGGGCGTTCTCGCTGTCCGCGCAAAGGACATCACCGAGGGCATGAAGGTTGCCGCTTCTCACGCAATCGCAGCTGTTATTCCGGAGGAAGAGCTGACAACCGAGTACGTAATCCCGTCCTCCTTTGACAAGCGCGTGGCACTCGCTGTCGCAAACGCAGTTGCAAAGGAAGCTGAGAAAGAGGGCATCAGCCGAATCCCGTACACCGAGATCAAATAATAAGCCCCCAAATTTACAGAGATATCATCAAATCTTCTGCAATTTTTAAAATACAAAAAATCCCCTGCACACCATCGCGATGTACAGGGGATTTTTTTAGCCAAATCTCTTTGTCTTAAATCAATAAATCAATCTTAAACGATCTCAAATCTAAATCTTACTTTGCTTCCTGCTCCACTTTCGCAGTCAGAGCGCTTCCATCCTCGGTCGTGTCAATCAGGATCGTCTGACCCTCACTGATCTCACCCTCGAGAATGATTCTTGCTGCCAGAGTCTCCACATTCTTCTGCAAATATCTGCGCAGAGGACGTGCACCATAAGCCGGATCGTAGCCATTGTTCGTGACATAAACCTTTGCACGGTCAGTCAGCTTGATCGTCAGCTCGCGATCAGCCAGACGCTTGTTGACATCGGCAAGCATCAGGTCAACGATATGACCGATGTTGTCCTTCGTCAACGGCTTGAACATGATCGTCTCATCGAGACGGTTCAAGAACTCCGGACGGAAGTGTGCATGAAGGTCATTCATGACAAGGTTTCTTGCGTCCTGACGAATCTCTCCGTTCTCATCGATTCCGTCAAGAAGGTACTGCGAACCGATATTGGAGGTCATGATCAGGATCGTGTTCTTGAAGTCCACGGTCTTGCCGGTCGAGTCGGTGATTCGTCCGTCATCGAGAACCTGAAGCAGAACATTGAATACATCCGGATGAGCTTTCTCCACCTCATCAAAAAGAACAACCGAATACGGTTTCCGGCGTACTGCCTCTGTAAGCTGACCGCCCTCCTCGTATCCAACATATCCCGGAGGTGCTCCGATCAGTCGTGCCACAGAGTGCTTCTCCATGTATTCACTCATATCGATACGAACCATATTGTTCTCATCGTCAAACAGCGACTCTGCCAAAGCCTTCGCCAGCTCGGTCTTGCCGACACCGGTCGGTCCAAGGAAGAGGAAGGAGCCAATCGGCTTCGTCGGGTCCTTGATTCCTGCCTTTGAGCGCAGGATTGCCTCAGTCACTTTCTCAACTGCCTCGTCCTGTCCAACAACTCTCTTGTGCAGAACTTCGTCCAGATGAAGCACCTTGTTTCGCTCGCTCTCATTCAGCTTGCTGACCGGAATTCCCGTCCAGCGGGAGATGATTCTCGCGATCTCATCGTCCGTCACACTCTCATGGACAAGACTCAGATCCTGGTTCTTCACCTTCTCCTCCTCTGCCTCCAACTCCTTCTGAAGCTGAGGAAGTTTGCCGTACTGAAGCTCTGCGGCCTTATTCAGATCATACTGTTGCTGTGCCTGAGCGATGTCGCGGTTGACCTGCTCAATCTCCTCACGAAGGGAAGACAGCTTATCAACCGAGGACTTCTCGTTCTCCCACTGTGCCTTCTTTGCACTAAACTCATCATGAAGTTCCGCGAGGTTCTTCTGAAGATCCTCCAGACGCTCCTGACTCAGACGATCCGTCTCCTTCTTGAGCGCGGTCTCCTCGATCTCCATCTGCATAATCTTTCTCGAGAGCTCATCAAGCTCGGTCGGCATCGAATCCATCTCCGTCTTGATCAGTGCACATGCCTCATCGACAAGGTCAATCGCCTTATCCGGCAGGAAACGGTCGGTGATGTAACGATCCGACAGGACTGCCGCTGCAACGAGAGCCGAGTCGGTAATCTTTACGCCGTGGTAAACCTCATACCGATCCTTGATTCCTCGAAGAATCGAGATCGTGTCCTCCACGGTCGGCTGGTCAACGAGAACCGGCTGGAAACGACGCTCAAGCGCTGCATCCTTCTCGATGTACTTGCGGTACTCGTCAAGAGTCGTTGCACCGATACAGTGCAGTTCACCTCTCGCAAGCATCGGCTTTAAGAGGTTGCCTGCATCCATCGATCCCTCGGTCTTACCTGCACCGACGATCGTGTGAAGCTCATCGATAAAGAGGATGATCTTGCCCTCGCTCTTCTTGACTTCCTCAAGAACGGCTTTCAGACGCTCCTCAAACTCACCACGGTACTTTGCACCCGCAATCAGAGCGCCCATATCAAGCGCAAACAGCTTGCGGTCTTTCAGTCCCTGCGGAACATCCCCGCGGACGATACGCTGTGCAAGACCCTCGACAACTGCGGTCTTACCGACACCAGGTTCACCGATCAGAACCGGGTTGTTCTTCGTCTTACGAGAAAGGATCTGGATCACATTTCGGATCTCGCTGTCTCGACCGATGACCGGATCGAGCTTCTGATCTCTTGCACGCTCCACCAGATCATATCCGTATTTTTCAAGCGTGTCATAGGTTGCCTCCGGGTTGTCGCTGACAACTCTCTGGTTGCCTCGAACCGTGGACAGTGCCTGTAAAAAGGTATCCTTCGTGATTCCGTGCTGACGGAAGAGTTCCTTCATCGTTCTGTCTGCATACTTCATCAGTGCGAGGAAAATGTGCTCAACCGATACATACTCATCGCCCATTCCCTTCGACTCATCTTCCGCATGAATCAGAACTTTATTCAAATCGTTGCTGATATAGACCTGACCGCCACCGCTTACCTTCGGCAGACCGGCTACCTTCTGCTCAGCCTCGTTCATAATCAGCTCTTTGCTGATCCCCATCTTTGTCAACAGCTTCAAAATCAGGCTGTCATCCAGCTTGAGGAGACTGTAAAACAAATGCTCCTGTTCAATCTGCTGGTTGCCATACTCATATGCCAGCTTCTCACAATTCTGCACTGCTTCCATGGATTTCTGGGTAAATTTATTGATATTCATACACTCGCCTCCATTCCTCGGTGCTTCTGTTACTCAAGTCGACACTCCGTAATTGGAAATGTGTCTCCTGCCTTATTTCTGTTTCTTTTGTATTTCTTTCTGTCTTACTTTGTTGTCTGTCTTCTTATTGTTTCTTATTGCGTTTTACTCTTTTGTTGCTTTTTCTTTATCTGTCTTTTTTCTTTGTCTCTTTGTTCTGTCAGTACTATAACACATGTTGTTAGCACTGTCAAGCGGTGAGTGCTAATTTTTTTATAAAAAAGAATGTGCCAACTACGCACACTTTTTAGAGTCTTCTCATAAGTATTTTCATGTAAGAATTTTCATATGAGAAGACAGCCGGCTTGGATTTCTCCTCAACCGGCTGTCTCATCAACACTTCATCTTTTCTTTTTCATCCAGCAGATTTGTCAGAAGCAAATCTCACTCGAATGATCACGATCCCTCATGGTTCTAAAAACCAATTCGATCTGATTATTCAATCGAAATGTACTTCTTCTCTTCTACTGCCGGCTTTGCTTCCTTCTTCGGAACGAACAGCTTCAGAATTCCGTGCTGGAACTGAGCCTTGATGTCTTCCTCGGTCAGATCTTCACCGACATAGAAGCTACGCTCGCAAGCACCTGCATAACGCTCCTTGCGGATGTACTTGCCAGTATCCTTTTCCTGCTCATCCTTGTCGACACCCTTTGAAGCGGTGATCGTCAGGTAACCATCCTTGAGCTCTGCGGTTACTTCATCTTTCGTGAATCCCGGCAGATCAATCTCAAACTCGTAACCATTCTCTACTTCCTTAATATCGGTCTTCATCACATTCTTTGCATGATGACCATAGAGCTTACGCTCCATCTTCTCCATATCTCTGTTGTCAAACGGGAAATCACTCATAAAATCATCAAATAAACTCTGACCAAAAATACTCGGCATTAACATAAGTCATCTCTCCTTTATCTATCTAAAATCTTAATCAGCAAGTTTTATCTCCGATGCCTTCCGGCATCTTCCAAACTCCAGATATTTTAGAAACCTTTCGGAAAATCTCTCGCCCCGATCTTCTCGGGCTTCCTGATCTTCCTCTCTGTTTCCCTCTCCTTTGTTCTATCTGTAATATAGTACGCATTATTAGCAATGTCAAGAGGTGAGTGCTAATTTTTTGTGAACATTTTGTGAACTCGTCATCAAAAAATCCCCCTGTATGGATGCGAGTCCCTTCTCACACCCACACAGAGGGATTTTTTGATTCCCACATAAATGTTTTAAAATAAAACAGAGACGAACACAAAGATCACCGCGCCAATCAGATTTGCGGTCAGACTGCAAAGTGCCTGCTCTCTCTCGCCTAACTCCGCAAACGACACGATGTGCTCATCGGCAAAGTCAACGATGTCACTCGTTCCCCTGCGGACCGGCTTTTTCTTCTCCCCTTCCCGCTTTTCAAACAAATGATGGAAGGAGACTCCGTCGAATTTCAGATAGGAAAACCACGCGAACGCCAGAAACAGCACTCCAACAACAAAACAGCCGTCTCTTCCCAGAGACAGCTGTCCTCTCGTGTTGACGTACCGGTTCCATAAAAGCAGGACTGCAACTGCAATCGCGCTTCTCGCCACGACCTTGTAAAGGATCGGGCGAACCATATATGCTCGGTAATGCGACAACCACTTTTTCATTACTTTGATTCCTCAATTTCCTTTCGGTAACCGTCAAGCTCCTTCTGATTTCCGTAAACGAAGTGTCCCGGAAGGATCTCCTCCCAGACCGGTCCGTCCACGCTGTAATCATGGATCGACGGATCGTAGACGAGAAGTTTCTTGTTCTTCTCAAGCTCCGGGTCCGGAATCGGAACTGCGGACAGAAGTGCCTTCGTGTACGGGTGAAGCGGATGGAGGAAAAGCTCCTCAGCCTCAGCAAGCTCCACGATACGGCCCTTGTGAATAACCGCGATTCTATCAGAGATAAAGCGGACAACCGAGAGATCATGAGCGATGAACAGATACGTCAGTCCACGGCTCTTCTTTAAGTTGTTTAACAGGTTTAATACCTGCGCACGGATTGAGACATCGAGAGCGGAGATCGGCTCGTCGGCTACGACAAACTCCGGCTCCATGATCAGCGCACGCGCGATTCCGATACGCTGACGCTGACCACCCGAGAACTCGTGCGGGAAGCGGGAAGCGAACTCCGGAAGAAGTCCAACCTCTCGAAGTGCCTCTGCGACCTTGCGCTTACGGTCTTCCTCATCCTTGTACATGTGGAAATTGATCAGACCCTCGGAGATGATGTAGTCGACCTTCGCACGCTCATTCAAGGATGCCATCGGGTCCTGGAAAATCATCTGGCAGGTCTTTACAACCTCGCGGTCAAGGTCTCTCGAGATCTTTCCGCTGATTCGCTTTCCACGGTAAAGAATCTCACCGGCAGACACCGGATTGATTCGGGTGATCGCTCTTCCGATCGTCGTCTTTCCGGAACCGGACTCTCCTACGAGCGAGAACGTCTCTCCCTTATAAATATCAAAATTTACATGGTCAACAGCGACGAACTTCTTCTTTCCGCTTCCGAAGGTAATCTGCAAATCTTTGATTTCAATTAATTTCTCTTTCTCAGCCACCGCATCTTACCCCCTTTCCTTTAACTTCATCTGCTCGCGCAGTCTGCGGATCGAATCCGGCTGTTCAATCTTCGGCGCTCTCGGATCGAGATACCAGGTCTTTGCCTTGTGCGTCGGGGACACCTCAAAGAACGGCGGTTCCTCGACAAAGTCGATTGCGAGTGCACGCTTGTTTCTCGGTGCGAACGCATCGCCCTTAACCTCGTTGAAAAGGTTTGGCGGAGTTCCGTCGATTGTCGGAAGTGCCTCGCCCTTGACGCCGAGCTGCGGAAGTGCAGACAGCAGAGCCCAGGTGTACGGATGCCATGCGTCGTAGAAGATCTCCTCAACCATACCGTACTCGACAATCTGTCCCGCATACATCACGGCAACGCGGTCAGCGACATTTGCCACAACGCCCAAATCATGCGTGATGTAGACAACCGTCATGTTCAGCTCTTTCTGAAGATTGCGGATCAGATCAAGAATCTGAGCCTGAATCGTCACGTCGAGAGCCGTCGTCGGCTCATCACAGATCAGGATCTCCGGGTGACAGGCAACCGCGATCGCGATGACAACTCGCTGACGCATACCGCCGGAAAACTCGTGCGGATACTGGTTGTAACGGCGCTCTGCGTCCGGAATTCCAACCTTACGAAGCATATCGAGAGCTTTCGCCTTTGCCTCCGGTCCCTTGATTCCCTGATTGAGCTCAATACTCTCCTCAATCTGGCGACCGATCTTCTTTAACGGGTTCAACGAAGTCATCGGGTCCTGCATGACCATCGAGATCTTCTTTCCGCGGATCGTCATCCAATCCTTCTCTGTCTTGTAAGTTGCAAGATCCTTTCCGTCATACTGGATGCTTCCGCCGACAATGCTTCCGTTTGCATCGAGCATGCCGAGAAAGGACTTTGTAAATACCGATTTGCCCGAGCCAGACTCGCCCACGATCGCGAGCGTCTCTCCCGGATAGAGATCCAGGGAGCACTTGCGGATCGCCTTCAGTTTCTTGCCACGCAGGCTGAACTGAATCTCAACGTCTCTGGCGGACAGAATCGGCGCTTTTTCCATATTAGCATTTGCCATATCCGTTTCCTCCAAATTTTTCCAAATTACCAAATTCGTAGATAATTTTTTTCTTATCCATGTACATGCTTGCACATTACTTATACATGGTTTCTAGGATCTGCCGCATCCGAGAATGCATTTCCCACCAGATAGAAGGTGATGGTAATCAGGGATACGATGACCGCCGGGAAAATCAGCAGGTACGGATACTGCAAGAAGTAGTTGCGGGCATTCCTCAAGAGAATGCCGAGGGACGGCGTATTCACGTCGAGTCCGAGTCCAAGGTAGGACAGTGTGGACTCCAGAGCGATCGTCTGCGGGATCGACAGAGCCAGACGCAGGATGATCACACTGATCAGATACGGGAAGATATTCTTCACAAGAATTCGCCATACCGGTGTTCCGAGACATCTCGATGCCAGGTTGTACTCGCGGTCGCGGTACATCAGCACGAGGTTTCTCACGTTTCTCGCCATCACAAGCCAGCCGACCGTAATCATCGCGATCGCCATGTTGCGGAAGCTCTGTCCAAAGAGCAGGGCTGCGAGCGTCATGTAGATGATCGTCGGGATGTTGTTGATGACGTTGTAAATCTCTGTCATAATGCGGTCAAGACTGCGCACATAACCCCAGATACATCCGATGGTCACACCGATCACGCACTCGCCGAGTGCAACAATCAGCGCCAACTTGATCGAGATCTGAGCTGCGTACCATACCTGACACCAGTAGTCACGTCCGAGGTTATCCGTTCCGAACCAGAACTCTCCGTTCGGGGACGTGAACGCCAGAGACGCATCTGACATGATCTGCGCGGAAGAATAATCGTACTTTCCGATTTTCAGCGCAATAAAGGAAAAAATAACAAGGGCAAAGAACACGAATGCCATGAACACTGCCGATTTCTTCTTGAGGAAATTCTGAAATACCGATTTCCAGTAGGAGTAATCAGAGTATCCGGTGCGCTCTGCTGCCTCCGGAGAATACTCCACAAATTCAAATCCATTACTTGGATTCTCATTCTGATTCTGATTCTGTTTCTGATTCTGTTCGCTCATCGACTGCCTCCTTTATCCGCCAGCTTGATTCTCGGGTCGAGAAGCATCATCAGCACATCACCGAGGAACACGCCCAGAACTCCCAGAGCCGCATAAATGATTACCAGGGTCTGAACCACATTCAAATCATAACGGGTGATGGCATCAGTCAGAAGCGGGCCCATTCCCGGAACAGAGAAGAAACGTTCTGCCAGAAGAGAACCACTGATCGTCATCAGGAATGATGCCGGGATATACTGTACCAGAGGTACAAATGCATTCTTGAGCACATGCTTTACCATGATGTCCTTAAATGCCATACCCTTGATACGGGCAAGCTTGATATAATCTTTGTTCAACTCATCAACCATGTAACGTCTGGTCCACAGCGCATAGTGGGCGATGGATGCCAGAGCGAGACAGACGATGGGAAGAATACTGGATTTTCCAACATTTCTCGTGGAGTAGAGCGTCGGTAAATTCAGCACATGAGCACCGAACGCAAGCACGAGGGAGTAGGACACCAGTGGCGGAACTGCGTTTACAAAAATGGTGTATGCCGTTCCAATGTGGTCGAAAATGCGGTCCTTGTGACGGGCCTGCATCACGCCTAAGAACACACCAATGATCAGGGCGATGACCAGCGCCGTACATCCGAGACGCATGGAAATTGCAAATTTCGTTCCGATTACCTTCAGAACCGGAGCACCCGTCTGAATTCGACGGGAAACACCGAAGTCAAAATGCAGAAGCTGTCCGTAAAAACGGAGCAACTGCTGTCCGATCGGATCTAACAGTCCGGCTGCTAACAACTGATCGTTCTTCTGCTCCTCCGTGAGCTTCATGACCTGGTCCTCTGTAAAGTAGTAGTCCGTCGGAAGCATCCGCATGAGCAGGAATACAATCGTTGCCACAACCAGGACTGTTACAAGTGACTGTAACAGTCGTTTGATTGTGTATTTTGTCATATCTTATTACTTCGCCTCCGCTGCAAAAGCCTCATACTGCTCAGTTGTATACGGAGTGGTAGAAGTCTCCCAATTCTTGTAAGTATAGTTCTGTGCGCCGTACATCGCATTCATCTTGCTGTAATCATTGACCTTCGTCAACTGCCACTGGGTCTCGTACTGAACCGGGATCGTCAGGGCATGCTCAAGCATATATGCCTCAGCCTCAGCAAACGCATCGTAACGCTGATCCATATCGTCGCAGATCTCGCCAGCCTTCTCTACCATGTCAGAGAACTCTTTGTAGGTCGCAATCAGATTCTCATCCGTTGCCTGATTGATTCTGGAGTAGTTCTTGGAGTAGTAAGCGCCGTCGTAGTCATAACGCTCCTGATCGAGGAAGTTTGCCGGATCACCGTAGTCTGCGCCCCATCCACTGATGTAGTAGGAATGGATACCCGGCTGGATAACCTCTTTCGTTACGCTGGATACGAAGGTCTTGATGTTGAAGTTTACATAGTCATCGCCAAGGCACTCAGAGAAGATCTGCTTCATGATCGTCTGGGTATCCAAAGCATTCTGGTCACCGGAAACGATGTAGTAGTCGATCTGGATCGGGAAGGTAACGCCCTGTGCGCTCAGCTCTTCCATAGCCTGCTTCTTGTAAGCCTCAGCCTTCTCCTTGTCGTATCTTCTCATGTGCTCACCGTCAGACTCCGGCATGCCAAGAAGCTCCTGAACCTTATCGGTGTAGTCTCTTCCATCAGAGTACTTTAACAGACCCTTCATCGTGTAGCATACGTTCTCGTTGTGGAGCGGGTTGATGAAGTTGGATCTTGACCAGTACTTCGTTAAGTCCAGACCGTAGTACATAGAAAGACGGAATGCCTCGTTTGCAACTGCGGTGTTCCAGTTGGTATCCGGAGTTCCATCCTCATTGTTCTTTGCATAGTTCAAATGCATCTGATAGGAGAACTTCTTCGGACGGGTCTCAGCCAGATATGCGTGGTCTTTGTTGTTCTCGTCATCGTAAATCGTTCTCAAATCTGCCTCAGACAGGGAGATGTTGTCAAGCTCGCCGTTCTGCCACAGCTGATACTGCTGGGTTGCATCGACCATACGGATCGTAACGGTATCGAACAGGGTTGCATCCTTATCCCAGTAAGCGTCGTTCTTGGAGAGGATCTTCTCGTTGTTCATCGTGAAGGTGGTCTCGAAGTACGGTCCATTGTACCACATATTCTCATTCGTCATACCGATCATGCCGTCAACGCCGAGCTCATCGATCAGACCCTGAGCGATCGGATACATGCATGCAGAAGTCATCACAGTATCGAAATACGGAGCGTTCGTTGTGCAATGGTAAACCAGAGTGTAGTCATCCGGTGCCTCAATGCCAACCATCTCAAGCATCTTGGAAGTGTCGAGAGCCTTTGCCTCTGCCTCCGGAAGATCTTTCGTGTAGTTGTAGTAGTCCTCAGCGCCTGCGATCAGTGCCAGAGGCATAGAAGAGTTGTTTCCGCCGTTCTTGTGGAAGTTTAAAATCCACTCCATTGCGGTGATCCAGTCCTGTGCTGTACAGTCTGCTTTCTCATTTCCATTGATGTCTACCCATTTTACGTCGTCTCTGAGTTTGAAGGTCCAGGTAAGACCACCGTCCTCGGTGCCCCACTCTTTCGCAACAGCTGCGCGAAGCTGTCCGTTCTCATCGACCTCCAGAAGCGGAGAGTACATATTACACAGTACATTCAGATCTGCTGCCTTCTCCGTGTTCAGGATAAAGAATCCCTCCTGCTCACGAATCGTAGCCTCGTAAGTTACCAGATCCTTGATCGCAGATGTGTTTCCTGCATCTGTTTTTCCGCCGTCATTACTGCCGGTATTCTGGCTGGAGCTTCCTCCGCATGCAGTCAGTGCCATAGCTGATGCGAGCGCAAGTGCTGCCAGACGTGCTGTGTTTTTTCTCATTGCAAATATTCTCCTTCCTTTCTATTGCATAAAACAGATTCTGCCAATCCTACGCACTCCAAACTGGCAAAATCTTCATCGTTGCTGTTCACGCGCACGTGCCCTGTAACAAAATTTGCCGTGGCTTCGCATTTAAATACGGCAAATTCCATCTACCGCCACGTTATTTTACGGCACTTTCGATTCCAAAAGTGCCTACCTCTGAACAGTAACTTTCCATCTTCTCTCTGCAAAATCGTTCCCTTATCTGATCTCTATCTGATGATATGAAAACAAAGATATCAAGACCTGCTCCTGCTGAAAGAAAAAAAGGCGAAGATAATAGCCTGAAGCTAATCTTCGCCGCTGACTTTTATTGTAACATCGACAGTTTAATTCGTCAAGCATTATAGTGTGCCACACGCACAACTGTACGGGAAATACGGTCTCTTTTTCTGGTTTCCCTTACAAAATAAAGTAAAATTTCCACGCATTTCCCATTTTTCCTGTCTATTCTGAACAAAATAAATTAAATGTGTCACTCTTTCCCCGGAGCACGGACACAGGATGCTCCCACAAAAAGGAAAAAGAGGACACATTCCGGGATTTTGTCCCATTTTATGTCCTCTTCTTGATATTATAACTCAGAGTGGATGTCCCCACTCCTATTTAAAAATTAATTAATAGGAAACCCTGCTTCCCTCACAGATCTCCTCAAACTCTTTGAGTTTCTGCTTTGCCTCCGGACTCAGGTTCTGAGGCACTTCAATCTGAACCGTCACATACTGATCTCCATGCACGGAAGCATCCTTCATCGAGACAATGCCCTTTCCTCTCAGACGAATCTTCGAGCCAGACTGGGTTCCCGGTTTAATCTTACACGAAACTTTTCCGGAGAGCGTCTGAATCACTGCCTCCCCGCCGAAGACTGCCGTCGTGAACGGAATCGAGACCGTCGTGTAGACATCCATGCCCTTGCGTTCAAATCCAGCACGTTCGAGAACCGTCACCTTGATTAAAAGGTCTCCTGCCTCGGCATTTCCACTGCCCGGATTGCCCTTTCCTTTCAGGCGGATCGATTTTCCACTCTCAATACCTGCCGGAATGTGAACCTGAAGCGTATGGGTTCTTCCGTCTGCGCCCTTTAAGTTGACCATCTTGTCGCATCCAGAGACTGCCTCATCGAAGCTGATCGTCATCTCTGCCGTCAGATCGCTTCCACGACGCGAACGACTTCCGCCAAATCCCTCCTGACCGAAACCACCGCCGAAGTGACCTCCGCTAAAACCGCTAAACCCACTGAATCCACGGCTCTTTCGACTGCTTCCACCGCCACCGCCGAACATATTGCCGAAGATGTCGCCAAACATATCATCCATTCCACCGCTTCCGCCATTGAAATGGAACTCCTGCCAGCCTCCGTTTGCACCGCCGAAACCACCTGCGCCGTTTGCTGAACCGGTTCCGTCAAAAGCTGCCGAACCGTACTGGTCGTACAGTTTCTTCTTCTCCGGATCGCTGAGGATCTCATAGGCCTCCGTCACATCCTTAAACTTCTCCGCTGCCTCTGCATTGTTCGGATTGCTGTCCGGATGGTACTTCTTTGCAAGTTTCCGGTATGCCTTCTTGATCGTGCCTGCATCTGCACTTCTGTCTATTCCAAGGATCTCATAATAATCTCTCTTTGCCATCTTAATCACCTACCTGATATTGATGTACTCCCGGAGTCTCTCTCGCACCTGTTTTTGCGATCGAGATTCCGAAAGTCCATATTGATCTCTTGTGTGAAATCGTTTCCTGATAACTTCTCATAATTATTTTTTATAAGAAACGGGGCTTTCTCTTGAATATCTGTCCGCACTATGTGTGGACATCACGTTCATTTCCAGCCCCGTCATCATTATGTTCTACTCGTAATATAACACATGTTTTTCATATTTGCAAGAGTGTACGAAAAAAATTTTTTAATTCTCCTTCTTAATCGTCACATCCATCTTGTTATAAGGAATCTCAATTCCCGCCTGGTCAAACTCGAGCTTAATCTTCTCGGTGATATCAAAGTAGGCACTCCAATAATCCGGAGTCTTGACCCAGCCTCTCGCGCCGATCATCACGGCACTGTCTGCAAGCTCTGACACAAACACGGTAATATCCTCGTCCTTGAGAATCCACTCGTCATTCTCATAGATCTCACGAAGCACATCCTTCGCCAGCTTCAGATCCGACTCATAAGAAATTCCAACCGACACATCCACGCGACGCTTCTCCTGAGCCGTCACATTGACGATCGTTCCGTTTGAAATACTTCCGTTCGGAATTGTGATCTTCTTGTTGTCCACAGTCGTCAGCGTCGTGTAGGCAAGTCCAATACTCTGAACCGTTCCCTCCATACCGCCAAATACAATGTAGTCATGCAGTTTAAACGGTCTTGTCATCATAATCAGGATTCCGCCAGCGACGTTTGCAAGGCTTCCCTGGAGAGAGAGACCGATTGCCAGACCGGCAGAACCGAGCAGAGCGACGATCGACGCCGACGGAACACCGAGTTTATCGAGGGCAATAAATGCAGAGATCGCATAGATTCCGGCATTCACAACGGACAGCAAAAACTTGCTGACACTCAGATCGAGATCCATTCTCTGAAACGTTCTCTTTAAGAACCCACGCACAAACTGTGCAACCCTCGTTCCGATGAACATGATAATTGCCGCCGCAAGGATTCGGTAACCAAGTGCAAAAAGTCCCGGCGTCCAGCCCTTAATTGTCTCGAGAATCACATTCGGCTTCAACTGCTGAAGATCCTGCTGAATCTCCGCACTTGCCGGTGTCGCCGCCAAAATATCCGTGAGCGTTGAAGCACTCGTCTCCGTCGCATCCCCAGTAGCAGTCAGAAAAGACGTCAGTCCCCCCAACCCTGTTATTGTGTGAAATATCATGGTTATTCTCTCCCTTTTTATAATTTAAACTTTTCAGTTTGAGTTTTTTATCTGTATCTTTTATGTTTTCTTTTTTGTCGTGTCGTCAAAGCTCAAAATATATAACTTGTCAAACGACCTATGTGATCTTCATGTTGCTGAAGCTCCGGAGGCGAGAAAGATTCTGCAAACCCGTGTGAGATGTCGGTGCTTAGACTGCGTATTTTGCAGTCTTACGCACCGCTACATTGAACCCGGAGCGAGAGCGCGTTTGCAGAACTTATCTCGCCGGAGGAGCGCTTCTATCTCTTTTATCCCTTTTGTCTATTCTATCTATTCCAAATTTTCTTCGAATAGATCTCTACTCACAACCGAAACACACCAAATCTTTAAGAAAGCAACTCCCCGATCTCCTTCTCCTCCTCAGAGAACAGCAGATTCCGATTATACTCATAGTATCTCTCGCACTCATACTCCTGCAAGAACTGCACGCTGTAAAATCCCGTATTCAGCTCCGTGACAAACAGCACCATCTCCTGGCTTCCGCCGAACGCCGCCTCCATGAAATCAAACGCATGCTCAAGGCGCGCCCCGCTTCGATCCACAAGATCCTCATACGCATCGCTGTCTGCTCCGAAACGCTCGCGAATCGCCTCCCAGGCTTTTGCACCATTCGCAAAGTCCCCACTGCGGACAGCCTGAAGATCCGCCTCCATCTTTGCGGAGACTGCCCGACAATCGGCGAGAGCCGTTCTTGCGAGAAGCCCGTCCGCAAGACGCTTCTCCCAGTCGGCGCGAAAGGCTTCCACCTTCTCCGCAAACACGCGAACCGCCGAAACCACAGACGTCTCAAACGCTCCCGACATCTGAAGCTCCTTCATCTGTTTCATCCGAATCTGCATCCGCTCCTGCGTCCGGACAACCTCACGGAAGCCATCATTGAGCCCGGATAAAAGCAGTCCGACAACACTGATCTTCTCATCAAACGGCGCTTTCTGAAGTTTCTCCACAACCGGCTCCGAGATCTTTCCATCAAGGATCTCAGCGACCTGGTAATCATTCTGATACTTGTAATAGAGTTCCAGATAATTCGCAAAATCCTTCGCAATCTTCGGAAACTGAATGTACTCTGCGACAAGCTCGCGGTCAACCTTCTTGCCCTGCTTTTCATAGATCCAGATCAGTTCCGACAGATCCTCCCAGCCTCGCGGAGTCGCAAAGATCCGTCCATCGACCGTCGTCTCAATCCGGCAAAAATTCTCCTTGCGGATTCCCAGATAGGAACGGATTGCCGGATGCACATTTGCGCGCACTGCATACTCCATCCAAACACCGAGATCTGCCTCGACATCCATTCGACGAATTCGGTCCATCGTCACGATGTCAAACTCTCGCACTGACTTGTTGTACTCCGGCGGATTTCCCGCTGCGACAATGATCCACCCCTGCGGAATCTTGTGATTTCCAAACGTCTTTCCCTGAAGAAACTGGAGCATCGTCGGCGCAAGCGTCTCCGACACGCAGTTGATCTCATCGATGAACAGAAGTCCCTCGGAGAGTCCAGTCTGCTCAATCTTGTCATAGATCGAGGCGACAATCTCACTCATCGTGTACTCCGTCACCGCATACTCTTTTCCGCCGTAATTCTTGTGCTCAATAAACGGAAGTCCGATCGCACTCTGTCTCGTGTGGTGCGTGATCGTGTATGCGACAAGACCGATCTGGCATTCCTGAGAGATCTGCTCCATGATCTGCGTCTTTCCGATTCCCGGAGGTCCGATCAGAAGCATCGGTCTCTGGCGAATCGACGGAATCGCATATGCCCCGTACTCATCTTTCGCCAGATACGCCTCGATTGTATCCTTGATTTCCTGTTTTGCACGTTTGATATTCATGATTCTTCTCCTCCACTTTCCAAAACGTGATTTTTCCCTGTCTCAGTCCCAACACGAAATTCATGAGATTCATTCGTGAGATTCATCCATGAGATTAATTCATGAAATTCATCCATGAAATTCATAAAATCCCTTCACTCTGTCTCAGACAGGACTATCATTCTCCAAAATCTGCTCCGGCTCAAGAATCAGCTTGATTGCCCACGGCGGAACAGAGATATCGACATACTGATCTTTGACAAACACAAAAGCTGTATCATAAAATGGTTTCTTCACCGGATAAATTCCCATTCCATCCGTAAAATACAAAAGTCCTTTCAGCCGATGGAATTCGCCCCGGTTTGCAAGCTGGTTCACATGCTCAAATGCCGGGCGGAAATCCGTTCCGCCATTTCCGATCACTGTGAACTCTCTCATGTAGGCTTCCATCTCCTCGCGATTCGTGATCAGCCGATCCTCCCGAACCTCCTCATCGCACTGAATGATGTGAATGTTCGTCTTCTTAAAATAGCTGTCCGACTCACAGAGAATATCGTAAGTCTCCTCAAGGAAACGGCACACGAGATCGCCCGAGCACGACATTGAGGTGTCGATGACGATCACAAAATCCTCGATTCGACTGACCTCCTTCGACTCAAGCGGTTCGACGAGAGGCATATTTCCGTAAAGTGACAGTCCGTAGGTATAAAAAATGTAATCAAACGAATCCGGATCAACCTGCATCTCCTCGCGAAGCACCGAGAAACGGCGCAGAAACCGCCTGTAATCGTAGCGTTCCCTGTTTTCAACCTGAACCTGCTCGAGAAGACTCTTCGAGTCCTCGTCCTGCTGATTTCCCATCGTCTCCATCTCGGTCTGAATCTTGTCCCGGTTGTCGCTCCACTGATTCTGGCGCACGATGCTGTCCTTCGGCGCGTCATCCGGCAACTGCCAAAATCGGTGATCGTCGACATAGAATTCCTGCGCCATTCTGCGGTACTGCTGGTCTTTGAGATCCGCCTCTTTCAAAACACGATAAATTCCCTCCGCATTCAGCACCTTCAGTTTTTTCTTAAGTCGCCCGTACCAGTCCATCCGAAACGGCATCATCGCGACATGCACACATTTCATGTAGATTCCATCAATCACCGACTCCACCGCTATGTCGCACGCGAGGTTCCAGAGTTCCTCTTCTCTCTTTCCTCTCGTATCCATATGCGAAAACAGGCAGTGGAGCAACATATGAAGATAGGCGCGGTTTACATGCACACGTCCGCTCTTGTAGAGACCACACAGGTAATTCGGATCGTAATTTATGATGAAACCATCCGTCCCGATCCCACCGCATCCCGGCACCGCCTCAAATCCGAGACTGCTTAAAGAGACATCGAGATAGCGCATATTCAGGTAAAGCTCATTCCTTGAATTCATCAGAATTCTCGTGCAGAGTTCCACGGTACTCAACTCATCTAACTGCCTCTGTCTGACCGGATCAATCATGGTTGACCCCTCCCTTTTCTTTAAAGTTCAAAACGGCGACGGCGCGCTCTTGTTCTCGGTTCTGCCTCAACCGTCCCCGCACTTGCTGTGGCATCTGCACTTACGTTTGTTTCTGCATCTGCTCCCACATTTTCCCCGGCAACCACTCCCACGCCTGCTTCCGCGTGGAAATGACGGTAATTCATCAGCCAGCTCACCATCTCCGTATCCGAAAACTTCTGTGCAAGCGCAATCAGTTCTGCGAGCTTCTCTGCAAGCGTTTCTGGATTCTTAGTCTCATCTGCAAGCACAGTCTCAACAAGCCACGGCAACATTCCCGGTTCCAGATTCGTGGCCTGATCCCGCTTTGGGCTGTCTGCCTGAATCAGCAGGCTTCCCGCGCATTTCCAGTGCTCTCGGACATAATCGAGATACATCTGACGACGCTTCTCGGAGAGTCCCCACGGATAGAGGATCCTGCCGATCGCAAGCTCAGTCACAAGTTCCTCCGACTCCTGCACCTTCACATGCGGAAAGAGCTCATCGTAACCCGCAAACTGGAACTCCCTGTTTGCGAAACAATAGCGATAGCGGTGACCACAGCCGTGCGTCTCCGTCACAAGAATTCGCGCCGGCGTATTTTCCACGGACTCCTCAAAATACTCCGGAAAAATCAGGCGCGCCTCTTTGTCACCCTTGTGCACGCGAACGCGAAGCGTCTGTCTGATCTCCGAGAGAATATCCTTAAAGCAGGAGCGCTCCCCCTCAAACTCCGTAAAATCGAGAAAACGGATCGACGGCGTGTCCGCGAACAGCCCGGTGCCAAGATCGAGAGCACGCCCGCCCATATAAACAGACTTGAGTTTCTGACAGCCATAAAACGCATAGGCGCCAATCTTTTTCACACCGATCGGAATGTGCACCTCCTCGATCTCACTTCCCGAGCAGACGTAGGCGCCGAGCGCCGTGACCGGAAGCCCTTCTTCCTCCTCCGGAATCAAAACCACAGCCTCCGGTTCCGGAACCTTATCGATTTGAATCTGATCTTCTTTCCATTTTGAATATATGATGTCCATCTTTCTTTTCCTTTTTCCTCTTTTCCTGCTACTGTTCACGCACACATGTCCAGTAAAGGAATTTGTCGTAGCTTCTCATTAAATACGGCAATTTCCCAGGTTCCTATTTCTAATTTTCTATTTCTAGTTTTCTATTTCCAATTTCTAATTTCCTATAAACGAAAAAGCGGACTCCGAAATGATCGGAATCCGCTTCTAAGAGAGCGCGAGACGGGACTCGAACCCGCGACCCCGACCTTGGCAAGGTCGTGCTCCACCAACTGAGCCACTCGCGCATATGCTGTTGTTTTCAACGAAATGAATTGTATCATACTTTTGCGAAAATTGCAACTACTTTTTACAATTTTTTTCGTGAAGCGGGCGATGGGAATCGAACCCACGTATCCAGCTTGGAAGGCTGGTGTTCTACCATTGAACTACGCCCGCAAATCTTGCCTTTGAGGTTTCCCTCAGTGCCTTGGACCGGAATCGAACCAGTGACACGAGGATTTTCAGTCCTCTGCTCTACCAACTGAGCTACCAAGGCCCGCTGTCAAGATCAAAATGCCGTAGGCCGGAATCGAACCGGCACGGGAGATTAGTCCCGCAGGATTTTAAGTCCTGTGCGTCTGCCAGTTCCGCCACTACGGCGCACCGCTCAGCATCGAAATGCTTTGCGAATGGATGGAGGTGGATTCGAACCACCGAAAGCACAGCTAACAGATTTACAGTCTGCCCCCTTTGGCCACTCGGGAACCCATCCATACTGACCTTAACAAGCGAGTAAAATCATATCATGGATTTTTCAAAAAATCAAGTGTTTTTTTCAATTTTTTTAACACAACCACTCTGAACAGTAACCTCTGATCTCAATTCCAGTTCATGCATTGCACAAACTGGAACGATTTCCAAATCTCAATACCGTCCGGTCGTCAGCAGAATTCCACTGCTCGCCGGAAGCTCAAGCGTCAGCACGCCATCCTCCGCGTGATAGGCGATCTGTCCGGCATTGTAGCCCTGCGCATGCGAGAGCATCATTCTCGTCAATGGCTCCTGATCCGAGATTCCAAGCTCCCAGACCGGCACATGAACGACACGGCTGTCTCTGCGGTTGTTGATCACAATCACGCACTTGTTCTCCCCGCGCATCCGCCCGTAAGCGATCAGCTGGCGATCCGCAAGCAGTTCCTTGACCGAACCTCTCCTGAGTGCCGGAAGACGTTTGTGCAGATCGATCATATATCGATGAAACTCAATCAGCTCAAAATCCTCATGCCCCCACGGGTAGGTTCGGCGGTTATCCGGATCGGTCCATCCGCAGACTCCGGTCTCGTCTCCATAGTACAGCGTCGGTGCTCCCGGCCATGTCATCTGCACCATGACCGCCTCGCGGAAGACTCCGTAATTCACGCCAACCGATGCCATCTCCGCACCCATCGTCCCGATTCGCCCGACCATCTGGTTCGTTCTCGTAAGGAAACGGCTGTGATCGTGATTCGAGAGCTGATTCATCGCCGTCATCACCGACTGTCCCTGCATCCGACTCATATGATAGTGCATCGAGCGGAAAAAGCTCTCTCCGTCTCCATAGAGCGCGCTGTTCGAGCTGTCGCTGTGCTTTTCCATTCCTGTCAGGAACCAAGTCAACGGCTCCATGAACGCATCGTAGTTCATGATCGTATCCCACTCATCGCCCTGAAGCCAACTGCTCGGATCGCCGTAGTGCTCTGCAAGAATCACCGCATTCGGATTTGCCTGCTTCACATTTGCACGGAAATCCTTCCAGAACTTGTGATTGAACTCACTGCTGTGACCGAGGTCTGCCGCCACATCCAGTCTCCATCCATCGACACAGAACGGCTCTGAGACCCATCTGCGCGCAATCCGCATCACATATTCATACAGCTTCGGAGACTCCTCATAATTGAGCTTCGGGAGGGTGTCATGTCCCCACCAGCCGTCATAGCTTCCATTGTCCGGCCATGCATCTGCGTTTTCATTATTGAAATGAAAGAAACTGCGATAAGGGCTCTTCTCGCTCAGATAGGCGCCCGCCTCATATCCGCCCTGATGCAGATAGATTTTCTCCCTGTCGAGCCACTTGTTAAACGAACCACAGTGATTGAACACGCCGTCGATGATGACACGCATCCCGCGCTCGTGCATCTCCTTCACGAGATCCGCAAACAGCTGATCACTCGCCGTCAGATTCGCCGGATCGGCACTGCGTCTCTGATAGCAGGTTGCCTTCTCATTGGAGACTGCATTCTCTGCAACAACCTCCCCGCCGTCGCTCACGATGACTCCATAATGCGGATCAATGTGCTCATAGTCCTGACTATCGTACTTGTGATTGGACGGGGATACAAAAAGTGGATTAAAGTAAATGACCTCGACGCCGAGATACTGAAGATAATCGAGTTTCTCGCGAACGCCCTTCAAATCTCCGCCATAGAAACAGCCGACATCCATCGTCGACGGATTCTGCTCCCAGTTCTCAACCTTGTGAACCGGCCGCCCGATATAGACGTACTCCCGCTCCTTCACATCGTTGTTTGGATCTCCATTGCAGAAGCGATCCACAAAAATCTGGTACATCACCGCGCCTTTTGCCCACTCCGGCGTATGAAAGCCGGGAGTGATAACAAACGGTCCACAGAGTTCCGCATGCTTGGAAGCCCCGAGTCGTCCAAAAAAGCAGGCATCACCCTCGCCCTGCACAAAAAAGCAATAATGAATGGCATCCTCCCCGACGTTCATCGTCGTCTGAAAAAAATCAAACCGTCCATCCGAAGCTATTTTTTTCATTTCCAGACGCTCGTCAGTCTCCATCACCACGCAGAATACCTGCTGTGCCTCACCAGCTCCCGTCCGAAATCGCAGTTCTGTCATCTCCCCGGAATCCGGTTCCTCTGGAATCCGATAATCCTGTGTCTCATCTGCAAACAATGCTCGTCTGTTAATCTGTTTTTCTTTTGCCATCATTACTCTACTTCTCTTTCAATCTTTTTTAAACTATATCTTCTACTATTGTATACAATTATCAGAAAACTTACAACTCTTTTTCCAAACTCAAAAAACAGGATCGCTCCGGTTTCTGTACGCGGGGAATTTTTTTAAGAAGCTTCAGAATCGTTACTGTTCACGCGCACGTGCCCAGTAACGGAATTTGCCGTGGCTTCGCATTTAAATACGGCAAATTCCCGCTACCACCACGTTATCTTACGGCACTTTCGGTTCCAAAAGTGCCTACCTCTGAACAGTAACCCAGAATCACGATGAAAGTGAAAGAAAACATGACAGAGAAACTGACACTCCAACGGCTAAAGCTCGTTGGGTTCTCATATACATAAATTTCCAAATATACTCGAAAGTATATAAGACTGATTCATTTCTATGAGACTTTCATTATCAATCATTCTAATGAATGAATTAACGATAACATACGGCTCGTGTCAAAACCGTTTTTTCTACTTTTTAAATGCCCATACTACTCAAAGTATGGGTATT
>NZ_JBNMIQ010000026.1:0-44919 GCF_050873365.1 Brotaphodocola sp. | reverse complement strand
GAGAAGCATAGGTAGTAACGACATCGCAAGATGTCTCCCTCATTCTGCCTACATCATCGGGCAGTTGACAATGCCCGTTTTACCAAAGAGATTTACTCTAAGGTATTTGTTATTCTTTCGTAGCGAGGATGGTTATCTCCAAAATCCACATCACACCGAAGAGATGTACCAGCCAAATCTTCCAGAACAAATAACGTATCCTTACCATATTTCTTAACGAGTGTCTTAGAAATCTGATGGTTTACATCGGATATCCAACGGTTCTCTCGTCCTGAAATAGCTTCTGGTCTACGCTTTACCTTTTGGATTGGATCTGACGACGAACCTCTTTCAGCAATAATATTTTATCGTATATTTTACTAAAAATCTAGCATTTAAGAAAGCGAGGTGTAACGGGCATTCCTTCCCGACCTAAGAGGTCGGAATATTCTGCCCGTATTTAGATGAAGATTCAGTAGAATTCCAGCAGGAATTCCGTCAGTGCTGGATTGCAAATTCCATCGCGGAAACCCAGACTTCTTTGTTGTGTTGCCATACTGCCGGGAACTCGGAAACCGGCATCGGGCAGGTGACACTTCCAACCTCAATCGTCACACTCGGAATCGGGCTGTCCTTGATCTGTACCCAGTCCTTGAAACCGCCGTGACCACTTGATCCGCCCAGACGATAACCGGTCTTGGATGCCATGAGATCTGCCAACGCCTTGGAGGTCTCTTTGACCTTGTTGCCTGCATAATCCCAGTAAATGAGATTTCCCATGCTGTGATAGCTGATCGTCAGCGCCCAGTTTCTTGACATCGCAAGATTTGCAAGCGCCTGACTCTCCGGCTCTGACAGGGAACTCGTTCCCTTGTAAGTGCCGTAGGACGGCTTCGGGGAACTGCTCACCTGATCCCAGTCAGCCGGGAAGTTCTGGTTCAAATCCGTTCCTCTCGCATCTGCTTTCCAATAAAGGAGATAACGCTCATACGTCGCGCTCGTTCTTCCAAGTGCCTTGTCATTCTCATAGCACTCGCGAATCTGCTGACGCAGAGTTGCTGAGCGAATTCCGCTCTCTCCAAACTGGCTGATCGAGATTCCATCCGGATTGACCATAGGAACATAGTGAATGGCAACCTGATTAAAGAGCTGGGAGAGTGGCGTTCCATTGTAGCTTCCGCTGTCATAAAATGCCAGACCATACTCCAACTGCTTCATCACAAGAAGGGGCGTCATATACTCTCTCGCATGGATGCCTGCATGAATCAGGATATGCTTCGGCGCATTCTGATTTCCGACTACAATCTCATAGAGATTTCTGCCGTCCAACGAAGTGCCGATCACATTCACTTTCATATGGCTTCCATAACGCGCTGATAACTTCTGAATATCCTGACTCATCTGGTCATAGGTATATTTGTCTGCCACCTTGACAATCGGGTCCGTCACCGTTCCCGCAAAAGCATTCGTTCCATCCGTCGTGTTCGTCGACTCCGCAACCTGAGGAAGCATTCCCCCGATTCCCGGTCCCACGGAATTGGAACTGCTCATACCCGGTCCGATGACCGGTGAAGTCGTTCCGGTGGAAGAGCCGGAGGTCGTTGTTGATCCGGACGGAGTAGGCGTGGAGGAAGCAGTCGGCGCAGAGGAAGTCTGTGCGGTGCTTCCCGCAGAAACGACAACCGTGGAGGTCGTCTGCTGTGTTCCCGCACTCGTCTCCGAAGTTGTCGGAGCCGTCGGGCTTGCCTGAGTCTCAGAGGTCACCGGTGCCGGTGAAGTCTGGGCAGTCGTCTGCGTCGCGTCTGCTGTTGCCTCTGTGGTCGCAGTCGTCGGAGACTCCTGCTTTACTTCTGTCGTCAATTCGTTTGCCGGCACAATCACTTCTGCCTGTGCCAAAAAGGAAGTGCCAGCTACCATAACGGTAGCCAGCATTCCGGTAAGAAAGCCATTTATATTTTTTGTTCTCATAAAACTAGTTTTCACTGTCCTTCTTTGCAAGGTCACCCGGCTTCATGCTCAGGCTGATCTTGCCAGCTTTGTCTACATCAAGTACCTTAACGGTTACGGTGTCGCCGATATTTACCACATCCTCAACCTTCTCGACACGGCGGTCAGACAGGCGGGAAATGTGGATCATTCCATCTTTCTTCGGCTTCAGCTCAACGAATGCGCCAAACGGCATGATGCGAACAACCTTACCCGTGATCACCTGACCCGGCTCAATGTCGGTAACGATGTTGTGGATGATCTCCTTTGCACGATCGATCATTGCCTGATCGGTTCCGCAAACTGCAACATTTCCATCCTCGGAGATGTCGATCTTCACGCCGGTCTCCTCGATGATCTTGTTGATCACACAGCCCTGCTTGCCGACTACATCACCGATCTTCTGCGGATCAATGCTGATCTGGTCGATCTTCGGAGCATACTTGCCAACGGTCTTTCTCGGCTCGGAGATTGCCTTTGCCATAACCTCGTCGAGGATGTAAAGTCTTGCCTCGCGGGTTCTGCGGATTGCCTCCTCGATGATCGGGCGGGTCAGACCGTGAATCTTGATATCCATCTGGATTGCGGTGATACCCTTGTGAGTTCCGCCTACCTTGAAGTCCATATCGCCGAAGAAGTCCTCAAGACCCTGGATATCGGTCAGAACGATGTAATCGTCATCGGTCTCGCCGGTTACCAGACCACAGGAGATACCTGCTACCATCGTCTTGATCGGAACACCAGCTGCCATCAGAGACATCGTGGATGCACAGATACTTGCCTGAGAGGTAGAACCGTTGGACTCCATCGTCTCAGATACGGTACGGATTGCATACGGGAACTCAGCCTCGGACGGAAGTACCGGAACAAGCGCACGCTCTGCAAGAGCACCATGACCGATCTCACGACGTCCCGGTCCTCTTGACGGCTTCGTCTCACCTACGGAGAAGGACGGGAAGTTGTAATGGTGCATGTAACGCTTCGTGGTCTCAAGCTCATCAAGACCATCTAACTTCTGTGCCTCAGACAGCGGAGCCAGAGTACAGATGTTGAGGATCTGGGTCTGTCCACGGGTGAACATTGCGGAACCGTGTACACGCGGAAGCAGGTCAACCTCTGCTGCTAACGGACGGATCTCGGTGATTGCACGGCCATCCGGACGCTTGTGATCTTTCAGGATCATCTTGCGGACGGTCTTCTTCTGGTACTGATAAACAGCATCTCCAAGAAGAGCGAGCCACTCCTCGTTGTCTGCAAATGCCTCCTCGAGCTTCTCGGTGATCGCACGGATATTTGCCTCACGGGTCTGCTTGTCATCGGTGAAGACAGCAACTTCCATCTCTGCCGGCGGAACGATCTCCTTGATTGCCTCAAACAGCTCCTCCGGAACTGCGCAACTCTCATAGCTGTGCTTCGGCTTTCCGCACTCTGCAACGATCTTGTCTACGAAAGCGATGATCTCCTTGTTCACGGAATCTGCCTTGTAGATTGCCTCGATCATCACGTCCTCCGGCACTTCCTTTGCGCCAGCCTCGATCATGATGACTTTCTCTCTCGTGGATGCAACGGTCAGAGCCAGATCAGAAGCAACCTTCTGTGCCTGAGTCGGGTTCACAACGAACTCACCGTCTACAAGACCGATCTGGGTCGTTGCACACGGACCGTCAAACGGGATATCAGAGATTGCGGTTGCGATTGCGGAACCGAGCATAGCGGTCAATTCCGGACTGCAATCCTGATCTACGGACATCACAATGTTGTCAAGGGTGACATCGTTGCGGTAGTCCTTCGGGAACAGCGGACGCATCGGACGGTCGATAACGCGGGAGGTCAGGATTGCATTCTCAGATGCCTTTCCCTCTCTCTTGTTGAATCCACCCGGGATCTTTCCAACTGCGTACATCTTCTCCTCGTACTCTACGCTCAGCGGGAAGAAGTCAACGCCCTCACGCGGTTTGTCGGATGCGGTTGCGGTGGAAAGTACAACAGTATCTCCATAATGCATCAGTACTGCACCGTTTGCCTGCTTAGCAACTCTGTCCACATCTACGGTCAGCGTTCTGCCAGCAAGTTCCATACTATAACTTTTGTACATGTCTTGTTTTCCTTTCATCTCATTTTCATTTCTTTGTCATCTCTTTTTGAGCTCTTTGTGAGTTCTTTGTGAATTCTTTGTGATCAGAATTTTCCTTATCAGAAATTTCTTGAAAAGTTCCAATCTTTGTTTCAACATGAAAATATAATGAAAACTTTCTTTGTCAAAACTCTCTTTCTTGAAACTTTTTGGTTCAGAAAAATCCCGAAAAACAGAAGGATCTCTCCTCGAAACTACTGCTCTGCCCGCAGAATGGATATTTCTGTGGGTACAGCAGCGGCTTCGGGGTCCTGCTCCTGTTCTTCCGTCTTTTCTACTTTTTTGCTCAGATACAAATCAAGGCGGAGAAGAAACCCTCTCCGCCCCCTTTTATATCTAAAATTACTTTCTGATACCCAGCTTCTCGATCAGTGCACGATAGCCCTCGAGGTCGGTCTTCTTCAGGTAGTTCAGTAAACCACGTCTCTGACCAACCATCTTCAGCAGACCACGTCTGGAATGATGATCCTTCATGTTGCTCTTTAAGTGCTCGGTCAGCTCAGCGATACGAGCGGTCAGGATTGCGATCTGAACCTCCGGTGAACCGGTATCTCCCGGCTTTCTGCCGTACTCTGCGATGATAGCTGCTTTCTTTTCCTTAGAAATCATTGTGAAATCCTCCTTAAAAATATTAAATAATCTTACCGGAAACCAGGATGTGGCTGGAGTGGCCATACAACCGGGCCTCGGCGTTTTCATACCGGAACATCATAACATATTCCGTTTTTGCTGTCAATCGCTTCTTCCATAATGAAGTTAAAAAAGATTTTTTGTCTGATTGCGCTGTGCCTGTGCTTCCCGCCGTGCCTCCCGTTTTTCTTTTCGCCGTTCTAACTTTGTTTTCAGGCGCGGATCTTTCTCTTCCTTCTTGTATACCGGTTTCGGATCTTCTCTTGGCTCACTCTCTTCCTCACGCCAGTGTTTTTCATTTGTATGCGGAAGAAACATATAGCGAAAGACATCCGGGATCACATTTAGATTCTCCATCACCCAGTCAATCGATCTCTCTACATCTTTCTCATCATTGTAGTTTTTTATGTATGGAATCCGAATCCGCAGTTGCTCCGGAAAAACAAGGGTACGAATTTTCAGGAGATTGTCGATCACGTTCTTGTTATCCTTCTCTGTATACAATTCGTAAATATCCGGGTCCATATCTTTGATGTCGATGATCCACTCATCAATGTCCCCAATCAGCGGTTCAACAAGTTCCCACGGAACATTCAGAGAGGTCTCGATTCGTTTTTTCCATCGCGGATCAATCAACTGGCAGACCTCATGGATAAATGCAGACTGAAGCAAGGGTTCACCCCCGCCAAAAACC
The DNA here is from genome assembly GCF_050873365.1 of Brotaphodocola sp. GTDB lineage: Bacteria > Bacillota > Clostridia > Lachnospirales > Lachnospiraceae > Brotaphodocola. The sequence continues at coordinate 39,496 of NZ_JBNMIQ010000026.1, read as the reverse complement.
ACACCTCCGCCCGTCATCAGATAATAAATCTCATCCCGCTTTAGAATGTCGACAAGCTCTTTCGGTGTATAGATCGCTCTCGCCTTTTCAAAAAACATGCTCTTTTTATGACAGTACTCATTGATACAATACTTGCAGTGAAGGGGACAATTAAAAAAGGCAACCAAAGTAGAAACGCCCTCTCCGTCTGTTGCCATTCTCAATCTGGAAATGGACATAATATCGCTTTTCATTCTTTCACCTCCCATTCTGTCAGCAGATCATAGGGGATTACCTGTTTTTCAAGCGGAATCTCGCTCAATTTCTTGCTTAAATATTCTTCCTCCGCATCACACTTCGCGCATGTCCCCGCACATGGACCGATCGACGGACACTCTTCCGAAGAAAACTCGATTCCATTCGCCTGCGCCAATTTGATTCTGAGTTCTCTCAGATAAGTGCAGATTCGTTTTCCATCGATTCTTGCGATCGGTTTTTCAACCTCTGCTTTCGTTCGATCGTCATTTTGGGGATAAATTTCTTTCCATGGATATCCCAGTATCGTATATTCCAGAACTGTGGAATTGAGTACCTCCACAGATGGAGATTCTATTTCTGCCTTTGATAAATCAATCTCCTTCATTCCATTCTTGATCGGAACATAGGACATCGAAGCAAAATCAAAATACGAAGGTTCTTTCAATTTTGTAATACTACGGACAACTCTCGGAAGCAGAGAAACGTATTCTTCCTCTGCCAGTTTTAAAAATTCATCCCACACCCTTGTCTTCTTTTTCAGTTTCTCAAAAAGTATATCACTATCTATATACAAAATTGAGGACAACTGTGACAGATCCGATATCAACGCCTTGTAAGCCTCAATTCTCTGCTTTGATTCAAATCGCCAGGGTGACATCGCACACAAATGGATCTTATATTCCTCTTTTCGATCTTTCAACACAAAAAAGGGATAAAGACTTTCCGGATTTCCGTCGGTGAGAAAAAGGATATCTGGATCTCCACTCCAAACAACTTTCGCATATAAATTATCTTCAACAGACTCAAGTGCCCGATATTTCTGACTCTCTGTTCCCCATTTATCCATTCCCAACTTCACTTCCGGCTGATACGGACTGACAAAACATTGATATTTCTTTGTAACCTTTTTTCCATTCAGACAGACGACGAGCACTGCATCTTTTCCAAATTCTTTCAGGATCGGATTCTCATGATTCCAGATAAATCCCGTGTCTGTAACCACGACTCTCATACCATTTTCCTCCTCTGTGCTGTTACCACTTTTTTAGCGTACAATCCGGGATCACCTGCTCCTCCACAGGAATTTTTTTCAATTCTTTTCTCAAATATCGCGCCTCCTCATCACACTTCGCGCATGTCCCCGCACACGGACCGATCGAAGGGCACTCTTCTGAAGAAAACTCGATTCCATTCGCCTCTGCCAGTTTGATTCTGAGTTCTCTCAAATAATTACAGATTTGTTTTCCATCGATCCTTGCAATCGGTTTTTCGACTTCTGTTTTCGTCCTTTTATTATTTAAAGGATATCTATCATAATTAACCATTCCCAATGTCAAACGCCCCGAATGAACCGATTCTAAAACCTGCATGGATGGCGGTTCTTCAGATGCTTTTGACAGATCAATTTTTTCCATTCCCTCTTTCATTGGAATATAGGACATCGATGCAAAATCAAAATACAACGGCTCCTCGATCTTCTCAATGCTACTGATTACTCTTGGAAGCAGAGAAACGCATTCGTCGGTTGCCTCCTCCAAAAGTTTTTTCTTAAAGCCAGAGGAAAAAGCCAAATCAGAGGAACCTGTGGAAGGAGAAGAATCCAAAGCGTCATAACTGATTACTCGATCCAAAATTCTGTCACTGTCGATATACATAACCGAACGAAGCTGAGTCATGTCCGATACCATCTCCCGATAAGCTGATTTTATCTTTTCACTTTCAAACCGCCACGGCGACATGGCACACAAATGAAATGTATGAAGATCCTGTCTGGATTTCATAGCAAAAAACGGATACAAGCTCTCCGGATTTCCATCTGTCAGAAAAAGAAAATCCTCTGGTTCCCCACCCCCTAAAAGCTCAATCGCAAAATACAAATCATCTCCAACGGATTCCAAAGCCTGATACTTCCTGCTTTCCAGTCCATATTCCTCCGTCTCCCATTCAGAATCCTCTTTTTCTTTATATGGACTGATAAAATACTTATATTTATCCGTGACCTTTTTCCCATTCAAACACACGACAAATACCACATTTACATCAAATTTTTCAAGAATCGGATTTTTATGATTCCAGATCCATCCCGTGTCTGTGACGATGACTCGCATACTTTTCCTCTCTGTCTACCAATTTTCACTGATACATTTTTTGTCATTATACTCCCCAACCAAAACTCCTATCAACCAAAATAACACATTCCCAATCAAATACCGGAAATCAAAAAGAAATCAGGAATCCCTGAAAAACTATTGACAGTTCCTCTCCTTTTTTCGTATCTTATAATTAACATAATTAAGAACAGAATCGTGAAAATAAAAGACAGAAAGGAGGCACAGAGAGCCACAGGACTCACAAATTAAAAATTTTTTATACAAAGGAGAATAATCCCAAATGATCTATATTATTTTGTATATCCTCTTAGCCGTACTATGTGCCTGGAAGATTCATTTTGTGACAGCTAACATGGATGTAAAAATCGTCATGAATCGACTCAACAAGTTACGATTTATTTTTGCCATCCTAATTATATTTACTCACTGCACACTCCCCTACAAATACTTGCCTCATATTCTTTTCCCACTAAGAAAAATATCTACTTTTGGCGTGGGATACTTTTTTATTTTATCTGGTTATGGACTGGCATATTCTGTCGCAAACAAGCCAAATTATCTGGATCATTTCGGAAAGAAAATCGGGAATTTGGTGTGGATCACCATTTTTTCAAGTGTGGTAAGTGCACTCATCAAAAATCTCGCTCTTGGGTGGAGCGAGCCACTCAGCCTGATTAACTGGTATATGCCAGCAATCATCGCATTGTATATTATTTTTTATGTGGTATTCAGTCTCTTGCCAAAGTCAAAGAATATACGAAATGCCTGTCTTGTCGGCGCTGCATTTGCCAGCATTTTGATTGTGCTCTACTTTGATAATTTTACCGGGAACAATTACAGAAACTATTACATCAGTGAATTAGCATTTCCATTTGGAGTGTTGATTTATGAATACGCAGATTTGATTTCCAGATTTTTAAAGAAGAAAAGTGCTATTTTCATTGTCATTGTAGCAGAAATTATTTTTGGAGGAATTGCATTCAGTGTTCCAGAACGAGGATTGCTGGATTTGATTTTTCACAATCTCATGCTAGTTCCAGTTGGATTTGTACTGATTTTGTTGATGGATAAAATAGAAATAAACAATCTCATTTTAAAGACGATGAATCGATATACGATGTTTATCTATTTATTCCAGTTTCCAGTGCTCACGATTTTGAAAAATTATTATCTGTCAAACGAACGACCTTTTGATGTCTTTTTCTTTTTCGCATGCTTAGGTCTAACCTGCATCCTTGCTGTTATCATCCAAAATATCTATGATCGCGTTGGAATGATAGTAAATAAGCATTTTCATCATAACGATTGACATCGTGCCTGATTAACATAGCGCCAAAATTTAAGCGTCAGCGATGAAAACCAACTCAAGTTTTTTCTTCGCTGACGCTTCTTTGCCTAATCCACCAACTTCATCTACTTATTTTATTTACTCACTATATCTCACTATATCATTTTACCTACTTACTCCACTTCGTTTTCTTCCTGGGACTCCTGCATCAAGATACGGATATGCTCATGCATCTCTTTTTTGTCACGGGGTTTCCATACCTGGGGCTTCGGAGGCTTTTTTCGTTCCACAGAATAAGCCAACGGAATCAGTCTCAATGCCATTGTGCTCCAGAAAGAGAATGATGTATTATCTGTAAGATAGGTCATCGTCATGTAGCTGAGGTTGCATAAATATAAAAGTGTCGTATCATCGTCCGCATACTTCGTCCAAAAAATCGGGATAAAAATATACTGAATCCCAGACCAGAAAATGAATCCCGGAAATCCCATCTCCACAAATACTTTCAAAATATCATTGTGGAACGGATACGGATGATTGATCAAGCCCGTACTGTACCAGATACCGACAATGGAATCTACGTATTCAAATCCTTTTCCAAAATAGCTCACTGAAAATTCATAGTAATCATTTGCCAGACTCCAGAGGTAGTCACGTCCCATCATATCAATGCCAATAACGTCCAACACCTGAGAAACGACTCCCGTCCGAACTCCATAAAGGTATAAGAAAAAGAACCCCACCCATGCGATTCCCCAAAGGACAAAGATGAGTTTTTTCTTTTTAAACAAACGAACAACGTAGGCTACCATGATAAATAATACAACGGCTGGAATCGCAATACGCTTCATACCAACAAAAAAGAAAAAGGTACATACCAGTATAAAAAAGATACGCTGACGTTTCTCTTTTCGCGTCTCACGAGGGGCAAACGCTACATAGTAGAGTACCAACTGACCAAAAACAAACGTGATATCATGTATTTCCAGATTGCGCGCATAACCTTCCGCTTCACCAAAGGTCACAAGGCAGGTAATCAGAGACTGGATACTTGGACCCAAACCAAAATTCGGGATCTCCAAAACCATAATTCCTGCATTCGCCATACACATTGCGATCGTAAACAAATCAACTGTCCTGGAACCAAACAGATAAACGCCACAGACCGCCGTCATAATCGAGATGCTCTGAAAAACCAGTTTAGAGCAGGCATTGACCATCGTCGAAATATTATTCAGATTCATCATCCAAATAACCATGGACCAGAGAAGCAAGGCTGCAATCAATGACATACAGGCAAGCGCCGGCCAGATTATTTTTTTCAATTTCTCAATATCCGGATAAATAAACCCATAGCCCACGGTCATAGCGATCACTCCCACCGTAAATATCTTAGGCAAGCCACCAAGCATGTTGTTTAAGGTCTTCCACTCACCCAGACCTGCAAATGTCAGCAAGCCAATAAAGCAAACACAAAGCAATCTCTGCCAAAACGGACTGTCTTTATAAAAGATGGAAGAAGGACGCTTCTGAGAATAATCCCTTTTTACAATAATTTCGGATAAGGTTCGCACCTGTTGTTTCTCCTCTTGCTTATCCCTAGAAAACAGACATCGCTATAAATAAACACCTTTATAGCTTTATAAACAGACCTCTTTATTCAGCAATCGTTTCTAAACGATAAGCACTGCAAAAATGCTTGACTCAAGCAACGTATTTATTTAAAGCAAATGGGGCTGTCGCATTAGCAAACTGTTGCCGAGCGATAGCCCCATTTTCTGTATTTCAAATTCCAACTGTTTTACAGTTGTCGTGCTTCGCACTTTTTGATTTTATCGTACTCCCGCTTTCGTACACCTTGGTACAGCTAGCTCAGTACATCTTCGTACTTCTTAGTACAGCTTTGCGCCTGCCGGGATGTGATTGTCTACCATCAGCAGGTTCAGCTTCTCCTCGCCGTTCTCCTCGCATACTGCGCTGAGTAACATACCGCAGGACTCAATGCCCATCATTGCGCGCGGAGGCAGATTGGTAATTGCCACGAGGGTCTTGCCAACCAGCTCTTCCGGCTCATAGTAAGCATGGATTCCGCTGAGGATTGTGCGATCCTTGCCTGTTCCGTCATCGAGGGTGAACTGAAGCAGTTTCTTGGACTTCTTCACAGCCTCACATGCCTTTACCTTTACAGCACGGAAATCAGACTTGCTGAAAGTCTCGAAATCCACCTGCTCCTCAAACAGCGGTTCAATCTTTACGTTGGAGAAATCGATCTTCTCGTTCGGGGTAAAGAAACCATTGTTGTCGCCAGCAGTTGCCTTCTCGCCAGCCTTGTCTGCGGACTTCTTGCCTGCATCTAAGGACTTCATCGTCGGGAAGAGCAGAACGTCACGGATTGCCGGGCTGTTGGTAAACAGCATAACGAGACGGTCGATTCCGTATCCGATACCACCTGTCGGAGGCATACCGATCTCAAGTGCATTCAGGAAGTCCTCATCGGTTGTGTTTGCTTCCTCATCACCAGCTGCAAGTGCAGCCTCCTGTGCCTTGAAACGCTCTCTCTGGTCGATCGGGTCGTTCAGCTCGGAGTATGCGTTACACATCTCTCTTCCGTAGATGAACAGCTCGAAACGCTCTACCTGCTCCGGATGATCCGGCTTCTTCTTCGTCAGCGGGGAGATCTCGATCGGATGATCCATGATGAAGGTCGGCTGAATCAGATGCTCCTCAACAAACTCCTCGAAGAAGAGGTTGATGATGTCACCGCGAACGTGACGCTCCTCATAGTGGATATCCTTCTCATCTGCGAGCTTCTTTGCTTCCTCAGTGGTCTTGATCTCGTTGAAATCAATTCCGGTATACTTTTTGATTGCATCGATCATCGTCAGACGCTCAAACGGCTTTCCAAGATCAATCTCAACCTCTGCATACGGGATCTTCGTGGTACCGCACACCTCGTTTGCGATGTGACGGAACATGTTCTCGGTCAGATCCATCATGCCATAGTAATCGGTGTATGCCTGATACAGCTCCATCAGAGTGAACTCCGGATTGTGACGGGTATCAAGACCCTCGTTACGGAATACACGACCGATCTCGTAAACCTTCTCCATACCACCGACGATCAGACGCTTTAAGTACAGCTCAAGGGAAATACGGAGCTTTACATCCTCATCCAGTGCATTGTAATGGGTCTCAAACGGTCTTGCAGCAGCACCGCCTGCATTTGCAACGAGCATCGGGGTCTCAACCTCTAAGAAGCCCTGATTGTCGAGATAGCGACGGATGCAGCTGATGATACGGGAACGCATCACGAAAGTCTTGCGCACATCCTCGTTCATGATCAGGTCTACATAACGCTGACGATAACGGGTATCGGTGTTAGTCAGACCATGATACTTCTCCGGCAGAATCTGTAAGCTCTTGGACAGCAGGGTTACAGAATGTGCGTGAATGGAAATCTCACCCATCTTTGTGGTGAATACAAGACCACGGATTCCGACGATATCACCGATATCCATGCGCTTGAAATCTTTGTATGCATCCTCGCCAAGGTCATCACGGCAAACATAACACTGAATGTTGCCCTTGAGGTCCTGAACGTTACAGAAGGATGCTTTACCCATCACACGCTTGGACATTACACGTCCTGCGATGGATACCTCTTTGCCTTCCCACTCGCTGTAATTTTCTTTTACATCCGTGCTGTGTACGGTCACATCATACTTTGTGATCTTAAACGGGTCCTTGTCTGCTGCCTGAAGTTCTGCCAGCTTCTCACGGCGAACCTTCAGGAGCTGATGAACATCCGGCTCCTGTGCCTGCTTTGCGTTCTGATTCTGCTCTGCCATCTCTATCTCCTTTGCCTGTCACTAAAACTATCATCTATGGAATTATAAAACTATGATACTCTCTGGATCTCCAGTACCTTGTACTGAATGATTCCTGCCTGAGTCTCAACGTCAACAACATCGCCAACGCGCTTTCCAAGCAGTGCTCTTCCTACCGGAGACTCGTTGGAAATCTTGTTCTGAAGGCTGTTTGCCTCGGTGGAACCAACGATCTTGAACTCCATCTCCTCATCGAAATCAACATCGTATACTTTTACTTTACAACCGATACTGATCTTGTCCAGATCTACCTCATCCTCATCTACAACCTCTGCGTTCTTCAGAAGTTTCTCAAGCTCCTCGATTCGCAGTTCGATGTCTCTCTGCTCATCTTTTGCAGCATCATACTCAGCGTTCTCAGACAGATCGCCCTGCTCTCTTGCTTCCTTGATCTTCTGTGCAACTTCACGACGACGATTTACCTTCAGATCCTGAAGCTCATCCTCATACTGTTTCAGTCCCGCATAAGTGATAATATGTTTCTTGTCTGCCATAACTGTTTCCTTCCTTACAACATAATACTTTAAATACTTTCATAGCGATTTTCATGCTCTTAGAAGCATTGAAAAAAACGCTACTTAAAAATACTGCTCAAACTACTTAAAAACTACTTAAAAGCTACTAAAAAACTACTTAAATCATGTCTCTGGTTCTTCGCTGATTCTTCACTGTTTCCCCATCTGATGCCATCTTATCTCCGAAGACTCCGGGCAAAGCCGAACCCTCCGGCTTCTTCCGCTCTGATCTAAACCTGATTTAGCTCATTGCATGCAGAAGACGCGTCATCGGCGCGTCTCCTCACATACTCAAGTATCACAGTATTATATCCCAAAGGGTGCGGGTTGTCAAGAACCCAGACCATTCGTATTTAACAGGTTTTCAAGCTGTTCAAGCGTCTCCAACTCGTTGCTTGCGCGTCGCATTGAGGCCGAATGTGGAAGCCCTGCGGTGTACCATGCCACATGTTTTCGCATTTCTTTCATTCCAATGTACTCGCCCTTCATTTTCACCTGCATTCTGGCATGGCGCAGAATCATTTCTCCGATCTCTGCCCCAGTCGGCTCCGGGAGAAGTTCTCCGGTCTCAAGATAATGTGCGGTGCGCTTGAAAATCCAAGGGTTTCCGCGTGCTCCTCTTCCAATCATCAGCCCATCACAACCGGTCTCCTCAAGACATCTCTTTGCGTCCTGGGGAGTGAAAATATCTCCATTTCCGATCACCGGAATGCTCACCGCCTCCTTGACCTGACGGATGATGTCCCAGTCCGCGGTGCCGGAATAGTACTGCTCTCTCGTTCTTCCGTGAACTGCCACTGCCGACACGCCACAGCTCTCCGCAATCTTTGCGATCTCGACTGCATTGACATGATCGTCATCAAAACCCTTGCGGAATTTTACCGTGACCGGTTTTTTTACACTCTTCACCATCGTGGAGAGGATCTCCTCCACAAGCTTCGGATTCTTCATCAGGGCAGAACCCTCACCGTTTCCCGCAACCTTCGGAACCGGGCATCCCATGTTCAAATCAATCAGATCATAGGGACCGTCCTCGATCTGGTGTGCCATCGCGCCGAGAATCTGCGGATCGGAGCCGAAGAGCTGAACCGCGATCGGACGCTCCGACGGGTCGACCTCGAGAAGTTCTTTTGTATTCTTGTTCTTGTAAAGGATCGCTTTTGCGCTGACCATCTCCGTATAAAGAAGACCACAGCCCTCCTCACGGCAGAGCACACGAAACGGCAGATCCGTCACACCAGCCATCGGGGCAAGAATCAGGTTGTTTTCCAGTTTTACATTTCCAATCTGCAATTTCATTCGCCCTGATCTCCGTCTACTCCGTCAGCCATGTCATTCTCGGTGTCGTTATCCGCAGAATTTCCGCCATCCTCGTCCTCATCTTCCTCCTCAATATCTTCATTGAGATAAAAGACCTTGTAGTAAGTCTCCAGCGCCTTCAGAAGTTCCTGTCCCTCCTCGCGGTACTGCTTAATCTTCAAATCTGCTCCGATCTCATCGTAATAACCGTCATACTCCGATGTCGTGTGGCAGAATTCCAGAGTTCCGTCCTCCTCAAATTCCAGAGTCAGGATTCCTCCGCACTCCTCCGTGAACCACACACACATCACATGAAGCTGACGCTGAATCGATTCCGGCAGATTGGAAAATTCTTCATTAAAATAATACTTCTTTTCGTATCCATTAGAACCACAAAGTACAATTCGTCCGTCGTGTCCTCTCATCTTCACCTTTCCCTTCTATTTCTTCTTCGGTTACGATCATTTCCGCAATCACCAATTACTCACCAATCACTCTGTCATCGCGCTAACCAATAACCGCATTTGTCTTATTTTATCTTAAATTTATCTTACTTATTTTACTTACCTTACTTGCCTTATTTGTCTTGCTTATCCTATTTGTCCATAATTTCACAAATCCACAAAGAACGCCCGGCGAAATCGCTTCCGCCGGGCAGTTTTATCGTCACGCCTGTTTTTTATCTGAGAAGTTTTACTTCACCAACATTCTTGCAATCTCATACTGCTCTTCCGGAATGTCCTTTGTCATCTGGAGTGCTTCCTGAATATCATAGTCCACAAACTCACCATGCTTGTAAGCAACCAGACGATTGCTCTTACCCTCGCAGAGAAGCTCTGCTGCTCTTGCTCCCATGATGGACGCATAGACACGATCCTTACAGGTCGGAGTACCACCACGCTGCATGTGACCGAGGATGGTTGCTCTCGTCTCAATGCCGGTTGCTGCCTCGATTCTTCTTGCCATAGAAGTGGAATGTCCGATTCCCTCTGCGTTGATGATGATGTTGTGGCGTTTACCACGTTTTCTGTTCTCAATGATTCGGTTGATCAGTGCCTGCTCATTTCCGTCGTAACGCTCCGGAAGCAGAATATCCTCTGCACCGTTTGCAATACCGCACCACAGAGCAATGTATCCGGCATTTCTACCCATTACCTCAATGATACTGCAACGCTCATGAGAGGTAGAAGTATCACGAACCTTATCGATTGCCTCCATTGCGGTATTAACTGCGGTATCAAATCCAACCGTGTAATCCGTGCAGGCGATGTCCAGATCGATCGTTCCCGGAACACCAATTGTATTGACGCCGAGAGCTGCCAGCTTTCCGGCACCGCGGAAAGAACCGTCACCACCGATTACGACAATACCGTCAATTCCGTGCTTGCGACAGATGTCTGCACCTGCCTGCTGTCCTTCCGGTGTGGTAAACTCCATACATCTTGCTGTGTACAGGATCGTACCACCACGGTAAATGATATTTGACACGCTGGTGCTGTCCATGTCGATGATCTCTTCCTGAAGAAGTCCTGCGTATCCACGCATGATTCCCTTAACCTTCAGTCCTTTATTCAGAGCGGTCCGGACAACTGCACGAATTGCAGCATTCATTCCCGGTGCATCTCCACCGCTTGTTAAAACACCAATCGTCTTTACTTGCTTTGCCATAGTAGTCTCCTCCTGTCAACAGCGTATATATAGTGTAGGCTGTGCCCTTTCTTCGACTGTCACGCTTCTCCTCACAGACCCCCTGTGAACGCAACGCATCATTTACACCCTCAGCTCCGAGCTGCCCTCTCAGTGCACGCGCACTGCTCACTGCCTAGTGTAAATCATTTTTTTCATCTTTTCAATCCCTTTTCTACAAGTCTGATATTTTTTTCACCAAGTTCTTCATTCAATGTGTCCAAAAGTGCTTTATTTGTGCATATCTTCCAAGTAGCGGGGAGCACTTTTTTCGCGCGCTCCTTTTCCAGATAAATAATGACGGTATCAGATGCATTTGCGGTCTGTCCAGTGCGAAGAATGTCCAAAATTCTCTGATGTTTTTCATCATATTCCGCCTTGTCCGCGAATTTTAACCAAAGCTCGCGGGGAACTGATTCAAACGGAATCACCTGCTCGCAGATCAGTTTTCCGACCGGATCATCCCCGATCGAAGTGCGACCCTGAACAAAGACTTTCGCATCCTCGTTGAGCATGGAGCGTTTGCTCTCGTAATCTCTCGGGAAAACGAGAACTTCGACCGATCCGACCATATCCTCAACGGTCAGAAATGCCATCTGCTGTCCCGTTTTTGTGATCTTGACGGTCTTTGCCGTGATCATTCCACCGATCGTCACCCGGCTGTTGTCTGCGACCTTCGCGTGCCCCGTCTCCTCATCGACTGCAAAGTCAATCGTCTGTGCGGTCACGCTGTTCTTCCAGAGATCCAAGTACTCCTCGAGCGGATGACCGCTGACGTAGACGCCGAGGATCTCCTTCTCAAAGGCGAGCAGTTCCTCCTTCGGATACTCCGGCACATTCGGCATTGTGATCTGGTACTGTTTCTTCTCCGACTCCTCCGCAAAATCAAAGAGACTCATCTGACCCTCAAATGCATTTTTGCGGTCTTTCGTCTTCTGGTCAAGCAGTTCCGGCGCTACCTCGATTTTCTGTCTGCGGTTGCCCGGCAGAGAGTCAAATGCTCCCGACTTGATAAAACTCTCAAGCGTCCGCTTATTGACCTCACGACCACCCATTCGATCCACAAAATCGTCAAGAGAGGTGTACAGACCATTTGCTTCCCGATCTGCAATAATCGCGTCCACAACACTTCGACCGACGCTCTTGATTGCGGACAGTCCATAGCGGATCGCCCCGTTTGATACGGAAAATCCGCTCTCTCCCTCATTGATGTCAGGAGGCAAAATTGCGATTCCCATCTGCCGGCATGTCAGAATGTATTCCGACACCTTTGAGATATTGTCCATGACCGACGTCATAAGCGCCGCCATAAACTCTCTCGGGTAATAGTATTTCAAATATGCGGTCTGGTATGCAACCACCGCGTAGCAGACTGCGTGCGATACCGATAGGTAAGATTTTGATATCATCTCCATCTTTTCCCCCGGTCCACACCGGACATGCACCTTTCAGCGCATCCGGCGTTCCCCCGATTTTAGAATGAAACCAATGTGACTATTGATGTCTGCGTGTTACCACATTGGGATAGGAATTAACGAATCACCTTGTATGAATTACTCCAGTTTTTCGTTGTTATGCTACGATGGGCTCGTTGCCGGCCATCTCTCTGTATTTATTGACTTTGGCTAATTGCGCACTTGTGAGCTGTAAAAGTTTAAGGTATTGATCGATCACATCCGGAACTTTGGCATGGATCAGTTTGTGTACAGGTTCCAGTATAAGTACTAGATTTTTGTACTCATCCGTTCCGCCCAATTTTCTCGGATTTTTGTGATGACAATGGATTTCTTCTGTTGTGCAGAATACCCTTTGCGTGATCGCACATTTACCTTTTTGCGCAGAGTATAAAGACAATTTGTTGTCATTGAACTCTGTGCTTCTGTTCCTGCTTGGATTTCTCATCAGGCTGATTAAAATACTCATGTCTACTTGCAAATTGTCATGTAGACCCTTTCTTCCCTCGCTCGTGTACATGCATACTTTTTCGGCTTTGGATATTGGTGGTTTTGGACTAACATATCCTATGGGGTATATGGGTTCACCGTTTACCTTGATATACCTCATAGCTTTTGATTTCCCATATCGTTCTCTCTCAAACATTGTTAGCTCGCGCCCATTTCTTCCCAGCTTACTTTTCCTGCTATTCTTTGCGTGTAGCCTGGATTTTGCCACTGCATCAATCTGATATTGGATCAGTCTGAAATCCTTGCACACATCCGTTGCTATCTTATAGTAATTCTGAACTCCCAACACCATTGAGTTATATCTACGCACGATCGATGTGGTGTGTTGTTTGTTCTTGGCATGTGCTATTTTTGCAAACTGATGTTTTAGCTCTCTATTTACGTTTTTTAGCTTTTTGTCACTTACATGAGATTTGACTTTCCAGCCATTTCCTCTGTCATATAGTTTCAATTTGAAACCTAGAAATTCCATATAGTTACGTCTTAGATTTACGATTCTCGTTTTTTCCTCAGATACTTCCAATTTAAGCCTTTGCTGTAACCACTGTGTTACCGCTTCTTTGACTCGCTTGGCAACTTCATAGTTCCTGCAAAAAATTCTAAAGTCATCTGCATATCTGATGATATACATTTCTTTGAGATTCGTTCTTCTAAGAGCTGTGTATGCATTCGACTTGATTAGTTTTCCCTGTTTGTTGCATCGAAGGCTAAAATTGTCGATTACTGGGTTTTCAAGCCATTGGCTGTCTATCCAGTGGTCAAGTTCATTAAGCACGATATTCGCTAACAGCGGAGAAATGATTCCTCCTTGGGGAGTTCCCTTAGTGGGTTGAATCGTATCTCCATTTGGTAGCCTTACTGGTGCTTTTAGAATTCTTTTTATTATGAATATCAGCTTCTTGTCATGTATACCGATCGCCCACATCTGTCTGATTAGTTTTTGGTGATTTACGTTATCAAAGAAACCTTTGATATCAAATTCTACCGCATATCCTAATTTTGACCTCTGCATAAGTCTGTGTGTTTCTGCTATTACATGTTCCACGCATCGGTTCGGTCTGAAGCCATAACTGTTTTTAGAGAATTTTGCCTCACATATTGGTTCTAATACTTGCTTCATGCATTGTTGAACTAATCTGTCCCAGATGCATGGGATTCCCAATGGTCTGAATTCCCCATTCGATTTTGGAATTTCTTTTCTTCTGACCGGTTTTGGTCTGTATCCGTGTTTACTACCGCTCATAATAAATCTGACTCGTTCTATTACCTCATTTGTTGGTAGCTTTCCCATGTCTCTCATTGTGAGCTTATCTGTGCCGGGTGTTTGACTCCCTTTGTTTGCTTTGATATTTCTATAAGCAAGTAGGATATTTTCCTCTGACAGAATGATATCCATCAGGTTGTCAAACACCTTACCCTGTCGGCTCTCCTCGTAGAGTCTGTCCAGAGTCTCCTGCATTTCGTAGTATTCGGAGTGTCTAATGTTATCTACAACGTTGCTTTTGTTCTTCGTAGTAGGCACAAGGCATCACCTCCTCTAATAAATTAGATTTGAGTGACTTTTTTGTCTTACTCGGAATCCTTGTCGTAGATTCGATATTCCTATTATTCTAATTCCGGCTTGAGACCATTCCTCCATTCCCATTACAGAAACTTCCAAGGTGCGATCTCTACTTTTCAGCACCAGTTCGGACGCTTATTATTCTTCGTCGTCCTAGATGCGAAATCGCATCTCTGATACCTTTCCTCGTACCGATAACCCTATCTGTACATATATACCCTTAGGCGCCTAGCTCTGATCCTGTTGGCTTGATAGTGCCTGTAACACTATATGGTCTTTCATAACAAAAATTCTTACTCCACCACACCAACGACGCTCCTGCGTCCCTACTGGTTTCCCAGCAAGCTTCATTTAGACTCTTAAATTCGCTGGTTCGTCAGCCGTGTAGATGCCACGGCATTCTCGCCATAGGTATTTTATAGACCCCGGCATATCGCAAACCATGCCTTTCACAACCAATTCACACGGGCGGGCTCTAGCCACTTTTATACCAATGCTACTAGCGGATGCTACTTGGTTTAGGTCGACTTCTGCCGACTTCACCGAACTTCAAACTGTTAGACTTTCGTCTTATACAGCCCGTCGGAGTATTAGGTAGAATGTTTCAGGGCGTTACCCCATCATTCCATTCTGTCGAGTTATCAGTTCTCCGCATAAATGGTTTCCTTTTCGTTTTAAAGGACTTCTTTATGTGTGCCAGCCCTTTGTTTATTTAAAGCTGGAACGAGTCGAACACTTATTAAACGCATACTTCGCGAAATCGATCATCTCATCGTAGATGTGATTTGCGACGCTCTCGCTGATGCCATTTGCGATACAGCCCTTTACGCCCTCCGCCTCATTTCCGTAAACGAAATTCTGGCGTTCTTTCTCCATGACTGCGGTCTTCTTCTTCGACATCGCACGGCGCACGAGATCGCTTCGTCCCATCGTGTATCCGGCAAGATCTCGAACGATCTGCATAACCTGCTCCTGGTAGACGATACATCCGTAGGTCGGGCTTAAAATATGCTGAAGTTGCGGGCAATCGTAGGTGATGGAATCCTTGTCATTCTTTCCCTTCAAATACTTTGGAATGAAATCCATCGGGCCCGGACGGTACAGCGAGATTCCGGCGACAACATCCTCGAGATTTTCCGGCTTTAGCTCCTTCATGAAGCTCTTCATTCCAGAACTCTCGAGCTGGAACACGCCCTCACATTTTCCGGTTCCGATCGCACCGAGAACTTCCTTATCGTTATAGTCGATCTTCTCCATATCAAGATGGGTTCCATATCCCTTCTCAATCAGCTGAACCGCATTCTGGATAACCGTCAGCGTTCGAAGTCCGAGGAAGTCCATTTTCAGAAGTCCCAACTCCTCGAGCGTCGTCATCGTAAACTGCGTGACGATCGTTCCATCGGAAGCCCTCGAGAGCGGAACAAATTCATCCATCGCCTTCTGACCAATCACTACGCCCGCTGCATGCATCGATGTGTGGCGCGGAAGTCCCTCAAGACGCTTCGCCATGTCAATCAGATTCTTGACCTCCGGATCACTCTGGTACGCCTCGCGCAAATCCGGGCTCTGCTTGAGCGCCTTGTCGAGCGTCATGCCGAGATCCCCCGGGATCATCTTTGCGATCGCATCGCACCGCGCATACGGCAGATCAAGCACTCGTCCGACGTCCCTCACGACACCCTTTGCGGCAAGTGTACCGAAGGTGACGATCTGAACGACCTGATCCTTTCCGTATTTCTCGACGACGTAGTCGATGACCTCTCCTCTTCGCTCGAAGCAGAAGTCCACGTCGATATCCGGCATCGAGACTCGCTCCGGATTTAAGAAACGCTCAAAGAGCAGATCGTAGCGGATCGGATCGATGTTTGTGATCTCCAGACAGTAAGCGACGATACTTCCCGCTGCCGATCCTCGTCCCGGTCCGACCATGATGTCATTCGACCGCGCAAAATGAATGAAATCCCAGACGATCAAAAAGTAATCGACGTACCCCATGTTGTGAATGACACCGAGCTCGTACTCGAGTCGCTTTGCCAGTGTTCCATCATCATTCGGGTATCGCTTTTTCATGCCATCCTGACAGAGCTTATTGAGGTATGTCCAAGAATCATATCCTTCCGGGACCTCAAATTTCGGGAGCTTCGTCACGCCGAACTCGATCTCCACATTACAACGCTCTGCAATCTTGTGCGTGTTGTCAATCGCCTCCTGCGCATAAGGGAAGAGCGCTCTCATCTCCTCCTCAGACTTGACGTAATACTGACCGCCCTCATAGCGCATTCGGTTCTCATCCGTGACCTTTTTTCCGGTTTGGATGCAGAGCAAAATGTCATGCGCCTTCGCGTCATCCGCTAAAATGTAGTGAATATCGTTCGTCGCGACGAGATCGATGCCAAGCTCCCTGCTCAATCTCAAGAGTCCCTGATTGACGGTCCTCTGCTCCGGAATTCCGTGATCCTGAAGCTCTAAAAAGAAATTCCCTTTTCCAAAAATCTCCTCGTAACGCTTTGCCGACAGCGTTGCCTCCTCGTACATCCCGCGCGCAAGATTCTTCTGAACCTCACCCGCAAGACAGGCTGACAACGCGATAATTCCCTCGTGGTAAGTCTCAAGTACCTCGTAGTCCACGCGGGGCTTGTAATAAAATCCATCGACAAATCCCCTCGACACAATCTTCATCAGATTGCTATATCCCTGATCGTTCTCCGCGAGAAGAACCAGATGATAGTAACGATCCTCCCCACTGCCCTTTTCTCTCTCAAAACGAGATCCTGGTGTCACATAAATCTCACAGCCGATGATCGGCTTAATTCCCACTTCTCTTGCCGCACGGTAAAAATCAATCACGCCGTACATCACACCGTGATCCGTGATCGCCATGCTGTCCATCCCGAGTTCCTTCGCCCTCGCGACAAGTTCCTTGATCTTACAGGAACCATCGAGAAGGCTGTACTCCGTGTGGACATGAAGATGCGTAAATGCCACTCTTCTTCCTCACTTTCTCTCTTTCTGAACTTTTGTTTTTGTATCCTGTTTGTATCTTGCTTTGTATCCTATTTTTTCCTGCCCTACTGGCAAAAAGAGCCCCGACACAATGCCGAGGCTCCCTGTTTCTTTTTCAATTTTCCTGTAAACTCAGGCGCAGAATCCATATATCTCTACTTATTTCGCATCCGTCAGATACTTCTCAATGCTGTCCATTGCCTCAGCTTCATCCGCACCATCTGTAATAACAGTCAGTGCTTCTCCCGCATCCATACCAAGGGTCATCATTCCCATGATGCTCTTTGCATTCACCCGAGCAGTACCCTTTTCCACATAGATGACACTCTCATACTGGCTTGCAATCTGAACCAGCATTGCCACAGGTCTTGCTTCCAGACCATTCTCAAGTCTGATGGTGATTGTCTTTTTTAACATAATAATCCTCCTCATGATATGGGCGCGACTTTACGCCCCTGTAACCGAATTCCGCTGTCGAAGATCTTCTGCCATCTCTCCAAGTTTCCGAAGACGATGATTGACCCCAGACTTGCCAACCGGCGGATCCAGTGCCTCCCCAAGCTCCTTCAGCGTCGCCTCCGGTCTTGCCAGACGCAGATTGGCGATCTCCCGAAGTGTATCCGGAAGTTTCTCAAATCCCATGTGATCGCGGATATAAGAAATATCTTCTATCTGCTTTACCGCAGCAGATACGGTCTTATGAATATTGGCAGTCTCACAGTTAACTTTCCGGTTTACGCTTCCGCGCATTTCTTTTAAAATCCGGATATTCTCCAGTTCCATCAACGCAACCGGAGCCTCCATCACGTTCAGAATATCCACGATCTGACTGCCCTCTTTCAGGTAGACCACATTATACTTTTTTCTCTGTATAATCTTGGCTTCCAACCCGAAAAACAGCATCAGTTCCTGCAACTGCACTGCCTTCGCAGGAGCGGTACATGCAATCTCAAAATGGTAAAACTTCTCGGGATCACTGATCGATCCCGCCGCCAGAAACGCACCGCGAATGAATGCGCGTTTACAACAACTTTTTCGGATCACCACATTCTGAGCTAACGATAGATTCTCCTCGATCTCTCCGTACAGATCAATCAGCTTTGCCGCCTGAAGAACCCGAATCGCATCCTCATGTTTGCGAATACAAACCGAATAAATGCGACTGCTGTGATTTTCCATTCCCTGACGCACGGAGACATCAGTCTTTATATTAAATGTTTTTTTCAATAATGTAAAGTACTTTCTTGCAACTGCCACATTTTCTGTATGAATTTTAATACAATAGGAATCTCTCTCCGAGATCTGCACTCGCCCACACAGACTGATGATCGCGGTGATCTCCGCAATCTGGCAGTGTCTTGCAGAAGACATCTGATGAGAAAGTTCCTCCTTTACCATAGAAGAAAATGACATCGTTCTCTTCATCCCTTCCCGGCAAGTCACGCTTTCCCGCCGTCCTGCGAAGGCAGACTGCGACTCTTGTCCTTGCCGATATCACGGTGCTCAATCTTCAGCCCGTACTCCTCAAATCCGCTCAAATGCTGATAGAGCGCACTCGCAATCGTCACAGAGCGATGTTTTCCACCCGTACATCCAACTGCGATTACCAACTGATTCTTTCCCTCTTTCACATAATTTGGAATCAGGAAATCCAGCAGATCGTAAAGTTTTCCGAGGAAGACTTCCGCAGTTCCACCACGGCGCACATATGCCTGCACCTCTGCTTCCTCTCCCGTGTGACTGCGCAGAGATTCCACATAGTAAGGGTTTGGCAGAAAACGCACATCAAAAACAAGATCTGCGTCCGCCGGAATTCCATACTTGAACCCGAACGACAGCACGGTGATAAACAGGTTCTGGTACTTCTGATTTCCCACAAAAATCTTTTCAAGTTCCTGCTTGAGTTCCCGCGTCAGCAGTTGGCTCGTATCGATGATGAAATCCGCATTCTCTTTTAAGAAATGCAGTTGCTCTCTCTCAAGATGAATTCCGCTGTCCACACGTCCCTTTCCCGCAAGCGGGTGAGAACGTCTCGTCTCCTTGTAACGCTTGACCAGTGTCTCATCCTTTGCATCCAGAAAGAGAATCTCACACGGAATCTTATTCTGCTTCCATCCCTCTAAAATCTTCTGAAGCTGTGGAAGCGTCTCCCCACCACTCCGGATGTCGATTCCGAGTGCCACACGCTCATGAGCGGTCGGTTTCTGAAGCGCCAGATCGACAAATGGCTCCATGAGCGGAACCGGAAGATTGTCCACACAATAAAATCCGATATCTTCCAGCATTTTCAGGGCAATCGTCTTGCCCGCCCCGGACATTCCCGTCACAATCACCAGTCTCACGATTTTTTCCTCCGAAATTTCCACTTCTTATGTTGGTTTCTTATTGATCTATTTTACCGAAAATTCTCCGAGCAGTTTTACCTCAAGTTCCAGGTCCACTCCTGAATTTTCTCTCACCTTTTCCTGAACCTGACGGCAGAGACTCAAAATATCTGCGGAAGATGCCTCTCCGCGATTGATCACAAATCCACAGTGTTTCTCCGAAACCTGTGCATCCCCGACACGAAATCCGCGCAGTCCTGCAACCTCGATCAGACGTCCCGCAAAATCTCCCTGCGGACGCTTAAACGTGCTTCCCGCACTCGGATACTCAAGCGGTTGTTTCTCTCTTCTCTTTCCTGCCAGTTCGTCCATCTGCTCGCGGATCTTCTCGGGGTCTCCATGCTCAAGCACAAACTCTGCGCCAAGCACCACATATCCCTTCTTCAAAATACAGCTCGTGCGGTAACCGAGTTCGAGATCCTCCGATGCAATCGTCACAACCTCTCCGTCCTGCGTCAGCATCGTCGCAGATGCCATCACATCCTTCATCTCAGAGCCGTAGGCTCCGGCATTCATAACGACAGCTCCACCGACACTTCCCGGAATTCCAGCGGCAAACTCAAATCCGGTAAGTTCTGCCGTGAGCGCATTTCTTGCGACGGAGGCGAGCAGTGCGCCCGCTCCCGCAAAAATCCGGTTGCCCTCCACTCGGATCTCTCCAAATGCCTTTCCAATCGAGATCACCACACCGTGATATCCCAAATCTCCGACGAGAAGATTGCTGCCGTTTCCGACAATCGCATAAGGCTCTCCCGCCTCCCGGCAGACACGGATCACTCCCGCAAGCTGATCGGCAGACTGCGGTTCTGCAAAGTAGTCCGCCATTCCGCCTGCACGAAACGTCGTGTGACGGCTCATCGGCTCGTTCTCACGCAGTCCTCCCTCCGGCAGAACCTGCACCAATTGCGCTCTCAGGTTGCCATCCGCCTGTTCTCTCTTTTCCACATTCTGCGCTGTCCTCTGCTCTGTCATTTTTTCTGCTCCATCTTATCCATCTTTTTTGTTTTAGTTCTATACTTATTTCTTTTTTCGTTCAATCTTGTCTATTTCTTATTTTTAATTCTTATCTGTGATCCTGCATGGCACGGCCCAGATTTGCCTGTACACGGTTGTACAGCTCCTGAGCTGCATTGTAACCCATCTTCTTCTGGCGGTAGTTGACTGCGGCAGACTCTACGATGATCGCAAGATTTCTACCCGGACGAATCGGGATGTTGTGGCAGACAACCTTGTTACCTAAGAACTCAGTGTACTGATCTTCCAGACCAAGACGATCGTACTCCTTATCCTTATCCCAGTCCTCGAGCTTGATAACCATATCGATGTTCTGGGTATCCTTTACGCTCTCAACACCGAACAGTGCCTTGACATCAATGATTCCGATACCGCGCAGTTCGATGAAATGCTTCGTGATATCCGGCGCACTTCCAACCAGCGTCTCATCGCTGACTTTGCGGATCTCAACGACATCATCAGTCACGAGACGATGACCTCTCTTAATCAGCTCCAGAGCCGCCTCGCTCTTACCGATTCCGCTCTCACCCATGATCAGAACACCCTCACCAAATACATCGACGAGAACACCGTGGATGCTGATGCACGGAGCCAGTTTTACCTTGAGCCAACGGATGACCTCTGCCATCAGATCGGAAGTCGTCTTGTCAGAGACGAGAAGCGGAACCTGGTAGCGACGGCAGAGATCCTGCATATCGTCATCCGGCATCTGGCCACGGCTGTATACAATACACGGAATCTCACTCGTCAGAAGACGCTCATACATCTCAATTTTTCTCTCACGGGAGAGTGTCTTGATGTAGGCCTGCTCGACATATCCGATGATCTGCACGCGCTCGCGGTCAAAATGATCGAAAAATCCAGTCAGCTGAAGAGCTGGACGATTGACTTCCGGGTGGGACAGAACTTCCTTGTCCGTATCGATCTCCGGAATCACATTTTTCATATTCATCTTCTTAATTAATTCTGTAATCGTAACACCGTACATACCTGTTCTCCTTTTCTAAGCCTCTTTTTATTTTTGTTTTCTATTTTTTGTTTTGTATATTTTGTTTTCTGCTTTTGTTTTTTATTTTTATTTGTGGAATTTTCCGTTCAGAAAATTCCTACCCCTACATAAAATAACCTGCGTTCATTACAGTTCATGCGTTGCACGAACTGCAATAGATTTTGCCGATGCTTCGCATTCCAAATCGGCAAAATCTGCTTCCGCCATTGTATCATACGGAATTTTCAGTTCAGAAAACTCCTACCCATACATAAGAACCTGCGTTCATCCTATCATATCTGTGCGGGATTGTCATCCTTGTTTTTCCGGAAAAAGCGGTATACATTTTCTGCTGAAGTCCGATTCATCCCAGGCACTTCCATGAGTTCCTCGACCGATGCCGATTTTACTGCATCAAGCGATTTCAAATGCTTCATCAACGCCTTTCTCCTCGTATCCCCGATTCCCGGAATCTCATCGAGAATCGAGCGCACCTGCCCCTTCGAGCGCAAGCTCCTGTGGTACTCAATCGCAAACCGGTGCGCCTCGTCCTGAATCCTCGTGATCAGCCGAAATCCCTCCGAACGACGATCAATCGGAATCTCCACATTTTGATAATAGAGTCCTCGCGTCCGATGGTTATCGTCCTTGACCATTCCGCAGACCGGAATCGAGAGTCCAAGCTCCTCCAGCACTTCGAGCGCGATGTTGACCTGACCGCGTCCGCCATCCATCATCAAAAGATCCGGGAAACGCGTAAAACTTCCAAGCGCAGTGCCGAGATTTTCCTCCTCAAGACGTTTTGCCTCCTCAAGTCCATGCGTAAACCGGCGCATCAGCACTTCTCGCATCGACGCATAGTCATCCGGACCCGTCACAGTCCGAATCCGGAACTTTCGGTAATCGCTCCGCTTCGGCTTTCCATCCTCATAGACGACCATCGACCCGACTGACTCATAGCCTGAGATATTGGAAATATCAAATGCCTCGATTCTTCGCACACCCGAAAGACCGATCCAGCCTGCAACTTCCTGCATCGCCCCGCTCGTGCGCGCCTCCTCGCGCTTGTTTCGCTCATTATCCTGAATCAGAACCATCTTTGCGTTCTTTCGCGCAAGCTCCACAAGACGCTCCTTCTCGCCCTTCTTCGGAACGAGAATGTGAACGCGCTGTCCTCGGCGCGTGGAGAGCCATTTCTCGATCACATCCTGATCTTCGAGCTCTTCCTGAATCCAGAGTTCCTTCGGGACAAACGGAGTGCCCGAATAGTACTGCTTCACAAATCCGGTCAAAATCTGAGCGTGCGTATCTGCGCTTCCGACCGATACTCCGAAATGCTCCCGACCGATCATCTTGCCCTCACGGACAAAAAAGACCTGAACGACTGCATCCTCGCCATCGCTTGCCATCGCAATGATGTCGCGATCCTCAGTCGCCTCGCTCGTGATCTTCTGCTTCTGCGCAATCTGCTTCACACTTGCGAGAAGATCCCGGTACTCCATCGCTTTCTCGAATTCCATCACAGCGGACGCTTCGCGCATCTTATCTTCGAGATAATTAAGAAGCGTATCATAATGTCCATTCAAAAACTCAAGCACCTGCTCGGTCTTCTTTGCATACTCCTCCTGGCTGATTTTTCCCTGACACGGGGCATCGCACTGCCCGATATGGTAATTCAGGCACGGGCGAGCTTTCCCGATGTCCCGCGGGAGCACGCGGTTGCAGGTGCGAATCCGATAAATCTTCTGCATCAGATCGATCGTGTCCTTGACTGCCCCTCCGCTCGTATAAGGACCAAAATATCGACTCTTGTCCTTTTTCATCGAGCGCGCTGTCATCACACGCGGGAAATCCTCCCCGACTGTCACCTTGATGTAGGGGTACGCCTTGTCGTCCTTGAGCATCGTGTTGTAGCGTGGCTGGTGCTCCTTGATTAAATTGCACTCGAGGACAAGCGCCTCAAGCTCCGAGTCCGTCACGATATATTCAAAACGGGCAATCCGCGATACCATCTGCTGAATCTTCGCCGTCTTATTTCGACTGCTCTGAAAATACTGGCGCACGCGGTTTTTCAAACTGATCGCTTTCCCGACATAGATGATCTCATCCTTTGCATCGTGCATCAGATAAACGCCCGGCTGGGAGGGCAGTTTTTTCAGTTCCTCTTCAATATTAAACACGTTCTATTCTTTCCTTTCCCGCCCAAGTTATCTCAGACGGCTTCCGTCATAGCGGTACTGCATCCGCAGAAAACGCGCGATCGCATCCACCTGCTCCTCGACCGAACCGGACTCCGGCTTCATATCGAGCACGAGATACATGCTGTCGATGTCTCTCTGAGACGCAGTGTGAAGCATTTTTTTCAGGCACTCCATTCTCACCTCATAGCTGTCCGTCTCAAGAAAGCGAAGGAAGTTCGGATCAGGTTTTTCCTCCTCCATCGTCTCTTCTCCCAGGTCCACCAATTCAAAGTCATCGGTCTGATCGTCTTCTATTTTTTCTATTTCTTCATTTTTTTCTGTTTCTTCATTCGCCCCTACGGTCTTAGCCGTCTGCTGATTTGTTCCGGCTGTCTCTGATTTTTCCATATCCAGCCCCGAACCTGCAACCTGACCGGAAACCAGACTTGCCGGATCGATCCGCTCAAAGCGATACTTCTGCTTCACATTCGGATATTTTTCCCGATCCACCTCACTGATAAACATCTCATACGGGCGCACATACACTCCATAATCTCCATAAAGTGCCTGATAGACCACCATTTTCTCTTTCGTCTCCGAGTGAGTCGCCACCGCCACAATCTGATACATCTTATTTTTAAAATGTCGGTAGAATTCTCCCGGTCTCACGGTTCTCTCCATTCCGCTCGCCTCCTGTTCTTTCTATAATCCATATCCGTTTTTGTTTTTGTGCTTCTTACAGCACCACAGGGGGAAATTTTCCAGTCAGAACTTTCCCGCCCGCAAACGATACTCTCATTATAGCACAATTCAGAATACACTTCATTTTTTCTTTTCAATTATCAACGGATGTGCTACAATATCCTCTATGGAAAGAGAGGGCACAACTGATGAATAAAATCGGATTTGACAACCAGAAATACTTGAACATGCAATCAGAGCACATCCGTGAGCGAATCAGCCAGTTCGGCGACAAGCTGTATCTGGAATTCGGCGGAAAACTTTTCGATGACTACCACGCTTCCCGCGTACTTCCGGGATTCGCACCGGACAGCAAACTCAAAATGCTTCTCCAGCTTGCTGATCAGGCAGAGATCGTCATCGCCATCAACGCTGCTGACATTGAGAAAAACAAAATCCGCCATGATCTTGGCATCACCTACGACGTAGATGTTCTGCGCCTGATTCAGGAATTCCGCGACAAGGGTCTCTATGTGGGAAGTGTCGTAATCACCCGCTACACCGGTCAGGATGTCGTTGATCAGTTCCGCACCCGTCTGGAAAACCTTGGCATCCGCGTTTACCGCCACTATCCGATCGAGGGCTACCCGAACAACATCGCCCACATCGTGAGCGATGAGGGATACGGCAAGAACGATTACATCGAGACCACCCGTCCGCTCGTTGTCATCACAGCACCGGGACCGGGAAGTGGAAAGATGGCTACCTGCCTCTCCCAGCTCTATCATGAGAACAAGCGTGGCATCAAAGCCGGCTATGCAAAGTTTGAGACCTTCCCGATCTGGAATATTCCGCTCAAGCATCCGGTCAACCTTGCCTACGAGGCTGCTACCGCAGATCTGAACGATGTCAACATGATCGACCCGTTCCACCTCGATGCCTACGGAGTCACCACGGTCAACTACAACCGCGACGTGGAGATCTTCCCGGTACTCTCTGCAATGTTCGAGGGAATCTTCGGAAGCTGTCCGTACAAGTCCCCGACTGATATGGGTGTCAACATGGCTGGAAACTGCATCATCGACGATGAGGTTTGTCAGGAAGCTTCCCGTCAGGAGATCATCCGCCGTTACTATCAGGCACTCGGCCGTCTCGCAAAGGACAAAGGCAATCAGGATGAGGTCTACAAGATTGAGCTTTTGATGAAGCAGGCAAAGATCACTCCGGAGTACCGTCCGGTTGTCCCGACTGCAAACAATCTTGCGAAAGAGACCCAGGCTCCGGCTGCTGCTCTCGAACTTCCGGATGGAAAGATCGTGACCGGAAAGACGACTGCCCTGCTCGGCGCTTCCTCCGCAGTTCTCTTAAATGCAGTCAAGGAACTCGGCGGAATCCCGGATGAGACTCTTCTTATCTCTCCGACTTTCATTGAGCCGATCCAGCACTTAAAGACCGAGTATCTCGGAAGCAAGAACCCGCGCCTGCACACCGATGAGGTTCTGACCGCACTCTCGATGTGTGCCGCAAGCGATGAGAATGCGCGCCGTGCACTCGAACAGCTTCCGCGCCTGCGTGGATGTCAGGTTCACACATCGGTTATGCTCTCCTCCGTGGACGTGAAGACCTTCCACGCTCTCGGAATTCAGCTGACTTCCGAGCCGATCTACGAGGACAAAAAACTGTATCACTAATTAATTGTATCACTTATATCACTAATTTTTGATATTGGCTGAGCTCAGCACATCATTAAGCTGTCGTTTCGGGATGGTTTCCTCCACTCTGGGGTACCTCTCGAAGCGACAGTTTTTTCTCTTTTTCTTTTACTTTCTCTTACTTTCTCTTACCTTCTTTTACTCTCTTCTGCTTTCTTTTACTTTCTTCTGCTTGTTTCTATTTCTTTTTCTTATAGCTTTCCCGTCTTTCCTGTTATTCGGATTGTTTTGATTCTAGGGGGGCTTGTGACACATATTATATGCATATTCTCGTGACACATTTGCATAATATCCCCATAACCTCCGGTCATTAAGAAACTGTTAAAATACTTTTATTTTCCCCTTGCATATTTTCCCATCTTGCTTTATAATGAAGATACAAAGAGATATTGCGTACAGATCTTTCGTATGTTGTACACAATCTTTTATAACTCGGCAAACCTGTTGAAAAGCAGGGACGCAAAGCTATAGGGCCTTCCCTTTTTAAGGATGGCAGCCAGTTGCCTGATACATTTGTAATGTATTTGTTCTAGCGTCCCTTTTCCAGTATGATGTTCAACAGTCATATTTCCGGAAAAGGTTTTTTTATTTTAGAAAACGCTACACACATTACGGTTCAGGCCTTTTATATCACATGAAGGGCGTGAAAACTACCTCGGCAAACTTATTGAAAAGTAAGGACGCAAAACTATAGGGCCTTCCCTTTTTAAGGATGGTAGCCAGTTGCCAGTATCGATTCTGTAAATTCGATATTGCTTATCTTCAAACTTTTGAATAATGAAAATCAGCCTTAGTAGTTTTCCTCGTTTTTTCGATCGTTTCGATTGGAGGAAAAGGAAAATGAAGAAGACATTAATTACTCTTGCAACCGCAGTCATGATGTTCTTAGGAGCAACGGCTCCGTTCACCACCATTGAGGCTCAGGCCGCTGAACAGACCCAGACGATGGATTCCGAACTGCTGAATGATATCAACCAGCTTCGTGCAGAACAGGGTCTCCCGGCACTCACTCTTGACAATTCTCTGAATGACATCGCAGAAATCAGAAGCAACGAAATTATTGATAATTGGAGCCACACCCGTCCAGACGGAACTTCCGGATGTGACATGATCAGCGCAGATAACTATCGCGGTGAGAATCTTTCTTACATCAGCTATGATGATTTTGATTTCTCCGCAAGCGATCAGACTGATGCAGCTGACAGCGTATTCTCCAGCCTGAAAGACAGCCCGGCTCACTACAACAACATGGTAAACAGCAACTACACCAAGGTTGGTATCCGCACCAGCGTAAGCCAGACCAGCGATGGCATCAAGCTTTCCACCGCTTACATGTTCTCCAACTAATCTTAATTTGGTATTTTTGTGAATTCAAAGCGAATTCAGAAATAGACAAAGAAGAAGCCCGGACGAAGGAAACATCTTCGTTCGGGCTTCTTCACGTTATCGTCGCGTTATCTTTGTGTTATCTTCGCATTATCTTCGCATTGCTTTGTTTTGCTTCATTTTGTTGTGATAACTTACTTTTACTTTTTCTTTGGGTTCTCTTCGGAATGTCTCCATCTCAACAGGAAAATAATTCCCGATACACTCGCAACAAAGACGAGGTAGGAAATCAGGCTCACCATAAGCGAGCGGGGATCTCCGGTTGCCGGAAGGAATCCGTCACCAAGCACGCCGGTTCTCGGTCCGCGCTTCTTGTTCGGATCCTTTGAGTCCGGAAGTACTCCGGTTCGGCTTCTTCGATTTCTCGGATTATCGGGGTTGTCTGGGTTATCCGGATTATCAGGGTTATCTGGATTCTCCGGTCCTGTCGGACTTTCAGGCACCGTCGTCATCTCCGGAGTTGTCGGCTCCGTCGGAGTCTCCGGCACAGATTCCGTCGGCTCAGATGGATTGGACGGATGATCATCGTCATGACCACCACCGCCACCACCACCCGGCTTGCTCGTGATCGTCTTCGGGTAAGCTGTCATCTCATACTTCCATCCATCGTCCTCTTTTTCCGGAAGCGTCATCAAATATGGATTGATTGTCACGTTATCGAAGGACTGGCGGTTCTGTGCAACCAGATAAATGCCCTGGGAAAGTTCTTCTGCCTGCAAGACTCCGCGGGCAGTCTGACCGGTGAAATCCGGCTGAATTCCGTTTCGCCCTGCATAGCGGAACATGCGCCCCGCCAGCTCAAGCATCTCCTCCGCCGTCATCTCCCCAATGCTTGCCTGACCCATCTCTGAAAATGCTCCGGTCATCGCATACGTTCCCGTACTTCCATCCCACTCTGCGACGCGGTAGAGATTGAGTGTCGCCTTCTTTTTCTCAGACTTTAAGTCGATCGTCAGGTTCACCGTTCGATCTGGATTCCACGCTTCTCCCGCCAGTGCGGTCATTGCCATACTAGCAAACAAGGATGGCGATTCCTGACTGTGATTCTGTGCGAAATGTGAGAAAAGAGGAGTCGCCGTTCCAAGCATCGTGGCAATCACCGCCACGGTTGTCCACTGTCTCCATGCTTTGCACGCTTTCCACTTCTTCCATGTTCCATAAGTCTTTTCTGTTTTGTCTGCACTCCAAGTTTTCTGTGTTTTCCATCGTCTCATTTCGGCTCATTCTCCTCCTTTCCCTCATCTTGTTTTTGAGTCTTTTGGATCTTTTGAATATTTTGAATGTTTTTCGTATTTTGGACATTCTGCTTGTTTTTCGGTTTTACCGGAATCATAAATCCGACCAACACGGCAAGTGCAAGAAGTCCGATTGCAATGCCTGCTTTCTGCCACAGCGTCAAGCCCTGAACGGACTGACCGGCAAGAAGCGGATCTTCATTTTCCACTGCTCCTCGCATTGCCACAGTCTCATCGATCTTTCCATCGTAATCGATCCGTGCTCCGCGAATCAGAATCCGGTGACTGTTGACACCATACGGCGTGCAGGTCACAAGCGTGACAAGATCCCGCTCCGGATCAATCTCAATCTGATCGAGTTTTTCCGGAAGCACGACTTCAATCTGATCAATCTGATACTCAAGAATCTCCCCGAGCACCCTCAGATAAAAGACATCTCCGGTCTGAAGACGATCGAGATCCGTGAATAGTTTTGCCGAGGGGAGTCCACGGTGACCGGAGAGCACTGCATGCGTTCCTGTTCCGCCGACCGGGAGCGAAGAACCCTTTAAGTGGCCGACTCCGATCTGGAGAACGCCCTCGTCGGTTCCATGATAGATCGGAAGATCGACATGAATGACCGGAATCTTGATTTCTCCCATGACTCCGGTTCCGCCAACGTTCAAAAGATTCTCATATGGATTGTCCGCCCGCTCCGTCTCTGCGCTCACGGCGGAAGCAAGGTTGGTATAAGACTGCGCAAGCCGGATGTTGTACTCCTGAGCTTCATTCAATTCTTTTGAATAATCTGCCTCTCCCAACTCGCCAACTGCGTCCTGATAAGTTGCAATCGCCCGGGAGCTGTTCTTTTCATTCACATAGTTGCTGACAGACGGATAAGCCAAAAGCCCACCGCCTGCCAGAAGAATGAGTCCTATCACGAAAGACATGATATGTTTTTTCACCCGGGTGTTCACTCCTTTCCAGATTTATCAAATTTATCAGATCTATCAAATTTACCAGACTTTCCAACTGTGTCAGATTGTCCCTTTCCTGTGAGCAGAAGGAAGAGTCCGATTAGAAGCATTGGAATTGCAAGGACAGGTGTTACGAGCAGAGGATCGATCTGGATCGCATCTGCGGTGACACGAATATCGGAACCACTATCGTCCTCATCATTTGCAACGCGATGACCGCGCACAAGAAGTCTGTGCGAATTGATTCCATAAGGTGTGCAGGTCACAAGCGTGCACAGATCCTGTCCCTTTTCGATTTCCAAGTAGTGCAGATCATTCGGTTCCACGATGTGAATCTGATCTACCTCATATGTGAGTGTCTCATCGAGCACTCTTAAAAAGAAGCGGTCGCCCTCTTCTACTTTATTCAAATCCGTAAACAATCTCGCCGACGGAAGACCTCGATGTCCGGAAAGCACACAGTGTGTTCCCATTCCGCCGACCGGCAGGGAAGACCCCTCAATATGTCCCACTGCAATTTGCAGGACGCCTTCACTTGTCCCATGATAAATGGGAAGCGAAACCTGAATCGATGGAATCTCAATGTAACCCATCACTCCTGTTCCGCCGATATTGAGCTGTCTCTCATAATCTTGTCTTTGGTCATCATTCAACGACCAACGTTTCTTTTCATCGGGCATCTGCGCGTTGTACTGGCGCGCATTCTCCCAGATTTTCTCATACTCATTTTCATCAATCTCCGCTACGGCTTCCGCATAGGAAGCAATCGCGCGGGATTGGTGAAAGGAGTTCCAATAGTCACTGACTGTCGGATAAGACAGCAGGATCAGTCCGACTGCGAGAATCACCACCAGTATTGCTGTTGACCAATGTTGTTTCATCCACCTCATAACTGTCTCCTGCTGTCGTTTCTCTTTTTTTCTTTTCTAACACGAAATAAAATCTAAAATACACAAAATCTAAATTCTTAAAATTTTAATACATAAAATTTAGATATATAAAATCAATAATTTTCACATTCCCTTTAGGGATCTGTTTTTTATCGCCTATTTTATATTGTCTATCTTATATTGTCTTTAAGGCTCTGCCGGCAAGTAAAGTCCTGCAAACTCGTTCTCACTCCGGGTTCGACGTAACGGTGCATAAGGCTGTAAAAAACACAGCCTAAACACCGACGTCTCACACGGGTTTGCATGATCTTTCTTGCCTTGCAGAGCCCGCCTACACTGTGATGTCCTCTAAGATGTCTGCAATGATGTCAACTACGCTGTCTTATTTTCGGTCTACCCTGGTGTCTACAATGATGTCTGTTATTCTATCTGAGTTTTTCGCTCTTGTTTTACTGCCTTATTTGTTTGTTTCTTACTTCTCTGCATTCTCCATGCGCTTCTTGGTGATCAAAAGAACAACTGCACCAAGAACAAGGATCGTACCGGTCAGGTAGAAGATCGTTGTACCGATACCACCGGTCTCAGGAAGAGTGCCACCCTTGTTATTCTGAACAGTTGCAGATACGATACCGCTATTGACATCTCCGTCTGTTTCATCACCAGTACCTACTTTAATCTTTAATGCGGTTAATGCATCACTAGCGTTTCCGCTTGTCCAATTCTGGTCATTCTTAGTTGTTGCCAGTACCTTCAGCTCAATCTCATCTTTCAGAATATTATAGCCAGCCGGTGCCACTACCTCTTTCAAATAATAAGTGCCCGCGTCCAGACCAATTACTTTAAAGAGACCATCGTCATTAGAAGTCAAAATTCCTGCTGCATCTTCCTGATTTTCCGGATTCGGTTCTGTATCTACCCATCCAGTTACTTTTCCATCCGCATCAACCTGAACATACTTTCCTTCAGAATTTTTCAGTACAAACTTTGCGCCAGCAAGCTTTTTCGGATTATCTCCAGCAGTAGCACCATCAATCTTGGTTACATCCAGCTCATAAGTGAATACCAGTACTTCATCTTTCGGAGTTTCACCGGTATCTCCCTCACCACCATTGTTCGGGTTGTTAGAGTATTGCAGATAAACTTCGTTCTTGTTTCCATCCAGACCGATTTCTGCATTTTTATTTAATGTTGCTTCATATTTTACAACAATCTTTTTTCCAGCAGCTACACCATCTACAGATTTGATATTATCAAATGCTACTTCAATTTTCTGATTTGCTACTGTTAACTTATATGCGCTCTCCGGAATTACGTTATCATCATTCTCGGTATCTTTCTCAGTATCTACAACGTAAACTTTTAAACTTCCCTCTTTGTAAGTCAATCCCGCAGATAATGTATCGTGGAAAATATATTTATAGGTATTATATAAATCAAGATTCTGAGGCAATGTACCAATCAGTTCAAATGGTACATCATCGCCAATATTGTAGTCAGCTACATCATTGTATCCTGTCGAAAGCTCATAATCCGGGATTCTGTCATCTTTATTACCAGAAACGTTTTTGAGATTCTCTTTTACTTTCTTCTCTACACTTGGCTTATCATTTTTACTTTTCAGCTCAATGTCGCCCTTCTGAGTTACCTGAAGAAGAGAAAGTCCCTTTACATCATCCTTACCACTTGTAGTTGTCTGGTCTACAAACAGATAATATCCAGCAGTTAATTCAGCATCCGCTGCAATATCGATTCCCTGATCTTTTTTAATATGCTTTTCTGCAATTTTTGCAAACTCATTTGCCACTTCAGAATTGCTGTTATTCTCACTTAAAACAGCTGCAACCTCTGCTGCTGAATTTGCATTACCATATAAATCTGCATTTGCTGTTTTTAATTCAGCCAGAAAAGTAGCTCCATCTACACCACTACCCCATCCAGTAACTGCCAGAGCTCCTGTTACATCATCACTTGCCTGAGTTCCTGTAAAAATCTGGTATGCCTTATATTCATGACCTGTCTCATTGTTTACTGTTGCTGCGAATGCCGGTACTGCCAGTACAAATGCCAGTACGAATGCCAGAATCAGACTGGCAAGTCTCTTCACTTTTTTCATTCGTTTTTCCTCCTGCTTGTCCTTTGTTTTTCATACTCATTTGGGGACCTTTTTTATGAATTCTCCCCATTGTCACATTCTGGATATTTTGTGACAGCCTGCGTTCGAGTCTCTCGCCCGCGGAATTCGGCGACGTTTCGCGCGAACTCCAAGTCTAGTCTCTTCGGTCTCTCCCATGCGCGCCTCGTCACCTCCTTCTGTCCGAAAGATCTCTCTTTCGCATCCTTCTCCATTTCCGTGCCCCGAGTCCTGCGCCCGACAAGGCGGTGAGAATTGCTCCGCTCTGCCAGATTACCTCCGCTCCGACTCCTCCGGTTTCCGGAAGGGAAAAATCAATTTCTTTTTTATTGGTAATCAGGATATCTCCTGATTGGATGCCATTGTTATTGTTGTAAATGATCGTGTATCCGGAAAGATCACCTACTTCCATCACTCGATACCAGTACGGCTGACCTGTTTTTGAATCCGTTGCATCCACAGTCCAGGAATAACTCCAATCATTGTCTGCACTCAGCTCAACTTCATCTCCATACGGTTTTGCATCGGCCTTCTTCCATGTCTCCACATCACCGGTAACTTCCATTTTCAACAGGCTCGCATAGTTTCGATCCGCCCAGTCACCTGTACCTACTGGAATCAGTAAGGTATCTCCTTCTATCTCTGAAATGTCAAAGGTCTTTGTATACCACACCACATTTTGTCCATAAGTAGCATCATAAAAAGGTGTCTGTGGCGTAAAGCCTCCTTTTATAATCATTGGATCTGTGTTGGCATCTGACCATGTATATTTCAGTGCTTTTACCGTGATCGTTCCGGAATCTTTAACATATGCTTCTGTCTCCATCTCCTCCGGATTGTCCTTATCAGTGTTGTAATATCGAATGATCACCTTCACAGGTTTTCCTGCACACTCCATCTCTTCCCGATAGAGCTGTACGCGGATCTTGTCACTTCCCGGTTCGACCTCTCGGTTCTCTTCATCTACCCAGACCTTCTTGACATTAATCTGAGTGTTTTTGTTCGGAACATAGTAGAAGCCATCCCGCTCTCCATCGACTCCGCCGTAGAACGTGACATTTTTTGCCTCCGGATCACCCGTCCATGTATTGAAGAAATTCCATGCATTATAATTGCTGACGATATATTTGGAATCGGCAATCTTATTTCCATTCTGCATCCAGACAAAGTACCATGCGTCATCGGACTTCACATATCCATCCGGAGCCTTTGTCTCTGTGATCTTGTAGAGACGATTTCGCTCAATGGTCACGCCATCGCTTCCAAGACTGTTTCTCAGTTTGAAAATCAGCTCTCCGTTTTTGTCGGTATCAAATGTTCCGACCTCCGTCCAGCCTTTTTCCACATCCGTCTGCCCCCGATCCACGGTATAGAGCGTAAACTGTGCTCCGGAAAGAAGTTTGGAGTAGTTCTCGCTGTCCACCTTGTAGAATCGAAGTTCTCCGTTTTTGTCAACGGTTACGGCGGAAGTTGTATCAATCGCCACAAGCTCATTTTTCTTGGAGAATTGTCCATCCAGAGAAACCTCGTTTGTCATCGTCAGTTCCTCTGACGCAGAACTCTTATTCTCAAACGCGTACTCGTAGACGAGGACACAGGCAAATTCATCCGGAATCTTCATTTCAAGTTTGTGCGACTCATCGTTGTACGTCAGACTGTATCGGCTCTTTTCTACCTCTTTTCCGAGATGATCGTCGGCTTCTCCGTCATACTGATACAGCTTTACAGATGTCAAATCCAGATGAGCATCCACGCCATTTGGCACGGTCAGATTGTCGGTTAAGCTGAGTTCATCGCTGTCCGGATGAAGATCGACTGCGCCCGGGTTGATTACAACCGTGTATCGCACCTTGTCGATCAGCTTCATCTCTCCGGTTGCCTCATCCCATTCCTCCAGCTGGGTTGCAGACTTGCGAAGTTTTTCCACATCCTTTGTCACTTCGGTCGTCTGATCGGATTTGCTTCCATCCCAGTCCACCGTATTTGTGTAAATCTTGTGCTCATGGGACTCATCCTTCCAGTATGGATCGTCCTTCACGGAAATCTGATATACAAGCTGAATCGTATTTCCATATGGGTTAGCACTATCCGACTTTTTCGTGTTGTAACCAGCCGGAATTGTGATCGTCATGAGATTCGTCTTGGAATCTACGCTCACCTGAGGTTTCTGCTCATTTTCAAAATCGTATTTTCCATCATTCCACTCAAGTTTTGAAAACTGATACCACTGGTTCGCATAAAATTTTGCCTCAAGAGAATCTTCCACATAGGTAGCTCCGTCCGGGATCTGGTCTTTGAGAACGATCTCTCCATTCTCATTCTCCTCCGTGTGAAGAAGAATCTCATAGTAGAGAATTCCATTCTGTCTGTCGTAATTGACGCTCTGCTCTCCGGAACCATAGGACGAAAAATTGCCCCACTGGTCTTTCACCTTTGTGTTCTTCTCAATTCGAATCGGTTTTTTGTGCTCATGAGAGGCATCACTCGTCATATCATTAATGCTTCCAGTATTCACAAAATTTCTTGTCTCATTCTCATCCATTCCCGTGTAATCCACGATCGTCGAATATTCTGAGATTTTAAAATAAATACCTTCGAGAGTCCGTCCCTCTTTCGGAGTCACCGTAATTTCAAACCGCATTACATGGGTCGCTGTGTCATTCGGTTCTACCACATTTCCTTCTGCATCGTAGTAAGTGACAGAAAACGAAAGGAAGTCATTTTCTCCCCATTTGATAGTTTGAACTTTTCCGTCCTCATCCTGAATCTGCATCTCCAGCTTTTCTTGAATCGCACGCTGAAGCTCACTTGCGATTGCATAATGGCTGTCCGGAATCTCATTTCCATTGCCATCAACTCCATCGTGGATGACATCCGTATAGGTGAATCCAGAAAGCGTTCCATTCGGAATTGTTCTCTCTACTTTCCAGCGGTAATGAATCTTTCCACCGTCAACGTAGTTGCTCTGATACGATTTCTGAAGTTTGTCATCGCGATGCTTAACCGAAACCGTCGTGGACGAAGACCAATTTTTTCCGGAATCAGGATTTTCAAAATCGGCACTGTTGTTTACATTGCCTTCCAGTTTCGGCGCTGTCGTCTGAAATTCCATCGTATATCTGTCGTTGCTTCCATTCGGGAAGGTGTAGAGAATTTCATGGTTCTGAACATCCGACTTTGGAATTGTAGCAACCACAGTTCCGTTGCTATCCCTGATAATCACATCGCTGGTCAGATCCAAGCCATCCGGAAGGGTATCTTTGAGATGATACCCACTGATGTCTCTGTGATCTTCATTGACTGTAATGTTCCAGTTGATCACATCCTGATTGGCGTCATAATATCCGCTCTTTGCGATCATGTTCTTGGAAATCTCAATCCAGCTCCATTTCCAGTCTTCCGATCCATCGCTCTTCACACCTGCGGCATTCTGAACAGTCTCCTGTCCGGAAATGGAGGTCGACTTGACATCCGCACGATAGTTCACCACATAACTCTCTCCTGCCTCAAGCGGTGGAAGATCTTCATAAGTAAAGGATTTATTTCCATCCGCCTCAGTCTTGATCGTCGGCTTATACTGATCTGAGAGATCGATCAGATTTCCCTCGGCATCTTTCTTCTGGAGCTTAAAACTTCCCTCCTGATAGACACCGGTTGCACTTCCTCCACTCTTGAAACTATCCATGATCGTCACGGTATCTTTTGTTCCGTTCTTTGTGGATGCCTCAATCGTGTAGTCGATTGCCGTCTTATCATCAGTCGGAGTACCTGTCTTCGTGATGCTTAAATCCGTCTTATCCTGATCTTTCTTTCCGACGGTGATCGTTCCGGCTGCTCCGCCAAAATTGATCTTTCCGTCATCTCCAGCCCCGCTTGCAGAAAGCGTTCCCTTAAACTCAACCTTTCCATCAAACTCTTCTCCATCTGCAAATGCATCATAGAAAAGAATCTTGATCATTCCGTCTGTGTCAATCGTATAAGTTCCGACTGCCACACCCTTCTGATACACAATTCCGGTCTGCTCTTCGAGCGGGCGAATTCCTGCCGGAAGCTGATAATAGATCGTCTTGTTGTCCTCGTCTACTTCTCCCTCTGGAATTGTGAAATGGATCTCCGTCTTAACCTGATCTCCATCGACAAATTCCGTGCTCTCTTTCCACTGACCATTGACGATCTTCCAAACAGTTACGCTTGTGATGTGATCGGTAAAGTCGATTCCTTCCTCTGCCGAGTCGTCAAATGTTGCGATTCCATCCTCTTCATCTGACAGGTCATTCAAGAGTGCCACAGAATAGGAATCATATCCAAACGAAGTCAGTGGCAGTCCCTCACGCTGAACCGTCACCCAGCTGATTGCACTGTCCGGCATTCCCTTTTCATATCGGAGTGCCTCGATCATATCCCAGCTCATCCAGCTCACCGTCAGAGTTCCCTGTAGGTTCTCGCGTGCGGAATCGGCTGCAAAGAGCGCTTCCTTCTTCTCAAACGAACTTGCGCTGTAAAACTCTACAAAGCTGAGACCAGAATCCGTCAGATTCCATTTATATCCATCTGCTCCCTCCTCTGCGTTGGAAGGGCTTGCATTGGAAGGACTCGCCTTTTTTGTCAAGTCATGCTCTACTGTCTCAACGGCATGTTTCAGCATGGAAAACAGTGTATTCTTCTTCGGCTTTACTCCGGACTGCTTCGACTCCACGCCAGATGCATCCGATGGACTTGCAAGACTCTCTTGATCGGACGATTGATCTTTGCTCGTTTCCTGCTCATCTTTCTTCGTCTGCTTTGCATCCTCCGCCGGCTCTGCATCCGAATCGGTCGCGAGATCTGCCAGTCTCTCCTCCTCACTCTTCTGCTTTCCATCCTCATTGAGCGAGGAGACAAACGTCAGATCAAAATCCTGAGAAGTTCCCTGTGGAAGCCAGAACCAGTAATTGACTCTTCCATCCTCAATCTCCTCATGCGAAGAAATCTTGTCTGCGGAAACCCGATGAAGAACCAGATCACTTCCATCATCCATCTTCAGCGTTGCCTCTCCCTGTCGGTCGAAAGAGAGACCTGACAGATAGGCATTTTCTTCTTTTGTCGATAACGCAAAGTATGTTCCATCTTCCTGATCATCGTCTGCGGTTGCCGACACATGAATCACGGATTCTTCGCCGTACTCCAGAAATTCATCTTCCGAACTCAGCGCCGGATTGCCAATCTCCATACTGATTGCCGGTTTCATCAATGCCTGAACCACTCCGGTAATCATGAGTACCGAAAGCACACACGCAAACACTGCAAAACGTTTTGCTTTTCTGTGCGCCTGAAGATAAACAGCTATCTTTTTCAGTAAATTCTCTTCCATCTCTCTTCCCCCCTTTCTTTCAGACAAATGTCAGAATATGTTTTATTCTTCCTATTGATTATTCCTATTGGATTACTCCAAAATGAGACAAAGGCCAAACTCGAAAAATCACACGTCCCACAATATACTCATCTGCGATCGCCCCGATCGACTTGGATCGGCTGTCCACAGATGTCGCGCGGTGATCTCCCATCACGAAAATTCTTCCATCCGGAACCTGATATGGCATCTCGATGTCACACTCTCCAAGACTCTTATCCGTCAGATACGGCTCATCAAGCACCTGATTATTGACACTGACGGTTCCATCCTCCGCGATCTCCACATATTCGCCATCTACCGCTATCACTCTCTTTAAAAGAATCTTGTTGTTATAGTAGAATGCCACGATGTCTCCGCGCCGAAACTTTCCATTTTTTATTGCCACAAGAACCTCGCCGTTTTCCAGTGTGGGCTCCATGCTCGTTCCCACAACCTGAAGAACCGGAAAAACGAGAGTCGCCAAAAGCACTGCGATCGCCGCCACACATACCAGAATCATCACGGTACTGCGAAGAGTTCGAAGATAACGCATCCGATACCGTTCCCACATCAGTTGCTTTTTCAACTGTACGGAGGTCGGACGAGTCTGCGATTTCCAAGAATTCTGAGAGGAATTCGCATTTCTGTTATTGTCCATACTTAACGACCTTCCTCCTCTGCCCTTCTGCGAATATTCTCCAGATAGAGGTCTGCGGCCTTCTGCGCCGACTCAAAAATTCCGCTCAGCTTCAGGGATGCCTCTGCGATCGAACCTGACTGCTCAATGCAAATCTCTCTGCGGGAAATCTTTTCCCTCAGCTCTTCATTCTCTTTTCTGAGTTGCTCATTCTCTTCAGACAGAGAAACCAGAATTTCCGGTTCTATACTGAATGTTGGGGTGTGTTGAAAAACATACTTCCAACATTCTTTTTGTTGTAATAA
Organism: Brotaphodocola sp.; assembly: GCF_050873365.1. Classification (GTDB taxonomy): domain Bacteria; phylum Bacillota; class Clostridia; order Lachnospirales; family Lachnospiraceae; genus Brotaphodocola. The sequence goes on along the minus strand of NZ_JBNMIQ010000026.1, from coordinate 75 downwards.
AATACATCTATAAGAAGCCTCCCAAATCATTTTACCGACCAAAGTTTAATGTTACGGAGGTGACCCCTTATAGAT
>NZ_JBNMIQ010000025.1:0-46211 GCF_050873365.1 Brotaphodocola sp. | reverse complement strand
TATAAGGGGTCACCTCCGTAACATTAAACTTTGGTCGGTAAAATGATTTGGGAGGCTTCTTATAGATGTATTTTATTACAACAAAAAGAATGTTGGAAGTATGTTTTTCAACACACCCCAACATTCAGTATAGAACCAAAACTTTTTTCCAACTATACGCTTCAGCGTGGTGGCATGATTCTGCTACTGGAAGATCTCTCCAACATTTCCGGTCTGTCCTCCAATAACGATACAAACCGGATCTTTGTCCGTTTTCTCTCTGATGAAACTGGTTTTTCTGAACTTCACGCTGACCGTGAGGAAGAAGTATCAGATCGAGACGTCGACGCTACGACAACCGCAAGCGCACCTGTCGTTTTAGAAAATTCCGGCTCAGATAAGAACAAGAATACGGCCGAATTTTTCTTTTCCTGCAACTTTAACGATCGAAGTCACGGCCTTTTAAAATGTCAGATGAAAGGGCAGTCCTGGTATGGCGACGCGATACGGACAAGCGGATATACCCTCTGTGTCTTTTTCCCGAGCTCTGAGGCCTTTTCTCAACGCTCAACTGCAATGTTTTTCGTCATTGCCTTTTACATCATTTTCCTGTTGCTCCTGCTTTTGATCCGCAGACATCTCGATGCCAAAAATATGGCAGAGCTGAACCGCCAGTATCGGATCATCGAGGCGATCGGAAATATTTATGAAACGGTTCTCGTCGTCGATTTAAAGACCAACACGCTGGAGGCTGTCACCGCTCCGGACTACCTGTTTGATGACATTCCATCCCACTCGCCCGCAGACCAGATCCTCGAGAAGTGGGCGAAAAAATACGTTGCCCCGGATTACATCCAGAAACATATTGATTTCATGGAATTCTCCACAATCCAGGAACGCCTCGGGACAAACACCCACCTTGAGCTCAAATACCTGCTCAACAATGGGGTCTGGTGTCAGGTCATGATGATTCCAAAGCGATACAACAATAGCCATCACATCGAGGCGATCCTTCTCGTCACGCGCAACATCACGGACGAGATGAAACACGAGCTTGCAGTCAACCAGCAACTTCGCGAATCCGCCGATGAGGCCAAAAAGGCAAATTCTGCAAAGACGGATTTCCTGCGCCGGATGAGCCACGATATTCGCACTCCGATCAACGGAATCCGCGGAATGCTCGAGATCGCTGACCATTTTCCAAACGATATGAAAAAGCAGGCGGAATGTCGAAAAAAGATTCTTCAGGCTTCCGACTTTCTTCTCGATCTCGTCAACAGCGTCCTCGACATGAACAAGCTCGAGTCCGGAGAATTGATTCTCGAGGAGGTTCCATTCTCGCTTCAGGACGTCTCCCATGAGGTTGCCACAATCATTCGCCCACAGACTGCTGAGCACGGTCTAAAGCTGAGAACCGGAGGTCTTTTTATCCGCCATCATCATCTGATCGGAAGTCCGCTCTACCTGCGCCAGATTCTCTTGAATCTCGCCGGAAACGCGGTCAAATACAATCGCCCCGGCGGTTTTATCTCCGTCTCCTGTCAGGAGATCTCAAGTGACGAGACGACCGCGACGTTTGTCTTCACCGTCGAGGATTCCGGTCTTGGCATGAGCGAGGAGTTCCAGAAGCACCTGTTTGAGCCGTTCTCTCAGGAGAATGTCGCAAGCCGGACTTCGTACACCGGAACGGGTCTTGGTCTCTCGATCACGAAAGAGCTGATTGAGAAAATGGGTGGCACAATCGCATTTAAGAGCAAACAGAACGTCGGGACAACGTTCACCGTCACCCTGCCATTCAAGATTGACAAGAATTATCAGGATTCTGCGTCCGCTCAGGCACTCGACGCCAACTGCAATTTAAACGGCATCCGCGTTCTGCTCGTCGAGGACAATGAACTCAACCGCGAGATCGTGGAATTCCTGCTTGAGAACGAGGGCATCCTCGTCACAAGCGCAGTTGACGGTCAGCAGGCTCTCGACAAGTTTAGGGAGTCAAAACCCGGAACCTTCCATTTCATTCTGATGGATGTGATGATGCCGGTGATGGACGGACTTGAGGCGACACGCCGGATTCGTGCGCTTGACCGCCCGGATGCAAAAAACATTCCGATCTTTGCGATGACGGCAAATGCCTTCGCCGATGACATCCGCCAATGCCGGGAGGCGGGAATGAATGAACACCTCGCCAAACCGCTTGACTCGAAGCACTTGATTGAGCTGATGCACCGGTATTTCTGTATGCAGAAGGGAGATATGTAATAACGATTATTCTCTTAACCGGCTCTCTCAGCGGGCAAAGTCCTGCAAACTCGCTCTCGCTCCGGATTCGGTCAGCGGAAGCGTCACTGGCGCTTCCTAGACATGCAGAGCAACGTAATGGTGCATAAGACCGTAAAAGACACGGTCTAAGCACCAACGTCTCACACGGGTTTGCAGTGACTTGCCCGCCGGAGAGCCAGTTTCCCATTCTTAGAACAAAAGAGCCTGTGAGACACTCTCACAGGCTCTTTCTATACTGCTCCGGGGTCATGCCCTCGACCTTCTTAAAGACTTTTGAAAAATAGGTGCTGTTCTCATAGCCGAGCAGATCGGAGACCTGATAGACCATCTTCCCCTCCGCGAGCAACTGCTTTGCGCGTCGGATTTTCTGGCGGTTCACATACGGGATAAAGTTCTCGTTCATCACGCGCTTGAAAAAGGAACTCAGATACGGCTCTGACACGCCGATATGGCGCGCAACATCAGCAAGCTGAATCGGGGAACTCAAATTCTGTTCAATGTAATCGAGTGCCATCTCAATGATGTCGGACTCGGATTTCTTTTGTCTCGTAAAATATGCGGTTGCAAAATGTTTTGTGAACTCTTTCCACCAGATGCGAAGATCCTCGAGGTTTGCCATATTTACGATCTTCTGGTAATGGCGTCTGCTGTCTGCGACCTCAAGCTCGTCGATCGCCCCGCCAAGCTGGGCGGACTTATCTGAAAATCGGCTCAGAATCTCAATCATCAACCGTTTGATGTACGGCACCGGATAATTCCCCGCCGTCTCAATCTCATCAAAGAGTTCCGAGATATTTTTGTCCATCTCCTCGAGCGACATTTTCTGGATTGCGCGCTCAAGGCGTTCCATATATTCCGCTCCGCCGAGAGTCTGCTGTTTTTCAAATGTAAACGGGGTCTCGAGGTCAACGATCTCCTCCCTGTTTCCATAAAATCCATATGCCTCGATGCTGTCCGCCAATCGGGTGAAAAATCCGGTCTCATGATCCCGGTCGCTGTACGGCGTGATCCCGATGTAACACCGGTTTGTGATGAAAAGCTCAATCTGTCGCTTGAGCGCCTCAACCTCCACGTTCTCTGTTCCCTCGCGGATCAAAAGAAGAAGTTTGCCCTCCCACATCAGTGCGAGGACATGCTTTCCAAGCCCCTGATAATACTGGGTCGCGATCGTCTCGATCAGCTTCATGTCCGTCATCTCTTCCGCATACTTCCACACCATGTAAAAACTCAGACAGCACCCACTCTGAAACTCCTCGGGAATGTTGCGAACCCGTTTTCGCATCTCATATCCGGTCTGCGCAGCGGACTTTTGCTCCGGCACGCTCTCCTCCTCGACTTCCATCTCCGGAAACGAATCCCGCAGATGTTTGAGCGACGCGAGAAGCTCTTCCTTGGAAAGACCAAATTTGCGGATGTAATCGACTGCTCCGAGCTTCATCGCCTCCTTCACCGTATCAAAATCATCGTAACAGCTCACAACGATCGTCTTCACCGAAAGATGGCGACTGCGAATGATTTTTAAGAGTTCCAGACCACTGATCTCCGGGATATTCAGATCCAGAAACATCAGATCCGGATGACCGCTCTCAATCTGTTGCAGAGCCTCCCTGCCGTCGCACGCATCCTCAAGAAGTGTGATCCCAAGTTCCTCCCACGGAAGCAGGGAACGCATTCCAACTCTCGCGAGAAGTTCATCCTCAACAATCAGCGCTTTCATTTTCATCCCCCTTTTCCTCGATCGCCGGAATCCGGAGCGAAACGCGGAATCCACTCTCGATCTCTGTATCAATCGTGAGTCCGTATCCATCTCCGAACAGCCCGGTCAGTCTCTTGTGAATATTCGGAAGACCGATCCCGGTCAGTCCCCGTTTTCCCGGCTCCTCGCGGTTTAAATCGAGCGTTTTTCCCCGGAGTCCCTCGCCGTTGTCTATCAACGTCAGCACAATATCCGTCCCCTGCATTTCCCCGCGAAGCGCAATCACCCCGCACTCCACATGAGACATTCCGTGAATAAACGAATTCTCGACGAGAGGCTGGAGACAGAAGCGCGGGATCTGGTACTTTCGGATATTTTCCGGAATCGAGAAAAAGAACTGAACCTTGTTTCCAAAACGGATCTGCATGATCTTCACATAGGCATTCAGGATGCGCACCGCATTGCCGATGCTCTCCATCTCCGCGTCGCTCTTGTACGTTTCACTTAAGAGAACGCCAAGCTCCGACAGCACATCTGCGACCTCCTCATCGTGATTCATCGAAGCCTTCCAGCGGATCGCATTCAGCGTGTTAAACAGAAAATGGGGATTGATCTGTGCCTTGAGCGCATCGAACCTCGCCTTCTCCTTCATCACGGCTTCCCGTCTCACGTCCTCCATCAGCTTTGCGATTCTGCTCTGCGCGCGGATCATCCCGTTCTCAAGCGCCTGCGTCTCAAGGAAACGGTTCTCCTCGAGTATCAGCTTCTTCGGATCGTTCTGCTCAATCCAGTCAACCTGCCTTGCAAAGAAGAGAATCGGATTCGTGATATACCGGCTGATCATCAACATGATTGCGACGAGAGCAACACCTGCACCTGCCATAAACAGAATCACAACCAGCTGGATCTGCTCGCTCTGTGCAAAAATTTCATGATAATTTCCGACATAGACGACCTGATTATTGCTCGAGGTCAGATTTGAGGAAAGCACATAAAAATTGCCGATCCGCCCCTGCTTTCCCTTAAATTTTCTCCAAACCTCAATCGTCTGCTCTGCGATCTCCGGCGAGAGTTCCTCGGGACCGGATGTGATGATTCTGCCGTTCTGGTCACACATGAACACGGTTCCACTGCGATAAACGGAATCAGACGAGTTCTTCGCCTTTCCGAAAAAGACATCTCTCGGAATCCGCACAAGCGCATAGCCGAGCGCATTTCCACGGTAACGCACGAGTGCGCGTCCAAAGCTCACATATCTGCGATTATCCTTGTAATCAAAGTACGGTGTCATCGCACTGTCCCAGTACGGAATCTGACCACTCTTTTGCATATTTTGATACCAGGTAGCCTCCTGATACTTTTCCGGGATCTCAGCGATCCTTGTGGAGCTGATCTTCTTTCCGTCATTCATCAGAATCATCAGCTCCGCCTCGATGCTTCCGAGCGTCGAGACATTCGTGTTGAGGATCATTCCCTCAATCTGTCCGACCGCGCGGTTTTTCATATACTCATTTTTCGCATTGTAATAATTCTTTAAAAAGCGACTGTTCTCCGTGTAGGTGATCATCGTACTGCTCGCATAGTTTGAGAGCAGGATTGCACTGTCAATCTCCTGCACATTCTGCGCGAACATCATCTTCATCGCTTCCTCAATCCCGGAGTCCGTCTTTTTCTTCAACAAAAAACAAAGGACAGTCAGAGCGAGAAAGAGGGGCACCAGAATGTAAAGCGTCACACTCTGAACCATACTGCGCCAGATGCTCGGCGCACCCTTCCTCTCTCTCATCTCTAACTGTCTCCTGAAACTTCTGTCTATTCTATCTATGTACGATGTATTCCGTCTGTAAATCTACCTGTCTACTTAATCATATTCCCTCGCCACTCTGATCAAATGCTCTGACTGAGAATATTGATCCTCACCTCGCATATCCTCATCATATAGAATTTTCTTCTACAAGAATCGGAATATCATCCCTTGACTGCTCCGGCAGACAGACCACCTACGAGGTTGTCCTGAACGAAGACGAAGAAGACGATAACCGGAATCAGGCTCAAGATAACGGACGCCATCAGCGGGCCCCAGTCGGTCGAATACTCTCCGATGTAATCGCGGATACCAACCTGAACCGTCTTTTTCAGCGTGGAATTGATGAACGTGTTTGCATACATAAACTCATCCCAGGACATCAGGAAGCAATACAGCGTTGTCGCGGAGATACCCGGCTTTGCCATCGGGAAAATCACCTTGATAAACGACTGAAATCTACTGCATCCATCAATCAGCGCGGACTCCTCGATCTCCCACGGAATCTGAAGGAAAAACGTGCACATATTCCAGACTGCAAACGGAAGAACGAACGAGCAGTTGATGATAATCAGACCTGTATGCGTATCAACCAGTCCCATATTTTTCATGATAACATAGTAGGGAATGGAAAGCAACACGCCCGGGAACATTTTCGTGAACAGGATGCTCAGCTTCATCTTCTCTGCTCCGACAATGTTGTAACGACAGAAGCCATATGCCGCCATGACTGCGAGAACCATCGAGATCACCGTCACGACAACGGAAATATACGCACTGTTTAAAAAGTAGCGCACGAAATTTGACTGAAACAAAACTCGCTTAAAATTATCAAATGTGACGTATTTCGGTATGATCTGATTCATATCATAGATCTGCTCCGGCGACTTCACCGAAGTCATCAGAACCCAGATAAATGGCAATACCGAGCACAGGGCAATCAAAGATGCCATCACATACAGAAACGTCCACTCACCCTTTGTCCGCTTCATCTCTCTACCTCCTGCCTTCCCGATCTGAGGAAATCATCTTTACATAGATCACAGTCAGAATCGCAATCACGATGAAAATCACAACCGAAGTCGCTGCTGCATATCCGAACTTGTGATCCACAAACGCCTGACGGTATGCATATGTATACATAATTTCAGTGCTGTCAAGCGGGCCTCCCTTTGTCAGAAGCCAGATTGCATTGAAGTTGTTAAAGATGGAAATCAGATTCAAAATAACCGCAACGGCCATCGGCTCCTTGATGTTCGGAAGCGTGATGTAAAGGAAGCGTTTCAGCTTTCCTGCCCCGTCAATCGCTCCGCTCTCATACATATCGTAAGATACGCCCTGAAGGGCTGCAAGAATAAAGATCATCAGAAACGGTGTGCTCTTCCACACATTTGCGACGATAACCGCCGGCATCGCACTCGTGACATTTCCGAGGAAAGAATATCCCTCTTTCAGGATTCCGAGGCGAATCAGAATTGCATTGAACACACCAATTTTGGTATCGTAGAGTGCGCTGAATGTCAGTGCACTGATCGCTGCCGGGATCGCCCACGGCAGAAGTGCCATTGTACGGAACACACCGCGTCCTTTGAGTTTCTCGTTGAGGATCAGCGCCACTCCCATCGCAAGTGCAAGCTGGATCACGATGTTCACGAGCGTCCACACAATCGAATTCATCACTGCATTGCGATACTTGGAATTTGCAAACACAACGAGATAGTTCTTGAGTCCGGCGAATGTCCCGAAATTCGGGGCATTCGCCTTTGTCATATCATAGTTCAGCAAGCTGATCCAGATTCCCTGCAAAAGCGGATAAACGCTGAGAAGCAGGATTGCGAGGATTGCCGGTGCAATCAGCAGATAACCGTGAATATTTCTCTGAAACGAGTACTCATCGGGTCTTCGTTTCTTTGTCTTCTCTCTCATAAAAGCGCCTCTATCATTCTAATCCAATATACTATGCTCACTCAAGCAATCATCGAAATCAAATACGATTCCAACCATTCTTCACGATTGATTCTAGTAGTTTTCGTTGACAAAGTCATTCAGCTCTGCTTCCAGCTCATTCAGTGCTTCCTCAGCAGTCTTCTGATCGAAGAATACCTTCTTGAATGCGTCTACAACCTTCTGATCGACGGAAGCTGCATTCTTTACTCGCGGTCTCGGAACCGTGTAAGCAGACTCGTCAATGAAGACCTGATACTCCGGATTCATCTCCAGAATCGGGGTGTAATCTACATCGCTTCTTCCAGGAATTCTTCCCTGCTCAGTCATGACATAGTCACATTCCTTGCTCGTCAGATAGTCAACAAACGCCCATGCAAGATCCGGGTTTGCGGTGTTTGCATTGATCGCCATGTTATATCCGCCAAGGCAGACAGCCTGTACGCTTCCCTTCGGCATCGGAGCCAGACCAAATTCCATATCCGGGTTGCCCTTCTGGATGTTCACATAAGCCCAGTCACCGCAGACAAAGAAGAGACAGTCGTCAGAGACGAACGTCGTGTATGCGGTTGCCCAGTCGGTTGCATCTTTCATTCCCTCCGGGAATGCATGGTACTTCGTGTGAAGACCAGTCCAGAATGAGAATGCTTCTTTACCAGACTCATCGTTGACGGTTACGACCGGCTTCTCTCCGGTTGTATCGATCACATCATTTCCATTCTCAAAGAAAATGTTGAAGAGTGCGTAGCCATCGAGACGGGTGGAGATTCCGGAATATCCCTTCTCAGTTGCAAGTTTGATGTCTTCCTCAAGCTCATCCCAGGTCGTCGGTGCGCTGTCCTTTCCGATCTCGGACAGGATTCTCTTATTATAATAGAGTCCGGTGTTGTTGTAATACCACGGAACGGAATAGTAATTTCCCTCATAGAGTCCTGACTCGAGCGGTCCCTGAAGATACTTGTTGTCCGATGCCTCGATCTTGTCATCGAGTGGCATGATCAGTCCCATTGCAGCCAGATCGATCGGCCATCCGGAGTTGTCGAGTGCCACGACATCCGGTCCGGAACCTGCCATTGCGGTCGTCGTAAACTTGCTGATCAGCTCCTGTCCTGCCAGTCCCTCAATCGTGACCTTCGTGCCCGGGTTCTGCTCCTCAAATGCCTTCGCCGCTCTCATGATCGCCGGATCATCCATTCCCGTGAACGTGCTGTTTACCATCACGGTGATCTCTCCGGATACGCTTCCGTCTGATGCCTCAGATGACTCCGATCCCCCATTCTCTGCGGACGACTCTGCAACTTCCTGTTTCGTCTCCGGGGCTACTGCCGATTTTCCTGCGCTTGCTCCCACACAACCGGTCAGTGCGCTCACTGCCGTCAAAGTTGCCATTGCCAGTGCCAGATGTTTTTTCATACCGATTTCCTCCTGTCATTTCCGCTCCCGGAATCCGAACTTTTTTATCTCAGATTTTCTTTCTTCCAAATCTTATTTATCTGTTTCAGATCTTATTTGTTTCAGATCTTATTTGTTTCAGATTCCGGGAACTTTTTGTTTCCTCCGTTTTTCTATGTGCTTATTATAGAAAAATCTTCCGACAAAAGGAATGGCGGTTTTTTTTCAATTTTTGCTCGCTTTTATGAATTATTTTCTGTATGTAATTTTTTCACCAGTTTTCTGCGTTTTATGATTAAAATTTAGCCGATCAGCATCTCGGTCAGCACTGCCTTCCAGCTCTCCGGAAGTTCAAGACCCGTAAGAGATGCCAAAATTTCTTCCTTCGTGTAGTCTCCTGCAAAGTACTGGTAGACATTTTTCTTCTTCACAATGCTTCCCTGAACTCGATCGAGGAAGTCAAAGACTCTTTCATTCAACTTCTCGCGCGATTCTTTTGCAGTGCAATCATCTGCTCCCGGAAGCGTCACGCTCACACTTCTTCCAGCCTCCAAAAGATCGGTCGTCAGTGTCAGCGTTCTCGTCTCCTCATCGTACTCGCCCGCCATCGCCTCACTCGAAGCAGTCGGCTCCACCTGTGCAAATCCACGCAGGCGCAGAACATAGCGACGTTTCTCCGGCACAACCGAGAGATCTCCGGACGGACTGATCGTCAGACTGACAGCATCATCCGTCCAGCTCAGAGAGATCTCCGTCCTCAGGCATGCACCATTCTCATAGTCAAATCCGTCTCCGCTATCCTCAAACAGCGTGTAGGTGTTGTCCTGTCCCGGGAAAACGAGAATCTCAAGCGTCTCCGGATTATCGATGCAATTATCTCCGGTATCCGGTGCCATCGGAACAATCGCGCCCGCCTTTGCGAGAACGCCCTGACGCTCAATCGGTCTGCTGATCGTCGTGTAATGTCCCTTCGGACCTCCGTGGCGGACTGCACCATTATCAAAATCATACCAGTTTCCGGCCGGAATCCATGATTTCTCCGTCGTGTATCCGGTCTCGTGATCGGTCGGATGAACCATCGGCTGAACGAGAAGTTCCGTTCCGAAGAAATACTCATTTCGGCAGACGTAGCTTCCCTCCTCCATCGGATAATAATAGTAAGCCGGAACAACAACCGGAACCATCTTTTCATGGCACTGTGCGTTCATCGTGTAGATGTACGGCAGAAGGCGATGGCGCAGGCGCAGGCTCTCTCTTGCGAGATCATCATACGGCTTCGGATAACGCCACGGCTCTTTTCCGCAGAACGGGTTGCTGTTGCTGTGAAGGCGGTTGATCGGGGAGAAGACACCAAACTGAATCCAGCGCACATACAGCTCATTATCCTTGATTCCGTTCATGTGACCGCCGATGTCATGACTCCACCAGGTGTAACCGACGTTCGATGCCGTCGCCGTAAAGTATGGCTGATACTGAAGCGCATTCCACGTCACATGCGTATCGCCCGAAAATCCGATCGGGTAGCGATGACTGCCGAGGCCACTGTAACGCGACAGCATAACTCCGCGCTTTCCAGTTCTCGTCAGATCAAAGTGATGATAGTGGTTCAGCATCCAGATCGGGTCCATTCCCTCAACTGCCGAGATCTTGCCCTGTTGCCAGTCCATCCACCAGAAATCCACACCGTTCTCCTCGTTCGGATGATGCAGGAAATGGAAGTAAGCGCGGATAAATTCCTGATTCGTGAAATCAAAGCGAACCGGATACTCAGACTCCGGATCTACACCCATCGCCTTTGCCATCTCCGGATATGCCTCCTCAAATGCACGCACACCGTCTGCCGGATGAAGGTTCAGCGTCACGCGGTAGCCGTGCTCATGAAGCCATGCCATGAATCCCTCCGGGTCCGGGAAACACTCCTTATTCCAGGTATAGCCAGTCCAGCCCTTTCCGAATCTCTCCGGAATGTCAACAAGGTGCCAGTCCATATCCATGACAACAACCGAGAACGGAACTTTCTCTCTCTCAAAACGCTCGAGAAGCTCGCGGTACGTCTCCTCGGTGTACTTCCAGTAACGGCTCCACCAGTTTCCGAGCACATATTTCGGAAGCATCGGAACTGCGCCAGACAGACGGTAAAAGTCATGAATCGCATGGAAGTAATCACGGCCATATCCGAGGAAATACACATCGACACAGCCCTTCTTTCTCGGCGTTACCCAGCCATCCTCCTCCATGATCAGAGACTCGCTGTCATCAAAAAATGTACGTCCGCTCGTATCGCAAAGACCCATGCCGAGATCGACATCGCCGTCCTCACGGTTTGTCTTTCCACCCGTCGTGCGCATGCGCTCAAGCGGACCAGAGCCCACATACCACTCACCGTCACAGCGGTCAAGCGTTCTCGCCGTTCCCTTTAAATTGTGCTCTCTCGCCGGATCGCCGTAGTCGGTTCTTCCATAATACCATCTTCCGCCGTAGTTCGTGAACGCATACTTCACATCGATGTAGAGGTGGTTCGGACTGAACTCCTTCTTATCATACACAAGATGAAAATACTCGGTATCAATCTCAAGACAATTCTCCTGATCCCGCACCGTAAATTTCGGAGTCTCAAAATCACGATTCCACACGACCTGAGTCGGGCGATCCTCAAACTCACCGGTCTCTGAATACTCCATACGAAGCATCTGAGAAGTCAACACCGTAAAGCGGTACTTATCCCCCTGTACCACCGACTCCGGACGACATTTTCCATTCAGTTTCAGACAAAATTGTTTTTCCATAACGTTCCCTGTCTCCCTTCTTTTTTCTCATTCAGCCTTATCGCTATTACCGTTCATGAGTTGCACAAACAATAATGGATCTTGCAAAATCTCCCTTTCATGTTCCTATAAACTTTCTCATAAAAATCTAATCCTATCGTACCACGACTCCCCCAAAAAGTCGCCATTCATTTTTCACTTGACCCTGCACTTTTTTCATGTCTAAAAAAGATTCTCACAAAAAAAGCTGGTAGGATTTTCCTACCAGCACGTTTCGTTTTCTATAACTCAGAGTAGATGTCCCCCTTCTGAGTTATACGCTCCGCGAGCGTCGACTTGAATGATTTGATATACCTGGCACAGCGACAAGGCGAATAAGTCCATGCAAACCCGTGTGAGGCGTCGGTGTTTAGACTGCGTATTTTGCAGTCTTACGCACCGTTACGCCGAACCCGGAGCGAGAGCGCGTTTGCAGGACTTTATTCGCCATTGGAGCTATCTGAGACATTTTTACTTTTCAATAACCTTATCACTCAGCAGTTCCTCGACCGTCAGATACGGCTTCTCATACCCCAACCGACTGCAAAGCTGCATCACATACGGCTTCTGAAGACACGCTTTTTTCAGTGCCTCCTCCTGCTCAAAGACTTCCTCTGCTCTTCCATCTGCAAGCACCGTTCCATGCGCCATGACGATCACGCGCTCGAAATTCTCTGCGACGAAATCCATATCGTGAAGAATCGCAATCACGAGTTTTCCGCGCTCCGTCAAACTGCGGATGATCGACCCGATGATGCGTCGTCCACGCCAGTCCTGCGCGATTGTCGGCTCATCGAGAATCAGCACATCCGTATCCATCGCAAGCACAGACGCGATCGCTGTCATCTTTCTCTCATACATCTCGAGATCATAGGGATTCTCCCCCTCTTTTCCGGAAAGCCCGGTCAGCTCGAGTGCCTTTTTCGCCTCGCTCTTTGCGCGCTCCGGGTCCATTCCGATGTTCAGCGGTCCGAACATGACCTCATCGAGAACGTTGTACTTGAAAATCTGGTCATCTGGATTCTGGAATACATAACCGACATTTCCGGCAAGCATTGCAACGGTTTTTCCTGCCATGTCCTCCCCGCGGAAATAAATATTTCCGGACACCGGCTTTAAAAGTCCCTTGAGCAGTTTGACAAGCGTCGTCTTTCCTGCTCCATTCTGTCCGATGATTGCGGTCGGTCTGCCGTCAAGATGAAGATTCAAATCTTTAAGAATCGGAACGTTCGCAAGATACGAGAAATCAAGATGCTCAATCCGAAACATTTCCATGCTCTTCTTCACGGCATTCTCTGCGCTGTTCGCCCCATCTAATCCATTCGATCCACTCAATTCACTCGATGCATTTGATGCATGTTTTGCCTGCATCACACCGACGGCTTCCTCAACCGTCACCGGATATGTGCCATCCGGAAGCGTGACATTCTCAGCACGGCAGATTCTCGTAAATGCCGGTGCCTGAACGCCGTAATCCTCAAGATTTTCCATCGAAAAAATCTTCTGTGGCGTGTCAAATGCGATCTGCTTTCCCTCGTGCAAAAGTAAAATTCGATTGCAATATGCCGCCAATTTCTCAATCTTCTGCTCAATCATCAGAATCGTGATTCCCGACTTTGTCAGCTTCTCAACCGCCCGGAAAACTTCCTCGCTTCCCTCCGGATCAAGCTGGGAAGTCGGCTCATCGAGCACCATCACATCCGGTCTCATGACAAGCACACTCGCGATTGCGACACGTTGCATCTGGCCACCTGACAGATCAAACGGATTGCGATCGCGGTACTGCCAGATATCGAGAAGTTTCAGTGCCTCCTCGGCGCGACTGTGCATCTCCTCTCTCGGCACACCGAGATTCTGCATACCAAACGCAACCTCATCGTACACCGTATCCTTTGCACCCGAGAGCTGATTGAACGGATTCTGGAACACGAGTCCTACATTTCCACACATCTGTGCAACCGGAGTACTCCCCGCTTCCTTGCCATTGACAATGACTTTTCCACCGTAAGCACCTTTATAAAACTGGGGAACGAGTCCGATCAGAGCCTGACTCAGCGTGCTCTTTCCAGCCCCGTTTTCCCCAATGATTCCGATAAATTCACCTTTTTCCACAGAAAAGGTGATTCCATCCAGAGCGAGCTTCTCTGCGTGCGGATACTGATACCGCAGGTTTTCCACTGTTATCACAGACATTCCACAACCCTCCAAATCACGGCTACCAGAATCAGAATACCGAGAAGAATCGTGATCTCCCGATCTCCCTTATGTTTCGGTCTGTCCTGAAGCCAGGTTTTCTTTCGGTTTGCACCGAAGCCACGCACCTCAAGTGCAATCGCACGCTCTCTCGTGTTGATCAGAGAACTCATGACAACCGGCGAGATCAGCGGAAGAAAGGCTTTCGCACGGGTGCGCAGATTTCCCTCCGTCTCAAGTCCACGACTGCGCTGTGCATCCATGATCGTGTTCATCGTTCCCATCATCTGCGGAATGATCTGGAAAACAGAGGTGACGATGTATCCGAAGCGCGGAGAAAATCCCCGTTTTTCAAGCTCATCGACAAGCTCGGACGGCTTTGTGGAAAGCACAAAAACCGCAAAAGAGAGAAGCATGTTTAAAATGTTCAGTCCGATTCGCAGTGCATAGAGCAGACCCTCCCGGTAGAACTTCAGCGGTCCGATTCGAAACAGCACATTTGTATTTTTCTGGTTGAAAAGTCCGTGAATCAGGAAAATGGTCAACAGAATCGTGAAAGAAAATGCAATCAGCGGAACCGTTTTTCTTAGAATCTTTCCGCTCGCCAGAATACACAGGCTGACGGCAATCAAAACACCAAACATCCAAAGCCGTCCCGTGATCAGCGGAATGCTGATCGCGGTGGCAATGTACATCAATTTTGTAAAGGGATGAACCTTTGTCAGGTATGTCCCATTATCCACAAAAAGGCTTATACTTTTCATTTTTGATTTCCTAAATTTTTTTAAACTATTTTGATCGATTCTCGATTCAGAATGCTAGATTTCAATCCAACTTTTTGTTCGGCTTTTAATCCGACTTCTTAGTCCGGCTTTTAATCCAGCGTCTTAATCTCGGAATCTGCCTCGTAAAGGTTCGTCAGCTTCTTCGGAAGTCCCTTTAAAATAAAGAATACAACGATCAGAGTGATCAGCTTGTCCGGAACATCCACAACAACCTCATCGAGCAGAGAGCCAAGCATAACCGGCATATTGGAAGCCTGAGTTACTGCAAAAACTGCATCGCCCCATACATTTCCGGTTGTACCGCCCCAGAAAATAACATTTAACGGAGTCGAGATTACAACAGCGGTCAGACCAGCCACACATGCGGTCAGAATTGCTTTCGGGAATGATTTCATAAATCCAAGGCGCGCCATGATTCCGACTGCAACACCGATGCCCAAACTTGTAAGCGCATAAACCAACGTAATGTTATCACCAGCAGAAAAACCGTAAATCAGGTTGTTTGCCGCACCACAGATCGCACCGATCAGCGGACCGCCAAGGCAACCGCCGATACAGGTTCCGATGGAATCCAACCACAGTGGCAGTTTCAGCACACTTGCAAACAGCTTTCCTAAATAGTTGATTCCGATACATGCCGGAATCAGTACGATCGTAACCGCATCAAATTTCGTTTTAAACAGATTATTCATATTCACCCGTCCCTTCCCGTTTTTGCGTTTTTGCATTTTCGCTTTCTTACTAATTTTTTTACTCTTATTTACTACTTACCTACTCTACTATTTACCGATCTGCCGATTCAACGTTTGGCATCTTCCAGACACTCAAACGCTCCGAATGCCGTCAGAATTTCATGCTCTTCACCGAGCGCGGTCAGCTTTTCCCCATCCGCATAGCGCCCGATATCCTCTGCGACATCACTCTTGCATCCGGCGACGACATTCAGAATCGACGCAGTCTTCGCTCCCCGGATTCTTCCGGTCACATAGAGTGCCGCCGTCTCCATATCGGAGGACATGACTCCCCGTCGCGCCCACTCCTCATAGATCTGCGGATTCTCATCGCGGTACAGACAATCATGGCTTCTTCCGATTCCCATATGCCACGAAAATCCCTGCTTTTTCGCACTCTCTCTGCACGCGGAGAGAAGTTCAAAATCTGCAACTGCCGGATAACTTAACGGAGCATATCCAAGAGAAGTTCCCTCATCGCGCACCGCAGCTTCCACAAGCACCAGATCCCCGACTTTTGCCTCCGGCTGAAGTGCTCCACAGCTTCCAATCCGAATCATCGCCTTCACTCCGGCTTTCTTTAATTCCTCCACCGCAATCGCTGTGGACGGACCACCCATGCCGGTCGACATCACAAGAATCGGAATTCCATGCCAGGTTCCGCGATAACTCTTGTACTCCCGGTTAAATGCGAGAAATTCCGGGTTGTCCAGATACTTTGACGCACGCTCTGCACGCGCCGGATCTCCCGGAAGAACCGCATACGCAATCCCGAGATCTTCCGGAATCTGGATGTGTGGCATACGCTTTTGTGTCTCTGCGTTTCCTATGTTTCCCGTGTTTTCTGTGTTCCCCATGTTTCCATTCCCCCTTTCTGCTTCTATTCATGTTTTGGAAAGTTTTTGTTGCTGTTTGTGCAAGGCGTGAACAGTAACAAGTTTTTTTGATTTTCTGAATTATTACCCAAACTTTTCCCAAAATATAGAAACAATTTACGTTTACGATAGCATTGTATCTGAAAAAAGTCAATGAAAAGGAAGGTTTTTGAGCTTATATTGTCATTATTTTAACGATCATTATTTTTCTCCTTGTCAGCCCTATTTTCTCCCCTTATACTTATTTTTAGGAGATTGTTTTTCGTGTAATTTTTTGTGTAACGGAGTGTGTCTCAAATATCTATTTTGGAGGGATTTTTATGGAAAAAAATACAGATCTCTTTCTTGTCATCGACATGCAAAATGTGTATACAAAAGGGCAGGAATGGGCATGCGAGGGTGTGGACTCTGCAACCTCTGCGATTCTGCGCGTTTTAAACGCGGATGTCTGCTTGAATGTTCTCTTTACCCGCTATCTCGCCCCGGAATATCCCGTAGGAATCTGGAAAGAGTACAACAAAGTCAATGCAAATGTCAACGCCGATCCATTTGCAAATGAGATGATTGCAGACTTTCTCCCGTGGACAGAGAAATATCCGCTTCTGACAAAGAGTGTCTATTCCTCATTTGCGATTCCAGAGGTAAAAGAGATGGCTCATCATGCCAGAAATGTCGTGATCTCCGGTGTCGTCGCTGAGTGTTGTGTCCTCTCCACCGTTCTGTCCGCAATCGATGAGGGATGCAAGGTGATCTATCTGACAGACGGCGTTGCCGGTCTGAGTCAGGAGTCCAGACAGGAAGCCGAAAAGATCGTCTCCTACTTTGCTCCCCTGCACACCGAACTCATGACCGCAGACGAGTACATTGAGAAATGCAAATGCCAAAAAGAATCGGAATCCGCCATCTAATGACAATTATTCTGTGATCATTATCTTGTGACAATCTCATCCTGTCACAATCCCATTTTGTCACAGACTCCCCGATTCGCTCACCTGTCTTTTCCTATCTATTTTCCCGTGCGCTCTCAACCATTTGCTTGCGCACGCTCACTTTGGGCGGACGGTCAGTCTCCGGATATGACCGTCTGCCGTGATCTGCTGAAGGCTGACAATCGCCATCACATAGTAACCGCCGAAGCAGGCGATAAATTCTGCCTGTCGATCATTTAAAATCGCCGGTTGCATGATCGAATACTGACAAAACAGAAATTTGTTTCGGAAAAACATCGAGATCGCTTCTTTTCCGTAGAGATGGTACTCATGCTGTGGCGTTCCGTTTGCGCAGTAATCACAGTAATGACCATCCGGCGTAAAAAGCTCACCAAGTCCCTCATAATCTTTGTTCTCTATCACTTCCACAAACTGCTCTATGGTCTTCATCATCCGATTCCCTCCTCTTTCTATCGTCTTTCTATTGTCTGGACTCTATCATATTATCTATCGTTCTACTTATCATTCTACTTATCGTTTTATCTATTGTTTTATTTATTGTTCTATCTATAACTATTCATCTTAAATTTTCACTTTTTACCCATTACTCTTAGTAAACTTAAATTTAGTAAACTTTCTCCGTGTTAAGCAGTGCGTCTGTTCCACCGTCTACAAACAGGATGATTCCATTGATGCCTCTCGCCTCCTCCGATCCGAGAAAGACAATCGCAGAAGCGATCTCCTCCGGGTCCATCAGCGTCTCTTTTCCGTACTTGGTCGGAATCGGGAGTGCGTTCAGTGCCATCTTCGCGTTGATCGACATCGTCGCCGTCATCGCAGTATTCACATTTCCCGGGGCAACTGCATTGATCCGGACTCCATTCGCCGCATAGGATGCAGAATGACGACGCACCCAACGTGCAAGCGCATACTTCGTGGCGACATAAACACTGTTTCCGACACTCAGACTCGTCTCATCCATTCCGTCAACCAGGTTCAGAATTCTCTGCTCATCCTCGTTGTTGTTGTTCAGAAGATCCGCAAGATCCATTCTGAGTGCTCCCTGAGAGATTGTGTTGGAGCTGAGTACCACACAGTTTCCACCCTTCTTTTTTAACAGGTCGTAGACTCCCTTAATTAAAGAAATCGTTCCGAAAAAGTTCAGAGAAACGATCAGTCTCAGATTTCCACAGGCTCCGGAGACTCCTGCATTGCACACCAGTCCATCAATGCCCTCCGGGTATCTCTCATACAGTTCATCAATCGCGGTCTGACGTCCCTCCGGAAGTGCAAGATTTGCCTCAATATCCCCTTTCTTCAGATCAATGTTGACAACCTCATGACCTTTCTTCTTTAATAATGCAACTGTCTTTGCTCCGATTCCACTTGAACCACCGGTCACTGCATAAACACCCATCTTATTTTCCTCCTGTCATTTTTGTCTATTTCTGTAATTTCTATCATTTCTGTTAGTTCTACTGTTAATTCTATTTATAGCTCTATTTCGTTCTATCATTTTTATTGTTTCTATTCTGTTTCTATTTTTTTTCTATATCATCTTTCATATCGTTCTTTTAATAGCCTTTACAACCTTTACAGAACTTCTGGTTTTTATTATAATCACAACTGAGATCTAAAAAATACCCATTTTGCGAAAATAAAAAGATACCAGATGAAAGATTCAGCAAAAACACTTGGAAAAAACCGTAAAACACCTTGCGCAAAAGAACCTGTAAGAAAAACCTGCGCGAAAGAGCAGAAAAAAGAAGATGCAAAGAAAGAATACGCAAAACATATACAAGAAGTATGCATAGAAAAAAGAGGATAAGAAAAAAGGAGGAAGCGACATGCTAATCTACGATTTTCAAAAACGAGAAAAAGAACCGCTTTATGAATTTTTATACCGGTGCATCAAGGAAGATATTCTGTCCGGAAGGCTCAAGGCTGGAACCCGCCTCCCGTCAAAACGGGAACTTGCACGGGACAACGGAATCAGCGTCCGCACCGTGCTTGGTGCCTATGAACAGCTGATTGTGGAAGGCTATCTGACCGCCAAAGAAAAGCGTGGATATTTCGTTGCGGAAGTCGAAGCCTCCCCCGTCCGTCGCTCCCCCGTCCCGGAATTTCCGCCGATGTACCAGGAGGATCAATGGTTTGTCGATTTCACCTCCAACACCGTGATGTGCGAACAGTTTCCATTTTCGACCTGGCGAAAAGTCATGAGAGAAGTCCTCTCCAATGGTGGTCAGGAACTTGTGCGCCGTGCCGATTTCATCGGAGTGAAGGAGCTTCGCCAGACAATCGCCTCCTACCTCTACCGCACCCGCGGAATGGAAGTCTCACCGGAGTGTATCGTCATCGGAGCGGGCATCGAGTACCTCTATGAACGCCTGATCCGCATTCTTCCAAGGGATGCCATCTATGGCATGGAAAATCCCGGCTACCGCAAGATTCCTCGCATCTATGAGGATGCCGGACTGACCTGGCGCTGTATCGGCATGGACGAAAATGGAATCTCGATGGAGAGCCTGATTGCAAGTCAGGCGGATGTCATCCATGTCTCACCCGAGCACCACTATCCGCTTGGCACTGTGACCTCGGCTACGCGCCGTCAGGAACTTCTAAACTGGGCAGGAGAAAAGGCAGACCGCTACATCATCGAGGACGACTACGACTGCGAATTTCGCTACCGCTCCCGCAGTATCCCTGCACTTCAGAGCATGGACCGCAGACACCGCGTGATCTACATGAACACGTTCAGCAAGACACTTGCGCCCTCGATCCGCATCAGCTACATGATTCTCCCGGAAAAGCTGATGGCGCGCTATATCAAGACGACAAACTTCTACTCAAATACCGTCGGAAGCTGTGAACAGTACGCCCTCGCGCGCTTTATCCAGCAGGGATATTTTGAGCGACACATCAGCCGACTCAAAAAGCGGTATTTCACGCTTGGTCAGCTCCTGATCCAGACCCTGCGTCAGTCGACTCTGCTCCCAATCTCCGAGATTCGGGGCGGAGAGAGCGGAACCCACCTTCTCGTCCGCGTGGATACCTCGCTGACTGACGTTGAGATCAAATGGGGGGCGCGCCAGCAGGGAATCTGTTTGAGCTGTCTGTCCGAGTTTCTTCAGGAAACCGCCCCCGAGTACGAGCATATCCTTGTGCTTCAATACGCGGATTTAGACGAAAACACCATGCAGGAAGCCGTCCGCCGTCTCGGAAACATTTTTACGCAGTGGTAGGCATCCCCTCCCGTTACGTTCCAAAGATAGGCAACCTGCATTCCTCCCCATTGGTTTTATCTGATACCATTAAAAAGTTTTTATTTGGATATTTTTTAGATACCAGTTTCGTGATAAAGTGTAGCCATCACAAAACGACAGGCACAAAACAAACAAACGTACCGATACAATCTCACAGCCGGTCGTCAAACAAAGCTCTGGCAAAACAGAGCAGGCACAGACAAGTCCACCGTTAAATAGAACAAGCGAACACGGGTGGCACGCAAAGAAAGGGAGGAATTTCACATGGCTACTACTTATTACTTCTTACCAACCAGAAACTTATTCGGTGAGGATTCCGTAAAGGAAACCGGAACCCTGATGCAGAGCCTTGGTGGCAAAAAAGCTCTGATCGTAACAGACAGCTTTCTCGCAAAGAGCGGAATGGCTTCTGATATTCAGAAAATTCTCTCCGATGCAAATGTGGAGAGCGTTGTATTTGACGGTGTTGAGCCGAACCCGAAGGATGTGAACGTCGAGGCAGGTCTGAAACTCTTCAAGGAGAGCAACTGCGACTCGATCATCTCCCTCGGCGGTGGTTCTTCCCACGACTGTGCAAAGGCAATCGGCATCGTTGCCTCCAATGGTGGAAACATCCGCGACTATGAGGGCGTTGACCGCTCGACCAACCCGATGTGCCCGATGATCGCAGTCAACACAACTGCCGGAACTGCTTCTGAGATCACCCGTTTCTGCATCATCACCGATACCAGCCGTCACGTCAAGATGGCGATCGTCGACTGGCGCGTAACTCCTCAGATCGCAATCAACGATCCGAACCTCATGGTCGGTATGCCACCGGCACTGACCGCTGCAACCGGAATGGATGCCCTGACCCACGCAATCGAGGCTTACGTCTCCACCGCTGCCAACCCGCTGACCGACGCTGCTGCGCTGATGGCAATCACAATGATCACCCAGTACCTCCCGAAGGCAGTTGCAAACGGCACTTACATGAAGGCCCGCGACAAGATGGCATACGGTCAGTACCTTGCCGGAATCGCATTCAACAACGCTTCCCTCGGCTACGTTCACGCAATGGCTCACCAGCTCGGCGGTTTCTACAACCTGCCTCACGGTGTCTGCAACGCAATCCTGCTTCCTCATGTTGAGGAGTTCAACCTGATCGGCAATGCAAACCGTTTCCGCGACATCGCAAAGGCAATGGGCGAGGTGACTGAGGGTCTGTCCACGATGGATGCCGCAAGAAAGGCAATCGCAGCCATCCGCCAGCTCAGCGAGCAGGTCGGCATCCCGAAGAACCTGCGCAGTCTCGGTGTAAAGGAAGAAGACTTCGGCATCATGGCAGAGAATGCAATGAAGGATGTCTGCCAGCTGACCAACCCGCGCAAGGCAACCAAGGAGCAGATCATCGAGATCTTCCGCTCTGCATACTAAAAACTACTCAGAAGAAGAATTAAGAAACAACTCCAAAAATATTTAAAAATTCAAAACTTACAAATTCCATTCACATATGACAATATGACAAGAGGGACGCACCACTGGTGCGTCCCTCAATACAATACAATTCTATTCTATTCAAGTCGACACTCGCAGAGAGTTGTATACATCAGAACTATCTTTCGCTCTTCTGCGTCTCCATCCACTCTTTGAGTTTCTCTGTCACGGCTCTCGCAAGATGATGATCTGCTCCCGATGCCGTCACACCGGCGACAAGGCTTCCTTCCCTTGCAATTCCCGGGAAGTAGAAATCACACTGCTCTTTGTCGCCTGCATTGTTCACAAGAATGCCTTTTTCTTTTCCCTGCTTTGCAATTCTTGTGTTCAGAGCTGCATCATCGGTCACTGCAAGCGCCATCTTTCTTCCATCGAGGTCAGACAGCGTGAACGGGCGGTGTTTCCAGAGGATCTTTCCCTCAGTCTCAAGCTGTCTCATCGCGGTACATCCCTCCGGCGCAATCACCGTCACCTCTGCGCCAAAGTCCGCAAGCACAGACGCACGGCGCGACGCAATCTTTCCTGCGCCCACGATCAGCACATCAGCACCATTCAAATTAAAGAACAGTGGGAAATATGCCGTCGCAGTTTCTGTTTCTGCACCCTCTTCTCCCTGTGCTTTTTCTTCCTCTGCTACGTCCTTTTCATCTCCTCCGTCTGACTTTTCAGCCAACTGAGTCGACTTCAAACGCTCCGAATTTCCTGCACGGTCTGCGTCCTCCTGATCCTGAGCCTGTGTCTCCGTTTCCGTCTCCTGTTTTTCCTGTTTCTCCTGCTCTTCCCGACTACGGATTGCTTCCCGATAGAGTTCACTGTCCTTGACCACGCGGTCGGACTTGATCTTCTCAACCGGAGCATAGTGCTCCTCCTCGGTATCTGCAAGGATCACCGATGCAATGCCGGACGCCGTGTACTCAACTGCGTCCGCATAGACCGGAAGTCCCATCTCGCGCACCGTTCTCGTCGTGTACGGTCCGATCGAGATGATTTTCGCCTCAAACTCTTTTTCCTCGAGCATGTTGCAGAGCGCACGCGCTGCGGAACTGCTTGCAACTGCCACATAATCGACCTGATGGATGATGCGGTTGAGTTCTTCTTTTCTTCTCGTGTCGACCCAGGTCTCATAGAGCGGGACATCATCAAAATCGACGCCAGCCTCTTTGAGTTTTCTCGGCAGAACCTCCGATCCTTCCTTTGCGCGCATCAGAAGGATTCTCTCATCCCCCTTCAGCGTCGGAATCCACTCGCGTGCAAGATCGGTTCCTGAGAAATTCTCCGGAACGAAGTCGCATCGGAATCCGTGCTCCTTGAGCGCCGACTCGGTCTTTCTTCCGATTGCCGCAAATTTCAGATGCATCAGACAGCGAAGATCGCGGTCTGCTCGGCGCATTGCCTCAAAGAAGAGGTCGACACCGTTACTGCTTGTAAATACAAGCCACTGATAGTTTCCCAGATTATCGAGTGCTTGGCGAACTTCAGCATTGTCGAGCAGACGGCTCTCAATCAGGCTGACTGCGATCGTCTCTGCTCCGAGCGGGCGAAGCTCATCCTCAAGTTCCTGAGAAATATAACGCGTTCCGGTCACAAGCACGCGCTTTCCGGAGAGCGGACGACCAGATCCAAACCAGGAGAGCTTTTTCTCAAGACCAACAACCGGTCCGACCACCGTAATTGCCGGAGTCTGGATTCCACATCGCTCTGCCTCCTCGGCAATGTGGGCAAGATCGGAAAATGCCACTTTCTGATTTGCCGTCGTGCCGTTCTGAATAACCGCAGACGGCGTATCTGCCGGCTTGCCGCCCTCGATCAAACGGCGGGAAATTTCGCCGAGATGACGCAGTCCCATCAGGAAGACGAGGGTTCCCTCCTCTTTTGCAAGGACCTCATAATTTAAGGATTCCTGTGTTTTTCCTGCGCCCTCATGACCCGTGATCACATGGAAGGAGGAGGCGAGTTTTCTGTGCGTCACCGGAATTCCTGCATAGGCAGGTACACTGTACGAGGAGGAGATGCCCGGTACAATCTCAAACGGGATTCCATGTCTCGTCAGCTCAAGCGCTTCCTCACCACCGCGTCCAAAGATATACGGATCTCCGCCCTTGAGACGGACAACGGACTTGCCGGTCATCGCAAGCTGTACGAGGAGCTGGCTGATCTCCTCCTGCTTCATTGAATGCTGACCGGAGCGTTTTCCCGCATAGATCAACTCCGCATCAAGACGAGCCTCATTGAGAATCGAGCCGGAGATCAGGTTGTCATAGACAATCACATCGGCATTGCGCACGCACTCGAGACCTTTTCTCGTAAAGAGTCCTGCATCCCCCGGGCCTGCGCCGACAAGATAGACCGGACGGAAACGCACCTGAATCGCAAGGCTGTCCGCAAGTTTCTCCGCAATCTCAAGTCCACTCTCAAGACCCTCGGCACTCGTCGCATTCTCCGGAAGTTCCACTCCACCTCTGCGGAAGACCGGATGAACACCGTCTCTCGCATACATGACTGTCATCACCAACTTGTTCTCTTCCTTCCGGCAGTATGCTCCACACGGTGCATTACAGCTTCCGCCGAGAATCGTCAGAAACTCTCGCTCTGCGCGAAGCTGTACAGCCGCCTCCGGCGAATGGATTGCCTGCATGATCTCACCGAGTTCTCCCTCGCGGATCTCAAGTGCCAGAATTCCCTGACCCGCTGCCGGAATAAAGAGTTCCTTATCGAGATATTCCAGATGAAGATCCTCCGGATTCTGAAGCTCAAGTCGCTCAAGTCCTGCCGCTGCAAGAAGGATTCCATCATATTCTCCATTTCTGAGCTTTTCAAGACGAGTCTGCACATTTCCGCGAAGCATCTTTGTGAAGACCTGCGGATTCAGACTGCGAATCTCAATCTGACGGCGCAGACTGCTTGTTCCGATCACACTTCCAGCCGGAAGGTCTCTCGCCGGAATTCCGCTTCTCGTCACCAGCACATCCGACGCCTCCGCACGCGTGAGCACAGCTCCCATCGCAAGTCCCTTCGGAAATTCCATCGGCATATCCTTTGCGGAGTGCACGGCAAGATCAATCTCGTTTCTGAGAAGTGCCTCCTCAAGCTCCTTTGTGAACACGCCCTTTCCGCCAAAGCTCGTCAGAGAGCGGTCGAGAATCTTGTCTCCCTTTGTGCTCATCGGAATCACTTCGATTTCCAGATCCGGAAAACATGCCTCCAACTTTTGCTTTACCATCTCCGTCTGCACCATCGCCAGACGGCTCTTTCTCGTCCCAATACGAAGTTTCATACGCTTACCCTTCCTCTCATTCCCGTAATTTCTTAAGCAGATTTCCACGATACGATCTGCAACACCCAACTTCCCCAAATCACAGTTTATTCCTAATGTCCGAATATCGGACATTAAAAAAGTTTTCTTCTGCAAAATGAAATGAAAAACGCTACTCCAGTCTGCACTGCCGGTTCCCCCGGGCTGACGGACAACAGTAGCGTTCTTGTTTTTTATTTTAATATGATTCGCATATGATTCATATATGACTCATACATATATGAATCTGACTCACTCTAACAATCCAAGATGTTCCATCGCATACCAGATTCCGTCCTGCTCGACCGTCTTCGTGCAGAAGCTCGCATACGGCTCAAGCTGAGGGCTGTGTTTGCCCATCATGATCGCATTTGGAACATGTTCAAACATGGAAAGATCGTTCGTGCTGTCTCCAAACACATAGGCATCCTCAAGCGTCAGATCATAAGCCTCGAGAATCCGGTCGATCGCATTTGCCTTGGAGTGACCTGCCGGCACACACTCATAGAATCCGTTTCCGCGGTCGATCACATCGATGTCGAGACCGAGTTTTCGGAAAAATCCTGCCCGATCGCTCTTCTCATCCGCAAGCACGCAGAATTTCTCCACATCCCCGCAGGACTCGCTCCAATCCATCGAGCGCAGTGCAAAATGGATGCTCTTGCGAATCCGTCGTCCCTCCGCAAAACGAGAGTCCGGACTCGGCACATAACAGCCGTCCTTGCCCTCCATGAGTCCATCCATATCGGCATCCTCAATCGCCTGACAGATCATCCGTCTCTGCTCCTCCGGCATAATCCGGTGATACAGAGATTTTCCATCCACCTCAATGTATGTTCCACATCCGCAGAGCCAGCCGTCCGGCTCGACCATCTGCTTAATCTTTCCAAGTTCGCTGTAAGAGCGTCCGGTATTGACAAATACCAGATTTCCACACTCGCGGGTGCGCCGGAGCGCTTCTTTTGCGCTCTCCGGCACCTCCCTCGTCACTTCACTCATCAGCGTCCCATCAATATCAAAAAACAGTGCTTTTCTACTCATTCTTCCCTTACATTTACTTTCTTTTTCCACTGCCTTCGTTGCCATTGCTTCTTATCATTGCTTTTCGTTGCTTTTCATTGTTTTTCGTTATTATTCGTTGTTTTTGTAATTTATTTTACAACTGCATTATCCTTGATGAAATCAATTACCTTGTACATCATCGCAGTCTGGTTTACTGCCTCTTCGCCGTAGCTCTGCTCAAGCGTTGCGACATCCATGCCGTACTGATTTGCGACTGCCTCCTTATCGGCATCCTCTACCTGAAGGCCCTCTTTCTCTGCAATCGCCTCAGCCATCAACTGCTGTTTGATTGCATTCTCAGCAGACGTTCTGAGCTGAGTCTTGAAGTCATCCTCGGTCATGCCGTAAAGGCTTGCATAGCTCTCCAAAGTCATGCCGTAAGCCTGCATCATACTCTCATAATAGTTGAGCTGGTTGTTGTACTGCTGATCCACAGCTGCCTCATTCAGATCAAACTCACAATCATTCAGTGCGCTCATAAACGCATCTTCCTCAACCTGCTGATCTGCTGCCTGCTCCTTCTGATCCTGAAGCTCTGCAAGATTATCTGCGCGGAACTCATCTACGGTCTTGAAATCGGATACTCTCTGAACGAAGTTGTCGTCAAGAACTGCATCCTTCTTCTCCTCGATCGCATTCACCGTCACATCAAATACAACTGCCTGACCAGCGAGGTCGCTGTTGCCGTAATCCTCCGGGAAGGTCAGATTCAGGCTGAGCTCCTGACCCACAGATGCGCCGACAAGTCCATCCTCGAATCCATCGATGAAAGTGCCGGAACCAAGCTCCAGCTTGTATCCCTGAGCCGTACCGCCATCGAATGCGACGCCGTCCTTCATTCCTACATAGTCGATGTCAACGGTATCGCCGTTCTGTGCCGGACGATCGGTGATCTCCACATACTCCGGATTTGCATCGAGAATGCTCTGAATCTTCTGATCCAGCTCCTCATCGGTAACTTCGGTGGACTCACGCTTTACTTCCACACCCTTGTAATTTCCGAGCTTCGTCACTTCGCCCTTATCCGTGATCTCTGCCTCAGTCTCGGTAGAAGCACTGCTGTCAGACTCCGTCGCCGTCGTCTCTTTTGCCGTATCATCTTTTTTGGAACAGCCCGCTGCCAGCATTGCAACTGCCAGACCGCAGAGCACCAGTTTTACATGTTTTCTCATGATCATTCTGCCCTTTTCTTTGTCAAAAAAATTACACAGTCAAATATGTGCCCCTCAAGTATAGCATATCCGCCAGAATTTAAAAAGCGATTTGCCGGAATTCATAAATTATTCAGATTCGGGAAAATCCCCCTACTCTCCCTCTGCGCACATCACCATGCAACGTTTTTTATAAAAAGAAATGCCGTAACAGCAGATCTGATCATAGTCATCCTGAAAATCTTTTGCATACATCCGATCGGAAATCTGACGGATCGCTCTCTTGCAATCCTCTGTCATGTCCTGTAATGTCTTGGAATATTTTGCCTCAAAAATTGCGACACGACCATTCACAGAATCATACACTACCACATCGCTTCGACCTTCCCCATGCTCTTTATTTGATTCCACCTCATATCCCGCTCCCGCAAAAATTCCTGCCAGAAATGCATGATAAAAGTCTTCTTTATAATCATGATAACTGATCGTTTTGCGAAGCAATTTGCTCATTTCCTCGGTAAGAACCTTGTCATCTCCATTCCACACTGCATGAAACAGAGTTCCCCGATCCCAACTTTTTGCATTATCATCAAACCACTTCATCACCGTAGTTTCAAAAATCTCCCGGATTTCCTTATTCGGAATTTTCAGTGCAAATGTTCCATCGGACAGAGAACTCGAATTCTCCATATCCCTGATTTTCGTCAGGTATCCAGTCAGATAAAGCACACTCCACAGATTCTCCTCTGAAGAATGAAGATAATCATATGTCAGATTTTCATCTACACGTTGAAAAATCGCCCCACCAGCTAACAAAGTTTCCATCTTCTTTGTAATACTGCTTCCTGCATAGTCAATGAACGATCGAATGATTGCATTATCACTCGTATTTTTCCAGTAACTTGCAGGCTGTATATTCGGATTTTTCTGAACATCAAACAGATAATTCATCACATCCCAGGGACAGTACACATCGAAATCTCCAAAATGATATCCGTCATACCATTCTTTGATACAATCTCTTTTTTCCATTGCATCCGCATCTTTAAGAATTTGCGAAACTTCCTCCTGCGTAAAGCCAAAGTACTCATTCAGCTTGGAATCCGTAATCGTATCAGAAACAAAATTATTTGTCCCGGTAAATACACTCTCCTTGGCAATCTTCAGGCATCCTGTAATCACTGCAAACCGAAGAGACGGATTATCTTTTAATGAGGTGCTCATCATCGTTTTTACGATCTCCATCATTTGCGCATAATATCCATTACTGCTCGCCTTTGCAATCGGAACATCGTACTCATCTAAGAGCAAGACGACCTGCTTCTTATAATACCTGTGCATCATCCGCATTAAAAGATTTAATGATCGGCTAAGCTGGACCTCATTTGCATTTCCCGCTTTTATTTGAAGAAAAAGATTTTTATCATCAGGATCAATCTCGTCAGAATCAAGCAGATAAGTATATTCTTTATATAAATTCGCAATCTGCATCTGCATTTGATTATATGCGTTTGAAAAAGTCAATCCATCAATATCTTTCAAAGAAAATAAAATTGTAGGACACTGATTCATCCAACGTTCGCACAATTTCCTATTTCCCATGATTTCCAAACCATCAAACAATCTGCTGCTGTCTTTGCGGACATCAAAAAAATTGGCAAGCATGCTCATTCCCAATGTCTTGCCAAATCTCCGCGGACGCGTAATCAGCGTCACCTCCGCAGTCTCCCTCTCCAACAACTCCGAAATCAGACCACTTTTATCTACATAGTAATATCCATTTTCACGAATCTTTTCAAAATCAGAAATCCCCACCGGCAGATTCAATTTTTTCAACGCTCCCGCTCCTTTCTGCCACTCGTTTAACACGATCTTTCCGCACCAAAAATACTACCTCAGTGATGTTATATTTCGTTGAGTCTTTCATCGTATATTCATATACTTAATTATATGGGATTTTAGATTTTACAGCAAGTTATATACTAGACTATATATCATAAATCGACAAAAACAAATTAAGTGTACCCTTAGCTAGAAAATATCTTAAAGTTCTATATATAACTGCCCCTAGTATCTCTCACATTTTATCCCCTACTATTTCTGATACACACCATGCATTCTCAAAGATCTGATTTGGATCGTCTTTTGATGCGATCAAGTCTTCAGCGGCATTGTGATTGAAGCAGTGGCAACATCCGCGGGTTGCGAGCTGGAGTTTTCCAACATAGTTGTCGTTATCCTCAGGGTGGATGGAATACCACATACGCCCCTCTTTTGCCGTGTCACTTTCTGCCACGTTGAAGATTACATCCGCCAGTTCCTTGCCGGTTCCGGTTACTGTATCGTCGTCCTCAAAGGTGATCTGACGAATACCATTGACCTTGGACTGCTCCAGTCTCCAGACATGCGCTTCCTTGATCTTTGCGTAGTTCATGCCAGTATATGATTGAGTCCAACGGATTGCACCGAGGTTTGTCTGGTGTCCATCCCCATTCTCATAATGAACGTGGTATGACTTAACCGTTCCGGAATAACGGCGTGCGCGTACCTTGTGAAACTCTTGGTAACATCCACCGTAGTCACACTCTACCGGATCAGGCTTATCTTCCTCTGATAAATCCTCATGATATTCGTGCGGGAACTCACAGGATACTTCGATTGGTTCGCCATTCTCGTCGGTACCTTCTTCGTGTCCACCACCTTCACCACCGTCGTTCTCCCAATCCCATGTTACAGCTTCAAGGTCAAGCTCTGTATAGTAATTGCCGGGAACAGGCTTGTCATCACCGGAAACCCACTTAGTAATTTCTGTCTTGATGATGTGCTCGTTGCCAGTGCCGTTGGTATGGGTTGTGCCACATACGGAGCACTTCTTGGCTGTGATGAAATCCCCTGTTGTGGATGGAGCGTCCGTGTGATCGCGAAGCCATTGATTGATTTCCTCGACTGTGGCGTTCTTGAACTCCATTGTGACTGGTTCCCAGTATCCTTCACATTGGGTGCCTTGATACTTCTGTTCAAAGTTTCTCACCGCAGTCATGTTGGGTGTGTATTCGTATTTTAATTGGGCGACGAACTCCTGACCCCCAGAGACAAAGTATAGATTCTCTGTGGTAGGTAATCCTGCCATAGCCTCATATGGTTCTCTGTATGCATCAGTATTGAAGTATCCACATTTAATCTCTGCATATCCATCTGGAGCATCTGACTTGTACTCGTATGTTCCTGGGGTGGATCGGTACTCTACCCATTCCGCTTGATTGTTGGTGAAGTCTTGCCATGCTTTGTTACCTACTTTGACTTCGACTCGTACTGCGTATGTCACTCGTATGCCTTGCTCAAGTGAACCCCTAATTGTCTCAGAGGTCATGGCGAGTCCTGTTCCGGTGTTCAAGATATTGATGAGTTCTTCATTGGTCATGGTGCCCGACTCTGTACCGGATGTCGCATTGGGTAATCCTGTAATCTTTGCGTCTCCGACTACAACTCTGTCGAATCCCTCAGTTGCGTTCTTACCTTGTTGCATAACTTGTTCACGAGTGTACTGTGATGCTTTAGTATCTGCCAAATCTTCGGGCACCCTGTATACTGTGATGCGCATGCGGTTATTATTGTTACCATTCTGTGCAATATACGTTTTCCACTTGTCGATGTTGTTCTGGTTGTACCCGTTCTGGGATACGTTAATCTCATACACCGTGGAGGACTCATTGACCTCTGTGTCCGGTGTCATGTCATGCGCGCCATTCGGTGTGAGTTTCCAAGTGAATGATCCCGGGACTTCCACGTTTGGGTTGGTTGGGTTTATAACACCTCCAGTAGTTAGCTGAGTATCCGCTACATATGTGAAACCAAGGAGGTATCCGTATGATGCGTTCTTATCGTCTGAAGGCCAAGCTAATCGACAGTATGCGCGATCTTTGTAACAATCAGATGCGGCACCTTTCTTTATAGTATAGCCTAATCCCTGCCCTACAACGGCATCTTTAACCGGCGACGATGTGCCCAAGCTATCAACGAGTACATCTTGAATGGTCTTATTTGAATCCCATCCACGATAGAGAGTCTCGACAGCACCGGAGCCACCGTCTGGGTACTGGGTACGAATCGTGTATGGAAGTGTTGCAAGCTGAGAGTTTGATTCGTTTGGAGTGTTCGTTCCGTCCAGACCAATCTCTTGGCATGCTTCAACTTCTAGGAGTGGCATATCTCGAAGTAAGTAACCGTGTCCTACCCAATTCCAGATGGCTGTCTCGAATTGCTGATAACTCGGATTGTCCGTAACTTGTGCGAGCCAAGCAAACTGGATGAGCATTGTGACATATCCAATCTGACTCCACTTTGCTCTGTCCTGTGCAGTCACTCCTGCTTGAGTATATAACGAAGTATCCCATGAGAAGTTACGGATATTGTTACCGGTGCCATTTCCGTTACTCATCAGATCTCTCATCAACTCCACGATGTAGGATTTGAATTCTTGCTCAGAGTTTAGATTAGCATTCGCCATGAACATTGTTTTCATGTGGTACAGGAAATCTCCGCCAGTCTCATAGTTACCCGCTGCCCCGAAGAGTGCCTTACCCATATCTGGAACATATGCGGTCGATACTGTTCGGTTGAACCCATCGATTCCAGAATAGCACATGGCGGCGAGCTTATTGTCTTGATCCGTCACAGTTGTATTTTTCTTAATCTTTATTCTGTGATTTTGGATTGGGAATCCTTTACCACCATACGACGACATAACTCCCCAGTTCGGTCTGAAGTCGTCTCGTCTTGCTCCGTAAAAGTAGATACCGTCATTGCCTGGCTCCATGTAAATGTGGCGTAAATGCTCAACAACTTTCTGTCGCTGATCATCAAGATCTCGATCGGTGTATCCACCTTTCAATCCCTCGATTACACCATCGAGGTTTCCATCTGATATAGTTACACGGAATCCATAATCATCGAAGATCGGTGCTGTTCCGTTCTTTCCGTATCCCTTTCCACCTGGAGTCATAATCGGTCTACTAGATCCAGTTGTATCACCTGGAGATTCCGCTAATGCTGTGAGTGGTACCTGAATAATCATCAGTACAGCCAGCAAAAGCGAACATAATCTTTTGAAGATTAATTTTAAATTCATTTAGTATATGGAATACCGTACTTATCGAAGATACTATAGATTACAGAATCGTCAGTAGTTTCATTGAATGTTTTAGCATCTGCTTCGGAAATGTAATAATCAACACCACCCTTACGAAGTACAGATGTACCCTCCGGTGCATTGAAAGACTTGATACGATCATCAGACATAGAGATGCTGTTACCTACCATAGCATCTACTAAGTTGTCCACAGCATTATCCTCAGTATACTCGTATGGCAGAGACTCTGCATACATGCTTCTGTGATTGAGGTCGTAATCGCAAAGGTCGCTGTAATAGGTATTACCGTTCAAAGTCACTTTTAATACCTTGTAAGACTGGTTGTATCCGTTGATTGCGATACCAGAAGAGATCTGTGCCTGAATACCTACTGCATCGCAAAGTGCCTTACCTACAAATGTATAACCATAAACATCAGCTTTCTTTGCGTTGATCTGGTATGCCATGTTTACTGGCAGTCCCTGCATATCAGGTGCGAAATACTCAGCTACCTTATTGGCTACTGCTTCGTAACATGCCTTCTCGTCTGCGATGCTTGCAATGTCACCCTTATTCTCTTCTGCCCATCTGCGAGCCTGCTCAACACCCTCTGCACGTGCCCACTCATCTGTACCGTACTGTGCTCTGAGTTCTGCTGAAGATTTAGTTGGGTCGATAATCCAATTGATATTCGGATCGCCATTGAATTTCTGCTTTACTGCTTCGTTGATCTCCTGCTGAGACTTGGTTGAGGTTGACGTAGTTGTGGTTTGCTCAGTTGACTTACCAGATCCTGCTTCGATAACCGCTGCATATGTAGGTACTGCTGAACTAATCATCATTAAGCTAGCTAATGCTACTAATATTTGTTTTCTCATGTTAATTCTCCTTTCATGCCTTTGTTATCTATTTTTTATATACATTGATATGTATTATTTTTTCAGTTAATTGTTGGGGATGTTTCAAGAAGTCTATAATAGATATTGCCCGCGGCTTCGCCGCTTTTTTGCTAATGGTGTCAGGCTTCGCCCTCCACCAGGGTCTCTGCCACTAGGAACGTCACCCTACTGGAGCAACCTCATGTTATCTCCCCTAGGAGTGTGGGTTTGGTATTTCGCGCGTAGCGCATGTCGATATTATTTTGATTATACCTATTCTGAGAAACATTTATCTCGTACACCGTTGAGGGTTCGTTTACCTCAGTATCTAGGGGCATGTCGTGACTGCCGTTTGGATTTAACTTCCACGTGACCTGGTACCTCAACATTTGAAGTATTCGGTGTTGACGGTATTCCCCAGTCTGGTGCGTCCGCTGCATATGTGAATCCAAGAAGATATCCGTACGATGCATCCTGTTGATCCGATGGATACGCTAATCGGTAATAAGCTCGGTCTGCATTAATAGGTGATGAAGCACCTCGCTTTATTGTATAACCTAAAACCTGTCCAACAACACCATTACTGATAAGTGATGACTATAAAGATTCCTCTAATACTTGCTGTATTGTCTTACCTGCATCCCATCCTGCGTATAATGTCTCAACCGCGCCAGAGCCACTATCTGTATATTGTGTGCGGATTGTGTACGGAAGGTTTGCAAATTGCATATTATCAGATACTGCATCAGGCGTACCATTCAAGCCGATCTCGTGACAAGCTTCAATCTCCAGAAGTGGCATCGAGCGAAGCTGGTACCCGTCCTGAACCCAATTCCAAATTGCCGTCTCAAACTGCGGATATGTTTCTGTGTCACCTACTGCTTGTGCTAACCACGCGAACTGAATCAACATTGTAAGGTATCCGATACGGCTCCACTTCACTCTATCGGAAGCAGTTACCCCGGAGTTGTTATGCAGCGATGTATCCCAACAAAACTCACGCAGATTGTCAGCAGTGAGTTCTCCATTGCTCATAAGGTTTTGCATAAGCTGAATTAATTTGTTGTTGAAATCTGTTTCAGATGAAATATCGGATGAATTGGCGATGTAGAGTTGTTTCAGATGATACAGGAAGTCTCCACCATTGTCATAATTGTTTGTAGCACCGAATAATGCTGTCACCATGTCTGGTGCCGAATCTGACATATATGGTGTGGTTGCATCTCGTGTTCCACCGAAAACACCCTCATAACACATCCACGCAAGTTTGTTATCTGTTTCGGCAACCATTGTACCATTCTCAGGAATTTCAAGACGACTACTCTTGATTGGCATACCATCACCTGGATATGACGATACTACTCCGAGCGTCGGCTTAATGTTTCGATTGAGTCTTGCCCAGAAGTATATACCGTCATTTCCCGGTTCGTAATAAATATGTGACAAATAACTCTCCACATCATCTCTCTGTTGAGTCAGTTGTTCTCGTGTATACTCACCACCCAGAGCCGATATTGCATTCTGTAATTGCTTTGACGTCGGAATTGTGATTCTGAATCCGTAGTCTCTGTAAATTGGTGCAGTTGCTCCTGTGCCATTACCAGAGCTACCTGGTCCGCCAGGGTATGATACGCTAATCTGTGAACCTTGCGATCCACCTGGGATGTCCGCTAATGCTGTGAGAAATACTTGACTGCATATCATTGCTCACACAAAAATATACGTCCATATTTATTCTGCCAAAATTTTAAACATTCATCATAGCTTCCATCATAGAAACTAAAATTTTATAATATGAACGCTTACGCGTTGCAAAATTTACAAATACATATTCTACAAAGAACAAACATATTCCCATAATTATAGCTGCGAAAATCTCCAGCGCACTGATTAAATTAACATCTTTGCTATTGGCTACTAATGTATAGAACATTGATGATACTGCTATAATCAATGTCAGAAAAGAAAGAATACCCGCCCAAGCATTTGCATAAATCTCATCTCGCGTAACTTTTGTTTTCATTTCCCAATAGATTTGCTCAAATACATCCAAATCTTCTTGTTTCATTCTTTTTATAGTAGGAAGTAGCATGTTTATTAGGGTATGATTTGTAATGTTTTTTTGAAAACCTGTGTTCTCTTTGCATTTCTCCCATTTTTTTCGAGTATCTTCCAATTCCTCTAAATTTTTGTCATATAGCTCTTTTTTCTTTGAATCCATCCTATTCCCCTTTCCTGTTCTCCTTTGCATTTTCTTACGCCACTTTTTTAACATTTTTCGACGTCTACTACATTAGGAACATTATGTAGTCTCTGTTATTATCTTGTTCTGAACTTAGGGGATAAAAAAGTAATTAAAAACAGATTTATTAAATAAAAAATAATTTTGATCAACACAAAAAGGGTGGGTTCTATTTTTTTCTCTTTCCACCCTTATTTTGCGTTGGTTAGAATTGCTTTTTTTGCTTGATCATGATAAAATTAGAACAGTGGGATTTTCTCTCTATATCGGAGAAAACAACATAATGTTCCTTATGTAATCATTCCCACCCACACCTTCTCTTGTGGAAAAATCACATTCACAAAACAGCTCCATTTTTTCTAAAATTTTTCGATGTACTTCCCCACTCTCCCGAATGTAAATACGTGTAGTTGATAAATTTGAATGTCCAAGAAGATCCGAGAGCCGAACAAGATCTTTTTCTACCTCATAAAATGTTCTCGCAAAAAGATGTCTCAGATTGTGTGGGAAAATTTTTTCTGCCGGAACACCAGATTTTTCAAACAGTTTCTTCATCTCTCTCCATATATTTGACCGATTTAAAGGGCTCTTATTTCTTGTCAAAAATATCATCCCAGAAAGTATTTTTTCTCTTCTGCAATAATCTCTCAAAATATGACAGAGCTTTGTTGGCAATAAAATTTTACGGATTTTCCCTTTATTGCATACACTTACTATCTTGTCTTTCAATGCTTCTACTGTGATATATTTTAATTCAGAAATTCTGATTCCTGTCATCCCCAGCGTTCTTAAAATCAATGCAAGTCTGTGTTTTCCAAGTTTTTCTGCTGTCTCAACAAGTCTGCGATACTCTTGTTTTGTGAGTTCCTTTCGTGGGTCTGCAAATATTTTTTCCTGAATTTTTATAAGACGAATCATCCAATTTCGATACCCCATCCACGCAAGGAACTGATTCAATGCAACCAACATAGAATTAACGCTGACAAGAGCATAATTTGATATCAAATACTGCTTCCATTCCGATAACTTCTGTGGATTTATTTTTGAATCTTTTTTCCAAGACAAAAAATTCTTTACATCTCGTATATATTTAAACACCGTATTTTCGCTGTACCCTTCGCCAATTAAATAATTTCTATATTCCTGTAATTCTTCACTCTCATTCATTTTTTCGTTTTCTCCAACGTTTTGTATTGACAGTATTTTTCATCTTCATTATAATGATTCTTGTAATTTTATACTTCTCATTTTCTCCATAGACAGGAAAATGAGTATTTGTGTTTCTGAAAAACATTAACCTTAACTTTTTTCAAATTTTTTAATCCGGTTCGGATAAAAAATTGCTTTAAAACAAAACAACAAGCTGTCTATTTTGTTTTGATGCGATTTTTTAGAGCCGGATTTTTTATTATATTTTTTTGTAAACTATCCTATCCATTTTGAAACATCGCATCAAAAAACTCGAAAGCATATTTCAAAATGGAGGCTAGTTTTAATGGAAAACAAGTCAAGGTTACGTCCATACAAATTTTGCAATGCATCCGTCAAGCAATTTGGCAAGCATTTTAAAGTTTTGACTTACTGTTATGTTTCACAATACGCAAAAAGACCGGAAATGCGTCAGTTTTCAAAAAAAGGATCTGTCAATACTAAAAAACTGAGTAACAATCTTTCACGAACCAAATCACGTATTCGTGAACTTGCACTCTGCAACGACTGGGACTGGTTTGTCACATTAACTTTGGATCCGCAAAAATTCAATCGCTATGATCTTAAGCAGGCAAAGGAATCAATTTACCGTTTTATCCGTGATTGCCAAAAGAAGACTCACCAGGAAATCAAGTACCTTTTAATTCCTGAGCATCACAAAGATGGAGCATGGCACTTTCATGGTTTGCTCCATGGAATTTCTGTTGATTCTTTTCGTGCGTTCTCCCTTGAGGAAAAACTTCCAAATAAGATAAGATCAGAACTCCTCAAGGGCAACATTGTTTATGACTGGACACCTTATCGTGAGAAGTTTGGTTATTGCTCAATCAGTGCGACCCGAAACACGCACGCACTGGCAGGGTATTTAACAAAATACATCTCGAAGGATTTCCTTTCTCGACAGTCTGAATTGAGCGCTCATCTTTATTTCGCCTCAAAAGGTCTTAAAAGTGCTGAGATTCTCAAAAAAGGATTTCTTGCAACTGAATATTTGCGTTTGATTACATGGGATTTTGAGAATGATTACATCTTAAAAAAGAATTTTGATATCTCCGATCAACCGGAGCTATTGCTTACTAGCAATCAGAATCTTTACGATTCACAGTTTCATCAAAAAGAAGCTTTACTCTTAGAACTTGTACCGTGGCAATACCAGTGCGATCAAGATACGGGTGAAATTTTGTTTGACACTCCATTTTCACCAAAAGATCAGTCATAGTTTTGTCCACAAATCATTTTTCTTATACTTTTCCACAAAACAAGGCCCGCTCAGCGTATATCTCTGAGCGAGCCCTATTTCAACCTACATTTATACGATCTCTTATTTATAGAATGCCTTAAATGCCTTATAAGTATTGTAAATATCCAGCTTTGCTGCCAGCTCAAACGGTGCGTGCATCGATACGATCGGCACACCGAGATCGACTACATCAATGTCGAGATGAGCGATGTATTTTGCGATGGTACCACCACCACCTGCATCGACTGCGCCGAGCTCGCCGGTCTGCCAGTAAACGCCGTTCTCTTCCATGATGCGGATAACTTTCGCCATCGTCTCTGCGCTTGCATCGTTGGAGGAAGATTTTCCTCTTGCGCCGGTGTACTTCGTCAGCACACAGCCCTTGTTGATGTAGCTCGCGTTGTTTGCCTCAAATACATCGGAGAATGTCGGATCGTAAGCTGCATTGACGTCAGAAGACAGGCACAGGGAACGGGTGAAGACATCTCTGACCGGAACTCCTGCCATGTCTGCGAGTCTCTCGACATAGTGCTTGAAGTAATCGGAATTCATTCCGGTATTTCCCTCAGAACCGATCTCCTCCTTGTCGGAGAGAATTGTGACTGTTGTGTACTCCGGATCTTTCGCCTCGATCTCTGCCATCAGAGCCGTATATCCGCAGACCTTGTCATCCTGTCCGTAAGCGCCGACAAGACTTCTGTCAAATCCGACATCGACTGCCTTCTGTGCCGGAACCATCTCGATCTCTGCTCGGAAGAAATCTGCCTCCGTAATGCCGTATTTCTCGTTCAGAAGTTTGAGGGCGAGCAGTTTCACTGGCTCTTTCACCTTGTCATCCACAAACGGAATCGAGCCGACGATGACATTGAGTTCCTCTCCGCGAAGTCCCTCAGACAGCTTGCGCTCATTCTGCTTTCCTGCCAGATGCGGAAGAAGATCGCTGACGCAGAATACCGAATCTCCCTCTTTCTCACCGATGCAAACCGTCACTTCTTCTCCGTTTTTCTTCACAACAACACCGTGCATCGCAAGCGGAGTCGTTCCCCACTGGTACTTGCGGATTCCGCCGTAATAATGAGTCTTAAAGTAAGCGATGTCGCTCTTCTCATAAAGCGGATTCGGCTTTAAGTCGAGACGCGGAGAATCGATATGAGCCACGTTGATGCGGACACCGTCGCTGACCGGACGTTTTCCAAATGTCGTCATCAGAATCGCTTTCTTGCGGTTCACATAGTAAACCTTATCGCCCGGTGCGTAAGATTTCTTCTCATCGAGCTCCTCGTATCCAGCCTCTTTGAGCAGTTTCAGCGCGCCAAGAACACACTCGCGCTCGGTCTTTCCTGCATTCAAAAATGCCTTGTATCCCTCGCAGAATGCATTTGCCTCCTCAGTCTGCTCCGGTGCTTCCTTGCCGATATGCGGAAACTTCCACATCAGTTCCTCCTCGAGCAACTGTCCGGCACTCTTCTGTTTTTCCATCTCTGCCATGATATAAACTCCTTTTTTACTCAGTAAATTTCAAGAAATCTCATCTTTCTCTGATTTCCATTTTTCTTTTTTCTTTAAATCTTATTTTCATCTTCACGAGTTTTCTATCTCGCAAAATAATTCGTTATAATTCCTTGCTGTCA
The DNA here is from genome assembly GCF_050873365.1 of Brotaphodocola sp. Lineage (GTDB taxonomy): Bacteria > Bacillota > Clostridia > Lachnospirales > Lachnospiraceae > Brotaphodocola. Next base: position 6,224 of record NZ_JBNMIQ010000025.1, on the reverse strand, counting down.
AGCATCAGCGTAAACGGACCGTCATTGAGCAGTTCCACCTTCATATCGGCACCGAACTGTCCATGTTCAACCGTCTGCACATGCGTCTCACAGCGTTTCATGAAATACTCGTAAAGGCGGTTTGCTTTTTCCGGATTTCCCGCTTTCACAAAACTTGGGCGGTTGCCCTTTTTGCAGTCCGCATACAGCGTAAACTGGCTGACTACAAGAATCTCCCCGCCGACATCGGCAAGCGAAAGATTCGTCTTTCCATTCTCATCTTCAAAAATTCTCAGACGACAGATCTTGTCCGCCATCTTATCTGCAATGGCTTCGTCATCTTCCTCTGCCACGCCAAGCAGGATCAGAAATCCCTTTCCGATCTCTCCGATTGTCTGACCATCCACCTTTACACTGGCATGGGTCACACGCTGTACAACTGTACGCATCTTTTGTTCTCTTTTCTTTTTCTTTTTATTTTCTTTCCGTTTTTATCGTTCTGTTTTTTATTTCATTTGTTTTCATTTGCCAATAGGAGCTCTTTGCCTACCGAAACACCATTCTCAAATACTCAAAGAGCGTCTCCGTCGCTTCCTCCCGATAAACAATCTCCCTTGCAAGAACCGGGCGGTCAGTGATGATTCCATCCACACCGAGCATCATCAGTCTCTCCATCTCGCTCTTATGGTTGACCGTCCACGCAAAAACGCCCTTGCCCTGTGCATGAACATTTTCCACGAGACGCCGATCGACAAAACTGCTTCTCAGACTGATGAAATCAAGGGCATCGCTCGAATAGAAATTTCCGTATGCCGCCGAGATGATGTATCCCGTCAAAATCTGGGGATCAATCTCCTTGACTGCCTTTAAGTAACTCAGGCTTGTCGAGGTGATCACACACTGCTCTTCCATTCCTGCATTCTTAATCAAATTTACAACACGGGCAGGAAGGTCGCTGTCCGCTCCCACATTTTTGATCTCAATATTCAGATGCATTTTTCCACGGCATACCTCAAGCACTTCCTCAAGCGACGGAATTCTCTCCCCCACATAGGAATCCGAAAACCACGAGCCGACATCAAGTTTCTGAATCTGCTCCCAGGTCATCGAACTGATTGAGCGATTGACCCCCGCCACGCGTTTCAGGCTCGCGTCATGACCGAGGACAACCACTCCATCCGAAGTGAGCTGAACATCGATCTCCGCGCTGTCCGCCATCTCTTCCATTGCCATCTGAATTGCCGACATCGTGTTCTCCGGCGCATTCTGTGAACTTCCGCGGTGCGCCGTGATCTCCACCTGAGTCAACAGTCGATCCGTCACCGTCGGACCCGTCCGCACCATATCCCAGATCGAAAATACTCCGATCGATGCCAGAATCGCCATTACAGTCACAATTCTGCGCCGTTTTGGCGTTCCCCGTGCCGGATAGCGAAAATCCCAGCGTTCCTCATGGAGATGTCTCGTCCCATACTGGTAATAGCACACTGAGAGCGAGGCATAACACCCCACAACTGCCAGAATGCTTCCCGCAAAGAGAACTGCCAGCTCAATCCGATCTGCAATTCGCAGAAGAACTGCCATCGCAAGCGTCTGATCCGCATAGAAATTCACAAGAACCGACGCAATCACAACTCCGATCAGATAAGCGATAACCACCATCGCACAGACGCAGATCTCGCACAGCGCCATGAGTCCGGCGACAAAACGTTTCCGATGACGGGTCAAGACATAACTCCGGTGCAGGCTGTCCGAAAAAGTTTTCTGCTCCACCATACATCCATATGGCACAAACATTGCCGGATAAACCGCCACCATCAAAGCAAACAGAACAACCGCAAGAAAAAATGCCACCCACGGCTCGTTCATGATCTCTTTGAGCACAAAATTCAACGGTTTTGTGTGCGTCAGAATCCTCAAAATAAAGAAAAGATTCATCAGCACAACCTGAACGGAGGTCGTGACTGCCAATTTCCAGTTTTTCTTCCAGATCTCTGTCGCGGTTTTTTCCATTCCGCCCCATAAAATATGCAAAGGGGTCAGCTTCTGATAATAGGCTGACCCCTGAAATGCAGTAATGAGTCCGGCTATCTCCAGAACAACCAGAAGCATTCCCACCGCCACAATTCCAATCAAAATCAGAATCGTCCACGGACAAAGGAAAAATCCTCCGATATTCCCTGCTGTGAGATAGCTGTATCCGGCTTTCTCAAGGGCCAGACGCACCCCACGGCTGATCAGCCGTAAATAAGCCGGCATCGTCACCATACGGTACAGAAGCTCGAACAAAAGAATATTTTTCCAGTTCTGACAGGCGATCTGCCAGGTATCTTTTGCCAGTGTCTTCATTTTATGTCTGTTTCTCCTGTGCTGTAAACCTGAATGTTAAACTTAAACGTTAAACATACATACTCATTAACATTAAGCCTGAACATTAAACTTGAACACCAAACTTAAACATCAAACTTGAATATTATGTTCACAGCACAGTTTTTACTCCCAACTCTATCCTTTATTTGTCTTTCTGTTCCTGCGCATTTTCCCGTCCATCCTGTCCCAGTGCCAAAATGGACTGGTTCAGGGAGAACATCTTCGCATCAAGCATATCCACCATATCGGCGCATGCCTTCAGCTCTGCCTCGAGAAAATCAGGAGCATTGCCCTCAAACTTGTAATAAATCTTGTGTTCCAGACTCGCCCAGAAATCCATCGCAACCGTGCGGATCTGGATCTCCACCTTCGTCTCCACCGGTCCCTCAGTCAGATAAATCGGAATCGTCACAACCATGTGATAACTCTTGTATCCGTTTGGCTTGGGCTGTTTGATGTAATCCTTCACATAGAGAACGGTCACATCCTTCTGTCTCGCAATCATATCCGCAATCTTATAAATATCCTGAGTGAACGAGCAGATAATCCGGATTCCGGCGATGTCACTGAGTTTTTCCACCATATTTTCAATCGTGACCTCGTGACCATCGCCCTTCAGTTTTTTGACAATGCTCTCCGGCGTTTTCAGGCGCGACTTGATATGTTCGATCGGAGTGTGCCCGTAAATATGGACAAACTCTCCGTTTAAAATCTCTATCTTTGTGTTGATCGCCTTGAGCGCCGAATCATACAGAAACATTACCGAGTTCCACTGGTCCAACTGGCTGTATGCATCGGGGATATTCATCTTACCTATCCCTCCTTCTTTTTTCTAAATGCATGATTTTAATTTCTGCATTCTTTTGTAACTGTTTTGCACAGTACCTTACCGTACTTTCACAGTCACATTTGCTTTCTTCTTGTACATAAGAGCCTGCCGGACCGGAATCCCAGAGTGCAGATGATCCTATCAGGGGAATTCAGCCACACTCTAAAGTTTCAGGCCTTTCAGCAGTGCGCCAAGACCGGTTGTTGCCTCACCGCTCTCCTTGTAATCATAGGTATTGGTCTCTTCTGCTGCTTCCACATCCTCATCGAGAGCCTTGATGCTCAAGCTGATCTTGCCATCCTTGAGTGCGATGATCTTTGCCTTTACCTTCTCGCCTTCCTTCAGAACAGCAGCCGGATTCTTCACTCTCTGCTTGCTGATCTGGGAAACGTGAATCAGTCCGCTCAGACCATTGTCCAGATTTACGAATGCGCCGTAATCTTTCAGAGAATCTACGGTTCCCTCTACGATCTCGCCAACCTGAATGCTTGCCATCTTCTCTGCGCGCTCAGCTGCCTCTTTCTCTCTCATGACAGCTCTTGCGGAGAGAACAAGTCTCTTCTTCTCCGGATCAACCGTGATCGGAACAACATCGAGATGCTGACCAACACAGTCCTCTAACTTCTCTACATAGTGAGTAGAAACCTGAGATGCCGGGATGAATCCCTGTACATCGTTGATATAAGCAACCAGTCCGCCTTTTACAGCTTCCTTTACCTTTACGGTGGTTACGGTCTTGTCTTCCATCATCTGAGCCAGTTCTGCCCACTTCTCTGCATCCGGGCCATCCTGTTCCTCATAACGACTGTTACGGCGCTGATCAAACTCTTTATAGGATGCCTCCAGCTCGCTGGCGTAATCCTCCATCGTCTCTTTTACTTCTTCGCTCATAAGTCAAGTCCTCCTCTTCTCTCGCCGGTTCAAGATCCGGCAACTATGTTGTTACTGCTCATGTGTTACATGACCAGCAACGGAATTTGCCGTGGCTTCGCATTTGAATACGGCAAATTCCCGCGACCATTCCGTTCTTGTACGGCACTTTCGGTTCCAAAAGTGCCTACCCACGCACAGTAACACTATGTTGACTCTACCACATTTTTGCCCTTTTTTCCATAGTTTTATGTGTAAAAATATGCTATAATAACCGAATAGGAAAACATACATAAATGTATCACATTTGTATAACATTTCGCCAAATGAAACAAACTAAAATACAACGAGGACATTTTTATGAAAGACATCATGGACCTGCACAGCCACACGATTGTCAGTGGTCATGCATACAACACTCTTTACGAGATGGTTCGCTCGGCTTCTGACAAGGGACTCAGTCTCTTAGGCGTCACGGAGCACGCGCCGGGAATTCCGGGAGCCTGCCATCCATTTTATTTTATCAACTTTAAAGTCGTTCCGAGAGAACTTTACGGCGTTCGCCTGATGCTCGGATGCGAGTTAAATATCATCGATTATCTCGGAAGCGTCGACTTGGAGCCACGTTTCTTGAGAGGTCTCGACTTTGGAATCGCAAGCATTCACGATCCGTGCTTCACAAGTGGAACGGTGGCTCAGAATACCTCTGCCTACCTCGGTGCGATGAAACATCCGTCCGTTCAGATCATCGGTCATCCCGACGATGGACGTTTCCCGGTGGATTATGAGACTCTTGTCTGTGCAGCAAAGGAGGAGCATGTTCTCTTAGAGGTCAACTCAAGCTCCCTGCATCCACTGAGCAACCGCAAAAATGCGCGCGAGAACTATCTGACGATGCTTGAGCTTTGCAAGAAGCACAAGACGTCGATCGTCCTTGACAGCGATGCTCACTGCGAGGCAGATGTCGGCAATCACAGCCGTGCTCACGATCTCTTAAAAGAAGTCGATTTCCCGGAGGAGCTTGTCGTAAACACTTCCCTCGAGAAGGCTGCCTCCTACATCCCATGCCTTGCAAAAATGCTGACCGCAGGAGGTCCGGCAAATGATTAATTTCCTGAATCTGGAATATTTTCTCGTGGCTTCTGAGGAGTTGAATTTCACAAAGGCTGCCAAACGCCTCTTCATCTCCCAGCAGTCCCTGAGCAATCACATTTCCAATATGGAAAAAGAATTTGATGTGGTTCTCTTTAATCGCACCACCCCGCTGACCCTGACTTACGCCGGTCACGCACTCCAGGCAAAGGCGCGCCAGCTTCTCGAACTGCGCGATGAGACCTACCGCGAGCTCTCCGACATCAAGGATTTCTCGGTTGGTCAGTTGACCATCGGTCTCTCCCACACCCGCGGTCGTGTGATTCTCCCGGAGATTCTTCCTGTATACAAGGAGCGGTTTCCGAATATTGAACTGCGGCTCGAGGAGGGCAATTCCTCCGAACTTGCAGACGGTCTTCTTCACGGAAACATCGACCTGCTGATCGATATGCTTCCGATCAAGGTTGAAAATGTCGAGACGGTTCCGATCTGCGAGGAGGAGATTCTTCTCGCCGTTCCCGATGCCGTTCTCGAGAAGGCTTTCCCGGGACAGCTTCAGGAGATCAAGGAACAGCTCTCCAAGCACATCGACTTGAAATTGTTGAGTCGTTGTCCGTTCCTCTTAATCAACAAGGGAAACCGGGTACGCACACTCGCAGATGAGATGTTTGAGGAGGCCGAGGTCTCGCCAAATATCGTCCTTGAGACGGAGAACATCGAGACGGTTCTCGCCCTTGCATTCAAGGGAATGGGAATCACGTTTTATCCGAAGATGTTTATCTCAAGCTATCGAGAGCTGTCCTCGAACGCTGAAAATGGAATGCCCGTGAACTTTTATTCACTGGATTACCCGAAGGCGCACGGTGTTCTCGCAATCGGCTACCACAAAGGTCATTATATGTCTCAGGCAACGAAAGAATTCATCCAAATTGCGAAAGAGACGATATAACTCAGAGTGGATGTCCCCCTCCTCTATAGGTGGGGGTATCACAAACTTTCTCAGGAGGGGAGACAATCCCCTTCTGAGTTATACGCTCCGCGAGGGTGCAAAGCGCCAGTGGCGCTTGTTATGCACCGACCGCAG
>NZ_JBNMIQ010000024.1:0-46285 GCF_050873365.1 Brotaphodocola sp. | reverse complement strand
ATAACTCAGAGTGGATGTCCCCCTCCTCTATAGGTGGGGGTATCACAAACTTTCTCAGGAGGGGAGACAATCCCCTTCTGAGTTATACGCTCCGCGAGGGTGCAAAGCGCCAGTGGCGCTTGTTATGCACCGACCGCAGTAGAACGGAGAAGCGCAGTGATTTTGATGGGAAGATGTCAGCAGAGCTGACCAAAATCACGCGCCAAGTCTCCGCGAGCGTCGACTTGAAATGAAATGCAAGTTGGATACCAAAAACTAAAATGAGGCGAAGCAAAAATCAGCAGGAAATGTCCCTGTTAGCCTGGTTTTTAACTGAGGTTTCCGCAGGTCTCTTTCACGATTCGTATAAAGAGCTGATCTGCCTTTGAGAGAAACCCATTGTTGAGCGAGGCGATGCACAGATCCCAGTAAGCGCCGTAAAGCTCATTGATCGAGAGAAAGGCAGGGCGGTACTCGGCGGAGGCAATGCGGGAGTATTGAAGCGGGACGAGGGTGACGCCCATGCCCTGAGCGGCCAAAAGCTGAGCAGTCTCAAAATTTCTCAGTGTCAGTACGCAGTGAGGCTGAGGAATTCCTGCCTTAAGAAGAACGGCATCGGTGATCTGACGGATGCGCTGTTCCCGGTGGAGCATCAGAAATGGTTCGTCCTTCAAGAGTTTCGGGTCGAGTACCGGGTAGGGATAGCCGGGCTTTTCAAAGGCTTCTTTTATGAGAGGATGGTCGGGGGCGAGCGCAATCACAAACGGGTCCCGGCTCATGATATCATAATGGAGCTGGGGCTGTGCGTGTTGCTGAGGCGGGGTGTGCATGATCGCAAAATCAAGTTCTCCGGAGAGAAGCATTTTTTCAAGGCGCACAGAGTTCTCCTCGCAGATATCGAGCTCCACATGGGAACAGATTTCGCGGAAACGCGGGAGAACGCGGGCGAGAATCAGTGTGCCGAGATGGTTTGTGATTCCGAGATGAATGCGTCCGGTCTTGAGGTTGTTGATGTCGCTGATTTCAAGCTCAAAGTCCTCAAACATTTTGAGTACCTGAGTTGCCATGTGATAGTAACGTTCGCCCGCAAATGTCAGCGTCAGTCCACTGTTTGTCCGGTTGAAAAGAGGCGTGCCGACAGATTCCTCAATGCGCTGGATCGACTGGCTTAAGGAAGGCTGTGCCATAAAAAGTTTTTTTGCCGCGCGAGAAATATTTTTCTCGTCGGCGACGGTTTTTACATAGAGAAGTTCTTTGCTTGTCATATCGGAAAAGATCTCCTTTTATTTTTTCGTAATGGTTTGTAATTGGTTTATTCAAGTCGACGCTTACAAAGACTTGATGTGTATCAGTATGAGTATAAGTATAATGCATTTTGAGAAAAATGTCATGAAAATGGCGCAGAAACGTCCGCAGAAAGTTACAATTTATGCAATACGTGAATAGTGACAGAAACAACTCAGAAACAGCCCAGAAACAACTCAGAAACAGCCGTGAGGTTGACTTTTGTAAGAGAAAATAGTATGATCAAAACGTTTGTCCTGTGTCAGGGCACAGCATTTTTGAATGTCTGAGATCGGATGATCGATCGAATATGCATTTACATTTAGATAAGAGGGGAAGCGGGGGAATCATGAACGATTCAGAAAATTCAGGAATCATTTCAAAGAAAACTTCAGAAACAATTTCAGAAGCAACTTCAAAAAAAGAAAAACAATCAACAGCTGTACAATCGAATAGTCGTTCCTGGTTTTTTAAGGGAATGAAAGATGGATTTCCGATTGCAATGGGTTATTTTGCCGTGGCATTTACGCTGGGAATCGCATCGAAGAAAGCGGGACTTTCTGCGATTCAGGCCTCGCTGATGTCTGCGATGATGCTGGCATCTGCGGGTCAGTTTGCCGGGATTGAGATGATCGCGGGAGGAGCGGGTTATCTGGAGATGGCAATGACGACAATGATTGTCAACCTGCGATATTTGCTGATGTCGAGTGCGCTCTCACAGAAAATTGAGCGTGGAAAACCTTTCTATCATCGCCTGCTGATGGCGTATGCAGTGACGGATGAATTATTTGGAATTTCGATTTCCGTGGAGGGACGGCTCAATCCGTGCTACTTGTACGGTGCGGCATCCGTTGCAGCACCGGGATGGGTGCTTGGAACTTTTCTCGGAGCCGTGATTGGCATGATTCTCCCGCTTCGGGTGATGAATGCGTTAAATGTGGCTCTGTACGGAATGTTCCTCGCCGTTGTGATTCCGGCATCGAAAAAGAGTAAAATTGTCGCAGGCGTTGTGATTGCATCGATGGTCACCAGCGCGTTGTTTTCTGTGATACCGGGGCTGAGAGAGATCTCGTCCGGTTTCCAGATGATTATTCTGACGGTTCTGCTTGCAGGAATCTCGGCAATTCTGTTCCCGGTAAAGGAGGAGGACGAACATGAAGCATAATATTTATCTGAGCCTTCTTGTCATGTTTGCAACAATCTATGCGGTGCGTGCGCTTCCGCTGACACTTTTGAGAAAAGAGATTAAGAACAAGTTTATCCGCTCGTTTCTGTACTATGTTCCGTATGTGAGTCTGTCGGTGATGACATTTCCGGCAATCCTCAGAGCAACCGGGGATGTGCGCTCGGGCATCGCAGGTCTGATTTCCGCGGTGATCCTTGCGTGGGTGGATGGAAATCTCTTCCGCGTATCGATCGGGGCCTGTCTGGTCGTTTATCTTGTAGAGATGATTCTGTAACGCGGAGCAGATCGCAGATGATTGCGGTACACGGGTAGGAGTCTGGGGATTTTTTGCCCCCCAAATCCGTTACTGGGCACGTGCGCGTGAACAGTAACGCGTAAACAGGAATCCAGAGTGGAAGATGTCAGCAGAGTTGACAAAATAAGGAAAAGGATTTATAATTCCCTCAAATATGGCGGGATAAAATTTTGTCATTCCCTATTGATTCGTTTAGAACATCATAGATTCAATAAATTCAAATGAATGGATAGAGGATCGACGCCATAGAATTTGGAAATGATACCGATTTCAGGTGAGGAGGATTTGTATGGCAGCAGAAATGAAAAATGCCAAGACAGCAGAGAAGGCAGAGACGTTAAAGATTGAGACCGTGAAAGAGACGCCGAAAAAGCTGGATACAAAGAAGGAAGACCCGAAGAAACTCGCTACGAAAAAAGAGGATCTGAAGAAACTGGACACAAAGAAAGAAGATCCGAAAAAACTTGCAACAACAAAAGATCAGACGAAAGCTCTGACAGATAAGAAGGATGAGGCGGTAAAAATGGTAGAGAAACTGGCAGCAAAAGCACTCGAAGAGGCAAAGAAAGCAGAAGAAGCAAAGAAGGAAGTTGAAGTGAAGGCAGAGAAGCCGGCAACGAAGAGAGGCAGAAAACCGGCAGCAGAGAAGAAGACTGCTGAGAAGAAGCCGGCAACGAAGACCACCAAGACGACGGCAAAGACTGCAACCAAGACGACGAAGACCACAGCAAAGACTGCTGAGAAGAAGACCACCACGAGAGCAAAGAAAGCAACTGCTCCGGAGGCAAAGGTTGTCATCGAGTTTAGTGGTAAGCAGGTTTTGGCAAAAGATATCCTTGCAAGAGCTGAGGCTCATTACAAGGCAGGTCATCCGGGTGATGAGATCAAGACGATCGAGATCTATGTACAGCCGGAGAATCAGGTTGCTTACTATGTAGTAAACGGACAGGATCTTCCGGATTGCTGTGTAGAGCTGTAAAGCAAGTCAGTAAGACGGGTTTGACAGGTTTGTGCAACGCATAAACGGGAATGAGAAGACCATGAATCTGAGCGATCAGGTTTATGGTCTTTTTTGAAAGGTGGAAAAATGGAAAATACAGAGAATACAGAGAAGACAGAGAAGACAGAGATAATAGAGAAAACAGCATCGTCAAAGATTACAACAAAAAAAACAACGGTTCAGCTTCCGGAAGCCTTTCTTGAGAGAATGAGAGGTCTTCTTGGATCGGAGATGGAGGCATTCGAGGCAAGCTATGAGAAGGAGCGCTCGCAGGGACTTCGTTTTAACACGAGAAAAGGCAGTCTGGAAGAAGACCAGATGCGTTACCGGGAGAAATTTGGACTTAAACCGGTTCCGTGGTGTCGGGAGGGCTTTTATTACGAGGCAGAGTCAAGACCGGGAAGATCTGCGCTCCACGAGGCGGGAGCATATTACATCCAGGAGCCGAGTGCGATGGCGGTGGTCTCCGTTTTAGATCCGAAACCCGGTGAGCGCGTGCTTGATCTGTGCGCAGCACCGGGGGGAAAGTCGACGCATCTTGCGGATCGCATGCAGGGAAGAGGACTTCTCGTCTCCAATGAGATCCATTCGGCGCGTGCGAAGATTCTGGCTCAGAATATCGAGCGCATGGGAATCGCCCATGCAGTTGTGACGAATGAACCGCCGGAGAATCTGGCTTTTCGTTTCCCGGAATTTTTTGACCGGATTGTCGTGGACGCACCATGTTCCGGAGAGGGAATGTTCCGAAAGGATGAGGAAGCGCGAAATCAGTGGAGTCCGGCTCATGTCAAGATGTGTGCAGAGCGTCAGCAGGGAATTCTTGATCAGGCGGGATCGATGTTGCGTCCGGGTGGACGGTTGGTTTATTCGACCTGCACGTTTGCGCCGGAGGAGGATGAGCAGGGAATCGCAGACTTCCTCTCCCGTCATCCGGAGTTCTCGATTGTGGCACTTTCGGAGAATGAGATTCCGGAGGGAATCTCCTGTGCCCGCCCGGACTGGAGCGAGATCGAATGTCCGGAGCTTGTGCATACATTCCGAATTTGGCCTCACAAGGCAGAGGGAGAGGGACATTACCTCGCACTGCTTGAGAAAGCCGGTGGGTCGGGACAGCAGGGGGATCTGGATGAATTCGATCAGAGTGCAGAGCGAACCGGCGATTGGATCGGCGCACAGATTCAGAACGATTTTGCCGTAGAGATTGGAAAGAAGAGCCAAAAGAAGGACAAGAAAAAAGAGAAGGGAAGAAAACGCGATGCCTCCTCTGCAGGAATTGACAGAGAACAGCTTGCGTTGTGGCAGGAATTTGAAAAAGAGACGCTTGTAGAGCCGATCCCGTGCGCGAATCCTTCTTCGCGAATTCTGTTTGGAGAACAGCTCTACCAGCTTCCGGATGGAATGCCGGATCTTTCCGGACTGCGTGTGCTTCGCCCGGGACTTCACCTTGGAACAATCAAGAAGAACCGCTTAGAACCGGCTCATGCGCTGGCACTTGCGCTCCGCCCGGATCAGGTTCGCCGAAGTGTGGATTATCCGGCGGACAGTCAGGAGATCCGCACCTATTTAGGAGGTGGAACGCTTCCGTGCGATCCGTCCGAGAAGGGATGGGTGCTTGTGTGTGTAGACGGGTTCTCGCTCGGCTGGGCGAAGGCAACCGGCGGTAGCCTGAAAAATCATTACCCGAAGGGACTTCGCATCTTATAACTCAGAGAGGGTGTCTCCCTCTTTTATCGGTAGGGTATCACAAATTTTCATAAACTGCATATCCGCTGGAACCGCTGTCGCAAATGACAGCGGTTTTTTTGTGATCGGATGGTCAAACGAGAGCTTCCATGAGTGAAGACACTGCCTGCCAATTAGCCGGAAATCCGGGTTGTAGAGAAAATCTCCGGGCAGGGGATGACCGGCATATTTCATGTGAACACGGATCTGGTGCGTCCGCCCGGTCTCCAGCGTGAGTTTGACGACGGAGAGATCGAATTCTGCCAGATAGGCGAGCTGTTCAAAGTGGGTGATGGCGGACTCTCCGCGCTCCACGTTGACCTCGCGCTCAATCACCGAATCGCAGACGCGCGCAATCGGAGCATCGATGGTGCCGGAGACCATCGCGTTGGCAAAATCTCCGCAAAAATTGTGAGACTGGGAAGGCGCACAATATTCGCAAGACTCAAAAAAATCCGGTTTCGCAGAATCGGGACCTATCTGTGAGGTTGGTGGAAGCGGTGAGACAGTCACCCCTTCCGGCGCGCAAGTCGCAAGATCTGCGAGGTTGCCACAACATCCCGCCAGATAAGTCCGGTGAATCTCCCGGTTTCGGATCATCTCGGAGAGAATGCAACTGCTGAGAGAATTTTTTGCAAAGATCAGAAGTCCGCTCGTGTCGCGATCGAGACGGTTGACAATCCGGCAGGTGAACGGTTCTCCTTTCTGTGCAAAGTATCCGGCAACGCCGTTTGCGAGGGAGTCTGAGAAATGTCCCTGAGACGGATGAATCGAGACTCCGGGAGCTTTGTTGATGACCATCAGGTCTTCATCCTCAAACAGAATCTCAAGATCCATCGGAACGGGGACGACACTGCTGTCAGCGGTCTCTTCCGGCAGAGTCACCGTCAGAACCTCATCTTCGGTCAGGCGGTGAGTGATATAAACCTTTTCACCGTTGATGCACAGACCATCCGGGAGCAGTTTTACGCGGATGATAAGTCGCCGGGAAAATCCCTTCTCAAGCAGGAGATCCTCGACGCTCTGTCCCGCCTTTGTACAGGAAAAAAGAAATCTTCGTCTATTCATATCAGGAAAGTCCTTTCATCAATCTTTTTATCGATCTTTTTATTAATCTTTCATCTTTCAAATGTTCAGTAATCTTTTAACTGTTCAGTTTTATAACGTATAACGGTTTCGTGCTTTCACACTTACCCATTTTTTATTCTGGTTTTTCTCTTATCATAGCAGAATAACCGCAGAATAGCCAGAATACGTTGTGATAACGCTGAGATTCTGATTGGAAGATGTTTTTCGGATGGGTGCAGAATCTCAGAAAGGAGTCGAAGACGATGAAAATTCAGACGAGTCTTTATGCGCTGATGGCAGGCGTGACGATCGGGTTTGCGATCTGGGGCGCGCAGGAGATCGAAGCGTGGTGTCCGGTCGCGCGTTACACGCCGGTGCTTTTAACGACGCCGAGGACAGTGGCACAAACGCCCCAGAATTCCCCCAACCACTCAGATTCGCCAGATTCCTTCTCCCTTCATTCCCTCTCCGCGGTTCTCCTAGACGGGGACAGCGGGCGGGTTCTCTACGGGAAGGACGCAGATACCCCACGCCCGATGGCGAGCACGACAAAGATCATGACCTGTATTCTCGCACTCGAGCAGGGAGCACTCTCGGATATCTGCACGATCTCCGCGAATGCCGCATCCCAGCCGAAAGTTCATCTCGGCGTTCACGCAGGTCAGCAGTTTCTACTCGAAGATCTGCTGTATTCGCTGATGCTTGAGTCCCACAATGATTCGGCAGTCGCGATTGCGGAGCATATCGCCGGAAGCGTCGAGGAGTTTGCAGAGAAGATGAACCGGAAGGCGCTCTCGATCGGGTGTGAGAATACACATTTTGTGACGCCAAATGGGCTTGATGCGACGGACACGGACGAGAGTGGAGAGGTGCATGTGCACAGCACGACGGCGACCGATCTTGCACGGATTTTGCGCTATTGCATTATGGAATCCCCGAAAAGAGAAGAATTTTTGAAGATCACGAGAAGTGCGAGCCGGACGTTTTCGGATCAGTCAGGCGAGAATTCCTATTACTGCGCGAATCACAATGCATTTCTTCAGATGATGGAGGGCGTGATGACCGGAAAGACCGGATTTACCGGGGGAGCGGGGTATTGTTACGTCTCGGCGCTTGAGAGCGAGGGAAGAACCTTTCTTATCGCTCTGCTCGGTTGCGGATGGCCTCCGCACCGCACTTGGAAATGGGAGGACGCGAGGATGCTTTTTTCATACGGGAAACAGAATTTTTCGTATCAGGACTGTTATCAGCCATTTCAGCCGTGCCGGATTCCGGTAAATGGTTCCGAGAAGGGAAAAACCGTGGTGGTGGATGCGGATACCGCGAAAGAGGATCAGACACTTTATCTCTTGCTTCAGGAGGGCGAGCGCGTGATCCGCGAGGTCAAGATCCCGGAGGTTCTTGATGCTCCGGTCAAAATCGGGGATAAAGTCGGGGAAGTTCGCTATGTTCTCGACGGCAGAGTGATCCGCACCGAGGCGGTCTGCGCGAAGGAGGAGGCATTAAAATGGAATCTTCTTCGTTGCATTCGGAGCATAATCGATCAATATATGCGAATGTATCTTAAAAAATGATAAGAAAAGCGAAAAAGTGAAAAAAATAACTTGAATTTTGCGCTTCCTCATTATACAATTAAAATCGGCAGAAATTGGATTTACAGAGCGATATGCTGTGGGCTTTGCCAGGAAAGGTCGTGCGGTACAGCATATCGTGACAATATTTAAAATGGAGGATTGCAAAATGAGTAATTCAGCACAAACTTCAGCAAGCAAGCGCATCAATGCCCTGCTTGATGAAAACAGTTTTGTTGAGATCGGTGCTTACGTAACGGCAAGAAGCACGGATTTTAACCTGACTGACAGGGAAACTCCTGAAGATGGTGTAATCACCGGTTACGGTACCATCGATGGAAACCTTGTGTATGTGTACAGCCAGGATGCGTCTGTACTGGGCGGTTCCATCGGCGAGATGCACGCAAAGAAAATTTCCAGAATCTATTCCATGGCAGTGAAAATGGCAGCTCCGGTAATCGGTCTGATCGACTGTGCAGGTCTTCGCCTTCAGGAAGCGACTGACGCACTTGACGGTTTTGGCCAGATGTATTTGAGCCAGGCAATGGCTTCCGGCGTTGTTCCGCAGATTTCCGCAGTATTTGGTACCTGCGGTGGCGGTATGGCAGTTTCTTCTGCAATGGCAGACTTCATCTTCATGGAAGACAAGAAGGCAAAGCTGTTTGTCAACGCTCCGAACGCTCTTGACGGAAACCGTGTAGAGAAGTGCGATACTTCCTGCGCAGCATTCCAGAGCGAGGATACCGGACTGGTTGACTTCACCGGCGATGAGGATTCCATCCTTTCTCAGATCCGCACTTTGGTTTCGATTCTTCCGGCAAGCAACGAGGAGAATACGGCTTACACCGATTGCGAGGATGATTTAAACCGTACCAGCGCAGATCTTGCAAACTGTGTCGGCGCATCCGATCTGGCACTTCAGAAGATTTCCGATAACGGATTCTATCTGGAAGTGAAGAAGGCATATGATCCGTCCATGGTAACTGCATTCATCCGCTTAAACGGCGCAACCGTAGGTTGTGTAGCAAACCGTACCGCTGTATACGGCGAGAACGGCGAGGTTGAGGCAGAGTACGATGCAGTTCTCAGCGCACGCGGATGTGAGAAGGCTGAGAAGTTTGTCTCCTTCTGTGATGCATTCAACATCCCGGTACTGACCCTTGTAAACGTAAAGGGCTACAAGGCAAGCAAGTGCACCGAGAAGAAGATCGCAAAGGCAGCAGGTCGTCTGACCTACGCATTTGCAAATGCAAGCGTTCCGAAGGTAACCGTTGTAACTGGCGAGGCATTTGGTACCGCTTATCTGACGATGAACAGCAAGTCCATCGGCGCAGATATGGTATACGCATGGCCGACCGCAGTCATCGGTACGATGGATCCGGAGCAGGCAGTTAAGATCATGTATGCTGATGAGATTGCCAAGGCAGATGACAGCTTAAAGCTGATCGCTGAGAAGGCAAACGAGTATCGCGAGCTTCAGTCTAGCGCAGTTTCTGCTGCTAAGAGAGGCTATGTTGATGATATTATTGAGGCATGCGACACCAGAAAACGCGTGATCGCAGCTTTCGAGATGTTGTTTACCAAGAGAGAGGATCGTCCGGACAGAAAGCATGGAACGGTTTAGAATGAGGTGACAGGTATATGAAACAATATTTAAAACGAATGGTACTGGCAATGTGTCTGGTGGCCTGCTTCTTTGTCCTGTCCGCTTGTTCTTCCGCATCTACCGAGGCGGATGAGAGCTCACTTGACCCGCAGATGGCTTCGTATATCACTCAGACCTCAGAACAGCTGGTTCAGAGCATTACCAGCCTGGACAAGGAGAGCGGAGCACAGAGTCAGGAGTATCTGATTAAGCAGAAGGAAGAGGGACTCGCAGGTGGAGTTGCTTCCTGGCTTAACAGCATGAACGACACCGGAAGTCTGGTGGAGATCCTTGATTCTGACGCTCAGGAGTCTTCCGATGGTTCTTATGTCGGAATCGTAAATGCTTCTTTCGAGAAGAGAAATGCACAGTTCAAGTTCTTCTACACAGAGGACGGACAGCAGATGGAAGTAACCTCTATTTCGATCTCTCCGGAGTACACGACCGGTGAGAAGATGCAGAAGGCTGCTATGAACACCCTGATGGGTATGGGAACCGTATTCATCGTTCTGATCTTCATCAGCCTGCTGATCGGTTGCTTCAAGTACATCAATGTTGTTCAGAACAACATGGCAAAGAAGAAAGACGCTCAGGCTGAGGCAGCACCGGCTCCGGTAGCAAAGGCACCGGTACAGGTAGCTGATACCACAGATGAGGACGAGATTGCAGTTGTCATCGCAGCAGCGATTGCAGCAGCAGAGGAAGACGAGCTGGCAGAGACCGTTGTAAGCAACGACAAGCTCGTAGCACGTTCCATCCGTCATGCAAACAGAAGCAAACGCAGATGGTAATTTCCTAATTTCCGCATTTGGACAGAGAAATGTCCGCGCGGGTTTTCAGCACAAACAGGAGGAAAATTGATATGAGAAACTATACAATTACCGTAAACGGAAAGACTTATTCCGTAAGTGTAGAGAATGGCGCAGCAGTTTCCGTAGCTCAGACCGCAGCTCCGGTAGCTTCCGCTCCAGCAGCAGCACCGGCTCCGGCAGCAGCACCGGCTGGCGCTGAGGGCTCTGTAAAAGTAACCGCTCCGATGCCGGGCAAGGTTCTGTCTGTAAAGGCAAGCGCTGGTCAGGCAGTAAAGAAGGGCGATGTGCTCCTCGTTGTAGAAGCAATGAAGATGGAGAACGACATCGTAGCTCCGCAGGACGGTACCGTTGCCACCATCAATGTATCTGCTGGTGATGCAATCGAGTCCGGTGCAACCCTTGCTACTCTGAACTAATTATTTTATAATTTGGTTCTGTTGAAGAGCAAGTTGCATATGGAGGGATAAACATGGATTATATAGCAACAACAATGGGAAACCTTGTTCACCAGACAGCGTTTTTTAACCTGACATACGGCAACTTTATCATGATCGCAGTTGCGTTCTTCTTCCTCTATCTTGCAATCAAGTGGGGATTTGAGCCTCTGCTTCTTGTGCCGATTGCTTTCGGTATGCTTCTGGTAAACATTTACCCGGATATCATGGCAGATCCTAGCGAGACATCCAATGGCGTGGGTGGTCTGCTTCACTACTTCTACATTCTGGATGAGTGGAGTATTCTTCCGTCCCTGATCTTCATGGGTGTCGGTGCCATGACCGATTTCGGACCGCTGATCGCAAACCCGAAGAGTTTCCTTCTGGGTGCAGCAGCACAGTTCGGTATTTATGGCGCATACTTTATGGCCATTTTCATGGGATTCAACGACAAGGCAGCAGCTGCCATCTCCATCATCGGTGGTGCAGACGGCCCGACCTCTATCTTCCTTGCTGGTAAGCTCGGACAGACTGAGTACATGGGACCGATCGCAGTAGCTGCATACTCTTACATGGCACTCGTTCCGATCATTCAGCCGCCGATCATGAAACTGCTGACGACTGAGGAAGAGCGCAAAATCAAGATGGAACAGCTTCGTCCGGTATCCAAGCTGGAGAAGATCCTGTTCCCGATCGTGGTAACGACGGTTGTATGTATGATTCTGCCGACCACGGCTCCGCTTGTAGGTATGCTGATGTTAGGTAACCTGTTCAAGGAGTCCGGCGTTGTAAAACAGCTGACCGAGACCGCAAGCAATGCACTGATGTACATTGTCGTTATTCTTCTGGGAACTTCTGTTGGTGCAACCACCAGTGCAGAGGCATTCCTGAAGGTTGATACCTTAAAGATCGTTGCTCTGGGACTGATTGCATTCGCATTCGGTACCGCAGCAGGTGTTGTATTCGGAAAGATCATGTGCAAGGTAACCGGCGGTAAGGTAAATCCGCTGATCGGTTCCGCAGGTGTATCCGCAGTTCCGATGGCAGCCCGTGTATCTCAGAAAGTTGGTGCGGAGGCAGATCCGACAAACTTCCTTCTGATGCATGCGATGGGCCCGAACGTAGCAGGTGTTATCGGTACTGCCGTAGCAGCAGGTACGTTCATGGCTATCTTTGGAGTTTAAATCTGAGTGAGACGCTTCGCGTCGACTTGAACTAAAATTGCCGGGAATTTTCCCGTCTCATTCGGGGCGGGGGAATTTCCACTATAATTGGAGGTAATAAAAATCATGGCAGAGATTCAGAAAAAGCCGGTTAAGATTGTGGAAACCGTTCTCCGTGACGCTCACCAGTCCTTAATTGCGACCAGAATGACGACTGAGCAGATGCTTCCTATCATTGATAAGATGGATCAGGTTGGTTATCATGCAGTAGAGTGCTGGGGCGGAGCTACCTTCGATGCCTCCCTGCGTTTCCTGAAGGAAGATCCGTGGGAGAGACTGAGAAAGCTGAGAGCAGGCTTCAAGAACACGAAATTGCAGATGCTGTTCCGTGGACAGAACATTCTGGGATACAACCACTACGCAGATGACGTAGTAGAGTACTTCGTACAGAAATCCGTTGCAAACGGTATTGATATCATCCGTATTTTCGACTGCTTAAACGACCTGCGCAACCTGCAGACCGCTGTAAAGGCAGCAAACAAGGAGAAGGCACACGCTCAGATCGCACTTTGCTATACTCTGGGAGATGCTTACACCCTGGATTACTGGAAAGACATCGCTAAGAGAATTGAGGATATGGGCGCAGATTCCATCTGTATCAAGGATATGGCTGGTCTGCTGACTCCGTTCGCAGCACAGGAGCTGGTTTCCGCACTCAAGGAATCCACCACCCTGCCGATCGACCTGCACACCCACTACACCTCTGGCGTAGCTTCCATGACCTACTTAAAGGCAGTAGAGGCAGGATGCGACATCATCGATACCGCTATGTCTCCGCTTTCCATGGGTACCAGCCAGCCGGCAACTGAGGTTCTCGTAGAGACCCTCAAGGGAACCCCGTATGACACCGGTCTTGATCTTGAGAAGCTCGCAGAGATCGCAGACTACTTCCAGCCGATCCGTGAGGATGCGCTGAAGAGTGGTCTTCTGAACCCGAAGGTTCTTGGTGTAAACATCAAGACCCTGCGTTATCAGGTACCGGGCGGTATGCTGTCCAACCTTGTAAGTCAGCTGAAGGAAGCTGGTAAGGAGGACAAGTACCAGGAAGTACTTGAGGAGATCCCGAGAGTAAGAAAAGACTTCGGTGAGCCGCCGTTAGTTACCCCGTCTTCTCAGATCGTCGGAACTCAGGCAGTTATGAACGTCATCGCTGGCGAGCGTTACAAGCTCGTTCCGAAGGAGTCCAAGAAGATTATGCTTGGCGAGTTCGGTCAGACGGTAAAGCCGTTTAACAAGGAAGTACAG
This sequence comes from Brotaphodocola sp., assembly GCF_050873365.1. Lineage (GTDB taxonomy): Bacteria > Bacillota > Clostridia > Lachnospirales > Lachnospiraceae > Brotaphodocola. The sequence goes on along the minus strand of NZ_JBNMIQ010000024.1, from coordinate 32,821 downwards.
AAGAAGATCATCGGAGATGAGACCCCGATCACCTGCCGTCCGGCAGATCTGATCAAGCCGCAGCTCCCGCAGTTCGAGAAGGAGTGCGCTCGCTGGAAACAGCAGGATGAGGATGTTCTGTCCTACGCTCTGTTCCCGAAGGTAGCTGAGGAGTTCTTCAAGTACAGAGAGGCTCAGCAGACCAAGGTTGATCAGACTGTTGCTGACACCAAGAGCAAGGCTTATCCGGTATAAAGAAAAATTTGATCATTGATAGGGAAGAGAATCCTGTCTCAAATTTTTGGGGGAGGAGTCGGACAGTTCGAACGGGCTGTCCGACTCCTCCCTTCTGTTTTTTGTCCCGAATTCTTTTAATCTTTTCTTACAATTTCTGGCATTTCTGTGAACTTTGAGTCTCGGCGGTTGACGATCCCATTTTTTGTCATTATAATAAACAAATGCAGAAAATGGATGAACTCTGCCATTGTGGCGGAGGAAAATCGTATGAGGAGACAAAATGAAAAAACGAAGATGGAAACGGGGGATGGCTGTTTTTCTCGGTCTGACCCTTGGCATATATGCGCCGGTGACTGCCTTGCAGGGCAGGTATTCGGTTTACGCGTACACGGAGCGCTCAGCGTCGGTGAATGCGACGTCGCTGAATGTGCGAAGTGATGCGGGAACGTCTTACAGCGCGGTGGGAAAGCTCTCAAGAGGGGCGGTCGTTACCGTGACGGGAGAGAAGACGGGAACGGACGGAAAACTGTGGTATCAGATTCAGTTCACAGGAACGGGCGGATCGGCGGTGACGGGATATGTGCTTGGCTCTTACTTAAGCCTTTCGACCTCGACGTCGTCATCGACCTCATCGTCGACCTCATCGTCGACGACGTCGTCATCGAGCCAGACAAATCGGAGCTTTGAGTCACAGCTGAGCGAGTTTCCGGAGTCCTACAAGTCGGCACTCAGACAGCTTCATTCCCAGTATCCGAACTGGAGGTTTGAGGCGCACAAGACCGGACTTGACTGGAATACGGTGATTGAGAATGAGAGCCTTCTCGGACGAAATCTGGTACATACGAACAGCATTTCTTCTTTTAAGTCCACAGCAGACGGCGCGTACAACTGGGATTCGAGCACTTGGAACGGCTTTGACGGAAGCAGTTGGGTGGCAGCCTCAGAGGATGTGATCCGCTACTATATGGACCCGAGAAATTTCCTCGACGGGACGTATATTTTCCAGTTCCTCTCTCAGGAGTATGATGCTTCGCTTCAGACAAAAGAGGGACTTCAGAGCATGCTGAACGGAACGTTCATGCAGGGAGGAATCGTTTCGAGTGGAAGTGCCTCCGGTGCGACCGGAGTGGACACAAGTTCCGGAAATACATCGGATGGAAGCAGTAATTCCGGCAGTTCGGGTGGTACTTCTTACGGTCCGGGTGTTTCTGGAAGCAGTAGCGGTTCTAGTTCCTCTGCTCCGGGCGGACAGAGTGCGGTAATCACGGCACCGAGCAAGAAAAATAATTCCTCGACTTCTTCGGGAAGTACGACTTCCTCGTCTCCGTCCACGTCTGGCACGACATCCGGGACGACCTCAAGCACTCCGGGAACGGGCACGACGACTTCCGGTTCAACCGGAACTTCTTTGTCTCCGTCCGCAGGGACAAGCTCAGGTCCGGGAGGCTCGAGCACTTCAGGAACCTCAGGGACTTCGTCTTCAGGAAGTTCCAACAGTCAGGCACCGACGAGAGGATCGGACGGAAATGTCCGTTTTCAGGGACCTTCCGCTTCGATCAGCCGTCATGAGACGAGCCTTGTGAGTGCACCGGATGTGCTCACCGCAGGACCTGGAACCTCGGCAGGTGCAGCGACATTTACCGCGCCGGGAAGTGCGGGACCGGGTGGTTCAACGACATCGGGAACAACCACGGGGACGACCGGAAATACAACGACATCGGCGACGACGTATGCGGACTTGATCATGAGTGTGGCAGGGTCGACCGGACTGAACCCTTACATCATTGCCTCCACGATTCTTCAGGAGCAGGGAAGTGATGGACGAGGAAAATCGATTTCCGGAACCTATTCCGGATATGCGGGATATTACAACTACTTTAATATCGGAGCTTACGCTTCCGGCGGAATGGATGCAGTTGGACGCGGACTCTGGTATGCGTCCCAGTCCGGTACTTACGGCAGACCGTGGAATACCCCGGAGAAGTCGATCACAGGTGGAGCGCAGTACTATGCGACGAACTATGTGAAAGCAGGGCAGAATACGCTCTACTTAAAGAAGTTCAACGTTCAGGGAAGCAACATTTATAAGCACCAGTATATGACGAATGTGGAGGCGGCTGCCTCCGAGGGCGCTCTTTTTGCACAGGGTTATGGAAATGTGCTGAAGAACTCGGCATTGACGTTCAAGATTCCGGTTTACAACAATATGCCGTCTTCTCCGTGTGCAAAGCCGACCGGAACGGGAAGCCCGAACAACAAGCTCAGAAGCCTTGGTGTGGATGGATTCTCCCTGACACCGACATTCAACCGCGATACGATGTCTTATGATCTGATTGTGGATCAGTCTGTGACGAGCATCAACGTGAGTGCGACGGCGATTGATTCGAGTGCATCGACAAGTGGAATTGGAAATGTTTCCCTGTCCGGCACCTCAACGGATATCAAGATCATTGTCACCGCACAGAATGGCACACAGCGGACTTACACGATTCATGTTGTGAGAAAGGCGAACGGACCGACATACGGCGGAAGCACGAATGGCGGACAGAACAATACAAACCAGACGCCGAGTCAGACTCCGGGTGGAAGCAGTACCGGAAATGGAACGAGCAATAGTCCGGTTGTGAGCATCACGCCGGGTGGAAGCAGTTCCTCGAGCACCTCTGGTAATTCTGGAAGTGGTGCGAGTGGTGGTCCGGGCGGAAGCTCTACATCGGGAAGTACAGGTTTTGGCAGTTCCACGCAGGTGGTACCGGTAATCGGTGTTGCGCCGGGACAATAAAAGTGGTATGCTTTTAGGCGGAGCGCGCTTGCGCTTCGCCCGATAAAAGAAAGACAGGAGATCTCTATATGAGTAGGAAAGTAAAGCACGCAGTGCTTCGGATTCTGGCAGTGATGATGTTGGCTGTCGCGATTCCGTTTCAGAGTTTTGCGGCGAATGCGAAGATTGCATTTACCGACCCGTCCACCGAAGTGGGCAGTGAGTTTACTGTTACAATGAAATTTACCTCCACGAGCGGAGACGTTCTCGGAGACACAAGAGTTTATTTGACTTATGACAGTTCCATGATCGAGTATGTGCAGGGTTCTTCCGCACAGGCGAGCGGTGGGGAGGGAACCCTGATCGTCAGCAGTACGATGGATGGAAAGACGGAGGTTTCAACCCCGTTAAAGTTTAAGGCACTCAAAGAGGGTGTTGCGACGATCAAGGTTGTGACGGACAATTCCGAGGCGTATGACAGCGATGGACAGATGCTGACGATGGACAAGATCGGAAGCTCAAAGGTTACGATCGGACCGGCAACTTCTACCGCAGCGCAGTCAGATGATGCTTCCCTGAAATCTCTTCAGATTTCTCCTGGAACGCTTGACCCGGCATTCAGCCCGGATGTGGAGAATTACACAGCTTCTGTTGGTCTTGACATTGACAAACTCACCGTCAGCGCACAGCCGGCAAACGACAATGCAGTTGTGAGCGTCGAGGGTGGAGAGGAACTCAAAGATGGCGAGAATACTGTGGTATGTAAGGTAACCGCAGAGGATGGAACGACCGTTCGCAGTTACACGATCACCGTAACCCGTGAGGAGGGCGGTCAGAGCGAGCCGAACGCAACAACCGTTCCGGCAGAGGATCTGGATGTTCTTGCAGAGCTTGAGTCTTCGAGAAATGCAATCAAGATTGGAATCACCGATCTTCCGGCAGGCATGAATGCACCGGCAGGACTCAAGGAGAGCAATGTCACGATCGGAGATACGAAGGTTAAGGGATGGATTCCGCAGACGGACGGAAATCCGGAGTACTGTGTCTTCTACGCAGTCAACAGTGACACGAATGAGCAGGGCTTCTACCGCTACGATCTGAGCGAAAAGACAATTCAGCGCTACTTTGAGGGCAATGACAGTTCTGCAATCGAGAAAGACCCGCGCTACCAGGGTATTGTGGAGGAACTCAACAAGATCAAGCGGGAGTTCAACATTGCAAGATACTTTGCAATCGGAACCGGCGCAGGTTGTGTCGTTCTTCTGATTATGCTCTTCGGTGCATACGCTTCGATTTCGAGATACCGTTCTTCCAAGAAGAGTGGAAAGAAGAAGTCGAATTCAGGCAATCCGAACAGTGGTCGCAGTCAGGGCGGACAGACGCCAAAGAGCGCACAGAAGGCACCTGAGAGAAGAGAGAACAAGACGATCAACTACGTGATCGATGATCGCAGAGACAGAGATTACGAGGATGATCTTCCGGAGCCGATGGATCAGGATGATCAGGACCCGGATGACAGCAACGATTATCTTCCGGAGGAGGATTTAAGCGTGAAGAGCGAGCCGGTTGAGGATGTAGAGCGTTCCTTGAAGGCACAGCTTGCACGCGAGGCAGAGAAGGCGACGAGAGAGGCTTTGAGAGAGTCCGCTCCGACCGAGGCTCCGCTCAAGACCGAGGACGAGGATGATTTTGAACTCTTTGATCTTGATGATGACAATAAGAGATAAAAAATAAAGAAAAAGATTCATTTGTGAATTAAATTTATAAACGAAATTTGTAAATGAAATTCGTGAATAAAATTTACAAATGAACTTCATGGGTTGAACGAAGACGAGGAATTCAGATTCCTTTGATACAAGATTGCGGGGGTCACAGAAGAGAAACTGTGAGAAGCCGTGACGAGAGAAAATGCCATCCGGCAGAAGCAGAGCGCTTTCCGGGTGGCATTTCCTTTTTATTTACAGGATTTATTTTATAGGATTTATAGGAACTTCGGCAACATCCGCTTTCTTGACAAGTGTGAGAAAATGAGATATGATTGTTACACGGATTATATAACAGGAGCGAAAAACGAGAAAAAATATGCTTGATAGTAAGCACATGGAAAGAAATGGGTGGTTATATGATCAGAAAAACGAAAGACGGTGGATGAGATATGATGCTGAAGATTGATTTTGAGAGCGAGGAAGCGATCTATATTCAGCTGAGAAATCAGATTATTATGGGGATTGCGACGGATGCGATTCGGGAAGGGGACTCTCTTCCGTCGGTGCGCCAACTGGCAGACAACATTGGAATCAATATGCATACAGTAAATAAGGCGTATACGGTGTTGAAACAGGAAGGGTTTATCAAGCTCGATCGCCGGCGCGGGGCAGTGATTTCTCTCGATGTAGATAAGATTGAGGCGGTCACGAATCTCAGACGGGAGCTCTCTCTGATTCTGGCTCGCGGAATCTGCAAGAATGTGAGCCGGGATGAGGTGCATGCGCTTGTGGATGAGATTTACGATACCTGCACAAAGAAAAATGAACTGTAAATTGAGACGCTTCGGAAAATATGGAGGATGGATCATCTATGTTGTGTGAACGCTGTAAAGTGCGAGAAGCCAATATTCAGTATACAGAGATCGTGGGCGGAGTGAAGACAGAACATCATTTCTGCGCTCAGTGTGCGAAGGAGCTGGATTTTGGACCTTATTCCGCGATTTTTGACAGCGAGTTTCCGCTTGGAAAGTTGCTGTCGGGACTTTTGGGAGTCGGTCAGACGCAGGAAGAGGAGATGGCGACCCATGTGGTTTGTCCGACCTGCAAGACGAGCTATGGAGAATTTGTGAAGAACAGCCAGTTCGGGTGTCCGGACTGCTATGGTGTGTTTGACTTGTTGATCGGGGAGAAGATTCGCCAGCTTCAGGGAAATGACGCACACAAGGGCAAACGCCCGAAGAAGATTCAGGCGAGTGCTCATGGGGCGTTCCCGTTTGGCGAGATCCCGGGCATGACGAAACCTGTGACCAAGCCAGAGCAGAAGCATCGTCCAAATCCGGAAGTGATGGATGAGGATGATGGAATGCCGATGCCGGATGGAAGCCGAATTCGGGAGGATGACGGCGAGAGGGATGTCTACGCGGGAAGCCAGATGCAGGGGATTTCTCCGGGGACGGTTCCGGATGCGGAAAATCAGAAAGATGTCCGCAGAGCCGAGGCGGAGACCCGCATGATGCAGGAAGCGCAGAATGTGAGACTTCAGGCAAAGATCAGCCAGCTTGAGCGTCGGTTGAGAGAGGCATTGAAGGAAGAGGACTATGAGAGTGCGGTGTTATGCCGTGACCAGATCAGAAAACTGAAAGAGGAAATCGGAAAATGTTAAAATGGTATGAGGAGATGGACGGATCACATCCGGGCATCGTCAGCAGTCGCGTGCGTTTGGCGCGCAACTGGAATCAGTATGTATTTCCGTCAAAACTCTCTCCGAAGGAGGGCGCGGAGATGATCCGGCGCTTGGAGAGCGGTCTTCGAGATCTCGGAAGTCTGGACGGAAAGACGTATCATTATGTGGATCTCGGGGAGATCAGCGAGATCGACCGGAAGGCGATGCGGGAGCACAGACTTTTCAATTCTGCAATCGCTGGAAAGAGAACGCCGACCGGAATCATTCTCTCAGAGGAGGAAGACACGGGCATCCTGCTCAACGGAACGGATCATATCCGTCTGCAAGTGCTTGCCGGGGGCTTTCATCTTGAGGAATTGTGGAAACATGCGGATAAGATCGACGATTACATCAGCGAGCGGTTTGAGTATGCGTTTGATGAGAAATACGGGTATCTGACGGCATATCCGACAAATGTCGGAACCGGAATGCGCGCCTCGGTTGTCCTTCACCTCCCGACGCTCTCTCGCGGAAAGCGGTTTAACGGGCTTGTCGCGGAGATGGGAAGATTCGGTGTCGCAGTCAAGGGCGTCTACGGAGAGGGCGAGGAGAATGACGGCGCACTCTACGAGGTCTACAATCAGAAGACGCTTGGGCTTTCCGAACAGGATATCTTAAATATGGTGCGCCGGGTGGCACTTCAGCTTGAGAGTCAGGAGATTCAGGTTCGCCATATGGCGCTTGACAAGCACAGACTCGAGTGGGAGGATGAGGCCTACCGCGCTTACGGAGTCCTGAAATATGCGAGACGTCTCTCGGCGAAGGATGCGATGACTCTGTTATCCCAGCTGATGACGGGAATGAGGGACGGAACCTTGAACATGCAGGAGCCGTGTCCGGTTTACCGTCTGATGCTTGGCATTCAGCCGGCGACGCTTCAGGGACTTGTGAGAAAACCGCTTGAGAAAGAGGAACTCGATGTCGCGAGAGCTGCATATTTGAGATCCCAATTGCCGGAGCTTGTGTAACTCAAAGGGAATGTTCCCTTTGGGGTTACATGCTTTGCAAGCATCGGTTTAAATGGATGGCTATGAATTTAGGAGGAAGTTTTTTATATGACAGATAAACTGACAGAACAGGCGAGGAATGCGATTGGACTTGCCATTGGCGCGGCGGAGGAGCTTGGTCACAATTATGTGGGAACCGAGCATCTTCTGATCGGCCTTCTTGAGGAGGGCACGGGTGTGGCATCCCGTGTTCTCGAGGCGAATGGAGTGCAGGCGGACAAGGTGACGGAGCTGGTCAGCCAGCTGATCTCTCCAAACCAGAACGTCGGAATGCTCGAGAGAGGAACATACACGCCGAGCGCATCCCGTGTTCTTGAGAACAGCTACCGCGAGGCGGTTCGTTTTAAGGCACCGCTAATCGGAACCGAGCACATCCTGATTGCGCTGATCCGCGATGGGGACTGTGTGGCATCAAAATTATTGAATACGATGGGAGTCAATCTCCAGAAGCTCTACATGGAACTTCGGGCAGCGATGGGATCAGATGCCCCGGCTGACAAGGAAGAATTTTCTTCGAAGACGGGAAAGAGTAAGGATTCCACCCCGACACTCAACAGTTACAGCAGAGATTTAACGGAGCTTGCGAGAGACGGAAGACTTGACCCGGTCATCGGAAGAGAGCATGAGATTCAGAGAGTGATTCAGATCTTGAGCCGTAGAACGAAGAATAATCCGTGTCTGATCGGAGAGCCGGGTGTCGGCAAGACTGCGGTTGTTGAGGGGCTGGCACAGCTGATCGCTTCCGGCGAGGTTCCGGAGGTTATTGCCGGAAAGCGTGTGATGACACTGGATCTTTCCGGAATGGTTGCAGGCTCGAAGTACCGTGGAGAGTTTGAGGAGCGCATCAAGAAAGTGCTCGCCGAGGTTCGGGAGGATGGAGAGGTTCTGCTCTTCATCGATGAGATCCACACGATCATCGGAGCCGGTGGAGCCGAGGGCGCAATCGATGCATCCAATATCCTGAAGCCGTCACTTGCGCGCGGAGAGATCCAGTTGATCGGTGCGACGACGGTTGAGGAGTACCGCAAGTATATTGAGAAGGATGCGGCACTTGAGCGTCGTTTCCAGCCGGTTATGGTGGAGGAGCCGAGCGAGGAGCAGTCGATTCAGATCCTCAAAGGTCTGCGCCCGAAGTATGAGGAGCATCATCATGTGACGATCACCGATGAGGCACTCGTATCGGCAGTGCGCCTGTCTGCGCGCTACATCAATGACCGTTTCCTTCCGGACAAGGCGATTGATCTGATTGATGAGGCATCCTCGAAAGTGCGTCTGACGACCTATGTCGAGCCGGCTGAGATCAAGGAGATCGAGAAAGAGATCGAGACGCTTGAACAGCAGAAAGAAAATGCGATCAAGTCCGAGGCTTACGAGAAGGCAGGAGATATCAAGAAGCGTCAGGAGAAGAAGCGCGAGAAGATCGAAAAGATCCGTGCAAAGTGGCAGAAGGAAAAGGCATCGAGAAAACTTGTCGTCTCAGAGGGCGAGATTGCCGATGTCGTTTCCGGATGGACGAAGATTCCGGTCAGAAAACTTGAGGAGGAAGAGTCTGAGCGACTCAAAAAGCTCGAGGGCATCCTTCATGAGCGCGTAGTCGGTCAGGAGGAGGCAGTCAGTGCGGTATCCCGCGCGATCCGCCGTGGACGTGTCGGACTCAAAGATCCGAAGCGCCCGATCGGTTCCTTCCTCTTCCTCGGACCGACTGGTGTTGGAAAGACGGAGCTTTGTAAGGCACTTGCGGAGGCGATGTTTGGCACAGAGAATGCGCTGATCCGCGTTGATATGTCGGAGTACATGGAGAAGCACAGCGTCTCCAAGATGATCGGTTCCCCGCCAGGATATGTCGGCTACGAGGAGGGCGGTCAGCTCAGCGAGAAAGTCCGCCGGAATCCGTACTCGGTCATTCTGTTTGATGAGATCGAGAAAGCACATCCGGATGTCTTTAACATTTTGCTTCAGGTGCTTGACGATGGTCACATCACCGATGCACAGGGACGAAAGATTGACTTTAAGAACACGATCCTGATCATGACGTCGAATGCCGGAGCAGAGAATATCATTTCCCCGAAGCATTTGGGTTTCTCGGCAAATGACGATGCGTCTGAGCGGTACAAGTTCATGAAGGGACGCGTGATGGACGAGGTAAAACGTCTGTTTAAGCCGGAGTTCTTGAACCGAATCGATGAGATTCTCGTCTTCCATCCGCTGACCCGCGACGATATGGGAAAGATTGTGGAGATCATGCTCGGAAGCATTGCAAAGCGCACGAAACGCCAGATGAATCTGACGCTTGAAGTCACCGACGAGGCGAAAGCTTTTCTTGTCGAGAAGGGCTATGATGAGAAATATGGAGCCCGTCCTCTGCGCCGTGCAATCCAGAATTATCTTGAGGATGGACTTGCGGAGGCAGTTCTCGACGGAAAAGTTAAAGCGGGAGATCAGGTCACGATCGGACGCGAGGGCGAGAAATTGAGTTTCTGCACTGCAAAGGAGAGTGCAGTGGAAACGGCAGTGCCGGAGACCGAAAAGGTAAAAGAAAAGTAAATTTTACCGGGAAGATAATTTGAAATTAATTTGAAATAAACTTAAAATAAACGAAGTGGTTTGTTACTGTTCAGAGGTAGGCACTTTTGGAACCGAAAGTGCCGTAAGATAACGTAGTGGTAGCGGGAATTTGCCGTATTTAAATGCGAAGCCACGGCAAATTCCGTTACTGGGCACGTGCGCATGAACAGTAACAGTGGTTTCTGTATGTAAAAAATAAGAAAAGACATACTGGTCAATTTCACGAGGGTAGTGTATAATATTTGTAGCGGTTTTCACAGAAAGTGGATAGGATGTGTTCAAAAAACTTTCTAAAGGAGACGGCTATTCGGACAGGCAGAGTCATTTTAGATTCTGCGTGCAAAAGATATTCAACAAAATACCAGGAGGGCAAACAGATGCCAGGAATCGAATCATTAATCCGTTCTGAAGCAGACGGAACCATCAGCTTTGGAGATTACAGCTTAAATACAAAGTCCAAACTGCAGGATTTTGAGCATGCAGGAGATTTATATAAGATTAAGACCTTTTATGAGATTACGAAGTTAGAGCGCAACGGTTCTTTCGTTTACGAGTCTGTTCCGGGAACGGCTGTTCAGCATTTTGCAGAGGGCAGTGATGAGGTTGCATTTACCGTAGGTGGATATCGTGATTCTCAGATTACTGTTCAGATGGAGGCAGATACCGAGTATGAGGTATTTGTAGATGGTTCTTCCATCGGTCACATCAAGACAAACATGAGCGGAAAGCTGGCATTCAGCGTTTCTCTCAACGATGGTGCAGTGAGCCAGGTAAAGATCGTAAGACAGTAGTTAAGACAGTAATGCCTTAATGTAGATGTAATATTTTGTCTGAAATCGGCTTTCGCTTTCGTTATTCGTGTAGCCGTTTTTATCAGCTTAGCAAAGAAGGAAATGAATGAGCCCTGTGGATGGAAGATCAGAAGGTCAGAAGTTTGCAGGGCGACAGGGAAAGAAAACTAGCTATGGCAAAATCAAAAAGTACCGCGTTCTTCTGCAAAGAGTGCGGGTATGAATCAAGCAAGTGGCTCGGTCAGTGTCCAGCCTGCAAGGAATGGAACACAATGGTTGAGGCACCGCTTGCAAAGAAAGAGTCGTCCGGACGGACGGCTCTTTCCGGTATTTCCGGAATTTCTGGAGTTTCCGGAACTTTAAGAATGGCGCGCCCGGTAAAACTTGAGGAGGTTTCGCTCAACGATCAGGATCGGATTTCGACGGGATATAAGGAGCTTGACCGTGTGCTTGGAAGTGGAATTGTGGCAGGTTCGCTTGTACTGGTCGGAGGTGACCCCGGAATCGGAAAGTCGACTCTGCTTTTGCAGGTCTGTCGAAATCTTGCAAGAGATGGGCATCGGGTGCTCTATATCTCGGGAGAGGAATCGCTCAAGCAGATCAAGATGAGGGCATCGCGAATCGGGGAGATTACAGGAGAGCTTTATTTCCTGTGTGAGACGAACCTTGAGACGATCGGGGAGTGTATTCGAGAGAATAAGCCGGAGGTCGTGATCATTGACTCGATTCAGACGATGTTCTGTGAGAGCGGAAATTCTGCTCCGGGAAGCATGAGTCAGGTGCGGGAGTCGACGAACGTGCTGATGCAGATTGCGAAGGGCATGGGAATCGCGATTTTTATCGTGGGTCATGTGACGAAAGAGGGCGTGGTTGCAGGACCGCGAATGCTCGAGCATATGGTGGATACGGTGCTCTACTTTGAGGGCGAGAGAAATGCATCCTATCGAATCTTGCGAGGAGTCAAGAACCGTTTTGGTTCCACGAATGAGATCGGTGTGTTTGAGATGGCGGAACATGGACTTGCCGAAGTGCCGAATCCGTCGGAGTATCTGCTCAGTGGGCGACCGGAGGAGGCGTCGGGAGCGGTTGTCGCATGTTCGATTGAGGGAACGAGACCGATTCTTCTTGAGGTGCAGGCGCTTGTGACGCAGACGAATTTTGGAATGCCGAGGCGGACGGCAGCGGGTACGGATTACAATCGTGTAAACCTGCTGATGGCGGTGCTCGAGAAACGCTGTCGCTATGAGATGTCGCGCTATGATGCGTATATCAACATTGCGGGCGGAGTCAAGATGAATGAGCCGGCGCTTGATCTCGCGATTGTGCTTGCGCTCGTCTCAAGCATGAAAGACCGGGCAGTGAATCCGAAGACGATTATTTTCGGTGAGGTCGGACTTTCCGGTGAGGTGCGTGCGGTTTCGATGGCGGAGCAGAGAGTCAATGAGGCGATCAAGCTCGGGTTTGAGAGTTGCATCCTGCCGAAGGTGAATCTCGATAAGCTCAAGAAGTATTCGGAGATTACGCTTTATGGGGTCAGCAATGTGAGAGAGGCGATTGCGCTGATCTAAACTAAAGGTAAAGGGCTGTTTTACGCGGGGGTCTAAGACGCAAAAATAAAAAAGATGATTGATAGGGTGAGGTGAGTACGGTGAGTATGGCTCCGATGGCGAGTAAAGTCCTGCAAACTCGCTCTCGCTCCGGGTTCAACGCAGCGGTGCATAAGGTCGCAAAGTACGCGACCTAAACACCGGCGTTTCACACGGGTTTGCAGTGACTTTCTCGCCACGTCGCCCTTATCGAGGAGATAGAATATTTGTTCTTATAATCTTAGAAAATAATAAGATATAGATATAAAGTATTTATCGTTGTTTTTCAGAAATGATAATTTAAACGCGAAAAATCGGTTTCTTGAAGTGCTGGGAGATACATTAACTCAAAGAATTAAGTAGAATAAGTAAGAGGGAAAAAATATGGAAAATAGAGAGATCGTTCATAGAGGACGCTATAATATGGATGTGTGTTCCGATCAGGCAGATATTTATGGAAATCGCGAAAAAGCTCGTGAGCATATGCGCCAGATTCGTGAGAAGAGAAAAAATTCTCTTGGAATGGAATACAAGACAATGAAAAACTAAATCAAAGTATAGGAAAAATTGAATAATGAAGGAAACCATAGGTATTATCAGATCAATGTATGAGATTAAGCATACAACAGATTTTGATAATGCCTATTTTTGATTTGGAAAAGCAGATTATGTAGTGATTTTGATGGGAAGATGTCAGCAGAGCTGATCAAAATCACATTTCAAGTCTCCGAAAGCATCGACTTGAACGGCGACGTGGCGAGAAAGTCCTGCAAACCCGTGTGAGACGTTGGTGCTTAGGCTGTGTATTTTACAGCCTTATGCACCACTACGTCGAACCCGGAGTGCGAACGAGTTTGCAGGACTTTACTCGCCATCGGAGCCGTACTTATAGATATTATAGCTATAGATAATTTAATTTATCTATATCGATAGTCACTAGGCTAAGAGACCTACTCCTGCTTGCTTCCATCCATATTGTGATGATAGCTGTCGAGCAGTTCGTTCTTCACCTTCCACAGCTTGTCAGAGAGATCGACATGAACCCGGTGCGGGTACTCGAGACGCAGGGACTCCTCCCACAGCGTATTCATTTCCTGTTTGCAGTACTTCTGGATGTCCATAACCTTCGGGGAATCGTAAACGCAAACGCCATCCTTGAATACCGGAATCATCAGTTCACGCATCGTGTAAGTTCCCGGCTGGAGCAGGGTCTTCTTCCATGTGGAGATCGGATCGAAGAGCAGAAGCGGTTCATTTGTATCAAAGGTCTCGTCCACGAAGCAGATCAGATCCGCAATGATCTTTCCGTTCTTCTTATCATAGATTCTCTGGATCGTCTTATTACCCGGGTTCGTGATCTTCTCCGCATTCTCAGAGAGCTTGATCTTCGGGATGAACTCGCCGGAGTTCTTATCGAGGACAGCAGCCAGCTTGTAGACACCGCCGAAGGACGGGCAGTCCTTGGAGGTGATCAGGTTTGTGCCGACACCCCAGGAGTTGATCGTAGCACCCTGCATCTTCAGGGAAGCGATCAGCGTCTCATCGAGGTCGTTAGAAGCAGAGATCACAGCATCCGGGAATCCTGCCTCATCGAGCATCTTCTTTGCTTTCTTGGAGAGGTAAGCGAGATCTCCACTGTCAAGCCGGATTCCGTAGAATGTCAGCGGAATACCTGCCTCGCGCATCTCCTTGAATACCTTGATGGCATTCGGAATACCGGAATTCAGCGTGTCGTAAGTGTCGACGAGCAGAATGCAGGCATCCGGGTAGAGTTTTGCGTAGGTACGGAAGGCGGTCAGCTCATCCGGGAAGCTCATGATCCAGCTGTGAGCGTGCGTGCCCTTTACCGGAACATCGAACATTTTTCCGCAGAGCACATTGGAAGTTCCGATACAGCCAGCGATCATGGCAGCGCGGGCACCGTAAATGCCGGCATCCGGACCCTGAGCACGGCGCAGACCGAACTCCATCACGCCATCGCCCTGAGCAGCGTAGACAACGCGTGCTGCCTTTGTCGCAATCAGAGACTGATGATTGATGATGTTTAAGAGAGCCGTCTCAACAAGCTGTGCCTCCATGATCGGTGCGATGACCTTGACGAGAGGCTCACGCGGGAAGATGACAGTGCCTTCCGGAATTGCGTAAATATCGCCGGAAAAATGGAATCCGCGCAGGTACTCCAGAAAATCCTCCTCAAACAGTCCGACAGAGCGCAGGTAGTCGATGTCGCTCTCGTCGAAATGAAGGTTTTTCACATAGTCGATGACCTGCTCAAGTCCGGCGCAGATCGAATAACCGCTGTTTACCGGGTTGTTGCGGTAAAATGCGTCGAAGATAACGGTCTCATTTGCATCTTTCTCTTTGAAATAGCCCTGCATCATCGTCAGCTCATAAAGATCTGTCAGCAGGGTCAGGTTGCGTTCACTCATAAGAAATCTCCTTGTCTTGTATTGTGATATTAATGGAAATCCTGGTTAAATTTCTGTAAAACATTGGGTTTTAGTATATCATTGTTTGCTGGAAAATACAATCTCATTGACAAATAAATAACAATCGCAAACAAAAGGCCTCAGACCTTGACATTTTTTCCACGAATCCATATAATAAAGAATGAGATGCATAGAGAAAGACTTTGACGGAGACAGTAGGACTGTCGGGAACATTTCAGCGAACCGGGGAGAGGTGGAAGCCCGGGATCAGTACCACAGATGCCGAAGATCACTCCTGAGTTGCAGGCTGAACAGATGACAGTAGAGTGATAGTAGGCTGTGCCGGTATTCCCCCCGTTAGCAGGAACTCATATGACTGTATGTAGTGACAGGTGGTTTCAGAAGGTGATTTGTACCCTCTTCCTTTCGCGGAAGAGGGTTTTTTATTGCTCTGTCAATTGGGAGTGCGCCAGTGACGTATTTGTGAAACCATCCGAACAGAAGGAGGCAAAAAGTGATTTACGAGAAAGTTTCCACAGACATGAATTTTGTGGACCGTGAGAAGAAAGTAGAGAAGTTCTGGGATGACGAGAAGATCTTCCAGAAGAGCATGGACTCAAGAAAAGAAGGCCCGTCCTATACCTTTTATGATGGACCGCCTACCGCAAACGGAAAACCGCACATCGGCCACGTTCTGACCCGTGTTATCAAGGATATGATTCCGCGTTACCGCACGATGAAGGGCTACATGGTTCCGAGAAAAGCTGGTTGGGATACCCACGGACTTCCGGTTGAGCTGGAAGTAGAGAAGATGCTCGGACTTGACGGAAAAGAGCAGATCGAGCAGTATGGTCTTGAGCCGTTTATTGAGCACTGCAAAGAGAGCGTATGGAAATACAAGGGAATGTGGGAGAATTTCTCCGGCACCGTTGGTTTCTGGGCTGATATGGAGCATCCGTATGTCACTTACGACAACAGCTTCATCGAGTCTGAGTGGTGGGCACTCAAGCAGATCTGGGAGAAGGGACTCCTCTACAAGGGATTCAAGATCGTTCCGTACTGCCCGCGTTGTGGAACTCCGCTGTCCAGCCACGAGGTTGCACAGGGATATAAGGACGTCAAGGAGCGTTCCGCAATCGTTCGCTTCAAGGTAAAGGGTGAGGATGCTTACATCCTGGCATGGACGACGACTCCGTGGACCCTTCCGTCCAACGTTGCACTCTGCGTAAATCCGGAAGAGAACTATGTGAAGGTAAAGGCTGGCGACGGCTACACCTACTACATGGCAGAGGCTCTTCTTGACACCGTTCTTGGAAAACTCGGCGATGAGAAGGAAGGAAAGCCGGCTTACGAGGTACTGGAGACCTACAAGGGAACCGATCTTGAGGGCAAGGAGTACGAGCCGTTGTACCAGGCAGCTTCCGATCTGGCTGAGAAACAGCACAAGAAGGCACATTACGTTGTCTGCGATACTTATGTTACTCTGACCGATGGTACCGGCGTGGTACACATTGCACCGGCATTCGGTGAGGACGATTCCCGTGTCGGCAGAAAGTATGAGCTTCCGTTTGTACAGCTTGTAAACGCAAAGGGTGAGATGACCGAGAACACTCTGTGGCCGGGCGTATTTGTAAAGAAAGCAGATCCGATGGTTCTCAAAGACCTCAACGAGAGAGGACTGCTGTTTGCTGCACCGGTATTTGAGCACAGCTACCCGCACTGCTGGAGATGTGACACTCCTCTGATCTACTATGCGCGTGAGTCCTGGTTCATCAAGATGACCGCAGTCAAGGATGACCTGATCCGCAACAACAACACGATCAACTGGATTCCGGAGAGCATCGGTAAGGGACGTTTCGGTGACTGGCTGGAGAACGTTCAGGATTGGGGCGTAAGCCGTAACCGTTACTGGGGAACTCCTCTGAATATCTGGGAGTGTGAGTGCGGATGCCAGCATTCGATCGGAAGTCAGGAAGAGTTGAAGTCCATGAGCCCGAACTACGCAGACGTTGTGAAGAAGTATGCGAAGGAGATGGACAAGGAGAAGAATGGCGAGGTTGAGCTTCACCGCCCATTCATCGACGATGTGACGATCACCTGCCCGAAGTGTGGCAAGCAGATGCACCGTGTTCCGGAGGTAATCGACTGCTGGTTCGATTCCGGTTCGATGCCGTTTGCACAGCACCACTATCCGTTTGAGAACAAAGAGCTGTTCGAGAAGCAGTTCCCGGCAGACTTTATTTCCGAGGCAGTGGATCAGACCCGTGGATGGTTCTACTCCCTGCTCGCAATCTCCACTCTGATCTTCAACAAGGCTCCGTACAAGAACGTTATCGTTCTGGGTCATGTTCAGGATGAGAATGGACAGAAGATGAGTAAGTCAAAGGGCAATGCGGTTGATCCGTTTGATGCTCTGGAGACTTACGGTGCAGACGCAATCCGCTGGTACTTCTACATCAACAGTGCACCGTGGCTTCCGAACCGTTTCCACGGAAAGGCAGTACAGGAAGGACAGCGTAAGTTCATGGGAACGCTGTGGAATACCTACGCATTCTACGTTCTGTATGCGAACATTGACAACTTCAACCCGATGGATTACAAGCTGGACTACGAGAAACTTCCGGTTATGGATAAGTGGCTCCTCTCCAAGATGAATTCGATGGTGAAGGCTGTGGATGATCACCTTGGCAATTACCGGATTCCGGAGGCTGCAAGAGTTCTTCAGGAGTTCGTCGACGATATGAGTAACTGGTACGTTCGCCGTAGCCGTGAGCGTTTCTGGGCAAAGGGAATGGAGCAGGATAAGATCAATGCTTACATGACTCTGTACACCGCTCTTGTGACGGTTTCCAAGGCAGCAGCTCCGATGATCCCATTCATGACCGAGGATATTTACCAGAACCTTGTTCGCAGTGTCGACAAGACCGCTCCGGAGAGCATTCATCTGTGCGACTTCCCGGCTGTATACGAGGAGCAGATCGATGCACAGCTTGAGGCAGACATGGATGAGGTTATGAAGATCGTTGTTCTCGGACGTGCTGCAAGAAATACGGCAAACATCAAGAACCGTCAGCCGATCGGCAAGATGTATGTCAAGGCAGACCATGTGCTTGCAGAGTACTATGTCGAGATCATTGAGGATGAGCTGAATGTGAAGTCCGCAGAGTTTGTGGATGATGTACGCAGTTTCACCACTTACAGCTTCAAACCGCAGTTAAAGACCGTCGGACCGAAGTACGGCAAACTGCTCGGAAAGATCCGCACCGCTCTGTCTGAGGTAGACGGAAACAAGGCAATGGATGAGCTGAAGGCAGACGGTTCCTTAAAGTTCGACTTTGACGGAGAGCAGGTCGTTCTGACAGAGGAAGATCTGCTGATCGATATGGCACAGACCGAGGGTTATGTATCTGAGGCAGATGGCGGAGTAACCGTCGCACTCGACACGAACCTGACACCGGAACTCATCGAGGAAGGTTTCGTCCGTGAGATCGTCAGCAAGATTCAGACGATGCGTAAGGAAGCCGGATTCGAGGTAACCGATCACATCCGTATTTATGAGAATGGCAATGAAAAGATCGCCGGACTTTTAAATAAATATACTGACACAATCTGCCATGATGTGTTCGCAGACGAAGTTCTGACGGACAAGACTGGCGGAACTTACACCAAGGAATGGAACATCAACGGAGAGACCGTAAATCTGGGAGTGGAAAAAACGAATACTGACTGTGACTGAGAGCACAGCAGGTGAGGAGGAAAAAGCCAACATGAAAACTGGATTTGACAAGGAAGTGTTCAAGAAAAGCGTGATCTACAACGTGAAGAGTCAGTTCCGTAAGACTCTTGAGGAAGCAACGCCTGAGCAGGTTTATCAGGCAGTCTGCTACGCAGTAAAGGACGTCATCATCGACGAGTGGATCGCAACCCATAAGGAGTATGAGAAGCAGGATTCCAAGACTCTGTATTATCTGTCCATGGAGTTCCTGATGGGACGTGCTCTGGGTAACAACATCATCAATATCATGGCAAGAGATGAGATCAAAGAAGCTCTTGACGAGATGGGATTTGATCTTAACCTGATTGAGGACCAGGAGCCGGATGCGGCTCTTGGAAACGGAGGTCTGGGCCGTCTTGCTGCCTGCTTCCTTGATTCCCTGGCTACGCTGGGCTATCCGGCATATGGATGTGGAATCCGTTATCGGTATGGCATGTTCAAGCAGAAAATTGTAGATGGTTATCAGGTAGAGGTTCCGGATGAGTGGCTCAAGAATGGCAATCCGTTTGAGGTTCGCCGTTCTGAGTACGCTACCGAGGTAAAATTCGGCGGTTACGTTCGCACCGTATGGGAGAACGGCCGTGAGAAGTTCGTTCAGGAAGGCTATCAGTCTGTTATGGCAGTTCCGTATGATCTTCCGGTTGTCGGCTATGGCAACAACGTAGTTAACACCCTGAGAATCTGGGATGCACAGCCGATCGACACGTTCAGCCTTGATGCATTCGATCGCGGAGACTACCAGAAGGCAGTTGAGCAGGAGAATCTGGCAAAGAACATCTGTGAGGTCCTTTACCCGAACGACAACCACTATGCAGGTAAGGAACTGCGTCTGAGACAGCAGTATTTCTTCATCTCTGCAAGCGTACAGCGTGCTGTCCTCAAGTACATGGAGAAGCACGACGATGTTCGCAAGTTCTATGAGAAGAACGTATTCCAGTTAAACGATACCCATCCGACAGTAGCTGTTGCAGAGCTGATGAGAATCCTTCTGGATGACTACGGTCTGACCTGGGATGAGGCATGGGAGGTTACGACAAAGACCTGTGCTTACACGAACCACACGATCATGGCAGAGGCACTTGAGAAATGGCCGATCGAGCTGTTCTCCCGTCTGCTTCCGCGTATCTATCAGATCGTTGAGGAGATCAACCGCCGTTTCATCATGCAGATTCAGCAGAAGTACCCGGGTGATCAGCAGAAGATTGCAAAGATGGCAATCATCTACGACGGACAGGTTAAGATGGCTCACATGGCAATCGCAGGTAGCTTCTCTGTAAACGGTGTTGCACAGCTTCACACCGAGATCTTAAAGAAGCAGGAGCTGAAAGATTTCTATGAGATGATGCCGGAGAAGTTTAACAACAAGACGAACGGTATCACCCAGAGAAGATTCCTGCTTCACGGCAACCCGCTGTTAGCAGACTGGGTAACCTCCAAGATCGGCGACGAGTGGATCACCGATCTGTCTGCAATCAGCAAGTTAAAACTGTATGTGGATGACGAGAAGTGCCAGCACGAGTTCATGAACATCAAGTATCAGAACAAGATCCGTCTGGCAAAATACATCAAGGAGCACAACGGCATCGATGTAGATCCGCGCTCGATCTTTGATGTACAGGTAAAGCGTCTGCATGAGTACAAGCGTCAGCTGATGAACATTCTGCATGTGATGTATCTGTATAACCAGCTCAAGGATAACCCGGAGATGGATATGGTTCCGCGCACCTTCATCTTTGGTGCAAAGGCAGCAGCAGGCTACAAGCGTGCAAAACTGACAATCAAGCTGATCAACTCCGTAGCAGATGTGATCAACAACGATCCGACGATCAACGGCAAGATCAAAGTCGTATTCATCGAGGATTACCGCGTATCCAACGCAGAGATCATCTTCGCAGCAGCAGATGTCAGCGAGCAGATTTCTACCGCCAGCAAGGAGGCATCCGGTACCGGTAACATGAAGTTCATGCTGAACGGTGCTCTGACTCTCGGAACGATGGACGGTGCAAACGTTGAGATCGTTGAGGAAGTCGGCGCAGATCATGCATTTATCTTCGGAACTTCTTCCGACGATATCATCCGCATGGAGCATGATCACAGCTACAATCCGATGGAGATCTTCAACAATGATCAGGACATCCGTCGCGTGCTGATGCAGTTGATCAACGGTTACTATTCTCCGCAGGATCCGGAGCTGTTCCGCGACATTTACAACTCTCTGCTGAATACGCAGAGCAGTGATCGCGCAGATACCTACTTCATCCTGAAAGATTTCAAGATGTATGCAGATGCACAGCGCCGTATCAACGAGGCTTATAAGGATGAGCAGTGGTGGGCAAGAACTGCTATGCTCAACACCGCAAGCAGTGGAAAGTTCAGCTCTGACCGTACCATCGAGGAGTATGTAAGAGATATCTGGCATCTCGAGAAGGTAAAGGTAGAGGTCTAAGTAAGACTGAGTAAGAGAGACGGACAACTTGCAAGTTAAGTGTAAATCATTTCAGTGCAAATGATTTCAGCACGAATGATTCAAGTACGGGTGATCTAAGTACGAATCATTTAAATACGAACGAGTTAAGTGCGAATAAAAAGAAGATTCCTTCATAAACTGATCCGAGAGGATTGGAAGGTGGAGGGATCTTTTTTTTGTTTGGAAAAAAGTTTTGGAGTTCATGGGATCGGTCGCTTCGCATGCGAATTCGGCTTGCAATCGCGGGAATCTTGTTTCTTCTTCCGTGGGGGATGAGTCTGATTTGCGTTCAGGTGAGCGGACGAGCAGACAACGCCGATATTTTCGAAAAAGAAGAGCAAGCGGGGGAGAAAGAGGAGACGGAACAGACAGAACAGACAGAACAGGCCGAAAGTGTGGATGATACCGGGATTATGGATGGGACAGGAAATCCAAGTGGAGCAGAAAATGTGAACGATACGGGGAATATGAGTGGAGCAGAACATGTGGGTGGAACAGGTAATGTGAGTGGTGTAGGAAATACGGGTAAAAATATGAATGAGGAAATGGGCGTTTCCGGCAATACAGGAGATCGGGAAAATATCGATGTTGTGGATGAAAAGCGCACGCGCCGGATTCTTCTTGTCCGAGATGGGATTCGAACCTATCTCTCACTCGAGGCGTATCTTCCGGGTGTGCTCCTCTGTGAGATTGATCCGTTTGTTGAACTCGAGACACTCAAATGTCAGGCAGTGATTGCGAGAACCTACCTGTATCGGTTGATGGGGGAGAGAACGGAGATCGAGGAAAGTCAGTTAGATGTCGATTATGTGGAGAGCCGGATGGGAAAGTTTGAGTATCGGGCGGGCAAGCAGAGTCAGCAAAATCAGCAAAATCAAAAAAATCAGCAAAACCGGTTGGAGTATAGGAGTATGACCCAGGCGCAGAGGGAGCAGATTGCAGAAGGAATGGAGAGATGCAGACAGGCGGTCATGGAGACGGAAGGGATTGTGCTCACCTGTGAAAACCAGTATATTCTCCCGATGTTTCATGCCTCAAGCGCCGGGCGGACGAGGGATGGGGGAGAGGAATATCCGTACTTGCGACCGGTTGAGAGCAGGTGGGACAAGAAGGAGAAAAACTGGCAGACGACTTACCGGTGGAGCCAAGAGGAGTTTGCAGGGAAGATCCGTCAGATCGGGGATGAGGGGGATTTGACGCCGGAAGAACTCGCAAAAAAAATTCAGATTGTGAAGCGAGATCAGAGTGGGTATGTCGAGTGGATTCAGATCGGAAACAGAACGTATGAGGGGGAGATGGTTCGCGCTGTGTTAAATCTTCCGTCTTCCTGCTTTTCACTCGGAAAGGCGGATGGACAAACCGGAAATGATGGAGCGCGAAATGCGTTCGTTCAGGCAGTCGTGAATGGGAGCGGTCATGGATATGGTCTGAGTCAGGCGGGAGCAGAACATATGGCAAAGGAAGGATGGGGGTACGAGGAAATCCTGAGTTATTATTATACCGGAATCGAGTTGACCAGAGAGCCTTTGGGTTAATCATGAAAATTTGAAATCACTGAATAAGTTTTCTGCCTTTGGTAAAAATAGTACCGAGGTGATAAACGGTGAAAGAGAAAGGAAAGGGAAACCAGCCGTTCCGGGATAAAGTATTTCTGGTGATGCTGGTGATGGGTCTGCTGACGATGGTAACTGCGGCAGGCATGGCTACCGTAAAGAGAGGAAGAGGAGACGAGCAGAAACCATATGTGGATTTGCAGGGGCAGGAGGATTTTCTTGCGGGGGGATCAAATGCCAACTCTCTGACTCAGGATACGGAGGAAAACACTCAAGACAATACAAAAGACGCAAAGAATCAAAACGGCACAGAAGAAAAACAGGAAAATCCAGATACGGTTGTGGCAGAAGCTCAGAGACAGAGTGAGCAGATGACAGAAGAGAACGAGCGACAGAATTTGAGTACAAATAAAAAAGATGGAAACGCGGAAGATGGACATTCGGAAGAAATCGGGCAAATGGCACAGTCTGAAAACCTGGAGGAAAATCTTGCAAGAGAAGTGGGAGCGGGAGGAAGTGCCACTCAGTCATTGATGCTCAACTTCAATGATGCGAGTCGGATTACCTGGCCGGTCCGCGGAAATGTACTCTTGGATTACAGTATGGACAAAACAATTTACTTTCCGACGCTGGAACAGTACCGGTGCAGTCCCGGAATTGTGATTCAGGGCTCAATCGGCGAACCCGTCTATGCGCCCGCAAATGCGAGAGTTCTCGAGACAGGGACAAATGAGGAGATCGGAACGTATGTGACGCTGGATTTTGGAAATGGATATGAGGCAGTCTGCGGACAGCTGAGTGAGGTGTCTGCGATTCCTGGAGAGTATCTCGAGCAGGGACAGATCCTCGGATATGTCGCAGAACCGACGAAATACTATACGATTGAGGGAAGCAATGTGTT
The DNA here is from genome assembly GCF_050873365.1 of Brotaphodocola sp. Lineage (GTDB taxonomy): Bacteria > Bacillota > Clostridia > Lachnospirales > Lachnospiraceae > Brotaphodocola. The sequence goes on along the minus strand of NZ_JBNMIQ010000024.1, from coordinate 9,341 downwards.
CTTTGAACTGACTCAGGATGGAAGAGCCATCGATCCGATGGGATATCTTGAATGATAAAGGAATGAAATAAAGAGACAAAATAAAGCAATAAAATAAAGATAACAGAATAAACAAAAGTGGGAATCCGCCCCTCAAAAGAGGGGACGGGTTCGTTTCGCGTTATTTTGCAAGTGAATTTTCGCGGTTTTGATCAAATGCTGGATTGAACGCGTAGAAGTTTCGGCAGTTTAAGTGATCCTGAACGTCGCGAAGTGCTTCTCCAAATCTTTGGAAGTGGACGATCTCGCGCTCTCTGAGGAAGCGGATCGGATCGCAGACTTCCGGATCTTTGACGAGACGCAGGATGTTGTCGTAGGTGCTTCTCGCCTTCTGTTCCGCGGAGAGGTTCTCGCACAGGTCGGTGATCGGGTCGCCCTTTGACTGAAACTCGCAGGCATTGAACGGGACACCGCCCGCGGACTGTGGCCAGATGCCTGTCGTGTGATCGATATAGTACGGACCAAAGCCCGATTCCTCGATTTCTCTCGGAGTCAGATTGCGGGTCAGCTGGTGGATGATCGCGGCAATGATCTCCCAGTGCCCGAGTTCTTCCGTTCCCACATCTGTGAGTACAGCTTTTCCCTTCTCGTATGGCATCGCGTAGCGCTGGCTCAAATAGCGCATCGCAGCTCCGGCCTCCCCGTCGGGACCACCATACTGGCTAATGATGAACTGTGCCATCTTTGGATTCGTCTGTGAGATTTTTACCGGATATTGCAGACGCTTTTCATATCTCCACATCAGTTTGCTCCCCCTTCCCACGGCCACGGATTCTGAATCCAGTTCCAGGTATCCCCGGTCACCTGAGTGATACTCAAAGGACCGTATGCCTGTTCATACATCTGAATGGCACTCTGGTAGAGCTGGCGAAGCCTCTGGTAGTATGCCATCGCCTGAGTATCCTCCGGGTGGGTATCTAAATAGAGAAGGATGTCATCGATTGCAAATCCCGTCTCATAGACCTGTCTTGCAAGCTGGCAGGATTGAGGTTGATATGGTTGAGGCTGTTGATTTTGCGCATTTCCATTACATCCACATGCCATCAGCGACACCTCCCCATCTCAAACGGATAATCCAGATCCGGAAAAATCGTACCGCGAGTGAACGCCTGCGAGAGCGGATAGGTTCTTCCCCAATCCTGCCAGGGAACGTAAGTCATTCCGGGCATCATCCCACATTTTCCAAAAGAATCCATTTTAGAATTCATCTGAAAATTTATTGTGGAATCCATGGAGGAATCCATGGTGCCATCGGTTCTCTGGCAGGATGAAGTTGATGCTGGTGGCATCTCCCGGTTGCTCTGATCCCAGTTCATGTTCATTTGATTTCCACGGCAGGAAGCGTTCCTACAAGTGGGACAATCTCCAGATGAGAGAGTTCCCATCCACCACTCCCCGCAGGAAGTGTCAAAAGGCTGTGTATTTTGTGGTCTCATCGGTCGGCTGGTACAGGCGCATCGTTGACTGTTATGGTCCATGTTCTGTTCTGCCTCCATTGCTTTTCATACCGGAGAACGAGAGCGAGTCTCGCGATTTTCCGATACTCTATCATATGGATGAACCCTGTCCCCAGTTCGACAAAAGAAAAGGAAATAAATGGAGCTCGTGAAAGGAAACTCAGTCTTGTTTTTTCTGTTTCAGAGCATTCTGGTAATAGTAGTTGATGATGTCCTTTCGTGTGATGATGCCGATGAAGAGTCCACGGTCATCGACAACGGGAACGAAATTCTGGTTCAGCGCGCGGTCGATCAAGTCTTCCATGTTGGACTTGGCATTAACCGGACGGTAGTCCATTCGTCTCTTGATGCAGGTGATCGATACGGATTCTGCTTCCTTCAGATTCAGGTTGAACTGATTCTTGATCCCCCAAAGCAGATCGCCCTCCGTGATCGTCCCCACGTAGTTGCCACTTCGCGTCAGAAGCGGAACTGCGGAATACTTGTGGTATTCCATCTTCTCAAGTGCCTGGCGGATGGAATCATCCTCATAGATATGAGCAACTTCACTCTTTGGCGTAAGAAAAAATAAAATGTTCATAATAAAATAGCTTCTCCTTTTATGCAGATGATTTTCGCTACACATATTTTCATGTGTTTCTGGTTTGTTCTAGTTTGCTGTTCTAGTTTGCTGTTCTAGTTTGCGTATCGTCTGCTCTGTTTTCTGTTATTTTTTATTCTATCATACAGATGAGAATACAAAATGAATAATTTCTTAATAACCTATAAATTTTATCCGCAGTATTTTTGCCACTATCTGTGGATCGCTGTGCGCTGTGGTTGACGTTATTTAGGTTCCCCATATTCTTCATGTTTTTTTAATAGTTAGATCTTTAGACAGTTAGATCTTTCATGTCATTTGAATCAATCCTTCAGAGTTTTCTGATTCTGAGCGGAGTGTAGTCGTGAGTCGTGTTTGCTATTTTTATACTTTTGTTTTATAATGAAAGATAATGGTGTTGAGAGAAGAAAAAAGATAGAACGGAGAAGAGGGCGGAAAGCGAAACATCGGCAAAATCCATTACCGTTTGTGCGACGCATAGACGGTGATGAAAAATGAGAGAAACATACATGGGGATAAGCGTGTGAACGTGTATTTGAGGGAGAAAAGTTGAACGAAGAACGGAAGCAAGCAAAAAAAGATATGCAAAAGGACAGTCTCAGGAGGGCTGTTTTATTGATTTGCAATCTGGTTATGATTCTGATCGCCGGGATTTCGGCTGTCCTGTACTCTGAAAATTTCAGAAAAGAGAACAGCCGACTCCAGATGGAGAATTTCTGTACGGCAATCGAGTCGATGAAACAGTTGTCGGAGAGTTATCTGTATACGGAGAAGGGATATGTGGACGACTGGGCGCAATACATCACGCGCAAGAGCATGACGATGGATGAGGCGCTTGAGTATATCCGGACAGCCAACACGCAGGAAGATCGCTATGCACACATTGTGGATATGGATGATCTGTCTGCGAGATCAACGTATATCAAGGACGGAGATGACGCGATAAGCTGTTATGAGATCTTTCGTGAGGGAACTTACAACGCCAACCGAACCGCACTCCGAAAAATGGAAAAGATGTTTACTTCCACCGGGGATGAGGTTTTGATTCTTGGAAAGTATCGGGTGGGAGAGACCCAGCAGTCTGTAATCAGTGTGGGAACGAAGGTGGAGATCAAGGTTGGAAAGGGAAGACGAAAGCCGTATCTTCTCCTTCGAGTCATTCCGGTGGAGTATTTACAGCGTGCATGGGTGTTTCCGACGGAGTATCCGTCCGCGGAGATCAGCATTATCACGAGCGATGGCGAGTATGTGGTGCAGTCCGCATCTATGAAATCAAGAAGTTTTCTGGATTATATCCGTGGGTACAATTTTCAGGATGACTACAATCAGGTGGAAAATCTTGCAGAGAGACTTCGGACGACGGACAAAGGACTCTTGCAGTACAAGAATTTCCGCGGGGAAGACTGTTACTGGTATTATTCAAGCTTTGGAAAAGATTTGGAGCTTGACATCCTCGGATACATTCCGGTTAATCAGATGAATCGGGTTGAAGTGGACTGGAATATTGTATGGATTGTTTGCGGAAGCCTTCTTGTTTTGACATTGATTGATGGCATTTATATCCTCACGATCAACAAGAAACTCAAGCAGGCACTGTTTTTGGCAGAACAGGCAAATCAGGCAAAGACGGACTTTTTGTCTACGGTTTCCCATGATATCCGGACACCGATGAATGCGGTGATCGGTATGACGGATCTTGCGAGAAAGCATTTGAATGATCCAAAATATATGGGGGAGTGTTTGAGCAAGGTCGCTTGGGCGGGAAATCATCTGCTCACCTTGATCAACGACATTTTGGATATCTCCAAGATCGAGAGTGGAAAGATGGAGCTTGAGGCTCAGCCGTTTTCTTTGCAGGAAGCGGTTGGGGAGATTGCAAGTATGGTGCGCCCGCAGGCAGACCAAAAGAAAATCTCTTTTGAGGTGCGGATGCATGAGATTTTCCGGGATGTGCTGGTCGCAGATCAGCTTCGTCTCAACCAGATTCTGCTGAATCTTCTGACGAATGCGGTGAAGTATACGGAAGATGGGGGAAGCGTGGTTCTGGACATCTCACAGGAGCGAATTGAGCAGAGTGTTGAACCGGGTATTGAGGGCATTGCGCAGGGGAAGAAAACAAAGGCGAAGGCGGATGAGAGCTCAGCGGATCTTGAGAACGGACAGAACTCTCCTCAGAAGTCTGCTCAGAATTCTCAGAAGGTTCGCTTAATCTGCAAAGTCATCGACAATGGAATGGGAATGAGTCCGGAATTTCAGAAAACGATGTATCACTCGTTTACGCGCGAGGAAGATAGCCGAATCAGCAAGATTCAGGGAACGGGTCTGGGACTTGCGATCATTCACCAGCTGGTTGATCTGATGGATGGCAGTATCATGTGTGAGAGTGAACTTGGAAAGGGAACTACATTTACAGTTTATCTGGATTTGGAGGTGGCCGAGCAGGAGAGTGATGCCCTGCGTCAGGATTCTGACTGGGGAGAGGAGGCCGACCGCTGTGGAATTTCCTCGATGCACATTCTTGTGGCAGAGGACAATGACTTAAACTGGGAGATCATACAGGCGATTTTGGAGGAGTACGGAGTTTCGTGTGAGAGGGCAGAGAATGGAAAGATCTGTGTCGAGATGTTGACACGGGTTCCGAAGGGGACTTATGATTTGATTTTGATGGATATCCAGATGCCGGAAATGAATGGCAGGGAGGCAACGAGGGTGATCCGCGATATGGAAATGCGAGGGGAGCTTGAGGGAAGAATCCCGATCCTTGCAATGACCGCCGATGCATTCGCAGAAGATATTCGCGCGTGCAGGGAGGCAGGAATGGATGGACATCTCGCAAAACCGATCAACATGAAGCAAGTACTTAGTGCGCTGAGAAAGATAAAAAATAAAATATAGTCATTTAAGTCGGGGTAGTTCACGATCGGAATTAATCAGGATTAATCAGGACTAATTAGGATTAATTAGGAAAGAAATCCAGGGTCAATCCAGAATCAATTGGGAAAGAAATCGTGGATTTCATAGACTGCGGAGGAGAAGATGAGAAAGCAGGAAGAGAATAGGGCGAATAGACCGGAGAAACCGGAGAGACCAGAGAGACAAGAGAAACAAGAGAGACAGAGCGGACATTGGAAGTGGAGACAGAGTGGAAGAAGAGCGGGAATCCTTGCAATGGTGGGATGTGCCCTTCTTTTGTCGGCATGTGCGAAGAGGGAAGATCAGAGTCATAAGTCAGAAGCATTTGAGCCGAGACTGGACACAAAAGAAGCTCAGACCTTGGAGATCGCCGGATTTATGGCAAATTTTGAGGCTCTCGATCAGGCAGTGGTTGCATTTAACGAGATTTATCCGAATGTGACTGTGCTCTATGAGCAGAATGGTTCCAAGATGCTTGCGGATTATATGAAAAACAGCCAGAGTGTCGATATTTTTATGACAGCAGATGCCAATGTCAGAAATCCGGAGACGGAGGAGAACGATGTGGTAGCGTACTGTGAGGATCTCTCAAAGCTGGATATCAATTTTGATTCGATCATACCGGAAATGCTTTCTTATTGTATGGTTGACGGAAAACTTCTCCGTCTGCCGATTATGCAGAATCCGTGTGGAATGGCAGTGAACAAGACACTTTTGGAGAAAAATGGTCTCTCTGTGCCGAAAAATTATCCGGAATTTCTTGAGACGCTTGAGAGCTTGAAACAGGAGGGCTATCTGCCGATTCAGGGCTCAGAGAATCATGTTTATGCCGAACTTGGAGTTAACCGGATGATGGATCTTTTGGCCGAGGACAGAGATTTGCTTGCCAAGCTGAAGGCAGGAGATTCGTCGGCAGTGGAGAAGATAGAACCGGTTTTTGAGCAGATTCAGACGATGATCGAGAACGGCTACACCGATTACGGGAAGAATAAAACCTACCCGAGTGACAACTACGATGCCTCGATTCTGGGATTTTTTGAGGGAAAGATGCCGTTTTGGGTCTGCACGGCGGAAAGTTTCAGCGGGGCGAAGAAGCGGGAGTCAAAATCGGAGCACTTTAAATCCGAACCGTTTGAATATGAGTTTGAGTATGTTCCGTTTGGCGAAAATGGAGCTTATGCTTACACCGAGCCATGGTATGGATTTTCGATTTCCAAGAACAGTGATTCTAAGGAGTATGCCGAGGAATTTCTGAGATTTCTCGTGGAGACCTCTGAACTTGATCAGATGGCTTCGATCAAGGGGATGCCGTCTGTGCAGAAGAATGGGAAAAATGAGAGATATCCGGCAGTTTTCGGAAAAGAAAAGAGTCAGGAGATCGAATCAGAGTTTGTCAACGATGGAAGCGTGGACCCGTATCTTCGCCCGATCTTTACGCAGGTTGCGACGGAATTGGGAGCGGGAGTCTATGCAAATGCCCGGGAGGCAACGGAGGCGTTTGTGCAGGCTTGCAAGCAGTAGCTTATTTTTGTGTACCCTTGTATTCTTTTTCGTTCAATCCTTCAAATTGAGAAAAAGAGTCAAAAACAGGATTGTCAATTTTTTCTTCCTATGATAGACTTAAAAGCCGAAAAATAAGGCGATACCAAGGAAATGCAAAGAAAAAACGAAAGAAAAAGGAAAAAAGGAAGAAAAGAAAACGATGGACAGACAATTTAACACACCTCTTGAGGTGATCAATGCCAACATGAAGGCCGGAGAGGGAAAGGCAAGTCTTCCGCTTGGAAAGATGATCCTTCTCGGCATTGTGGCAGGTGCGTTTATTGCTCTCGGAGGAGCAACGAGCAGTACTGCCGTGCACGCGATCGAGAATGTAGGAATGGCGAGAGCGATGGCGGGTATGATTTTCCCGGTAGGACTGATGATGATTGTGTTTGTGGGCGGAGAACTTTTCACCGGAAACTGTCTGCTGGTGATGGATGTGATCGGAAAAAAGATCACGGTGAAGGCCTGCCTGCGAAATCTTCTTGTGGTATATCTCTCAAACCTGATCGGAGCGCTCTTGATTGACACGTTGATTTATTTTTCCGGAAATCTGGATTACTCGGGCGGACTTCTCGGCGCGTATGCGATCAAGGTTGCAGTTGGAAAAGTGGCGATCACTCCGGTAAAAGCGGTGACTTCTGGAATTCTCTGCAACATTCTTGTTTGCATTGCAATTCTGATGGCAGGTGCGGCGACAGATATTGACGGAAAGATCTGGGCGATTTTCTTCCCGATTCTTGCGTTCGTGACGGGTGGATTTGAGCACTGCGTTGCCAACATGTTTTATATTCCGGTTGGAATGATGGCAGCGAAGAATCCGGCTTATGTGGCAAAGGCACAGGAGGCATACCAGATCACGGCAGAACAGCTTGCGTCCCTGACTCCGATCCAGAGCCTTCACAATTTCATTCCGGTGACGATCGGAAATATCATCGGTGGAATGCTTCTCGTCGGAATCCCGTGCTATCTGATTTATAAGAAAGAAAAGTAAAAAAGAAAAGTAAAAAAGAAAAGATTTCAAGTGCTCCGGTGTGAAAATTCGAAGTGCTTCGGTGTGAGGCAAGTGGGGCAAGCGAGTAAGCAATCAAGGAGGTGCAGATGGCATCTCCTTTTTTTCAAAAAAACCGCTTGACTTTTATGGAAGATAATAGTATACTAACAAAAGTTGTGAGAACAACAGCAGGAAAGTAGGTATCCACCTCACCATGGCACAAGCGAGTGACCTTGGTTTATAGATAAGAGACACGTATGAGCGGCGAAATCGTCCTGTGTAACTTTTGAGGGTGGATAGAAGTTTGTCTATCTACTTTTTTTATGCAGAGAAACAGGCAGGCTAGATGGATCTTATTTAATGAAGAAAATAAGAAATTCCATGATGGAGGTGTACGACAATTAGCGAGTTAATGATCAATGAGCAGATCAGAGATAAGGAAGTTCGTCTGATCGGAGAAAATGGAGAGCAGCTTGGAATCATGTCCGCAAAGGACGCATACAAACTTGCGCAGGAGGCAGAACTGGATCTGGTGAAGATTGCACCGACCGCAAAGCCACCGGTTTGCAAGATCATTGATTACGGAAAGTACCGCTACGAGCTGGCTAGAAAAGAGAAAGAAGCCAGAAAGAAGCAGAAAGTAATCGAGGTGAAAGAGGTTCGGCTGTCACCGAATATTGATACCAATGACTTAAACACCAAAACAGGCGCAGCACGGAAGTTCCTTGAGAAGGGCGACAAAGTAAAAGTTACTCTGCGTTTCCGTGGCCGTGAGATGGCACACATGTCCAAATCCAGATACATTCTGGATGATTTTGCGGAGAGCCTGAAGGATATTGCGGTTGTTGATAAACCTTCCAAAGTAGAAGGCCGCAGCCTGGTTATGTTTTTGACTGCAAAGAAGTAAAGCAAGTTCGATTAAGGAGGAAGAAATTATGCCTAAATTAAAAACAAGCAGAGCAGCTGCAAAGCGTTTCAAAAAGACCGGTACCGGTAAGCTGGTAAGAAATAAAGCATACAAGTCTCACATCTTAACTAAGAAGTCTACCAAGAGAAAGAGAAATCTTAGAAAAGATATCGTTACCGATGCTACCAACGCAAAGGTAATGAAGAAGATTTTACCATATCTGTAATAGACTGATTCGTGTAAGAAGGAGGAATAACCGATGGCAAGAATTAAAGGCAGTATGAACGCAAAGAAGAAACACAACAGAGTGCTGAAGATGGCAAAGGGTTACAGAGGCGCTCGTTCTAAGCAGTATAGAGTAGCAAAGCAGTCCGTAATGAGAGCTCTTACCAGCTCCTATGCAGGTCGTAAGCAGAGAAAGAGACAGTTCCGTCAGCTGTGGATCGCTCGTATCAACGCAGCAGCAAGAATCAATGGTCTGTCCTATTCCAAGTTCATGTACGGCTTAAAGCTGGCTAACGTTGAGATGAACCGTAAGGTCCTGTCCGATATGGCAATCAACGATGCTGAGGGATTTGCAAAGCTGGCTGAGCTGGCTAAGTCCAAACTGGCTTAATTAGAATTTATTTATCTGATAAGACGTATTGATTCGTATTGGGTTGGTGCGTTCTTATGGATTTTGATCTGCGGGGAAATACAGCGATGTGTTTCTTCCGCAGATTTTTTGTATAACTCAGAGTGGATGTCCCCCCCTCCTCTATAGGTGGGGGTATCACAAACTTTCTCAGGAGGGGAGACAATCCCCTTCTGAGTTATACGCTCCGCGAGGGTGCAAAGCGCCAGTGGCGCTTGTTATGCACCGACCGCAGTGGAACGGAGAAGCGCAGT
>NZ_JBNMIQ010000023.1:0-49362 GCF_050873365.1 Brotaphodocola sp. | reverse complement strand
GTCAGCTCTGCTGACATCTTCTTATCAAAATCACTGCGCATCCTCGCGGAGCGTATAACTCAGAAGGGGATTGTCTCCCCTCCTGAGAAAGTTTGTGATACCCCCACCTATAGAGGAGGGGGACATCCACTCTGAGTTATATGACAGGAGATTGCGTCCTGTCTTTTTTTATTTAGAGTTATCTGGGGCAGGAAAATCGTTCTCGGTCGGGAAAACAGAGGGTTCTTCCGCCGGATGGGGCTTGGCGGAAGTGTGTCTCTTCTTCAGAGTCACAAGCTCGATCAGGATCTGCGCAATCGCGAAGAGACCGATTCGGGGGTTTGTGTCGACATTGGCAAGCTCCTGATTCTGATCGTTCGAGAAGAAAGCATAGGTGCTCAGAGACACGAGAGGGCTGTCTCGTTCACAGGTCAGAAGAATCGTCTTGATGCCTCGCTCGGAGGCAGTCTCCATGATGGACTGATAGTGCTGGGGATCTCCGTGTGCGCTGACGATCAGCAGAACCGAGTCCCGGCTCATCTGCCCGATCAGACTGCCGAGAAGGCGTTGCCATTCGATCAGGATACAGCTGTAATCGAGGCTTGAGAGCACCGCGTGCAGATAACTTGCAGTCAGAGAGCTCAGATTGGAACCGCAGATGTAGATCGGGCGGTCGCTGGTCAGAAGATCGGCGACTTCCTGGAGCGCATCGAGATCGAGCTGTTCAAGGTTGTCGCGAAAGAGCGCGAGGGAGTGTTCAATGATGTCATCGGAGAAGAGGGCAGAATTTTTCTGCTCTTTGAGCTGTTGGCGGAGCTGATATTTAAACTCATTGAAGCCTTTGAATCCGAGTTTCTGGCAGAAGCGGACGATCGTCGCGCTTGAGGTGTAGAGCTCATCGCTCATCTCCTCGAGGTTCATATAGAGGCACTGAGGAAAATGATTCTCAAACCAGTCGAGAATCTCGGCTTCGGTCGGAGTCAGAAAGAGCGAGTGGGCCTGTTCAAAGATCGGAATCATGGGAATCTCCTTTCTGTTTGTAGTCGAGATAGCAGTTGATGATCGTGCAGATGACGTAGAAAATTGGCAGACGCGAAGTGAATTCTGCACCACTGTTTTCTCTCTGGTCGGTAAAAAATCGATAGTTGATGTCGGCGAGGGAGGCAATGCTGTTGCTTGAGTACGGCGTGATTGCAAGGATCGGGATATTGTTTGTGCTTGCGACTCGCGCAAGGCGCTCGGTCGGACCGAAGTTTCCGGAGGTGCTGACGAGAATCAGCAGGGCCTTTCGGGTCAGCGAGTGCAGAAGGTGCTCGCACATCCGCGCGGAGGCAGTCCGGTAGACATTCTGACGACCGATTGAGAAGAGTAGTTTCTCGAAGTAGTCGCACGGAATCTCCGTGATTCCGGCGGGCGAGAAGATGTAGATCGGGCAGTCGCTGTCGAAGAAGGCGAAGGTGCGCTCGAGAAGATCCTGAGAGATCAGGTGGGACGTTCCGGAAATGTTGTTGAACATCTCGGAGATCATGACCTGACGCTCCATGGAGATTGAAGTCGGAAGTTTCTTGGAAGCGGAATCGACGACGTTTTCCTGATCTGACTGCTTGGATGCATTTGTGCGGAGTGCGTACTTGAACTCGGCAAAGCCGGAGAAGCCGAGCTTTCGACAGAAGCGGAGAACGGTTGCCGGGGAGTAGGAGATCACCCTCGAAAATTCGTGGATGCTCATCTCGCAGGTCTCTGAACTGTGACCGTATACATACTGAAGAATTTTCAGTTCATTTTTGCTCAGACTCTGAATGATTTGATCGTTTAACTGAAGCGGAAACATGAAATCCTCCTTTCTCGGGATGCTTTTGTGCATTTTTTTAAAACGTAGGAATCTTGCATAAATTCCAACTTTTATGTCTTTATTTTATGGCAAAAACATCCTATTTGTCAATGAAAAAAGTTACTATAAGAGTAATTTGTAATAAAATACGAGACTGTAATCAGAACAAACAGAAACTATTTACATCTTAGTGAGAAAAGTGTATGCTTAGGTCAACAGAAACGAAGAGGGTATCTCGAGAGAGAGAAAGGAGTAGCAATGAAGAGTTATAATGTATGTATCGTAGGTGGAGGAAGCACTTATACACTGGGATTCTTAAAGTCCTTCGTAAGACTGAGAGAGGAATTCCCGTTAAAGAAGCTGGTTCTGTTTGATATCGATGCAGAGCGTCAGGAGCCGATCGGAAAGTACGGCGAGATCCTGTTCAAGGAGCGTTTCCCGGAGCTTGACTTCTCTTATACGACCGACATCAAGGAAGCATACGAGGGAATGGATTTCGTATTCATGCAGATGAGAGCCGGCGGTCTTCCGATGCGTGCAAAAGATGAGCACATTCCGCTGTCCATGGGAATGATCGGACAGGAGACCTGTGGTGCTGGTGGAATGGCTTACGGCCTGCGTTCCTGCGTAGACATGATCAAGGCTGTTCACGACATTCGTAACTACGCTCCGGATGCATGGATCTTAAACTACTCCAACCCGGCAGCTATCGTAGCAGAGGCACTGCGCAGAGAGTTCCCGGATGACAAGAGAATCTTGAACATCTGTGACCAGCCGGAGAACGTAGTACGTTCCTGCAGCCGTCTGCTTGGATGCAACTGGGAGGATCTTGATCCGGTATACTTCGGCCTGAATCACTATGGTTGGTTCACCCATATCTATGATGCACATACCGGCGAGGATCTGCTTCCGAAGATCCGTGAGACGATCGCAAAGAACGGCTTCCTTCCGCAGGATGCAGAGCAGAGAGATCAGTCCTGGCTGGATACCTACGGAATGGTACAGACCATCATGGCTGACTTCCCGGACTACCTGCCGAACACCTATGACCAGTACTATCTGTATCCGGATTACAAGGTACAGCACCTTGATCCGAACTTCACCAGAGCAGATGAGGTTATGGCCGGACGTGAGAAGAGAGTCTTCACTGAGTGTGCAGAAGTTATCAAGGAAGGCAAGTTAGGAGATCGTTTCCATGCTATCTCCGATGCACATGCAGAGATGATGATCAAGGTTGCAGAGGCAATCGCATACAACAAGAACAGCCGTCACATCCTGATCGTTGAGAACAATGGTGCAATCGCAAACATGCAGGACGATGCAATGGTTGAGGTTGTTTGTGAGCTTGGTATCAACGGACCGCGCCCGATGAGAGTCGGCAACATCCCGCAGTTCTATCTTGGTCTTCTTGTAAACCAGGTATCCTGCGAGAAGCTGATCGTAGATGCTTACTATGAGCACTCCTATGAGAAGGCTCTTCAGGCATTCACCCTGAACCGTCTGATCGGCGATGCAAAGAAGGCTAGAAAGGTCCTGGATGCCCTGATCGAGGCAAACAAGGGAATGTGGCCGGAGTTAAAGTAATTCGTTCTTTTGAACGCAACGTATAGAATAATAAAATAATTATTAAGGCAATGTAACACAACAGAGGGGAAGCAGAAAACATGTGAAAGGCGCCACGGATTGGGAGCCGTGGCGTGGGAGGTTTAGTATGAACAAGAGCAAAGTCATGAACTTCTTCTCAGACCTTGGCCGAAGCCTGCTGATGCCGATTGCGGCATTGGCAGCTTGTGGTATTGTTCTGGGACTCAGTGCTGCGCTGTTAAAGGCACAGGTACAGGCTGCTGTACCGGTATTGTCGGTAGGAATTCTTCATTTCATCATCACGACAATCAACAAGGTATCCGGCATTGTATTCACGCTGATCCCGGTTCTGTTTGCAATCTCGATTGCATTCGGACTTGCTAAGGAAGAGAAGGAAATTGCGGCGTTTGCGGGTTTCATCGGATATTATACATTCCTGGTGGCATCCGCTTGTATGATTAATTCTGGTTTTATGGATTTCAGTGCACTGAAAATATCCACGATTCTTGGCGTTGAGACGATGGATATGGGTGCAGTTGCCGGTATGATCACTGGTATCGTAACGGCAGCACTTCACAACAAGTATCACAAAGTAACATTCCCGGTAGCGGTATCATTCTACGGTGGAAAACGTTTCGTGGCACTCGTTGTAATTCTGGCTATGACGGCTGTTGGACTCGTTGCTCCGCTTGTATGGGCTCCGGTTTCCATGGGAATCGATGCACTCGGCGGTCTGATTTCCGCAGCAGGTCTTGCTGGAGTATTCTGTTACGGATTCTTAGAGCGTCTGCTGATCCCGACCGGTCTGCATCACGTTCTGAATGGTATCTTCCGTACCACTGCAATCGGTGGTGTGTTCCAGGGCGTTGAGGGATGCTTAAACATCTTCCTTCAGTTCGTAGATAAGGTAGATCTGTCTGAGCTTCAGCCGTTCACCGTATTCCTTGGACAGGGCAAGATGCCGATGATGATGTTTGGTCTTCCGGGTGCAGCACTTGCAATTTATCGCACCGCACCGGCAGAGAAGAAAGCACGTGTAAAGGCACTGATGATCGCAGGCGTTGCAGCCAGCGTAGTATCCGGAATTACCGAGCCGATGGAGTTCTCCTTCATGTTCGTAGCACCGGCACTGTTTGTCTTCCATGCAATCATGGGTGGTCTTTCCTTCATGCTGATGGCAGCATTCAAGGTTATCGTTGGTAACACCGGTGGTGGTCTGATCGACTTCTTCATCTGGGGTGTATTCCAGCCGGGTTCTCACTGGTACTGGATCGTGATTGTAGGACCGTTCTTCTTCATCGCTTACTATCTGGTATTCAAGACCTACCTGACCAAGAAGAATCTGTCGATCGATGTTGCAGACGAGGATTCTAAGGAAGAGACCGAGAGTGCGGGTACCGCAACAATCGGCAACAAACAGCTTGCACAGGCACTTGAGATCATCGAGGGTCTTGGTGGCAAGGACAACATCAAAGTAGTTAATAACTGTCTGACCAGACTGAGAGTAGATGTAAAGGATATGTCCGCAGTCGATGAGCCGAGACTGAAGAAAACTGGTGCAATGGGCTTCGTTCATTCAAGCGACGTTCACATTCAGGTTATTTACGGACCGAAGGTTGAGGGAATCGCTGCAAATGTACGTGAGGCACTGAAGAAAGAGACGAAATCTGCACCGAAGCAGGCAGAGTTTTCCGCTCCTATCACAGGAAATGTGATTCCGATGGAGCAGGTTCCGGACCCGGCATTCTCTCAGAAGATGATGGGTGATGGATTTGCAATTGAGCCGACTGAGGGCGTTGTTCAGTCTCCGGTAGATGGAATTGTGGAAGTAGTATTCCCGACCGGACATGCCGTTGGACTTCGTTCCGATGATGGTTCTGAGATTCTGATTCACCTTGGAATCGATACGGTAGAGCTGAACGGAAAGGGATTTGAGGTTTCCGTAAAGCAGGGCGACCGTGTAAAGAGTGGAGATGTTCTTGTAAAAGTAGATCTCGACTATGTGAAGAGTGCAGGTAAGAAGACCGTATCTCCGGTAATTTTCACAAGCGGAGAGAAGATTACACTTCTGAAGAAGGGCATGGTATCAAGGGGAGAAAAATCCGTGATCCGAATTGAGAAGGCGTAAAGAAGTTCGTGAAGCAATACTTCATAAAGTAACACTTCGTGAAGTAACAAATTCATGGAGTAACAAATTCATGAGGTACCAAGATAATCAGGCATCAAAGTAGTTAAGCACTAAAGTAATCAGGTACCAAAGTGATGAAGTAACGAAAACGTTACGAGGGGCTGTATAGTTCAAATTAAAGAGTGCCACAGAATGGTATGGGGAAATCCAGAAGTTCTGTGGCGCTTTTTTGCGTTCTATTCCATTCAAGCCAACGCCATTCAACAACATCATTTAAGCCAGCACAATCGTCAACTTGATGCGAGATTCTGATTGAAATCTGATTGAAAGCGGATAAATTGACAGAACATGTTATGAGAGTATAATGAAAGAGAGTCGCAATGTATGGGGATTAAGAAAATGTTCACGAAAACATTTCCTAGGGGATTTTTAGGAAAGCTAAGGGGGTTGAAAAATATGGGAAAGAGTATGGGAAAGAGAAGTGAATCTGCAAACAAGGAGGACCTACTATGGAAATCCAGAAGCTAAAAAAGAAAATGGAGATTTTGGAGCAGGCATTTGTTTGGGAGACGGGAGTTTATTATAACGTTAATCTGACAAAAAATGTAATTCCGGGAATTGTTCGTCAGGTAGTTGATGGAAAGGAATACAGTGTAAATGAGCGGATCGGTCTGCCGATCAACGCCAAATTTACCGATCTGGTCACTTACTGGGAGGACAAGGTGGCGGAGAACGAGAGAGAGGACTATTTGGAGTTCTTTCGCCTGGAACATCTGCTTGGAGCTTACAGAAACGGAGAGACTCATCTGATTCATACTTACTGGACTCAATCGATTCTCTTTAAGCCGATGCTTGCACAGCAACATCTTATCATGTTTGAAGATGAGGAAAATGGGGATGTGCTGGGAATCTCCTACATCCTTGACCGGACGAAACATTTTAATGAAAAGGAATTGAACCTTGCGGAGCAGAAACTTTTAGAAGAGGAGAAAGACAAGGCAGTCTCTGCAAATGAGATGAAGAGCCGTTTTCTCTCGTCGATTTCTCACGATATCCGCACCCCGATCAATGGGATTCAGGGAATGCTCAGAATTGCGGATGCGTTTCCAACGGATATGAAAAAGCAGGGTGAGTGCAGGGAGAAGATGTGGATTGCGACGAATTATCTCGTCTCTCTTGTCAACAACGTTCTGAATATGAATCACCTCGAAAATAAGTCGATTGATTTGAAGGAACAGCCGTTTAATCTGATTGATCTTCTGATGAGTGTGACGGCGATGGCGGATATTCAGACAAAGGCTCAGGGGCTTCACGGGATTGTGGACTGGAAACCGGGCTACATCACGCACAGATATCTGATTGGAAGTGCAGAGGGACTCTCAAGAATTCTGATGAATCTCAACAGCAATGCAATCAAGTACAACAAGAAGGGCGGAAGCATTTACTGTCGATGCAAGGAAGTCAAATGTGAGGGTGATACGGTCTGGATTGAGCTGATCAATGCGGACACCGGAATCGGAATGAGTGAGGAGTTCTTGAAGCATGCATTTGAGGCGTATTCTCAGGCAAATAATACTTCTTTGAACAGCATAAACGGAGTCGGCCTTGGCTTGTCGATCGTCAAGCAAACAGTTGAGATGATGGGCGGTACGCTGGAGGTGGAGAGCAAACTCAACGAGGGAACAAAATACACGATCCTGCTTCCGTTTAAGATCGATCCGAACCCGCAGACGGAAACAAAGCCGGTGAAAAAGATTTCTCTTAAGGGTGTCAAGGCCCTGCTTGTCGAGGACAATGATTTGAACCTTGAGATTGCAAAATTTCATCTGGAACAGGAGGATATTGAGGTCTTCACGGCGGTCAACGGTCAGGAAGCGATCGAGATGTTTGAAAAATCGGAGATCGGATATTACGACATCATTCTGATGGATATCATGATGCCGATTATGAACGGACTGGAGGCGACAAGGCACATCAGGTCGATGAACCGCGCCGATGCATTTGCAATTCCGATTATTGCGATGAGTGCAAATGCATTTGAGCAGGATATTCAGGAGAGTCTTGAGGCTGGGATGAATGCGCATCTGGTTAAGCCGATGGACGGAAAGAAAATCACGGATACGATGAGAAAATTCCTTGCGAACCGGATTCAGCCGGAGTAGAGAATGCGGAATCGTAACGTATAACGTACAAGGAAAAGTGTGCGGGATGAATGTACAGAAAAAATGAGGAGGAGAATGAGATGGCAGTGGTGGATATGACAGAGGGAAAAATTCCGCAACATTTGCTTGGATATTCGATTCCTTTGGTGTTGGGAAATCTGTTTCAGCTGACTTACAATGCGGTGGATTCGATCATCGCAGGACGATTTATCGGAAAGGAAGCGCTGGCTTCCGAGGGAATGGCGAGTCCGGTCATGAATATCGTCATTCTTGGAATATCGGGCATCTGCATGGGCGCAGGTGTGCTGATGAGCGAGTTTTTTGGTGGAAAGCAGTATGAGAAACTAAAGAGGGAAATGGCGACGGCAGTTCTGTTTGGATTGTATTTTTCGCTTGCCGTGATTGCACTCGGGATTTTCTTTACACCGTGGTTGCTTAGCGCACTCAATGTGCCGGATGAGCTGATGGAGATGACGTCGATTTATCTGAGAATCATCTTTCTCGGAGCGCCGTTTACCTACTTTTATAATGCGCTGGCATCGGCACTCAAGAGTGTGGGTGACTCGAAGACCCCACTGAAATTTCTGATGTTTTCCTCAATTCTGAATGGAGTTCTTGATCTGATCTTTATCGGAATCCTCGGTTTTGGAATTGTGTGTTCGGCCGTCACGACGGTTGTCGCGGAGGCAGTCTCAGCCGGACTCTCGATCTGGTATGTCTACCGGAAGATTCCGCTTCTCCAGTTGAAGAGAGGGGAGTTTCGGATGGACATGGGGCTTTTGAAGACGACGCTCCAGTATGGAACGGTGACGGCACTTCAGCAGTCGTGTCAGCCGGTCGGAAAACTTCTGATTCAGGGTTCGGTCAATGCGCTCGGAGTCAACACGATTGCGGCGTTCAATGCGGTGAACCGGGTCGATGATTTCGCGTGCATGCCGGAGCAGAGCATTTCCCATGGAATCACAACTTTCGTCGCGCAGAATCGCGGAGCAAAGAAGAAGGAGAGACTTCACAGGGGATTTCGCGATGGACTCTGCCTCGAGTTTCTCTACTGGGTGCTGATCTGCGGGACGGTGTTACTGCTTCGCAGACCGATCGTCGGGCTTTTTGTGACCGGAGAGGATGCGAAGGCGATTGTGATGATCGGCGCGCAGTATCTCGGGACGATGGCGTTCTTTTACATTTTTCCGGCATTTACGAATGGATTTCAGGGATTTTACCGCGGAATGGGAATGATGAAGATGACACTTCTCGGAACGTTTATCCAGACAACGCTGAGAGTGATTTTTACATGGATTCTCGCTCCGAGAATGGGGATTTATGGAGTCGCGATCGCGTGTGCCTGCGGATGGAGCGTGATGCTTCTCGTGGAGATTCCGTATTACTTTAAGGTCAGACGGGCGATGAAGTGAGGAGCTGACGAAGTTTTATAACAGAGTCTGGAAAAATGAAATAAGATAAAAAACAGCTCTGGATAAAAATCGTGATAGATAAAAAACGGCTCCGGTCGTGAGTAAAGTCATGCAAACGCACTCTCGTTCCGGGTTCCATGTAGCGGTGCATAAGACTGCAAACTACGCAGTCTAAGCACCGACATGTCACACGGGTTTGCATGCACTTTCTCAACTCCCGTCGCCTTTTGCACAACTTTCTTGTCCTCCAACAATGCTTGATAGCGTTGTAGGAAATGGAGAATTAGTATGAGATTCAAGTCGACGCAAGCATTGACTTGGCGCGTGATTTTGGTCAGCTCTGCTGACATCTTCCTATCAAAATCACTGTGCATTCACTCTGAGTTATAAATTCTGTTAATTAATTTTCTGTATTTGTTCCACCGTTCTGGTTTACAAGAATTCCATTTACCTCGATTCCGCCGTCGATTGTGATGACGAGGCACTGGCGACCGTCGATTTCTCTTGTCTCGACAAGGTCGGTGCGCTCCGGATTGACCTTGACGACGACATCCGGTGTCTTTACCTCAAAGGCGCGGGTGCTTGCGATGTTGGACGCGTAGATCGAGGCGCGCTCACCGGCAGTCTCATCGAAGTTCTGGTCAAAGTTCTCAAGCTGTTCTTCCTCGACTCCGCTGTTCTCGAGCAGGGTCTTGACCTGATACTTGTCGAGAACGACCGGTTCCGGATCGTCCTTGTGCTCAGAGATCAGTTCATTGAGGTTCTCATGGATCGTCTTGACTGTCTCATAGTCGCAGGCATCTCCGAGCGTGTCCTCAATGATCGCCTGAAACGATTCTTTCTGGCTTCCGGCCGGGAGTGGGAGCGGACAGCCGAGAATCCGCTCGACAACGCTGTCGTGGAGATCCTCACTCTTCTTTGTGTAGAGAAGGGTAGAGTGGAGATCGGTCGAGCGATCGTTGAATGCAGGGAAGAGGAATCCCCATTCCGGCATTCCGACAACCCAGTCTCGGATGCGGTTCTGGAAGTTACTCTCGATCTCGTTGTAGCTGAGTCCCGGTTTGGAGAGATCGACCGGGCAGATGGAGCAGAGAATGTAGCTGTAAACCTCGTCGGAGGCGTCTTCCATCTCAATTCCGTCGGAGGTGCGTCCCGGGATGTCGTAGGCATCGTGAATCAGCAGAATCAGGAAATTGCCGACATAGTCGTAGCTCTCGATAATCCGGTCGTAGAACGTGTCGAGCAGTTCATCATCGGTCAGGCGGGTGGCACGCAGTTTCATCAGTAGATCGTGCGGGGTACCCTCGCCCTCGGCGGAGAGCGGAAACTCCAGATTCAGAAGATTTTTTCCGAGTGTTCCGGAGAGATTTTTTCTCAAAATCTCAAAATATTTGAACATATCTTCTTCAGGAAGGGAGAGAAAAGCCTCCTTGAAGGTCGCTTTTTTATTCTTTTCTCCGTCCACATAACAGCCACAGATGCGGGAGATCGAGCAACTGTTTGGAGTGAACTGGCGCTTGATTTCAGAAATTTCTTTTTTAATCATAATAAGATAATCTCCTTTTTCGTATTTCGTAGGAAAAATAAAAATCTTTCATCAAAAGTCACCTTTTCATTTTAGTATAATTTTGAGAAAAAGACAATCTTGGTTCCCGTCTGCCGGAGGAAATTTTCAGTGTGAAAAATTTTGAAGGATGGCAAAATTAATCTTGAGATCGAAAAAAGATTGGATACCGGTTCCTGTATATGGATACTGTGTTCATTGTGGACGTTTGGCGCTTGGTATGGTATAATTAGGGGTAAAGCGTATGATATGACTGTTGGAATTCTCAGGAATTCGGCAAGGAGAACAAAAGTATGAAAGAGAATATCGTGGTAAAGGGACAGCTCAAGGGATATCTGTCCTGGCCCATCGTGCTTTCTGTCTTTCTGGTATGCGGGAATATCGCACTGTTTCTGGTAAGTCGTGTGGGCGCACTGGTGATGATTCCATTTACCGTGTGCTACATAGGAACGGCGGTTTGGATTTATGTGTACAGTCACAAGCGAATTCTCGGCGGTCTGGTGGAGTTTTCTTCCGAATATGCGTGGATTCAGAAGCAGTTGCTGACGGATATGGTGATCCCGTATGCGCTGGCAGATGAAGATGGACGACTGCTTTGGATGAACCGCTCATTTCAGGAAGCGATACAGACAGAAAAGGGAAACAGAAAAAGCCTTCTTTCCATTTTTCCAAACCTGACTCGGAATGATCTGGTACCGGATGATGGAACGGTTCTGGTTCATACCTCTTACGGGGACAAGAAATTTCGACTGGATATTCAGCCGATTTATGTGAGCAGTTCCGAGGAGGAAGAGAAGGAAGCACTGGTCAGCAGACAGAAACTGCTTGCGATCTATCTGTTCGATGAGACAGAAATGTTGCGTTGTTTGCAGGAGATCACCGATGAGAAGATGGTTGCCGGACTGATCTACCTCGACAATTACGATGAGGCACTTGAGAGTGTAGAGGAAGTGCGTCGTTCTCTGCTGACGGCTCTGATTGACCGAAAGATCAACAAGTACATCAGTGCGATGGACGGTGTGGTAAAAACGCTGGAGAAAGACAAGTATTTCTTTATCATTAAGCAGAAATACGTTCAGCAACTTCAGGAGGAGAGATTCTCGATCCTGGAGGATGTAAAGACCGTCAACATTGGAAATGAGATGGCAGTGACGCTGAGCATTGGCATCGGTATGAATGGAGACACTTACGCGCAGAATTATGATTATGCGCGAGTTGCGATTGATATGGCACTCGGTCGTGGCGGAGATCAGGCAGTTCTGAAAGATGGAAGCCGGATTCAGTATTACGGCGGAAAATCTCAACAGCTTGAGAAGGCGACCCGCGTCAAGGCACGTGTCAAGGCGCATGCGATGCGAGAACTCATGGAGACGAAGGATCGCCTCCTGATTATGGGACACCGGATCGGTGATATTGACTGTTTCGGATCTTCGATCGGTATTTTTAGAATTGCGACGGCGCTGAATAAGAAGGCACATATCGTGATTAACGAGGTTACGACCTCCGTCAAGCCGATGATGGATCGCTTTGTCGACAATCCGGAGTATCCGGATGATATGTTCCTGTCAGGAGCGCAGGCTGCGGAGCTTGTGGATGCGAATACGATGCTTGTCGTTGTGGATGTAAACCGTCCGAGCATCACCGATGCGCCGGAACTGCTCAAGATGGTGAAGACGATCGTCGTTCTCGACCATCACAGACAGAGCAGTCAGATCATCTCGAATGCGGTGCTCTCGTATGTGGAGCCGTATGCATCCTCCGCATGTGAGATGGTCGCAGAGGTGCTTCAGTACATCGCAGATGGAATTAAGATCAAGTCGGCGGAAGCAGATGCGATGTATGCCGGCATTGTCATTGATACGAATAATTTTACCAATCAGACGGGCGTTCGCACGTTTGAGGCAGCCGCTTACTTACGGCGCTGTGGAGCAGATGTGACGCGAGTTCGCAAGCTGTTCCGCGATAATATGGTGGATTACAGAGCAAAGGCGGAGACGATCGCCTCTGCGGAGGTCTACCGGGATGCATTCTCGATTGGAGAATGTCCGGCGGAAGGACTTGAGAGTCCGACTGTCGTCGGTGCCCAGGCAGCAAACGAACTGCTTGAGATCAAGGGCATCAAGGCTTCTGTGGTGCTCACAGAGCTTCACGGAGTCATCTATGTCAGCGCACGCTCGATCGATGAGGTCAACGTGCAGGTGATGATGGAACAGCTGGGAGGCGGAGGTCATCGAACGATTGCAGGCGCTCAGCTGAAGGAAATGACGGTCGAGGAGGCAAAACGCCGTGTCAAGGCGGTCATCGACCAGATGTTAGAGAAGGGAGATATTTCATAATGGAAATCGTATTACTCGAAGACGTAAAGGCACTTGGAAAAAAAGGACAGATTGTAAAGGTAAATGACGGATATGCGCGCAACTTCATCCTGCCGAAGAAGCTCGGCGTTGAGGCAACCGCAAAGAACTTAAATGATCTGAAGCTTCAGAAGGCAAATGCAGAGAAGGTTGCAGCAGAACAGCTCGCTGAGGCAAAGGCACTCGCAGAGAAGATCGGAGAGCTTTCCGTAACCCTGAAGATGAAAGCCGGAGAGGGCGGAAGAGCTTTCGGTTCTGTATCCAGCAAGGAGATTGCAGTCGCAGCAAAGGATCAGCTTGGTCTTGACATTGACAAGAAGAAGATGGTTCTTCCGGAAGCAATCAAGACCTTCGGTACTCATGAGGTTCCTGTAAAACTGCACAAAGACGTAACTGCAAAGCTGACGGTTAAGGTAACGGAAGCGTAAGCATAATAAGGCAACATGCAGAAATGCAGAGTGCCGGGCAGATATGCAGGCGGATTTTAGGCGCGTGGAGCGCGTGAGTCCTGCCTGCATAAATGTTTTGGTGCAAAGAGAAATACAGGAGAAACAAATGTATGGATGAACCTTTGATGAAAAGGGTAGCTCCTCACAGCATTGAGGCAGAGCAGTCGGTGATCGGCTCCATGTTGATGGACAGGGAGGCGATCATTGCTGCCTCTGAGATCGTGACGGCTTCTGATTTCTATCAGACGCAGTACGGCATCATGTTCGAGACGATGGTAGAGCTTTTTAATGAGGGCAAGCCGGTCGATCTGATCACACTTCAGGATCGTTTGAAGGAGAAGGATGTACCTCCGGAAGTCAGCAGTCTTGACTTCGTCCGCGACATCATCACGACGGTGCCGACGTCTGCGAATGTGCGATCTTATGCCAATATTGTTCGTGAGAAAGCTGTTTTGAGAAAACTGATCCATGTAAATGAGACGATTGCGAATACCTGTTATGCGGGTAAGGAGCCTCTGGATCAGATTCTTGCGACTACGGAGAAGACGATTTTTGATCTGCTTCAGAGCCGTGGAGGCGGGGAGTTTGTGCCGATCCGCCAGGTCGCTCTGAATGTTCTGGAAAAGATTGAAGTCGCTTCGAAGAGTCAGGGAAGTGTAACCGGAATCCCGACCGGATTTATTGATCTGGATTACAAAACTTCCGGTATGCAACCGTCCGACCTTGTGCTGATTGCGGCGCGTCCGTCTATGGGAAAGACGGCATTCGTGTTGAATCTGGTCGATCATGTGGCGGTGCGCAAAGGTCTGCCGTGCATGGTGTTCAGTCTGGAAATGTCCAAGGAGCAGTTGGTCAACCGAATGCTGGCGATGGAGTCGAATGTCGACGCACAGAAACTCCGAAACGGAAATCTGACGGACTCCGACTGGGATGCGGTTGTCGAGGGAATCGGAGTGATCGGCAATTCCAACCTGATCATTGACGATACCCCGGGTATCTCAATCACGGAACTGCGCTCAAAGTGCAGAAAGATGAAGCTTGAGCATGGACTCAGCATGATTATCATCGACTACCTTCAGCTGATGAGTGGAAGCGGAAAAAGCGGGGATAACCGTCAGCAGGAGATCTCGGAGATCTCGAGATCCTTGAAGGCGCTCGCGCGTGAGATGAATGCTCCGGTGCTCGCGCTGTCCCAGCTCAGCCGTGCCTGCGAGACGAGAACCGACCATCGCCCGATGCTTTCCGACCTTCGAGAGTCCGGAGCGATCGAGCAGGATGCCGATGTCGTGATGTTTCTGTATCGTGACGATTATTACAACAAAGACACCGATACGCCGAACATTGCGGAAGTCATCATCGCAAAACAGAGAAACGGCCCGATCGGAACCGTCAATCTGCTCTGGCAACCGGAGTTCACAAAGTTTGTCAATCTGGCGAAGTAACGAAGTAACCGGATTGCGTAGACGGAGTTTACAAGTCTTTGCGGGCGTTGATTTGAATGAAAAGAGAAAAGTTACAGAAGAAAAGACATGGGCAGTCAAATGGGAATGAGAGAGAACATTCCTGTCTGACTGTCCATGTCATTTTTTCAAGTCGACGCTCGCGGAGCGTATAACTCAGAAGGGGATTGTCTCCCCTCCTGAGAAAGTTTGTGATACCCCCACCTATAGAGGAGGGGGGACATCCACTCTGAGTTATATTCTGGGAAAGAAAAATGCTTCGCAAGAATCCTCACATGTATTCATAATTCTTCTCAAGGGGTCATATGTTTCTAGTAGTGCAGAAAGGCAGGGATTGTGGATCTGTCTGTATTTGTCAGAGTATTCATCAGAGTATTTATTTCTGGCATATCTTTGATAGATCTCTGACATATCTTTGACATATCCCTGTCAGGGCAAATCTGAAAAATATGAGAGACCATAAGGAGAGAAAGTATGGACGGGACACATTATTCCATATCGGAGGCGGGAAAGCTCGTGGGTGTTGAGTCCCATGTTCTTCGGTACTGGGAGGACGAGCTTCAACTGAAAATACCTCGCAATGGGAAGGACTATCGGTATTATACAGATCTGCATATTCAGCTTTTGAAAAAGGTGAAGGAACTGAAAGAAAAGGGGTATCAGCTCAAGGCGATTGAGCAGGTATTGAGACGTATGCTTGACGGGGAGGAAGACGTCGATCCGGATGAAATTTTGAGACAGAATGCAGTCAATATTTTAAAGGAAGGGAAAACGGGGGAAGTCATGGCAGTGGAAGAGAAGAAGAGTGTCAAAGAAGGTGGGGGAAAGCAGGAGCTCTCTGCTCTGTCTCCGGAAGAGAAGATGCAACGGTTCCAACAGCTTATGAATCATATCATCGGGAATGCGGTCGGACAGGCTGTCAAGGAAAACAGTGAGGCGATCAGCGGGGAAATCAGCCGTCAGGTCAATGACCGGATGGTGCAGGAGCTTGAGTACATGATGAGGATCAGCGATGAGAGGGAGGAGGAGCGTTTTAAGATGCTCGACGAGAGTCTGCGCGCGTACCAGAAAAATGGAAAGAGCAAGGCGGAGGCAGCAGCGACGAGGATGCCGTTTTTCAGAAAGAAGAAATTCGGGAGAAGTGGAAAGAAGATGTGAATAAAAAAAGAATGTGCCTTGGCACATTCTCGCGTCTCATACAAAAAATCCCCTTCCGCACGACAATACGGAAGGGGATTATGTAGGTTAATTGAAAAATTAGCCCTCGTTGATTGCTCCGGTCGGGCAAACACCTGCGCAAGTTCCGCAAGAAATGCAAGCATCTGCATCGATGTTGTACTGGCTGTCTCCCTGAGAGATAGCGCTTACCGGGCACTCCGGCTCACAAGTTCCGCAACTAACACATGAATCGGTAATAACATATGCCATGATATGAGTCCTCCTTAAATATTCTTATACATTCGTTGTTACTTTATTCTATCCCATTTTTGAAAAATATTCAAGAGGAAAATGTTGCACAAATGGACAAAATTAGGTACAATTTTCAGTTAGCTTTAGGTAACTTATGGCAGAACGGGAATACAGCTTGCTAATTTTGGGAAAAAGTATTATAGTATGAGTACATCCGCGAATTCTATAAGGAGGAAATTGACATGGAGAATAAAGAGACCATTCAGATCAGCAAAGATATGCTGATTGGTGAGCTGATCCAGATGCATGAGCTGATCGCTCCGATGCTGATGCGTGCAGGTATGCATTGCCTTGGATGTCCGTCTTCTCAGATGGAGAGTCTTGAGGAAGCATGCATGGTTCACGGCATTGACTGTGATGATCTGGTTACCGGTATCAATGAGGTACTGGCTACTTTATAAGAAAATTGATAAAATATAATTTTAAGATTTTCTGAAGAAAACGGACACCCGAGAGTTTCGGGTGTCCGTTTTTGTCGCTCTGAATATGAAATGAATCGATGATATAAGATGATATAAAATGAATCGTATTAGATCAGAGCCATTTTCTCGAGTGCGTGTGCACGAATGATGACTTCATAATGCTCCTGATAGTAGGCTTCGCTGGCGGATTCCGGTTTTACGCGGGTTCCGTATTCAGACAGAATGTTGCAGATTCGGCTGAATCCGAGCGGGTCCATATCCTTACTGCTGAGTACCAGATAATACTGGGAAGTTCCCGGCTTCTTGTACAGGGTGTTGATGCCCTGTGGAATCGAGACAGTTACTCGGGCAGCTTCGGAGACCTGATCAAGGCTGTCGAAACGATAGATACGGGTCTGGACAGGCAGAGTTTTTGGAAGTGCCTGCAAAGCGTTCTTCGTCTCACCCTGAGTGGAATTAAGAGAATTCAGGTCGGAATCCTGTGCCGTCGCGATGCCGGAAAGTTCCGGATCGGGCGCTTCAGAAATCGCCTGAAGTTCTTTGTTTAAGTATTCCATCAGATCGTCTGCTCCCTCAAGAAATTCACCGGCGAATCCGGTTGTGGACTCCGGGTCTTCCTCGGAAAGCTGAGAAAACTTGGAAAAACGGGTGTCAAGTTCTTCTGGATCTTCTATCTTGGTAATGACTAGCATAACGCTCTCGCCGGAAAGCGGAATTGCTTCAACCATCAACGGAATATCATCTTCCGCATCAAATCCTACTTCAGTGGAGGCTTTTTGAATCATCTCACGGAATAGACCGCGGGCTTTCTCACTTCCATAAGCCAGCTCTCCCAGGTTTAAGTTGCGTGTGCTCAGATCGGTACTGGTCAGGGTGCAACGTATCTGGTTGTCATTAATTCGCTCTATCCTCATAAGATCACTCCTCTCTATAAAAAAGATGCTATTTGCTCAATTTAATTATAGTATATGATACGGGGAAAAATCAATTCCTATGTGTAAATTTTATAAAAAGTTAAGGTTATCATATCGCGATGCACAGACAAGAATTTCCTGAAATGAAAATTCGCTACAATATAGGCATTTCGTGCAACGCATGAACGGTAACTATTTTATTTCTGTCGAATTGCGCTCTTTGAGTATGAGATGAATCGTTTGGAACAGTTCATTCATATCGATCGGTTTGGCGATGTGCCCGTTCATTCCGGCGGAGAGGGAGGCAGATTTGTCTTCCTCATAGGCATTTGCAGAGACTGCGATGATCGGAATATTGGAAAGGGCAGGATCGTCGAGTGCGCGGATGTTTCTTGTCGCCTCGTAACCATTCATCACAGGCATTTGAATGTCCATCAGAATGATGTTATAAAATCCGGCTTCTGAGGATTTTACTTTTTCGACGGCAATCGCGCCGTTTTCCGCCACATCCACACGAAAGCCGTTTTCAATCAGGATCGTTGAAGCGATTTCTCGGTTGAGCTCATTGTCTTCCACAAGGAGAATCCGACTGCCGGCAAACTCATTTTGGGAGAGCATGGGGGAGCTCGTGGAGTCTTCGGAGTGCTCGATCGGTTTGGTGAGTTTGTTTCTCAGAGTGATGATGATTTCCGTTCCCTTGTGCTCCTCAGAGAGGATCTCGATTTTGCCGTTCATCATATCGATGTAGCGCTTTGTGATTGGAAGTCCAAGCCCTGTTCCCTGAATCCCGCTGACTGTGGAATTTTGTTCACGCTCAAATGGTTCAAAGATTTTTTTCATAAATTCCGGGCTCATGCCACAGCCGTTATCTTTGACATGAATCTCATACAAACCAAACTTGTCGACGAACTTGTCGACAGATTCCTGATTTTGAGTGTCACTTGAGCTTGTGTCGGTTTTTTCGATTATGGTCAGAGCGATGGTTCCTCCGTTTGGTGTGAACTTTACAGAATTTCCGAGGAGGTTCACAAGGATTTCCTTCATGCGGAGCTTGTCACACAAAATGTACGGATTCTTCAAGGAGGAGACGTCGATCGTGAATGTCTGGTTTCTCTCGTGAGTCTGTTCGTTGATGATGACGGCAACCTCATCGACTATGTCGGTCAGACAGCAGGGTGCTTCGGTGAGTTGAAGTTTTCCGCTCTCGATTCGGCTCATCTCCAAAATATCGTTGACAATCGCAAGCAGATGATTGCTGGAAATCAAAATTTTGGAGAGGTAATCCTGCGTTTTTTCCGGATTGTATGCAATGCACTTTGCCAGATTTGCAAACCCGATGATCGCATTGAGCGGGGTGCGGATGTCGTGGGACATATTGGAGAGAAAACGGCTCTTACTGTGATTGGCCTCCTGTGCCTGCCGTGCCAAATGGTTCATCTCAATTGCTTTCTTCTGCTCAAATGCCAACATTTTCTGGCGGGTGTGCAGTTTCATCTGGAGGAAAATCAGGGTGAGCAAAATCCATACGAGAAAGATCAGGGCGAACACACTGATTCCCGGGTGAAGGCGAATCAAGGTAAACGGAGTGATGTTCTCTGCCTTGTATCTCGTGTATTTTGAGATCAGGCTTTCAATTTCGCTGTTTGGAAGCGCGTAAATGCACTTGGTCAGGATTCCACTGAGTTCATGGTCAACGGTGCTGGAGAGGCAGATGTAATGAGGATAAACAGGGCTTTCCAGTGCCGTGTAGGTGAGAAGTCCTCGCTCATCTTGATTGACAAATTTCTGTGCCGTATATAGATAGACGAAGGTTGCATCGGCTTTTCCGTCAAGAACCATATTCAGGGCTTCTGATCGCGAGGAGGTTTGAATTTCTTCCACTTCTTGATCATGGTTTGAATTATGGAAACTTCCATAATTTAAACTTGAATTGTTTAGACCATCTTCAATTTTGGAGAGTCCCTGATGATCTGCGACTGCTATTTTTTTGATTGTGCCGTCAAAATCTCGTCGTGTGACCATAGCCATAGTCATGTTGATATAGGGTGCGGTCAAGGCAAGATGATTGTCTTCGACGTAGGTCTCAGATGGAAAACGCGCGTCCATAAAGAGATCGACCGCTTCGCTTTTTTGCAATTCCTCGTATTCTTTTCTGCTTTTTGGAATCTTAACGGTGTAGGGGATTCCAGCTTTATCCATAATCATGGCAAAAATATCTGGGATGATTCCGCGAAGCTCTCCGTTTTCCATATAGGAATAGGGATCACGATCAACGTTACAGGTGACAGTCAGGGTCTTTTCGCCTGATGCATACTGGTGGATCAGTTCTTTTTCGCGGTCAGAAAAATCCAGGTTTCGGTCGCCGGTGTGGTTGTAATATTTGTATTTGAGATTGTTGGTCCAGTCACCCTCGGCAGCATTCATCTGGTCAATGGCATAGTTAATTTCGTCGAGCAGATGGGTGTTGCCCTTATTTACAATGGCGTAAAAGTCGCTGATTGCGAAATCTTCGATGACACGTTTGTTTTCTGTCCGGCGCAGGGAACTAGAAATGATTGCGTCAATTTCTCCGCGTTGTAAGGCATCTGCGAGTTCGCGTGAGGAGGAAAAGTAGACGGACTCATAGGAAAAGTGATGTTCGTCTGCAAAGGTTTTGAGGTCATCATTTCTGGTATTGTTTAAGAGCATACCGATTCGCATTCCCTCGTAAGTACTGTAATCCTGTTCAATGATCTGGTTGTTGTCACTTCTTACTGTCAGGATGGCACTGCTGGTTCCAATTGGTTTGGAGAAATCGAAGAATTCTTCGCGGTTGGATACTTTCTGGGCGGAAGTTACAAGATCGATCTCTCCGTTTTGAAGCATTGTCAGCATGTCATCCCAGCTCTTGTCGTAACCGATGTACTCATAATCGACATTTAAGTATCTCGATGCCATGCGGAGAAAATCGTAACCGTAGCCACTGCGGGTTCCGTCTTCATTGACAATGTGGTAGCCGTCAAAGGAGAAAAACCCGACGCGGATGGTTTCGCGGTCGCGGTTGTTTGCATTTTTGGTATTTGCATCTTCGGATGGAACACCGGCATATGCTTTTAGCGGTGCTGGTGTAAACGGTGTGAAGGAGGCAAGGAAGGTAGAGGCGGTAAAGGGTGCAAAGGGTGCAGAGCGTGTAGAGAGTGTAGACGGGGCAGTGGGTGTAGAGCGTGTAGAGAGTGTAGCGGATACAGCGGATGTAGGAAGGGAGAAGGGGAAGCAGAGGAACAGGCAGACGCATAGACAGATACATAGGCAGGAACGTAGGCAGAGATATAGATAAAGATATAAATTGCGTAAGGTAAAGGGAGTCTTGGGTGTATGTAAAAATCGAAACATAATAGGGGTCCTTTCGTTGGGTGCAGGCAGAGTAACTGAGCGAGCAGAGGTTTTAGGTTTAAGTCACTGTTTCAAGGTTAATGTTGCTGAATGCGCGGATTGATGGCATTTGCATGAATGCCTTCCATTCCCGCATTTATGTATTCGTGCATGATATGGTATTATGTATGGTATGGTTAATTGTAACATATTTGAAATCCATTTCTCAATAGTTCTGAAAAATATATAGGGAATAGGATAAGTGGATGGGCAATTAAGGAAATAATTTTGGAAAAATGGGGAGGGAATAAGTGGATGTCGGTAATAGGGTGGCAATAATAGGAAGGTAATAAGTGGATGTCGGCAACAAGGGGCAACAATGGGGCGCCGACGGCTGAAGTAAATCCAATAGGGACTCGCTCTCGCTCCGATTCAACGCAGCGGTGCATAGGACTGCAAAATACGCAGTCCAAACACCGGCGTTTCATACGGGTCCCCCTGGATTTCTTACAGCCTTACGGCGCTGTGAGTTTTTTGAGTTTTCAGTTGACAGCGAGTGGGGGATAGACTATAATCCAACTATCAGAGAAAAATAAGAATTAAGTTTTTCTTTTTCAGAAGAATTCTAAAAAAGTCGGTTAGATCTAATTGTAAATCAAATAAAAAATCAAAGTTAAAAAATAAATAAACGTAGACCAAAAAGGAGATGAGGGAATTTGAAAAAGTTGATCTACTGGATACTTTGCCCTAAAGTGCGAAATATGTTAGGGCATAGATTGAGGCGTGGAATTTTAATGGCGGTATTTTTTATTCTGCTTGTAGTATCCACTTTTCCTGTATTTGCGATGCAAACAAGAGATGTACATGATCGAGATCAGGAGAATCAAAAAATTATTCGGAAAACAATAATGAACAATAATAGGATAGAAGCGATAAGTCAATATGCTACCGGATCAAATGCAAGAGAGGATGATGATCAAAAAAAAGAAGAAGTAAGATTGGATAAAGATGATGGTAATTTAGAAGAAGATAATTGTTTGAATGAGATAATAAAAGCATCAAATAGTGACTGGGATGACAAGAATTTACAGGAAAAAACAGAGGATAAGAAGTTAGAAAACGAGAATCCTCAGGAAAATTTTGAAGATACAGTAACAAATGATCAAGAATCAGAAAATCTATATTTCAACACATCAGAAAATCAAAAAAATTCAGAACAGAAAACAGAATCTATAAGTGAAAATCAAATAAGAGATTTAAAGGATTATGTACTCAGCAGAGGAAGTGCAAATGAATTGGCAAATTTTAAAGTTTCTCTGTTAGATGCAGGAGGAATAACAATCGAGCCGGACGATGATGGTGTCTATCATGTCTATGAGAATGATCTTTATTATCTGAACGTTCATTTTTATGCACCTATGGGAATTCCAGAAAAAGGTATTTATCAATACGTTATGCCAGAAGGAATAAAAGCGATTCAAATTTCATCACAAAATATTCGAGCAAGCGATGGAGCAGAAATTGGAACTTTAGAAATATTGGAATCAGGAAAAGTCTTGAGTGTCAGTATGAGAGAAAATAAAAAGATTCGATTGAATGTGACGTTTTCTTGTACGGTTGATTTTGAAAGAGAAAATCCTGCAATTAAAATTGAATCGCATAAAGATGGAAGTATTGCGAAAACAGGATATTTTAATGGACTAACAGGACAATTTGAGTGGACGATCACAGCCCAGATTCCGGCATATGCTGGCGGAAAGGCGAAGGAGTGGTCTATTAGGGATATTATGTATGACTTGGAAGGAAATTCCATTAATTGGAGTCAAAATATGATTGAAGATATAAATATTATTTGCGATGGAGAAAAGAAAAAACTATTAAGTGAATCCGATATTCAGGAAAATGACTTAGGGATAGCATTTCGTTGGGATGATACAAAAAAGCCTGCGAGATTATATATGATTAATAAAACGGATGAAGATAAGTGTAATGGATATTGTGTACATTGGTATTTCCGAAAAAACATAGTAGTTATAATCAATTATAGTTCAACATTAGAAGATAGCCGTGATTGGCTTTTTACTGATGAAGATTCCTCTATTGAAAATCATGCATGGTTAAATACTACACGCAGTATTTATACTATTGATCTTTCCTCCATATTCAGCAAATCTCATTCTTCAGATTCATCTAAATACACAATTACATTAAATCCAGATTTCTATGATTTAAGTCGGCAAGAGGTTGTCATTGATGACGTTATGACTGGCAATGCTTACTATGTGACGGGCTCTATGACTGTGCTTGTGACGGACAAAAATGGGGTTACGTTCCCGCTTCAATATGGAACGGATTTTACAGTGGAAAAAGTGGATGGGAGTGCTCAGCACATTCGGATTCATGTTGCGAATCCGGGGGCGTATTGTTATCAGTTCACCTATCAGACAGTAGCCCAAAATGATGGCGGGGCGGGTGAGGTGAAAAATGAAGCGCAGGTTACTTTGTGGGGGCGGGAGTTTTGTGCAGAGGATTACAGTTTTAGCTCTAGTGCAGAGGAATATTTTGTGCGAATGAAAAAGAGTGAGGAGGATAGCGGTAGGGCGGTTTCTGGTGCTCTTTATGGACTTTATTCGTCTACGGGAGAGCTGATGGTGCAGGGAGTTACGGATGCGCTGGGAGAGTGTCTGCTTCGGGGAGATCCGGTGAATGGTTTTCTCTTGGATCGAGATTGTCTGTATTATCTGCAAGAGATAGAAGCACCGGATGGATATGAGAAAAATGAGGCGAAAACATGGTTCTATTTTGCGGAATCAGATTATGAGCAGTCGATTCGTCCGCTGTTGGAAGAGGCGCGTTTTACGGGAATCTATGGTGCAGAAGATGGAGAGGCGATCGAGATTCAAGCGGGACAGGATGAGAGTCTTTCGAGTTGGATTCTGGTGACGGACCAGAGAATAAAAACATATACACTTCCTCAGACCGGCGGAGTCGGGACGGATGGATATATAACGGTTGCGTTTTTGATATTTGCAGGGATGGGGAGTGTATTTGATATGGTTTCCAGTGTTTCAGAACCGATTGAACAGGTGAAGGAGACTGGAAAAAATAGAAGAAAAAAGCAGAGGAGGATCAAAGATGAGCGAGAATGTTAGGGAGAGTTCTGTGTGGTACAAGTGGGGATGTAGGATGATGGCATGGATTTCGATGGTGATTTGTATTGGAATCATGACGATGGGAATTACAGTGCTTGCGGGTACGACGCATACAATTACGGCGCCGGACAATGGACATGAGTATGAGGTCTATCAGATTTTCACAGGCGATGAGACCGAGGGGATTCTGGCGAATGTGAAGTGGGGAGAAAATGGAAGTGGAGAGTGTGGAGCGGGAGTTCCGGATTCTATTTTGAAGGAGATTGAGGAGGCAGGTGGAACGGATGCAGAGAAACTTGCAGTGATTAAAAAGTATGCAAGAATCAAAAAAGAGGAAGCATTTAAGACGATCTCGGAAGAACGGGGTTTGAGTGTTCCGTCGGGATATTATCTGATGAAGGATAAAGATGGTTCTCAGGCGGGGAAGAATGATGCGTATACAACTTGGCTCGTGAAGGTTGTAGGCGATGTGAAAATAGCTCCGAAAGCGGACAAGCCTTCGTCCGAAAAGAAAGTGAAGGATCGAAATGACACGCTGGGAGAAGAGTCTGGATGGCAGGATTCCGCAGATTATGATGTGGAGGATCTGGTTCCATTTCAGCTTACAGGAAAAGTAGCGTCAAATTATGATTCCTATTCGAGCTATCGTTTTGTTTTTCATGATCAGCAGTCGGACGGATTGAAATTTCAGGCGGATACGGTGCAAGTGTTTGTGGACGAAACGGAGATTACGCAGGGATTTGTAGTGCAGGAGGCGACAGAGGATGGGGATGCTTTTGAGGTAGTGTTTGAAAATATGAAGACAATCCCGGAAGTGAAAGCGGGAAGTACGGTGAGGATTGAATATAAGTCACAGTTGACGGATCAGGCAGTTTTGGGGGCAGAGGGAAATCTCAATACGATGTATCTGGAATACTCAAACAACCCGAATCAGGGACAGGAAGGAGAGACGGGAAAGACACCGGAGGACACGGTAATCGTCTTTACTTACAAGGTCGTTGTAAAGAAATTGGATGAGACGGGAAAAGCGTTGGAGGGTGCGGAATTTATTCTGGAAAAACAGTTGCCGGATACGGATGAGGGAGATGAAAACTGGCAGTCATTTGTGGCAAAAAAGAATGCAACGGGAACCGTTTTTACATTTCGGGGATTGGATGACGGCGCGTATCGATTGACAGAGTCGGTCACACCGGCAGGATACAATACGGTTCCGACTCTCTATTTTACGATCACGGCGGATCACCAGATTCTGTCAGATTCCCCCATTTTGGAAGCATTGAATGGAGAGTCGGCGACAGGGGAGATCACCTTTGTCGCTGATAAGGAGGAAGGATTTCTTGAGACGACCGTTGTGAACAAACATGGAGTGTCACTCCCGGAGACCGGTGGACGCGGAACTTTTCTGTTTTATGCAGTCGGTGGTGTTTTGATCTTTGCATCAATGGGAGCCGGAATGATGTATCTGATGAAAAATTCGTCGAGAGGAGGGGAGGACGACGAGCGCGAAGAGACGATGGATTAGAAGATTTTTGAGAGTTGTTCCTGTGCTTTTATTTGTCGTGGGATTGTCTCTGATGTTTTATCCGTCTGTCAGTGATAGATGGAATCGGTGGCATCAGTCACGTGCGATTGCGGGATATGCAGATGCCGTTTCGCAGGAAAAGCAGGAAGATCTTGAGAACATGTGGAAGCAGGCAAGGATTTACAATATGGAGTTAAAGCGAAAGAAGAATCGCTATTATCTGAGTGAGGAGGATCAGTTTCGCTACCAGCATCTCCTAAACCTGACTGGAAATGGAATCATGGGGTATATTGAAATTCCTTCGATTCGGTGTTCGCTCCCGATCTATCACGGGACGGATGAGTCGGTTCTTCAGGTTGCGACGGGGCATATCGAGGGAAGTTCTCTTCCTGTGGGAGGAGCTGGGAGTCACTGCGTGATTTCCGGTCACAGGGGGCTTCCGTCGGCAAGACTGTTTTCGGGTCTTGATCAGCTGAAAACCGGAGATTTTTTTAATCTGCGGGTGCTCAACCGGACGTTGCAGTATCAGATCGATGAGATCAATGTGGTGCTTCCGGATGACATTGGAAAATTGGAGATTGACCCGGAAAAGGATTTCTGTACGCTTGTCACCTGTACCCCTTATGGGGTGAATTCTCATCGGCTTCTGGTTCGGGGAAGTCGTGTAGAAAAACAAAATAGAGATAGAGATTAAGAGAAAACAGTGATGGAGGGATAAAAAACAGGGAAAGAGAAAAGGTAGAGGAGAAGGTCAGAAACGGCATTGTGTAAAAAGAAAAAGATGGGGAGATAAAATGCGAAGAATCATGACACTTATCTCAGGTGGAGTGTGCGTGGGAATCCTGTGCGTGATGATGTTTTTTCATATGCAGGGGATTCAGGTTTTGGCGATGACGGAGAATCTTTCAGAAAGTCCCATAGAGGGGCGGAAGACCGGATCTGTGACCTTGGAATATGGGCGGGAAAAGCCGATTCAGAAAGCTGTTTTTTCGATCTTTCAGGTGGCAGAGGAAATTCAGGTAGTAGAGAAAGTTCAGGGGTCAGAGAAAACGGAACGTGGAAGTTACCGGAAAACGGGAGACTTTGAAAATTGTCCGGTTCAGATTGAACTTGAGGAGGTTTCGCGGTGGCGAGAGACCGCGGAGACATTGGAGATTTATGCGCTGAGAGATCGATTGACTCCGCTGAGAAAAGGAGAGACAGATCTGAATGGTCGATTGAGATTTGAAAATCTGGGAGCAGGAGTCTATCTGATTGTTGGAGAGAAAAAGATAGAGGGGCGAAAGATTTATATTCCAGAGCCGATTTTACTTGTCCTCGCGAGAAATGGCGAATTACTGGAAGATGCGGTATCGGAGAAGGGTTCATCAGAAAACGAAAAGTTGGAGAATGGAAAATCTGAGAATGCGGATAATGAAGGGTCTTATCAGGTGACGGTGCGCCCGAAGTACCGGGAAGAAGAGAAGCCTCGGTCTTCAAATCGGGATCATGATGACTCCTCAGAAAAGGTTCGAGTGAGGGCTGTGAAGATCTGGGAGGAAGAGAAGACGAGGGATCATACGGAAATGGAACGACAAGAGATTTCAGATCAGCCGACGCAGGTCGCCGTACAGCTCTTGCGGGACGGTGTGCTTGTGGAAAGTGTTGTGTTGTCGGAGGACAATCAATGGAGCTGTGTGTGGGAAAATCTGGATGCAGACAGGGTCTGGAAGGTGGCAGAGGAAGTTCCGGAAGGATATATCGTCTCGATTCGTCAGGAGGGAGAGACATTTCTGCTGACAAACCGGAGAGAGAACGGGGATTTGCCAGAGGTGTCGGAGACTTCGGCGGATGAGCCAGATTTGCCAGATTTAGAAGAGCCTGATACAGAAAAACTTCCGCAGACGGGAACTTCGTGGTACCTGGTCTGGATCTTGGGAGCAGTCGGAATTTTGCTCTTGAGCTGTTGTGGGAAGAATGCAAAAAGAAGAAAGGTAGATGACGAAAAAAGGGGGAGAAAAAAAGAGAGAATAGAAGATAAGACAGGGGAGAGAAAAGGGCGAAGCATTTGGAGGTGGATGCTAAGAGTTTTAGGGACATTCTGTATGATTTTGGCTGGGATTTTTGCGGGAAAGAATAGTTCTGATGAAATTCGAGCGTGTAATCATGTCAGGGAGAGTCAACGAAAGCTGGAGGTAGAAGCACAAGCAAAGAAAAAGCAGGAACAACCACTCTATCTGCTTGACCCGGGTCGGGCAATGCCGGAGAAAGTGGTGGATGGAGAAGCCTATATTGGAAGGTTGGAGATCCCTTCGCTTCAGCGCGAAATTCCGGTGATGAGTGAATGGTCAGAGGGGCGATTAAGACAGACTCCGTGTCGATATGCAGGTTCGGCATATCTGCAAAATCTGGTGATTGCCGGTCACAATTATCGTGCTCATTTTTCTGGAATTGGAAATCTGAAAAAGGGGGATTCTGTGATTTTTACGGATATGGACGGAAATCGATTTTTCTATGAAGTCGCAGAAACAGAAATTTTGAATGCGGAGGAGACGGAACGGATGACGGAGAGTTGGTGGGCACTGACATTGTTTACCTGCACCGCCGGAGGTGGGCGACGCGTTGCCGTGCGCTGTGACGCGTTGGTGCAGGATGAGTAGAACTTTGAGTGGATGCCTATCTGAGTTCTACTCTCACTTATATGATGTCTTGAAGTGCGGAGAGATCCGCGATGCGGATCTGCCGTTTTTCGAGGGAGATCAGTCCTTCCGCCTGCATGTTTGAGAGTTCCCTTGAGAGGGAAGGGCGGGCAACGCCGAGGTAATCTGCCATCTTTTCCCGGTTCATTGAGAATGTGTAGTCGGGATCGGAGTGTGTATGTTGAAGCAGCATTCTGGCGATTTTTTGGCGAAGTGAAGCTCCGGAGATGATGCGGATTTTCTGGTTCAGATAGTACGCCTTTCCGGCGAAGACAGGGAGAAGATTTGCAATCAGCCGGTAGCTGAAGGAATTCTGGTTCACGGCATCCACATCAAAGAATGCCTTTGGAATCAGGAGAACTTCAGCGGTGGAATCTGCCAGAGCGAAGTAGTCGTATTCCTTTTTGTTTAAGAAGAGAAAAACTTCCCCAAACATCTCTCCATGCTCCTGAAACGTCGCAACGATGTTACGTTTTCCGCCAAGGGAGTCATTGCCGATGACGATCGAGCCGGAGAGCAGAACCATCATGTAGCGTGGCAGTTCTCCCTGATGAAAGAGGTAGGTGTCCTTTGGGTAGGAGACAATGCGCGCCTGACTGACGAGAAGACACTCCTCAATCTCTGCCTCCGACATTCTAGCAAAGAGAGGACACTGATTCAGATCAAATTTCATAGCATAACATCCTTTCGTTGGCACGAAATTTTACCACAGATTTTACCACTCAGAGTAGATGTCCCACATCTCTGTAAGACGGGGACATCGCAAATTTTCTCATGAGAGGCAGAATCATTGCTTTTTAAGTGTCTTGCTTTTGTGTGAGATCTTGCACGAGATCGAGGTTGAGGGAGAGTCCCTGACGAAGTTGCTGGCGGGCGTTTCCCATCATTGCATCGAGCTCTTCTAAGCGTTTCAGAAGTTCTTTTTCCTCGGGAGTTGTGGAGAGAACTTTGTGGATTCCGCCGTTCTGAATCACGATTCGTCGGTCTGCCATCAGTGCAAGCAGGGGATCATGCGTCGCCATCAGAACGATTTTGTCCTGAGAGACGAGGACGTCGAGCGCTTTTTTGCGATCGATTCCGGCATTCTCGATCTCATCGATCAGGACGATCGGGGAGGAACTTAAAATCGCCGTGTCAGCAATCATCAGGGCGCGGGACTGACCACCGCTTAAGGCGGTGACAGGAGTGTCGGCGGTGAACGATTCACCGGCGAGCTGATTGGCAGATTCGAGGATCTGTTCTGCGATTTCTTTGCTGTTCTCGATCATTCGGCTCTGTGCATGAAGCTCGAGGAATTCGCCCGCCTTTAAATCCATGACAAAGTTCATGTTCTGGGAAAGCTGGGCGACGAGTTTGTTGTTTGCAGAGTAGCGCCACTTTGGATCAGGGCGCTCTCCGTTGATTCGGATACTGCGCCCGGTCGGAGTGTCGTTCTGGGCGGCCCACTCAATATCTGCAAGCAGACGGCTCTTTCCAGAACCGGTCGGTCCGACAATCGAGATGATCTGCCCCGGAAGAATCGTCAGTTCGTCAAAGCCCTCTGGCATATGGCTCTTGTCCGTTCCCGGAAGAATCGTGAGGGAGCGAACCTGGTTGTCAGTCTGAATTCCGAGAAATTCAGCCATCTGATGGATATAGATATCGAACTGTTCCGGAAGTTCGGCGCAGTCGAGTGCTTTTTCCTCGATCTCATCTTGGTCAAGCTGGGCGAGATATTCCGGAAACGTCAGAGATTCTGAACCCTTTGCATCGAGTCGGTTCTGAAGAAAGAATTCCTCTGTAAACGGGTATTTCTCGAGCAGTTCTGCGATCGTGAAACGGTTGATCAGACTTGTCTGTTTGCGCATGATTCGTCCTCCTTCCAATCCATTTTTCGACTGTTTCCAAGCTGGAATTTTTCACCGAT
Organism: Brotaphodocola sp.; assembly: GCF_050873365.1. Classification (GTDB taxonomy): domain Bacteria; phylum Bacillota; class Clostridia; order Lachnospirales; family Lachnospiraceae; genus Brotaphodocola. The sequence goes on along the minus strand of NZ_JBNMIQ010000023.1, from coordinate 19,024 downwards.
TCTCCGCTCGCCGAGACAGTAGGAACACATTGCAGACGGCATCGAGAAACGCAGTTTCATACCCTGAACGCTCTTAACGTTCTGCTCATTATTGTAGAGCAGAGTGCTGAGTTCGTGTGCACCCTGTCCGCTCAGACCATTGACATGGATGACCATCGCGCGCGGGTTGACGGCACTGACACGGGCAGAGAAGACTTCCCGCTCCGCCTGGGAGACGATGTCGCCCTTGGTGATGACGACGATGTCCGCCGATTTGAGGAGCGGTCCGATCTTTTTCGGCGTGTTGATTCCCGAAAGGTTGTCGATGACGCAGACTCCGGTGATCTCCTCAAGATAAGGGGAACAACGGTTGCAAAGCCCTGCGGACTCGGTGATCAGAAGATCAAGTCCCTCGCGGTTTCCCCAGTTTACGACATCCTCAATGTTTGAGGCGAAGAAGTGATCAGGGCAGAGACCGCCTGAGAGCCCTTTCTTGACGGGAATTCCTGCTTTTTCGTACAGGATGTCATCGTCAGTGAAGAGACAGTCAAATTTTACAACGCCGACTTTCTTTCCATCTGCCTGAAAGGAAGCGATTGTCTTTAAAATCACCGAGGTCTTGCCGGATGAGGGCGGACCAGAAAAAATAATCAGATTCATTTTGTTTCCTCCGATGCTTCAAAAAACATGCGCTCTGTCTCTTTTAAGAGAGAGCCGATATCGTGTGAGTAGATGAAATCCCAGCCCGGCCACAGGAAGGTCTCCTCTGGCGAGAGTCCGTTGTCAACATCCGGATGTGTGGATGGGAATTTTCCGCCGGCACAGAAAACTTCGCCCATCTCTTTGGAGGCGAGATAGGAGATAAATTCCTGAGATTTCTTGGAAGAGGATGCCTTGCTCAGCAGGAAAATCGGGCTTAAAATCGCACCGTCTGACGGCCATACAGGAGTCAGGGTGCTGTTTTCACGGTTCATCAGTGTGAAAAAGTACGGCATGACGGTGACTGCCGGGGCGGAGGCTTTCTTTGCCTTTGTTCCGGTCTTGACCATCTCTGCGGGATGCATTGCACTCATCAGATTGCGACCGAGGGCACGCACTCCGTCCTCCCCGTAATGGCTGTAAATGCCGAGCAGGAGTGCGTTGAAGAGATCGAGATCTCGAACCGGCATTGCAATCGAATTCTCAAATTCCGGGGAGAGCAGATCACTCCAGCTCTTTGGAAACGCGCGTCCGTCGAGGACGGATTCGTTTACCATGAAGACAGCGGGAACGCCTGCAAGGATGGTGTACTGATGTTTCGGATCTTTCAGTTGAAGGTGTTCATTGTCGAAGCAGGAGTTGAGTCTTTCCATTCCGGTTAAATCGGCGAAGACTCCTGCGTCAGAATAGTGTCCGAGGAGACTGCGGTCGAAGAAGAGACCAAATCCGGCAGACAGATAAATATCTGCGAGATCATCGGCGCTCTTGCTGTTTTTTACCTGTTCCTCAATGTGATCAAGTCCCATGCTTGCAGCCTGAAGATCACAGCTGACATCCGCGTGGTGTTCTTCGATCCAGTTGTTGAGTTTTTCCATCAGCTGAATACGGATCGGGCAGGGAAGCACGCCGGTCACACGGAGTGCGTCTGGATTTTCGCGGGTGCGACGGATTACGTCGACGAGTGTCTGCTCTGCTTTTTCTACGTCGAGATGGCGGGTTTTTAAAGCCATTTCAAGGGAGATGGAGCGCCCCATCAGCTTTCGCAGGGCATCGTTTTTGAGAGATTCGTAGCCCATCTCCACGAGCGGTTCAATCAACTCCGGGTACTGTTCGGTTATATTGTAAACTTTATCGGTAAGAGAAAAATATGGATTCAAATCAGTTTCCTCCTCATGCTTGTGTGTACTTGACTTGTTTTGCTTTTTAACTATTTTTACTATACGCATTCTAACAGAAAAAATCCAGAGAGTATGTAACAAATGTTACGAAAATAGGTTATAGAGAAATCTTCCTGTATATTAGGTAGAAATGTTTTGAGTTGACAATTTTGCAGGATGCCATACTTGTGGGATACTGTAATAGTAACCATTTTTTTAAAAATACAATAAGAATTTTGAGGAAAAGATAAAATTGCTATTTTTGATTACTTATGTTATAGTGAAAATCAGAGAAAGCAATACACGGAAAGGAAAAAAAGACAATGAGAGACACAACTCTGGTTATTATGGCAGCCGGAATCGGAAGCAGATTTGGCGGTGGAATCAAACAGCTCGCACCGGTAGGACCGAACGGAGAGATCATCATGGATTACTCCATCCATGATGCATTGGAGGCTGGATTCAATAAGATCGTTTTCATCATCCGCAAGGATTTGGAGAAAGATTTCAAGGAGATCATCGGAAATCGTATTGAGAAAGTGGCAAAGGTAGAGTATGCATTCCAGGAGCTTGATGAGCTTCCGGAGGGATATTCCGTACCGGCAGGTCGTACAAAGCCGTGGGGAACTGGTCAGGCAGTTCTGTGCGCAAAGGATCTTGTAAACGAGCCGTTCCTCGTAATCAATGCCGATGACTACTACGGCAAAGAGGGATTCAAGAAGATCCATGATTACATGGTAAATGAGATGGACCCGGATGCAGATCCGTATGATATGTGCATGGGCGGATTCATTCTGGAGAACACCTTAAGCGACAACGGAACCGTAACCCGTGGTGTCTGCGAGGTAAATCCGGATGGAACTTTAAAGGACGTAACCGAGACCTTCGAGATCCAGTGGAAGGATGGCGTGCTTGGTGCAGTTGACGGCAAGGGCAATGCAGTAACCGTAGATCCTCATCAGCATGTATCTATGAATATGTGGGGACTTCCGCCGAAGTTCTTTGACGAGCTTGAGACCGGTTTCCCGAAGTTCCTCGACAACATCGAGGAGGGCAATCTCAAGGCTGAGTACCTGCTCCCGACAATCATCGACCAGATGATCAAGAGCGGACGTGGTTCTGTAAAGGTTCTTGAGACCCGCGACAAGTGGTTTGGTGTGACTTATCAGGCAGATAAGCAGACCGTAGTGGATTCGATCCGCAAGCTGATTGCAGACGGTGTTTACAAGGAGCATCTGTATGACTAAACTGATTTCCTGGAATGTCAATGGAATCCGTGCCTGCGTGGGCAAGGGATTTTTAGACTTTTTTCAGGAGGCGGATGCGGATATTTTCTGCCTTCAGGAGACGAAACTTCAGGAGGGACAGATTGATCTTGAACTGCCGGGGTATCATCAGTACTGGAATTATGCCAAGAAAAAGGGATATTCCGGAACGGCGATGTTTACCCGGAGAGAACCGATTTCCGTAATGTACGGAATCGGTGTCGAGGAGTATGACGGAGAGGGACGTGTTATCACGGCAGAATTTCCGGAGTACTATGTGGTGACCTGTTACACGCCGAATTCCCAGAGTGAGCTTGCACGGTTGGACTATCGAATGGGATGGGAGGACGCTTGGCTTTCGTGGCTGAAAAAGCTCGAGGAGAAGAAGCCGGTGATTTTCTGTGGTGATTTGAACGTGGCACACAAGGAGATTGATCTGAAAAATCCGAAGACGAATCGAAAGAATGCCGGATTTACCGACGAGGAGCGCGAGAAATTTTCCCGCCTTCTCGATGCAGGATTTATCGACACATACCGCTATTTCTATCCGGATCAGGAGGGTGTGTATTCCTGGTGGTCTTATCGCTTCAAGGCGAGAGAGAAGAATGCAGGATGGAGAATCGACTATTTCTGCGTTTCAGAGTCTTTAAAAGACCGTCTTGAGAGCGCATCGATTCACACAGAGGTGCTGGGATCAGATCACTGTCCGGTAGAATTGAATCTGAAAGGATAGCAATTTTGGCATAAAAAAGATAAGTTCTGCATAAAAAGAACAATGTTGCTGGATGTTGCTAGAAAACGGAGATTTCAAATGGGCCGTCATAAAACAGCAAAAACAGTGTGATCTGTGTGCCGTTTTGTGACTGCCCTTTTTTTCTATTGAAATCGTGGAATTGAAATCATGGAATGCCATGTTTGCGGACGTAGAAGACAGAGAAGACAAAGACTTTAAATGTGGTAATTCATAATCATAAAAGAAGGGGGGAGCTGGAGATGCATTCATTTAAGATTGACGGCAGTGCGAGGGGAGACGCAGTGCTGGGACTTACGAAGGTGGACGGAGGCATTCGTGTGGCAGTGGTAGCCGATGCGAAGGAGTGTGTCCTGCTCTTGTATCTGTCGGGCTCTCAGTCACGGCAGAGGGAGGAGAAGAAAGAGACGGCACGGATTGCATTTCCGGAAGAGGGAAGGATCGGTAACGTCTGGACGATGACCGTTCTCGGGGAAGATTTAGACCGCTATGACTATGCGTTTGAGGCAGATGGTGTCCGTTTTGAAGATCCTCACGGGCGTTCGTTTAAGGGACATGAGCGCTGGGGAAAGAAAGAGCTGGGAAACATTCTGTTAAAGACGCCGATCTCTCAGCCGGAGTTTGACTGGGAGGAGGATGAGCGTCAGGAGATTTCCTACGAGGATATGATTGTCTATCGGCTTCATGTGCGCGGTTTCACCCGCCATGCTTCGTCCGGTGTGGAGGATCGGGGAACATTTGCCGGAATTGCGGAGAAGATCCCGTATCTCAAGGAACTTGGGGTGACAACGGTCGAACTCATGCCATCAAATGAGTTTAATGAGGTGATGATGCGCCCGAGGCAGATTATGCATCGCTATCAGGAGCGATCGAAAGAAATGAAAACGGGCTTGTCATCATCCTTGGAAATGGAGCCTTCGGAGATTGCGTCCTCGGAAATCACATCGGAGAAAATGGATCTGAATCCGAGCACATCTGTCATGGAGGCGGATGGTCGCTTAAACTACTGGGGATATGGACCGTCGTTTTTGTTTGCGCCGAAGGCATCCTATGCGGGGAAAGGAAAAAATCCGGTCACAGAATTCAAGAACCTTGTAAAAACCCTGCACCGGGAAGGACTCGGAATTGTGGCAGAACTTTTCTTTACCGGGGAGGAGACGCCTGCCGATGTCGTGGAAGTGGCAAGATTCTGGGTGAGAGAATTCCATGTCGATGGACTCCACATCAGCGGAACTGCGCCGATTGCGCTTCTCGCCTCCGATCCTTATCTCGCTGACACAATGATCTGGGCGACGAGCTGGGATGGAATTGAGATTGCTGGAAGCGGGCGGGGAAGAGAGTCGAAGACCGATCCATTCCAGAGAAGACTCGCAGAGAGTCGGATTTGGGAGAAGCAGTTTGCACAGGTTCAACAGGCAAGCCGTGGCAAGGTGCAGGAAGCGGAAAACGGCAAAGATGCAGGTGCAGACAAAACGAACCGTGCAGAAAAAGCGAACAATGCTAATCATGTCAATCATGCGGAAAGCGTGAATCGTGCGGAAACCGTGAATGGTACAGGAATCGTGAAAGGTGCCGGAAAAGAGAAGGCTTCTGAAAAAGGCGCAGAAATGAGCGGTTTGCCGGAGGAGACAAAGAGACGGACGAGAGTTCTTGGCGAGTACAACGATGGCTTTCTCGTCGATATGAGACGCGTTCTCAAGGGTGATGAGGGACAGATGGGCACACTGGCGTTTCGCAGTCGCAGAAATCCCGAGACCTTCGGCGTGCTGAATTATATGGCATCCAACAACGGATTCACGATGGCAGATATGGTTTCCTATGACCGGAAGCATAATGAGGCGAACGGGGAGGAGAACCGCGACGGAACGGATTACAACTGCTCGTGGAACTGTGGGGCAGAGGGACCGGTACGCAGGAAAAAAATCCGTCAGCTTCGCAAGAAACAGCTTCGAAATGCGGTTTTGCTTCTGATGTTGAGCCAGGGGACTCCACTTCTGCTTGCGGGGGATGAATTTGGCAATTCGCAGGATGGAAACAACAATGCCTACTGTCAGGACAACGAGATCTCATGGCTGAACTGGAACAACCAGAAGACGAACGCAGATCAGCTCGAATTTGTGAAGCATGCGATCGCGTTCCGAAAAGAACACCCGGTTTTCCATCAGCCGACAGAGCCGAAACTCATGGATTCGCTCGCCTGTGGTCAGCCGGATGTCTCCTACCATGGAATCAGTGCGTGGAAGCCGGAATTTGACAATTTCCGCAGACAGTTTGGAATTCTCTACTGCGGAGATTATGCACGGAAGGCGGACGGGACACCGGACGATACGTTCTTCGTTGTCTACAATATGCACTGGGAACCGCATGAATTTGCGCTTCCAACGCTGTCAGCAGGAAAAAAGTGGCATGTGGTATTTCAGACCGCAGATGAGGCTCAGAATGGCTTCTATGAGGCAGGAAAAGAGCCGGAACTCAAGTCTCAGAAAAAGTTCATGGCGCCCTCGCGAAGCATTGCCGTGTTTATCGGAAAAACCGTGGAAAAACCTTGACAAAGCAAGGTAAAACAGATATAAATGGAAGAGTACATTTTTTAATACAAGATAGTAACCTGAAACGGTACTATGGACCATTCTAGGAGGAAATGATAATGAACAAGACAGAATTAGTTGCAGCAGTAGCAGAGCAGGCAGGTCTTTCCAAGAAAGACGCAGAGGCAGCAGTAAAGGCATTTACTGATGTTGTTTCTGATGCACTGAAGAAGGGAGATAAGATCCAGCTGGTTGGTTTTGGTACTTTTGAGGTATCTGAGAGAGCAGCAAGAGAGGGCAGAAACCCGAAGACTGGCGAGAGCATGAAGATCGAGGCTTGCAAGACCCCGAAGTTCAAAGCTGGTAAGGCTCTGAAGGATCTGGTAAACGCATAAGTTTATAACGAACGAAAATATATAAAATCTCTGTTTATTTCCTGGTAACGGTACAGTTCCTGTGAACTTGCGAAGGACCTTTAGGTATAAAGTATAGTTACTTCGTTTAGCAGTGGAAAAATCTGAGATTTTAATAGAACGCGTAAAATAATTCCCTCTATGTGCGACTTGCATGGTATGTGCGACTGCATTGTAGGGGGAATTTTGTTTTATAACTCAGAGTGGATGTCCCCCTCCTCTATAGGTGGGGGGTATCACAAACTTTCTCAGGAGGGGAGACAATCCCCTTCTGAGTTATACGCTCCGCGTAGATGCGCAGTGATTTTGATAAGAAGATGTCAGCAGAGCTGACCAAAATCACGCGCCAAGTCTCCGCGAGCGTCGACTTGAAATCAGAGACATATCGGTGTCGATAAAGGATGTGTCCGTCAATTTTAGAAGGAGGAACGATATGCGATTAGATAAATATCTGAAAGTTTCCCGCATCATCAAGAGAAGAACCGTGGCAAACGAGGCGTGCGACAGCGGACGCGTGATGCTCAACGACAAGGTCGCAAGAGCCAGCGCGGAGGTGAAGGCCGGTGACGTGATTGAGATTGCGTTCGGCAACAAGTCGGTTAAAGTGCGCGTGACAAGCGTGCAGGAGACGATTCGCAAGGAAGATGCGAAGGAAATGTTCGAGTATCTGTAAGAGTGGGTTTGTGAGAAAACAGTTTGGTATTCACAAAACTAAGAACATAATACAAAAAAATCTCAAAAGCTCAGTGATTCAAACGGGAAATACGTCCGATCCGAACAGCAGGACAGGTACCCAGAATCACTGGACTTTTTTTACTAAGAGATTGCGCCCTACTTTTTGCATGTTACATTTTTAAGTTTAAATAAAAAAATTAAAAAAATGATGCAACCAGGAGGACAGAAATGCTTACTTGATAGGTGAAAGGACAAAAAACAGTTTCATCAATCAGAGATGGAGGTAAGCTTATGAAAAAAACAAATTCTCTTGGTATCATGGTGGCGACGCTTATGGCAGTTTCTATGACAGTGGTTACGGGATGTTCCAATCACCCTGCGAATGACGAGACGATGACGATTCAGACGATCGCACATGATGATTCAAATGTAACTTCTTACAAGCCGGTAATCAATTTCGAGGGAAAGGTGTCTTCGGTGGATGGTCAGGTTATCATGCTCGGGGACGGCAAGAAGATTCTGCTCACAGAGGATACGGAGTTTGGAGGAGATCCAGACACGAACAACGAGGTGAGTCGGGAGATTTTGCCGGGCAATTTCATTCAGGGATACACGGAGGATCAACCGGAACAGGATGAAGTGACAGCGGTTCAGATCTGGACGAACACTCCGGAAATCGGAAAATAGTCAGAAATCGAATCTGACAGGGAAAAAACGGAAATACAGGAAGAAAGCAAAATGGGAAGGATAACAGACAAGGAGATTGTGGAGCTATATTGGAAGCGGTCTGAGGAGGCGATTGCATGTACAATCCGGCAGTATGGTGCCTATCTGATGAAACTCTCCTTAAATATTTTAAGCATATGGGAAGAGGCGGAAGAGTGTGTCAATGAGGGTTACTTTTCGGCTTGGAATCAGATACCGCCGGATCGCCCTCTGCGACTTCTTCCCTATTTGGGGAGGATTGTAAGGTGCCTTGCCCTGAATCGTTATGACTATCTGAGTGCAAAGAAAAGGGATATGTCTTTTTCGGTACAGCTGTCAGAGTTGGAGGAATGTCTGACACATGGAAATTCCACGGAACAGCAGTATGAAGAGCGGGAGGTCGCATCTGCGATCTCCGCGTTTTTGCGGACGGAAGATGAGGAATCCAGAAATATGTTCGTCCGTAGATACTGGTACTCAGATTCTGTGAGAGAGATTGCAGATCGATATGGTGTGAGTGAGAGCAAGGTGAAGTCCCTGTTGTTTCGCGTCAGAGGACGCTTGAAAGAATACTTAGAAAAGGAGGGATATGTTCTGTGAATGCAAAAGATTTGTATCGCATAATCGGAGAGATTGACGATGATCTGATTCTTGAAGCCGAAAAACAGCCAGTGAAAAAATCGGAAAAAACGAAAAAAGTTGTTCGAATGTGGACGCTTTTGTCGGCAGCCTGCGTCTGCCTGATCTGTTTGTCTCTATATCACCTTCGTTTTGGGACATCCGTGTACTGGAATGAATCGATGGGAATGTCCTCTTTTAAAGTGGCAATTTCGGCGGATGCCATTTGGCAGGAGATGTCGCCGGAGGAAGCTGTGGAATATTATCAGCTGGGTGAGATTCCAAAAACCCTTGGCGATCATTTGAAGCAGATGGCACAGGGATCTTTTTCGCTCTATAAAGATGCGGGCGGGGCAGTTGTCTATGACCAGAATCAGATCTGGTATCAGGATGAAGCGCAGAATCAGTTTGTGAGCCTCACCTTGTCTCGTGTCACACAGACATCGCCGGCTGTGGAAGATGCAAAGGTTTCCCGTATTCAGGGGATGAAGGTGACATTGACGAAGACGGACAGTGGCGGAGATCTGCCAACTTACGGTGCTGAGTGGAAAATGAATGGGACAACAATTTCTGTAAGTGGAAATGGATTTTCAGAAGAGGAATTTTTGTCTGTACTCAGAGAAATATGGAAACAGAAAAAATAAGATATAGGAGTGATTGCAAAATTGTCCTTCCAGAAAAACTTGCTGTTTTAAAGATTTGTGTTATAGTAAGAGAGAAATGTAACGGTTTTACAAATTTATGCAGAATGTGTGCAGAACGTGCAGAGATTGGAAACCGTTATGAACCGTTGCGAATGAACGTTATTCTTGGGAAAACGTATCACGGTCAGTCGGGATGAAAAATCGCTTCTGCGATTTCTGAATTCGTATTACTTGGATGAATGAATCAGAGAATTTCAGATTGGAATCATGAATCAGAGACAGGCATGGATGTATAGACCTCTTGAGGCTGTAACAGGGTGTGCAGATGGATCTGAGCGAACGTGTTTCAAAACAGGGAAAAAGTTTTCTTGAAAAATCTGTGTGTAATCCGGGTAAGTGATTTCTGCGTGTTAAGTATCTGTATGCAGAATTCTGTCTGAGCTTATGTGATCTTCCTTTTCATTGATTTCTAAAAAATGAAATTTGTATTCTTGAGAGTCGTTTGTTTCGTATGTGTATCCCCGAAAAAATAAATATTCTGAAAAGCAGGGGAACGCCCCGCAGATTTGTGGTGCGCCGTTTTATCAGAGCAAAAGGAGAACAAAATGAAAGCAGTCACAAAAAACACAATTACTCTTGAACAATCCCGCTCCCGGACTTCCTTTATGGTGAAGCTGGCGATGATGGTTGCCATCATCTTTGTCATGGCATTTTCACCGCTCGGTTATCTCAGAACTCCGGGACTTACGATTACATTTCTGACTGTGCCGGTCGCAGTCGGAGCGATCATTCTCGGACCGACCGCCGGTGCTGTCTGCGGTTGCGCCTTCGGTATGACGAGCATGATCATGGCACTGACCGGTGGTTCCGCATTCAGCGCAGCCCTTCTTCAGATTAACCCGTTTGGACTTTTATTCACCCTGCTTGTACCGCGTATTCTGGAAGGCTGGCTCTGTGGTCTGATTTTCCAGGCGGTAAAGAAAGTATCGAAGAATGGTGCCTTTGTTGTGGCAAGCCTGTCCTGCCCGCTTCTCAACACCCTGCTCTTTATGAGCTCTCTGGTTGTATTCTTCTACAACACCGACTACATCCAGAACCTTGCTTCCGGTCTCGGAGCAGGAAATCCGTTCATCTTCGTTGTCCTGTTTGTAGGCGTTCAGGGTGCGATTGAGGCAGTTGTCTGCACTCTGCTTGGAAGTGCCGTATCGAGAGCACTGGCAGTTGCCTTAAGAAAGTAAAAAACCGAAAGGAGCGTGTCCGAACCTGCATGATGCAGATGGGGCAGGCTCCTTTTTTACTTTTTAATATGCGATCATTATGATTAAAATATGATTAAAAAATGAAACTATGAAACGGTTAGAATGTTGCGAAACGATTTTGGTGAAAACGAAAAAATAAAAATCAAGAATCAAAAAATAAAAAAATAGAAGCAGAAAAATAAAAACGAAAGAAGAGGGAAAATGTTATGAAATTGAGTTCTTTGGTAAAGGAGATTCCGATCACAGAAATGCAGGGACTTCGGATTGGAAATGCTCAGGATTTTGAGGCGATGACCGGGGTCACAGTGTTGGTGTTTGATGAGGGCGCAAAAGTGGGAATGGATATCAGCGGAGGAGGTCCGGCGTCAAGAGAGACTCCGCTGACTTCCCCGATCACAGCGGACAATCCGATCAATGCGATTGTGCTGTCGGGAGGCTCTGCGTTTGGTCTCTCTGCAAGCGATGGAGTGATGCAGTATCTCGAGGAGCATGAGATCGGATATGAGACGGGATTTGCGAAAGTCCCGCTCGTCTGCCAGTCGTGCATCTACGATCTTGGAATCGGACGAGCAGATATTCGCCCGACTGCGAAGATGGGATATGAGGCGTGTGAGAATGCCGAACTCAACCAGCCGGCAAGCGGAATCATCGGCGCCGGAACCGGAGCGAGCGTTGGAAAAATCTACGGAAGAGAGTATGCGACAAAGACGGGAATCGGAATCTGTGCGGTTCAGGTTGGAGAACTTCAGATTGGCGCAATCGTCGTGCTCAATGCGCTCGGAGATATTTTTGACCCGTCGACCGGCGAGAAGGTGGCAGGTCCGAAACTTCCGGGAATCGAGGGATTTGCGGACAGCAGAGAACAGCTCTACAAGCTCAGCATGAAGACCGATCTGTTTGCGGGAAAAGGCGGAAATACGACGATCGGCGCGATCATCACAAACGGTGATTTTTCCAAGGCAGAGCTCAACAAGATTGCGTCGATGACGCGCTGTGGCTATGCGCGCTGTATCAATCCGGTCGGCACGATGGCGGACGGGGACTCGATCTATGCGGCATCGATCGGTAAGGTTTCGGCGGACTTAAACATGGTGGGAACTCTGTCTGCGGAAGTCATGGAGCAGGCGATTTTGACGGCTGTGCGGGAGTCGGCAAAGGCACAGTAACACAGTAGAGATTAGATCAGATCAGATAGTTGCAGTCGCAGAATTTGTACTCAAAGCACCAGATTTCCCATATACTGAAATCAGGAAAAGGAGGTCTGCTGTCATGGAAGAAAAGAAGGAAATCCGCTCTCACTCCTGCCTGATGTCGAATCGAAACAGTGTGGCGCTGACCGGGGTGAGGGAGGTTGTCTCATTTGACGAGAATCAGGTGATTATGGATACAGACCTCGGTCTTTTGACGATAAAGGGGAAGGATCTGCATGTGAGTCGACTGACGGTGGAAAAAGGGGAGGTTGACGTCGACGGGACGGTCGATCAGCTCGCCTACTCCTCGAATGAGGCTTATCGGAAAGAGGGGCAGTCTCTTCTCGCCCGCCTTTTTCGATGATTTGGGGGAGGATTGCGGGGCAGATCCGTGTGATCACGGTGCCGGGATTGTTTGAGTTGTCCGGAATGTCAGGCACACGGTTCAGCGAAGCCGTTTTTCACGAGGCACATGCATGCTGGCGCAGTCTGGCGGTTGGAATTGTGCTGATGATGATCTATGACATTTTTCGGCTCTTTCGCCTTCTCGTGAAACACAGTGCGTGGATGATCGGGGTGGAGGACGTGATTTACTGGGTATTTGCATCGTTTACCGTGTTTGGACTTTTCTATCTCGAGAATGACGGAGCCCTCCGTTTTTATATGATCGGAGTCGTGATTCTGGGGATGATTTTGTATGACCGAATTGTCAGTACAAATTTTTTTAGAGTATTGAAAAAGGCTGGGAGATGCTTTAGAATAAAGATACGAAAAAAAACACAGAAACAGAGCAGGTGATGAAATGGGCAGGCGGAAGCGTGCGCGCAAAAAGAAAAGAGATCGGTGGAGCAATCGCCTTGCGATCATCGGAATCACCGTGGTTGTGGCGAGTCTGGCTTTTGCAGTGAATGTAAAAAGCACCTCGATGAAGAAAAAGGATCTGGAATATCAGGTAAAGGAAGCGTCCCTGATCAAACAGAAAACACAAGAGGAAGAACGGGCGAAAGAACTCGAAGCATACCGGGTTTATGTACAGACCAAACAGTATATCGAGCAGGTTGCAAAAGAGAAACTGGGTCTTGTCAATCCAGATGAGATTCTTCTGAAGCCATCTGAGAAAAAAGAGTAAGAGGGCATAGAATCCTCTCCTGTCACATATAATGTGGCTTAGGAGGGGATTTTTGTGTGGAAACGGGAACGGCGCCGGGATATGGCGGATGTGAATATTTATACGGCGGGAAGGCTGAGCGGAATGGCGCGTTCTCTGGGCTTGTTGGCGCGTTCCTGTCTGGACGGCATAGAGGGAGAAAAAGGGCTGACGAGGGAGGACGCCCAGAGTGCGATGCAGATGGCGCGGGCGATGGTGTGCGGGGATTGCAGTCGCTGTAATCTTTACAGCAGTAGCGAGAAGTCGGACAGCTATTATCTCTATTACCTGCTTCACGCGTTTGAGCAGAAAGGGCAGGTCGATGAGAAGGACATGCCCCGACTTTTTCTTGAGGCGTGCCGGAGAAAAGCGGATTACATGGCACAGCTGAACCGAAATTTGGGACGGGCTTCGATGAATCTTGAATGGAAGAATCGTTTTCTTGAGAGCCGTGACACCGTCATGGTGCAGTTTCGGGAGCTTGCGGTGATTCTCGATGAGTTTGCTCACCAGATGGAGAGGGCGACTGACGTGACGCAGGCGAAGGAGGACGCAGTTCGCAGAATGTTTCGTCTCCACCGCGTCGCTGTGGAAAATATGCTTCTGCTCGAGTACGAGAATCATCAGAGGGAGGCATATCTGACGCTTCATGCGCTTGGAAATCGCTGTGTCACCGCGAGGGAGGCAGCGGAACTATTTGGTGAGGTTGTCGGCGGAAACTGGTATGCCCCGCCGGACACGAGGACACTGATCAATCGACAGAGCGCGTCAATCCGGTTTGCGGAGGCGGGGCAGTACCAGATGCGGTACGGGACTGCACGGATTCCGAAGAGCGGGGAGAGCGTCTGTGGGGATAATTACGTCTGGTCGGAGCAGGTGCCGGGACAGGTGATTCTGGGGCTCTCCGACGGGATGGGGAGCGGAGCGAGTGCCGGTCAGGAGAGCGGAAGGATTGTGGAGCTGATCGGTCAGTTGTTGGAGACGGGATTTTCTGCCCGCGCTTCGATGAAGATGGCAAATACGGTTCTGCTCTTGACGGGCAGACAACAGCATCCGGCGACGATAGATCTCGCCTGTGTCGATCTCCACAATGGGGTTCTCGAGGCGATGAAGATGGGAGCCGTCGCAACGTTTGTGCTCAGCGACGGCAAGGCGGAGATCCTTGAGGCAGGGGAGCTTCCCGCCGGGGTTCTGCCGGGCGCCGAGCCGTCCCTGCTCTCGCGAAAGCTCTGGGATGGAGATTGGATTGTGATGATGACGGATGGGGTGTTGGAGGCCTGTCCGGGTGTATACAAAGAACAGTGCATGCAGGGCTTTCTCGAGGAGGTTTCCGCGAAGAGTCCTCAGGATCTGGCGGAGCGAATTCTCGACTTTGCGAGTCAGGACGGAGGGCGGGACGACATGACCGTGTTTGTCGCGGGAATCTGGAAGAAGCGCTGAGAGAAAAGAAAAAGAGCAGATGAAGAAAGAAACAAAAGAAGAGGAGAGCAGTTGATTTATGAAAAATAAGGTAATTCGGTTTATCAGGGAGACTCATATGCTGGAACCGGGGGACCGGGTGATTGTGGCTGTGTCGGGAGGGGCAGATTCGATCTGTCTTCTTTCGATTCTCGACCAGCTTCGCACGGTACTTCCGGTTTCTCTTCGTGTGATTCATGTCCACCACGGTCTGAGAGGAATTGAGGCAGATCGCGATGAGGCGTGGGTGCAGGAAGTCTGCGGGCGTATGGAGATCCCGTTTTTTTCTGTGCACAGGGATGTGCGCGCCTATGCCGGGGAACATGGAATGTCGGAGGAGGAGGCAGGACGCGTCCTGCGCTACGAGGCATTTGAGCAGATGGCGAGAGAGTGGGATGAGGAGAATTCCAAACTTCGTTTGATTGAAAATCCCATGAATTCCACGAATCGCACAGATCTTGTAAGCTCTGTAAGTTTTGCAAAAATCGCGCTCGCGCATCATCAGGAGGATCAGGCGGAGACGATTCTTCACCATCTGCTTCGGGGAAGCGGACTTCGCGGACTGTCCGGCATGCATCCGGTGCAGGGGCGCAGAATCCGTCCGCTTTTGTGTGCGGGGCGTGAGGAGATCCGCGAGTACTTAAAGAATCAGAAACTCTTCTGGTGTGAGGATTCGACAAACGAGTCCGGCGATTACACGCGAAACCGGATTCGCCGGGAATTGCTTCCAATGATGGAAAGTCTCGTGAATGCGAGGGCGCAGGAGAATCTTCTCCATGCGGGAGAGCTGTTTGCACAGGCGGATGAGTATCTGGAACAGCAGGCGCTTGCGGTGTGGAAACATGCCGGAAAGCAGAGTGCAGAGAATGAGGAGGATGCGCCCTCCGGTGCAGTCGCAGGAATCGCGCTTGACGCATTTCGCGCAGAGCAGGCGATCATTCGATCGTACTTGATTAGGCTTCTGCTCGATCATGCACAGCCGGGATGGAAGGATATCACGCGCCGTCATTTTGAGAGTCTTGAGCGTCTCGCATTCGGCTCGGTCGGGGGCAGTGCGGATCTTCCGGGAAATCTGCGCGCTCAGACCGGATACCGCTATCTCTGGATTTGTAAGACAGATAAAAACGGCGAGAGAGAAGCAACAGAAAAGGGAGAATTTGAGGAAAACAAAGACAGAAGCGAGGAGATTTTCGAGGAGAAAAATCTGGAAGAAAAGAAACTTCCGACCTTGCAAATGCGGATTTTTCCACATGAAAAAGGTGCTGAATTTCCGAAAAACCTGTATACGAAATGGTTTGATTATGATAAAATTAAAAGTGCACTTTCGGTACGTTTCCGAGAAGAGGGAGATTATCTGAGTATTCCGGGTGGAAAGCGAAAGGCGATAACCCGATACATGATCGATGAGAAGATTCCGAGGCATCTGCGCGATCAGATTCCGCTTCTTGCTGAGGGCAGTCATGTGCTCTGGGTAATTGGGTACCGGATCAGCGAATATTATAAGATTACGGATGATACGAAAACGGTATTAGAGGTAACAGGAACATTGGACGGAGGAGAATGAAATGGAAGATAAGATTCGTGTTCTTTTGACAGAAGAAGAGGTTAATAAGAGAATCAGTGAAGTGGCAGAGCAGATCAGCAAGGATTATGAGGGCAAGAGCGTTCATCTGATCTGTGTGCTCAAGGGTGGCGTATTTTTCACCTGTGAGCTCGCAAAGCGTCTGACCGTTCCGGTATCTCTTGATTTCATGTCGGTTTCCAGCTACGGTGACGATACCAAGTCAAGCGGAGTTGTCCGCATTGTAAAGGATCTTGATGAACCGCTTGCAGGCAAGGAAGTTCTGATTGTGGAGGATATCATTGATTCCGGACGCACGCTGTCCTACCTGATTGAGGTGCTCAAGCAGAGGGGACCGAAGAGCATTCATCTGTGCACCCTTCTCGATAAGCCGGAGCGCCGTGTGAAGAAACAGGTTAAGGTTGATTACACCTGCTTTACGATTCCGGACGAGTTCGTTGTGGGATATGGACTGGATTATGCTCAGAAATACCGCAATCTGCCGTTTATCGGTGTGGTAGAACAGCAGTAAAGCAGTACGAGCGGTAAGACAGGAGTAAGGAGGACTTAATAAGTGAAACAACAGACGTATCGAGGCACTGGGCTTCTGGTGCTTTTACTGCTGATTGCAGCTTTGTTTTTGATTCGTCTGCCGGGACAGAATGAGCAGGGAGAGCTGAGCAGTCAGCAGTTTGAGCAGGTTCTTGACGGTGGCGGAGTCCAGATGCTTGTGATTCATCAGAATGAACAGGTTCCGACGGGCCGTGTTCAGATGCAGACAAGCGATGGAAGACAGTATGAGACCTATGTCTCCGACGTGAAGAAGACGGAGGAGATGCTTCAGGAAAAGGGAATTGATTTCACGATTCAGAATGTCTCTCAGAGCAGTTACTGGATGAGCGTGATCTTCCCGGTTGTGCTGTCGGTCGGCGGAGTCGCACTGATCATCTTTATGATGAATATGCGTGCCGGAGCCGGTGGTGGCGGAACGAATGCCAAGATGATGAATTTTGGAAAGAGCCGTGCGCGGATGACGCACAACAGCAATGTGACATTCAAGAATGTCGCAGGTCTTCAGGAAGAGAAGGAAGACCTCGAGGAGATGGTGGATTTCCTGAGAAATCCGCAGAAGTACACCGGAGTCGGAGCGCGAATTCCGAAGGGTGTGATTCTTGTGGGACCTCCTGGAACCGGTAAGACCCTGCTTGCAAAGGCAGTCGCAGGAGAGGCGGGCGTTCCGTTCTTCTCGATCTCCGGTTCTGATTTCGTGGAAATGTTTGTCGGTGTCGGTGCTTCCCGTGTCCGCGATCTGTTTGAGGACGCAAAGAAGAATGCGCCATGTATCGTCTTCATCGATGAGATCGATGCCGTTGCACGCCGGAGAGGAACCGGTATGGGCGGTGGTCACGATGAGAGAGAGCAGACGTTAAACCAGCTCCTCGTTGAGATGGATGGTTTCGGTGTCAATGAGGGCATCATCGTGATGGCAGCGACGAACCGTGTGGATATTCTTGATCCGGCAATTCTTCGTCCGGGTCGTTTCGACCGCAAGGTTGCAGTCGGTCGTCCGGATGTGAAGGGACGTGAGGAGATCCTCATGGTTCATTCGAGAGAGAAACCGCTCGCGGAGGATGTGGATCTCAAGCGTGTAGCTCGGACAACTTCCGGATTTACGGGTGCAGATCTTGAGAATCTGATGAATGAGGCGGCAATCCTTGCAGCTCGCGAGAATCGCAGTTATATCCGCCAGAGCGATATTGACCGTTCCTTCGTAAAAGTTGGAATCGGTGCGGAGAAGAAGAGCCGTGTGATTTCCGACAAGGAGAAGAAGATCACAGCTTACCATGAGTCTGGTCATGCGATCCTCTTCCATGTTCTTCCGGATGTCGGACCGGTGCACACTGTCTCGATCATTCCGACCGGAGTCGGGGCAGCGGGTTATACGATGCCTCTGCCGGGAGATGATGAGATGTTCAACACCAAGGGCAAGATGCTTCAGGATATCATGGTATCCCTTGGCGGACGAATCGCGGAGGAGATCATTTTCAAGGATGTGACGACCGGAGCGTCCCAGGATATCAAGCATGCGACGAAGATCGCGCGCGCGATGGTGACCCAGTACGGAATGTCCGAGAAGATCGGTATGATCGATTACGGAACCGATGACGATGAGGTGTTTATCGGACGAGATCTCGCCCACACGAGAAGTTACGGCGAGGGTGTTGCCACGGAGATTGATGAGGAAGTAAAGAGAATCATCGACGAGTGCTATCAGAAGGCAAAAGAGATCATTCTGGAACACCGCGATGTTCTGGAAAGTTGCAGTGCCCTGCTGATTGAGAAGGAGAAGATCGGTCAGGAAGAGTTTGAGGCACTTTTTGAAAACCGGAAAGTGAACCTGAGCAAGGAAGTTTAAGACGGTTTCCGTTTGTGCAACGCAGGAACGGGAGCGGTTGAATCGGGGCAAGGCGACAAAACTAGACAACATGCACAAAAAAAGTTGCGAAATTTGTGCATGTTTGTGCACACTTCGGATGAGGTTTATGGTACTATAATTAGCGTAAACCCCCCAATACATTATATAGTTTTTTGCTACACCCCATAAGAAACGAAATACCTTCTCCTGAAAGAGCCAGCTACCCCGCTGGCTCTTTCGCATTTCTGGATTTTTTCTGGATTCTCAATTTTTCCCTTTTTTCCCTGAGATTTGGTTGATGGAAATACATTTATTTTCGCTTGTTTTATCATGTTTTATTTTTTGCCATGTTTTACAATGAATGCGCGAAAAGCCCACGCCTTTAGGTGTGGGATGGATAGCGCAAAATGATCAAGAAATATGTATGTAATAATTGATTTTATACACATATAGCAGTATAATATGTATATGGAAAATAATTATAGACATACAAATACAACAGTATCTTTGATAAACTATCATTTTGTATTTTGTCCGAGATACAGAAGAAAGATTTTTC
>NZ_JBNMIQ010000022.1:0-53185 GCF_050873365.1 Brotaphodocola sp. | reverse complement strand
GGATCGATCTTCGAATAAAAACATCTTTCAGATTGAGCAGAATTTTGCTATAATTAGGATACATCTATAAGGGGTCACCTCCGTAACATTAAACTTTGGTCGGTAAAATGATTTGGGAGGCTTCTTATAGATGTATTTTACTACAACAAAAAGAATATTGGAAGTATGTTTTTCAACACACCCCAACATTCAGTATAGAACCTAACAAAGAAAATGGGAAAGAACCTTGCAGGGTTCATTCCCACTTCTGCCTTTCTAACTCACCAGGCAACAAGGTTTTTGATTTTCTCAGCCGTTTGCATCCGTATATCCATGCACTGACACTCCACCGACTAAAGCTCGATGAATCATCATATACGCTTGGATCTGCCTCCCAGCTTACTTTCCAGTCTTTCCCTTCTTGCCTGCTTTTCCGTCATCCGACTGGCTGTTATCCTCTTCGCCGTATCTTCCATACTTGCCATAGTACTTTCCATAACGACCATACTTGCCGTATTTTCCGTACTTGCCATAGTATTTTCCATGCGGGTCCTCATCCGGGCGCACCTTGTTGAGCACGACTCCGAGAATTCTGCATCCACTCTTGTCGAGCTGATCCTTTACCTTCTGCTCCAGATGGTAGCTGATGCTTCCGCTCTCGATGACCATGACAGCTCCGTCACACTTTGTTGCAACAATCGCTCCATCGATGACAGCTCCCATCGGCGGAGTATCGATGATCACATAATCATACTGTTCTGCACCGTAGTTGATCAGCTCTCCGAAGAGATCCTCCTCAAGAAGCTCTGCCGGATTCGGGGAGTACGGTCCTGCAAAAATAATATCAAAATTCTCGACATCCGTTCGATTGATCACATCCTCAAGTTTCTTCTGTCCGCTGAGGTACTGAGACAAACCGCCAATCTCTTTCTTCAGCTGATGACGGCTTGCGAGTACCGACTTACGGATATCCGCATCCACAAGAAGAACTTTCTTTCCAATCTGTGCAAGAGAAACTGCCGTCACCACTGCGATCTGGCTCTTTCCCTCATCCGGAAGAGCACTCGTGAACATGATCTTTCTCACATTACTTCCGCAGAACTGAATGTTGGTACGAAGTGTCTTAATAGCTTCGCGATATGCATAACTGCTCTCACCGGCAAGCTGTCCTGCCAGCTCTACGATCTGTCCGCTCATCACTTCTTTCCTCCATTCTCATCTCTCTCATACTTTCCGTAATATCCGTACTTCTTTCCGCTTCCTGCATTCTCCCAGTCCGGAATCGACGCGAGAACGGTCAGACCAAGGTACTTCTCTACATCCTCCTCACTGCGGATCGTGTCATTCATCAGAACGGTCAGAACAATCACGCCACAGGCGATCACAATACCTGCCATTGCGCCGAGCATTGCATTCTTCTTGTTGTTCGGGCTTGCCGGATGATCGGCAATCGTTCCCTTCTCAATGATTTTCGGCGGAACCATCTCCATAATGTCACCAATATACTCAGAAGAGGTGGACGCAATCGAATCTGCAAGCTGTTTTGCGAGTACCGGATCCGGATCGGTCACAGTCACGGTCAGGATACGGGTGTCAGACGGGTTGTCCGTCGTAATCTTTGATCTCAGCTGTTCATAGGTCATATCCAGGTGATTCTCAGAAATCACACTGGTGAGCACCGGACGGCTACTCAGGATTACCTTGTAATCCGCAGTCAGCTGGCTTCCGATCTGAAGATCTGCAAGTGAAGTCAGCGTCGTCTCCTTCGACAGGATGTACATCATCGCTGTGGAAGTATACTGAGGTGTCAGTACCAGCTTACTGTAAATACCGGCGATACCACCGCAGACAACTGCTGCCAGAATAATCGCCCAAAGTTTTTTCTTCATCGCAAGAAGAAGTTCAAGCAGGTCAATCTCTACCTCATCATTGTCATTATTCATCTGATTCTGGTTTTCCATTTTCTTCATCCCTGTTTTTGTATTTCCCCTATTGGTTCATTTCTCAACACTTTTACTGCATTCGTCCGCAGTAATCTTCGGAGTGTCTCCTCATCCAAATGATTCTGAAGCCACTTGAGCGCCTCCTGAATCTTCGGCTCCCTCCAGTCGATCCGATGCATATCTGTTCCCATCAGATGAATATAGCCTCGCTTGATCTGGTTTCGACACCATCTCGTCTCCGCCTGAAAAATACTTCCATTCAGACTGTCATAATTCATCTGAAGCAAACATCCGCTTCGTCTCAAATCCTGAAGATTTCTCTCCTCCCTCAGACAACGATATCGCTCCATGTGCGCGACAATCGGCACATAACCGGCAGAAAGAAGCTGACGGATTCCGCGATACAGATTCTGATACGGCACAGACGGATCAAATTCCACAAGAACATAACGGCTTCCATTCAAAGGCAGAGCACGCCCATTTTCCAGATCACTCAACAGTTCTTCCTTATAATAGGTCTCCTGTCCGAGATAAAGCTGAAAATCCGGCATCTTCTGCTGAACCCGCTGTCTCAGTTCCTGAATCAATTCCTGATATCCTGTGATTCCACGCCGATGAGAATAATGTGGAGTTGCAACCACTGCACCAATTCCCTCTGATGCAGCCATCTCCAACATCTTTAAAGACTCCTCCATAGATCCAGAACCATCATCCACTCCCGGAAGAATATGTGCATGAACATCTACAATAACCGGCAGTCTATTCACGCCCTCTCCTCCTCTCTTTTTTTCGTGTGACGATGTCCCGAAAAGAATCTCGAAATATGGCGGTTTTTGCCACATTCCTAAGATAGCATGAAACATCTTAAAATTCAAGTTCTTTTCAGGATTTCCATTTTCTGCCTTGTTTTTCCTCAAAAACAAAGGATATTCCCGCCATTTCACCGAAAATTGGCGGAAATATCCGTATCCTTTACTCTATTTTTTTGGTCTGAACTGACTGTACGATTTTCCCGGAATCATTCCACCGCGGTAAGATGCAAGTTCACTCACCGTCACGAGCTGATATCCACGGTTCACAAGCTCCGGAATCACGACCTCACTCGCGTCTGCGGTCGCACTGTAAAGGTCATGCATCAGGATAATATCTCCGTCCTTCACATTGTCGAGAATCGTCTGGATCGTGCTCTGTGCATCCCTCGTCTTCCAGTCGAGGGTGTCCACGCTCCAGAGAATCGCCGGCATCGAGATCGCTCCGACTGCCGCCATTCCGGCATCACTCTTCGCTCCGCCGACCGGACGCATCAGCACCGGAGTGATTCCGCAGGCATCCGAGATCAGGTGGTTATTCTGCTCAAGCTGAGCCGTAAGTCCCGCCTGATCCTCCTTCGTCATTGCGACATGGTCATAGGTGTGGTTTCCGACCTCGCATCCCTGGGCAACCATCTGCTTGACGACATCCATATTTTTTGCGACCTGACGACCGACCATGAAGAACGTCGCCCGACCTCCACACTCTTTCAGCTTTGCGAGAATCCGCGCTGTGGACTCGGAAGAAGGTCCATCATCGTAGGTCAGGGCAATCATCGGCTTTGTCGGATCGATGTTGCCAGCATACGAATTGCCGTCGGCAAGTTTCTTTGCAACGGAGATTCGGATTCCCTGAACCGGGAGACCGACGCCATATGCGCCTGCCTCTTCTCCATTTTTCATCCAGTCGGTCCACTGGTTATCCTGAAGAACACTGTAAAGAATGTCATACTGCTCGGCAAGCTGACCCGTCAGCTTCATCGCGATCGCCTCGAGCGGTTCGCTTCCGTCCGCTTTTCCGGACTCATTTCCATCCTCGACCCAGTCAAGCCATCCGGTTCCGCTCAAGTTTGCGCGGTAGGTCACCGTTCCGGTCATTCCGTAAGGCTGACCATTTAAAGTCGCACGAAATGCGGTCACATACTTGTCAGAAGGCGTCATGCAGTAGGAATTGTCCGCAAAGAAACGGCTCCATCCGATGTTGTTGACGGAAACACCATAGATTGCACTGACTCCGTCTCCACTCTCTTCGTTCTGTCCCTCTGCACTGCTCTGACCATCCTGCGTCCCATCTCCACCAGCTCCATCCAGACTCACGGAATCTGCATCCGACTCGCTCGCATTTACCTCGCCTGACGAGACAACCTGATCAGAACTCGCCTTTTTTCCAAAGTGCCCGGCAACTGCCATGACGACAGAGCCGATTGCCAGACAAAACAGGATCACTGCCATCACCAGCATGGCACGAATTCGTCTTGCACGGCGAATCCTCTGACGTCTCAGGCGCTCTCTCCTCGCCTGAATCTGACGTCTCTCCTCCTCGCTGAATCCGCCGTCTCTCCTCTTTTCACTCATCTGTTTCCCCCAAAGAATCGAATCAATTTTATCATTCTGTCTCTCCTTGATGCCAAATATATGTAATGTTTGTTATTCGCTTCTTGTTTTTTCTATATGAGAACAGTCTTTTCTAAATCTGAATCCAGAAATCTTTTCTGAATCCAGAAATCTTTCCTAAGTCCAAAAATCTTTCCGAAATCCAGAAGTCTTTCCGGAACACAGAAATCTTTCAGGAACACAGAAATCTTTCCTATGCGAAAAGTCCCCGGCACTGTGTCCAAAAAGGCAGTACCGGGGACCCGTATTCTTGCTATATGATTCTATATAAAACTATGCATGATTCAACATCGGAAAGCAAAACAATCGCTTACTCTTCCGGAGTGTTGTCCTCATCCTCACCGAAATCATCGCTGTCATCGTTGTCGTTGATGCCAAGAACCTCAACAGCCTCGGTATCATGATCCTCAGATGCAGTTACGGTATCGTCATCATCCTCGTCCATCATGATCTCGTCATCCATCTCAAGCTCAGTATCCAGCTTGACATCGCGATAATGCTTCATTCCGGTACCAGCCGGGATCAGCTTACCGATGATAACGTTCTCCTTCAGACCAATCAGATGGTCAACCTTTCCGTTGATTGCAGCCTCAGTCAGAACCTTGGTGGTCTCCTGGAAGGATGCAGCGGACAGGAAGGAATCGGTTGCAAGAGATGCCTTCGTGATACCAAGCATAACCTGCTTGCCCTCTGCCGGCTTCTTGCCCTCCTCGATCAGCTTCTCGTTCATCTCGTTGAAGTCCAGAACATCCATGGATACGCCCGGCAGAACATCGCTGTCACCGCTCTCCTCAATTCTGATCTTCTTCAACATCTGACGAACGATCATCTCGATATGCTTATCGTTGATTTCTACACCCTGAAGACGGTATACACGCTGTACTTCCTGGATCATGTAATCCTGTACGGCACGAACGCCCTTAATCTTCAGAATATCATGCGGGTTTACGCTACCTTCGGTCAGCTCATCACCAGCCTCAATTACCTGCTCATCCTGAACCTTGATTCTGGAACCGTAAGG
Source organism: Brotaphodocola sp. (assembly GCF_050873365.1). GTDB lineage: Bacteria > Bacillota > Clostridia > Lachnospirales > Lachnospiraceae > Brotaphodocola. The sequence goes on along the minus strand of NZ_JBNMIQ010000022.1, from coordinate 47,819 downwards.
AATCAGATAGGTCTTGGTATTGCCGGTCTCGGTATCGGTTACAACGATCTCACGCTTCTTCTTCGTATCTTTCAGGGTAACAACACCGCCGAACTCGGAGATGATTGCAAGTCCCTTCGGCTTACGAGCCTCGAAAAGCTCCTCGACACGAGGAAGACCCTGTGTGATATCTCCACCTGCTACACCGCCGGTATGGAAGGTACGCATCGTCAGCTGAGTACCCGGCTCACCGATGGACTGTGCTGCGATGATACCGACAGCCTCACCAACCTGTACCGGCTGGCCGGTTGCCATGTTCGCACCGTAACACTTTGCACATACACCGACATGAGACTTACAGGTCAGGACGGTACGGATCTTCACAGAGTCACGACCCTGCTTGTTCAGAACCTTCATAACGGCTGCCGCACGCTTCGGGGTGCACATATGGTTTGCCTCGATCACGGTCTCACCGGAATCCGGATCTACGATGGTCTCAGCGATATAACGACCTGTGATACGCTCCTCAAGGCTCTCGATGCTCTCCTTGCCATCTGCAAATGCCTTGATCTCCATGTACGGGATTGCCTTGCCTTCACAGCAGTCAACCTCACGGACAATCAGATCCTGGGAGACATCTACCAGACGTCTGGTCAGGTAACCAGAGTCAGCGGTACGAAGAGCCGTATCGGACAGTCCCTTACGAGCTCCGTGTGCAGAGATGAAGTACTCCAGTACGTCAAGACCCTCACGGAAGTTGGACTTGATAGGAAGTTCGATTGTGTGACCGGTTGTATCTGCCATCAGGCCTCGCATACCAGCCAGCTGTTTGATCTGCTTATCAGATCCTCGAGCTCCGGAGTCAGCCATCATGTAGATGTTGTTGTACTTATCCAGACCGCTTAACAGGTCATGGGTCAGCTGATCATCGGTGGTCTTCCAGGTCTCGATAACCTCTTTGTAACGCTCTTCCTCAGTGATAAGACCACGGCGGAAGTTCTTGGAAATACGGTCAACCGTTGCCTGTGCATCAGCAATCAGCTTCGGCTTGGAAGCCGGCACAGTCATATCGGAAATGGATACGGTCATAGCAGCCTTGGTGGAGTACTTGTAACCGATTGCCTTGATGTCATCCAGAGTTACTGCGGTCTGGGTTGCACCATGAACATTGATAACCTTCTCCAGGATCTGCTTTAACTGCTTCTTACCTACGTGGAAATCAACTTCCAGAACGAGCTCGTTTCCTTCAATCGAACGATCCACGAATCCAAGATCCTGCGGAATGATCTCGTTGAAGATAAAACGACCTACGGTGGACTCTACCACGCCGGTCTTTACGGTGCCATCCGGCATCTTACGGCTGATGCGGACTTTTACTCTGGAGTGCAGAGTCTCAACACCGTTCTCGTATGCAAGAATTGCCTCGTTGACACTCTTGAATACCTTGCCCTCGCCCTTTGCACCCGGACGCTCCTGAGTCAGATAGTAGATACCAAGGACCATATCCTGAGACGGAACGGCTACCGGACCACCATCAGACGGCTTCAGCAGGTTGTTCGGGGACAGAAGCAGGAAACGACACTCTGCCTGTGCCTCTACGGACAACGGCAGATGCACTGCCATCTGGTCTCCATCGAAGTCTGCGTTGAACGCGGTACATACAAGCGGATGGAGCTTGATTGCCTTACCTTCTACAAGGATCGGCTCGAATGCCTGGATACCCAGACGATGCAGGGTAGGTGCACGGTTCAACATAACCGGATGCTCTTTGATGACATCCTCGAGGACATCCCAAACTTCCGGCTGAAGGCGCTCTACCATCTTCTTTGCGCTCTTGATGTTGTGAGCGGTTCCGTTCTGAACCAGCTCCTTCATAACGAACGGCTTGAACAGCTCGATTGCCATCTCCTTCGGAAGACCACACTGGAAGATCTTCAGCTCCGGTCCTACGACGATAACGGAACGTCCAGAGTAGTCAACTCGCTTACCAAGCAGGTTCTGACGGAAACGTCCCTGCTTACCTTTCAGCATATCGGAAAGGGACTTTAATGCACGGTTACCCGGGCCAGTTACCGGACGGCCTCTTCTGCCGTTATCGATCAGGGCATCGACTGCCTCCTGAAGCATACGCTTCTCGTTGCGGACGATGATATCCGGTGCGCCAAGCTCAAGCAGGCGTGCCAGACGGTTGTTTCTGTTGATAATTCTGCGGTACAGATCATTCAGATCGGAGGTTGCGAAACGACCACCGTCAAGCTGTACCATCGGACGGATATCCGGCGGAATTACCGGAATTACAGTCATAACCATCCACTCCGGCTTATTGCCAGAGGTGCGGAATGCCTCCACAACCTCCAGGCGCTTGATGATGCGGGCACGCTTCTGACCGCTGGAATCCTTGAGCTCTCTGCGGAGCATCTCAGACTCTTTCTCCAGATCGATTGCACGCAGGAGTTCGAGAATTGCCTCGGCACCCATTCCTACACGGAAGTTGCCGTAGCCCCACTTCTCTACTTCCTCACGGTACTCCTTCTCAGACAGAACCTGCTTATACTGCAGGCCGGTCTGCTTTGCATCCAGAACAATGTAGGATGCAAAGTACAGAACCTTCTCCAGGATTCTCGGGGAGATATCCAGGATCAGACCCATACGGCTCGGGATTCCCTTAAAGTACCAGATATGGGAAACAGGAGCAGCCAGCTGAATATGACCAATGCGCTCTCTACGCACGCTGGACTTGGTAACCTCTACGCCACATCGATCGCAGATAACGCCTTTGTAGCGAATTTTTTTATATTTTCCGCAGTGACATTCCCAGTCCTTCGTCGGTCCAAAGATCCGCTCGCAGAACAGACCATCGCGCTCCGGCTTCAGAGTACGATAGTTGATGGTCTCAGGCTTCTTAACCTCTCCGTGGGACCACTCCAGGATCTTCTCCGGGGAAGCCAGACCGATCTGGATAGCGTCAAATGTCAACGGCTGATAAGTTGTTTCATTTGTCTCAGGCATGAGCGATACTCCCTTCTGTTATTCTAATTCTGTGGAATCGTCAAAATCATCGCCATCTGTGTAGTCATCATGGGTATACGCGTCATCGTTCGCATCCTCGCCACCTACACTTACCAGTTCGTCGCCCTTGAACTCCTGCTTCTGGTAACCGTATTTGCCATAGGAATCCTCATCGTCCTTGTAACGATGATCTCCCTCGATAACGGAACGAAGATCGGTATCACCGTAGTCGATGTTCTCGCCGATTTCAACTTCACTGCCGTCCTCACGCAGTACACGTACATCCAGTCCGAGGGACTGCAGCTCTTTGAGCAGTACCTTGAAGGACTCCGGAACGCCCGGCTCAGGGATGTTCTCGCCCTTGATGATTGCCTCGTAAGTCTTAACACGACCTACAACATCATCGGACTTCACGGTCAGGATCTCCTGAAGGGTGTAGGATGCACCATATGCCTCAAGAGCCCAAACCTCCATCTCTCCGAAACGCTGTCCACCGAACTGTGCCTTACCACCCAGAGGCTGCTGAGTAACCAGAGAGTATGGGCCAGTGGAACGCGCATGGATCTTATCGTCAACCAGGTGATGCAGTTTCAGGTAATGCATGTGTCCGATTGTTACCGGGCTGTCGAAGTACTCACCGGTACGTCCATCACGCAGTCTTACCTTACCATCTCTTCTGAGCGGAACGCCCTTCCAGAGCTCTCTGTGCTCCAGATGAGATCCGAGGTAATCCATCACTTCTGGTTTCAGGGTATCTTTATATTTCTCCTGGAAATCTTCCCAAGAGGAATTTACGTAATCATTTGCGACATCAAGGGTATCCATGATGTCAACCTCGTTTGCACCGTCGAATACCGGCGTTGCAATGTTGAAGCCGAGTGCCTTAGCAGCAAGGCTTAAGTGAATCTCCAGGACCTGTCCGATATTCATTCGAGACGGCACGCCCAGAGGATTCAGTACGATATCAAGCGGACGACCATTCGGCAGGAACGGCATATCCTCTACCGGAAGAACGCGGGAAACGACACCCTTGTTACCATGACGTCCTGCCATCTTATCGCCGACAGAAATCTTACGCTTCTGAGCGATGTAGATGCGAACCGTCTGGTTTACGCCAGGAGCCAGCTCGTCGCCGTTCTCTCTCGTAAATACCTTTGCGTCTACGATGATACCATATGCACCGTGCGGTACTTTCAGGGAGGTATCACGAACCTCTCTTGCCTTCTCACCGAAGATTGCACGGAGCAGGCGCTCCTCAGCAGTCAGCTCAGTCTCACCCTTCGGGGTAACCTTACCAACCAGGATATCTCCGGCGCGAACCTCTGCACCGATACGGATAATTCCACGCTCATCCAGATCCTTCAGAGCGTCGTCGCCGACACCCGGAACGTCACGGGTGATCTCTTCCGGTCCGAGCTTGGTGTCACGAGCCTCTGCCTCGTACTCCTCGATATGAACGGAAGTGTATACATCCTCCTGAACAAGACGCTCAGACAGAAGAACTGCATCCTCGTAGTTGTAACCTTCCCAGGTCATGAATCCGATCAGCGGGTTCTTACCAAGTGCGATCTCACCGTTCTTTGTGGACGGACCATCTGCGATGACCTCGCCAACCTCAACGTGATCGTTCTTGTATACGATCGGCTTCTGGTTGTAGCAGTTGGACTGGTTGCTTCTCTTGAACTTCGTCAGATGATATACATCACGGTTGCCGTTGTCATCACGGCGAATGATGATCTCATTGGAAGCAGAGCGCTCTACCACGCCGGCATGCTTTGCGACAACGCAGACACCGGAGTCAACTGCTGCCTTTGCCTCGATACCGGTACCAACAGCCGGAGCCTCGGTGGTCAGAAGCGGAACGGCCTGACGCTGCATGTTCGATCCCATCAGAGCACGGTTTGCATCGTCGTTCTGAAGGAACGGAATCATGGAAGTTGCCACGGAGAATACCATCTTCGGGGATACATCCATCAGGTCTACGTTCTTCTTTAAGAACTCGGAAGTCTCCTCGCGGAAACGACCGGAAACGTTATTGTTTACAAAATAGCCATTCTCATCGAGAGGGGTATTTGCCTGTGCTACGATGAAGTTATCCTCCTCGTCAGCGGTCAGGTAAACAACCTCGTCGGTTACGCGCGGTCCGTTCGGATCGTTCTTGTCAACGATTCTGTACGGAGCCTCGATGAAGCCGTACTGGTTTACACGAGCGTAGGTTGCCAGAGAGTTGATCAGACCGATGTTCGGTCCCTCAGGAGTCTCGATCGGGCACATACGACCGTAGTGCGTGTAGTGTACATCTCGTACCTCGAATCCGGCACGGTCTCTTGACAGACCGCCAGGTCCCAGTGCGGAGAGACGACGCTTATGAGTCAGCTCGGAAAGCGGGTTGTTCTGATCCATGAACTGAGACAGCTGAGAACTTCCGAAGAACTCCTTAACTGCTGCGGTCACCGGCTTGATGTTGATCAGAGACTGCGGTGTAATGCCGTCCATATCCTGAGTCGTCATACGCTCGCGAACGACACGCTCCATACGGGACAGACCGATGCGGTACTGGTTCTGTAAGAGCTCGCCGACTGCACGGATACGACGGTTACCCAGGTGGTCGATATCATCTGCATTACCGATGCCACCCTCAAGATGCAGGTTGTAGTTGATCGAAGCGATGATGTCTTCCTTCGTGATGTGCTTCGGGATCAGCTCGCTCATGTTGCGATGGATCAGATCCTTGAGTGCATCCTGATCATCCCCAGCTTCTTCCAGAATAGTCTTTAATACTGGGTAATATACTAATTCTGTAACACCAACTTCAGCCGGATCGAAGTCTACATAAGCACCCAGATCTACCATCTGGTTGGACAGAACCTTGAAGTTTCTCTCCAGACCCTCGATCATAACAAACGGAACTGCGGAGTTCTGAAGGGTCTCTGCCAGCTCCTTGTCCACGGTGGTGCCAGCCTCTGCCAGTACCTCACCTGTGGTCATATCAACAACATCCTCTGCCAGCTTCTGACCCTTGATGCGGTTCTTGAAGTGGAGTTTCTTGTTGAATTTATATCTGCCGACTTTGGCCAGGTCATAACGGCGCGGGTCAAAGAACATGCTGTTTAACAGGCTTTCTGCACTATCAACGGATAACGGCTCGCCCGGACGGATCTTGCGGTAGAGTTCCAGCAGACCATCCTGATAGTTCTCGGAGGTATCTTTGCCGAAGCTAGCCTGCAGTTTAGGCTCATCGCCGAACAGCTCGAGAATCTCTGCGTTCGTACCGTAGCCCAACGCACGGATCAGCACGGTCACCGGTACCTTACGGGTACGGTCCACGCGCACATAGAAGATATCATTGGAATCAGTCTCGTACTCCAGCCATGCTCCACGGTTCGGGATTACCGTACAGCTGTACAGCTCCTTACCGATCTTATCATGTCCAATGCCATAATAGATGCCCGGGGAACGCACCAGCTGGCTGACGATAACACGCTCTGCACCGTTGATGACGAAAGATCCGGTGTCAGTCATGAGCGGAAGATCGCCCATGAAAATCTCGTGCTCATTGATCTCTTCTTTATCTTTATTGTAGAGTCTTACTTTCACCTTTAACGGTGCTGCGTAAGTAGCGTCGCGTTCCTTGCACTCCTCTATGGTGTACTTGACCTCATCCTTACATAAAGTAAAATCTACGAATTCCAGGCTCAAATGACCTGCAAAGTCGGAGATTGGGGAGATATCTTCAAATACTTCTTTCAGGCCTTCATTGAGGAACCACTGATAGGAGTCTTTTTGAATCTCAATCAGGTTTGGCATCTCAAGAACTTCTTTCTGTCTTGAGAAGCTCATTCTAACGCTTTTCCCGGATGTGACCGGACGCATTCTGCTTTTCTCCATTGACGTTTCACCCCTGTTTTCTAATCGATATTCTAAAGCATTCTCAGGGCGCAAAAGGCCCATAATGCCACAATAGTGCACACTCCATAATATCATAGCCATGTCAAGGTGTCAAGTTTTTTATGCACAAAAATTTCAGGAAATCTTGCATTTTATTTGCAAAAATGATATACTAATGGAACAAGTCTGTCCTAATACAGAAAGAATTTACTGGAGGTAGCCCCCATGTGGTCGATTGTATTCAATGTGTTACTGGTGATTCTGGTCATCATGGCCATCGCTCTCGGTGTGCTGTATTTCTTTGGCCGGAAGCTGGAAAAGAAACAGGTAGAACAGCAGCAGATGCTGGAAGCTGCAAAACAGACCGTGTCGATGCTGATTGTTGATAAGAAGAAAATGAAAATCAAGGATGCTGTGGAAGCTGGTCTTCCGAAACAGGTTCTTGAGCAGACTCCTTCCTATATGCGCTGGGCAAAACTGCCGGTTGTAAAGGCTAAGATCGGACCGCGTATGATGACGATGATCGCAGATGAGCGGGTATTCGAGATTCTTCCGGTTAAGGTGGAAGCAAAGGTTGTGATCAGCGGAATCTATATTTCCGAGATCAAGAGCGTTCGCGGTGGCGTGCTCCCGAAACCGCAGAAGAAGAAAGGCTTCTTCGCACGTTTCAAAAAAGACAAGAACGAGAAATAATCATTTCAGGACAGAAACAAGACTCCCGATCGATTTGGCTGGATGCCGAATTGGTCGGGAGTTTTTTCAGTTCTATTGCAGTTCTATGAGCTTTCTTTTCCTTTGCTCTTCATGATGTAATGATGTAATTATCTTGCAACATCCGACAGCGCACATCATGTGCTTTCTATGCTCTTTCTACATTCTTTCTACACTTCTCTTACACTTTTCTTGCGCTCCTCATGCGGGTAAAGTCATGCAAACGCGCTCTCGCTCCGGGTTCGACGTAACGGTGCATAAGATCGCAAAATACGCGATCTAAACACCGACGTCTCACACGGGTTTGCCTGATCTTTCCCGCTTCGGAGCGCTTCAAGATACATCCATGCAAAAGTAAAAAGCACTATAAAAAATTACACTTACAGATCAACTTCATTTTCATGGTTTAACAAAAGCATTTACTGTTATGTATCATTACTCCTCATACATCGGCTCGTATGGCTCGCGGTCCTGGGAATCGAATTCCTCGCGGATCTTTGCGCGAAGCTCCGGCTTGGTGAAGAGGTCGTAGGCTGTGCCTGCAAAGACTTTCGCCGCATAAAATGCGCCCTTCTGTCCGATCGTGCTTCCGGCGGAAGCACAACTCTGCCAGGTGTGCGGTCCGACGCCGACCGGCCAGCATGCGGTCGTAAAGAAGTTCATCGGCATGATCTGGCTGACATCTCCGGTGTCGGAGGAAGCTGTGAGCGGTGCTTTCTCCCACGCATCTCTTGATACAATGCCCTCGGAGAGGACTTTCTCTTTTGCCTCGTAGACTTTCTGGTCGTGTGCCTTGATTGCCGGGTCTACGGTATCCTGAAGACTCTTTGCAAATGCAAGCTCCTCCTCAGTGTATACAGGAGGCTCGATCTCGTTCATGTTCTCCCAGGTCAGATCCTCAAACGATTTCTCACCGAGCATATCACAGCAACCATACTCAATCTTGATATCAACCTCTGTCTCCGTCATCATTGCCGCGCCCTGTGCGACGAGACCGAGACGTCTGAGAATTTCTTTTACATCAGAGATGTGCGGAGCTCTTGTGAAATACCATGCGCTTGCCTTATCCGGCACGATGTTCGGGGCAAAACCGCCACTGTCCGTCGTGTAATGGATTCTCGCCTTGTCCATCACATGCTCTCTCAAGTAGTTTGCGCCGACGCTCGTCAGCTCTACTGCATCGAGGGCACTTCTTCCGCGCTCCGGTGCAAACGCCGCATGGGAGGTACGTCCCTTAAATTTGTATTTTACAGATGCACTTGCAAGATAGCCCTCATCACAGACCATGTTCGAGGACATCGGGTGCCAGCTGAGAGCCATGTCACAGCCGTCAAACATGTGATAGTATGCCATCTTTACTTTTCCGCTGAGAAGCTCTTCCTCCGGACAGCCATAGAAACGGATTGTTCCCGGAATTTTCTCTTTCTCAAGGAAACGGCGAATCGCAATCGCTCCGGTCACAGCACCTGCGCCGAGAAGATTGTGACCACAGCCATGTCCCGGCGCACCTGCCGTCATCGGTTCCTTCGTGATCTGACATTTCTGGGAAAGTCCCGGAAGTGCATCGTACTCACCGAGCACTGCGATCACCGGGCTTCCACTCCCATACTCCGCACAAAATGCATGCGGAAGATGTTCATTGTTCGTGATTGTAAAGCCCTCTTTCGTCAGAAGCTCCCGCATCAGGTCTGCCGAGCGCTTCTCATTTCCGCCCGTTTCCGGGTGATTCCAGAGATCCGTGCAAACGTTTGTGCACATCGCCTCGAGATCTTTCATCTGATCCAGCATTTCTTTCTTGCTCATCTTACCTCGCTCCTTTTCAATTTTCTAACCACTCTCAGTTTTCTTTCAAATTGACAATGATCTTTGTTTCTCATTATCGCTCATCTAGCCTAAGATTTCAATGATTCATATTCTAGGTTAATGATCTGCCTGCTTCTTGTAAGTTGCAAGTGTCACACCGATTGCGACAAAGACGCTCGCCAGCGTTCCGAGATAATTTGCTGCACCCGGAAGCCATGCAAAGATTCCTGCCTTGATTGCCACATAGATCAGAATCGAGAAAATCAGGATTCCGCTTGCAAATCCGGCTTTGCGGATTCCAAACTGCATCAGAAGGGCTCCGAAAAGAGCCGGAAGCAGATAGTTCAGTGCCTCGATGACTCCTGCCGGCATTTTAGCAAGAACCGAGCTTCCAAGAATGACACCGATCGTGAGGACGGAGACGTTGATGATGATCGAGGTTGCCATACCGAGAATCGAGATCACAGATCCCTTCTCCGTTCCCGGTTCTACACCCGAAGCAATCTGTGCCATGCTCGCACACGGAACTCTCATGTTCGAGATGTTTCCGGACAGGAATGCCATGTAAGTTCCGATCGGACCGAGCACCGTAAAGTAGGAGATCGGCTCCACAATCCACAGAAATCCAAATGCACTCGCCGCTGCGATGAATGCGGTCAGAAGCGCTGCCGGATCTGGAAGCAGTCCGTATACCACCGCAAGCATCACTGCCGGAAGAAACGAGCAGACGACACCGAGAAATCCGGTGACTTTTCCGATTCTGTGCATCTTTGGCATATATTCATTCTCATAAAAATCATTTTTTCCCATTGTCCATTCCTCCATCAAATTCACATAGATTTGAAATTCCTAAATCCATCAAACACCACAGCCAACCCATAACGCATATACACGCATTTTTTTGCGAATCATCTAAAAACTGGTTACGGAAGCAGTGCGGTGATGATCATCGCAGACAGAATCGCAATCGTCAGATTCCATTCCTTGAGCCATCTCATGTTTTCTTTCTCTGATAATTTCAGAAGAACTGCCATGAAAACAGCTCCGAGCACACAGGCAATCGAATATTTATTCAATTTGATCAGGTGAGAAGCGGACATCGAGCTGAATGCACCGATGATTGCCGCTGTGGAGATCGCCATCAGCTTTGCCGGATCACCGCCTGAAATCTTGTGCTGTACCTTGTCCATGCGGTTTGCGGAAATCGTTGCAAAGATAATCCAGCCGATTGAGCCGAGCACCATCGTCCACACTGCCATATCGAGTGCAAGCGGAGTCATCGGGTCAGCACCGAGCTGAACGCCAACAGAGGAAGTTCCAAATCCCGCTGCGATCGACTCAAACATAACCGAACCGATCAGGGAGAGTCTCATCCACGCCATCGGCGCTCCGACTGTAATCAGAAGAGAAAGCATTCCGCTCAAAATAACAATTGACGGACCAATCGATGTCGTCGCACTGCTCCTGACAGCGTGCTTCATCTGCTGGTCCGTCAACCCAATCTTCTCTCCTGCTTTCCACGCACTTCTCGCAAAGATAACCGCCTGCGCAAGCACCAGTACGACCGGAATTCCACATGCAATCCACATCGGAATTCCATTTGCAATCTTCATAGCATCCATACTCAACTACCTCCTGTACCTTGATTTTTTACAATAGATTTTTCTTTGAAACGCATCCATGAACCTAACCGGTCACTGGCGTTTCATAGGTATAAAAGTATAAAAAAAGCGAAGTTGCCCTCCTCAAGGCATCTTCGCTTCTGAGCGTAATCATAGCAATATTTTTTTTATTTGTCAATAATCACTCTTCCATCAACTGCAAATCTGCGCCGACACGCGGGCAGACATCGACCGTGATCTGGCAGTCTGAGACATGCTCATAATTGATATCCAGAGAATAGTCGATCGCCACATGGAGGTGCTCCTCTTCCCATTCCTGCTCAATCTTATTTGTCGTCAGCTGAACAAGCATCTCTCCCATCGGAGTCGCATAGCTCGTCGTGCTTCTCTCACCCTCCGCGAACGAGAGAACTGCCGTCGCCGCACCGGTCTTCTTTACCTCCATGCGGTTTTCCGAGATCTTGATTGTGTTTCGGATGCTCTCCTCAATCCCGTCAATCACCTCATCATAAAGGATATAATGTTTGCCGTTTTTCCAGAAATAATCTCCTGATGTGATGACTTCCACGTCATCATGCTCTCCATCGATCAGCTGAAGTCCGCTGATCCGCACCAGAACATCTCTTGTCATAATTCCTCCGTCCTAATACTCCTCGATGTTGATCTTTTGCGTCTCTTTCACCTCATCCGGAAGAATCGAGGTCGCAAAATCCGTAAATTTCTCCGCAAGGTCGCTGACATAGAACTGATACTTTTCCCCTTCAAGCGGATCTTCCGGATTCCGGTTCAGTCCATGCGCCTTCAGAAGTTCCTTCAACTCAATCGCCGTCTCATAGGCGGGATTGACGAGAGTCACCTCATCGCCGAGCAGACGGCGGAGCGTCGAACGCAAAAGCGGATAATGCGTACAACCCATCACAAGCGTGTCGATGTAACGACCCTTGAGCGGTGTCAGATAGCGGGATGCCATCTCATCGGTCACGGAATCGTGCCAGAGTCCCTCCTCGACGAGCGGAACAAAAAGCGGGCAGGCCTTTCCGGTCACCTCAATGTCCGGTCTCATCTCCTGCATCACCTTCGTGTAGACTCCGCTTCTGACGGTTGCCTCGGTTCCGATCACACCGATCTTTCCATTGCGCGTCGCAGAAACTGCTGCCCGCGCACCTGCATTGACCACGCCGATGATCGGGATATCTGATTCTTTCGCCACGGTCTCAAGCGCATACGCACTCGCCGTGTTGCAGGCAATCACGATCGCCTTGACTCCCTTTGTCCGGAGAAAACGAATGATCTGACGGGAATAACGGACAATCGTGTCCTGAGACTTGCTTCCATACGGAACGCGTGCCGTATCTCCGAAATAGACAATGCGCTCCTCCGGGATCTGTCGCATGATCTCCCTCACAACCGTGAGACCGCCGATTCCGGAATCGAAGACGCCAACCGGCGCATTTCGCTCAATTCCAATCTGCTCAAGATCGCTCAAAATCTTCTTTTCCTCTGCTCCCATAGCTTCCACCACCGTCACTTATCGCTCAAATGCCAGCTGAATCAGTCGCTCAATCAGCTCTGTCTTCGGAATGCCAGCTGCCTCCCAGAGCATCGGATACATGCTGATCGCCGTAAAGCCCGGAAGGGTATTGATCTCATTGAAGATCACCTCGCCGTCTGCGGTCACAAAGAAGTCTACGCGCGCAAGACCGTAACCGTCCACAGCGTTGAAGATCTTCTCTGCGGAAGCCTTGACGCGAGCACTCGCATCCCCCGGAAGCTCCGGACCTATAACGGTTCTCGACTCCTGGTTGTAGTACTTTGCATCGAAATCATAGAAATCTGCCGCTGCCAGAACCTCACCGACTACGGAAGACTTCACCGGCTTCGTGCCTCCACCGAGAACAGCACACTCGATCTCACGTCCAACAATCGTCTCCTCAACAAGGATCTTGCGGTCGTGATGACTTGCCTCTTTCAGTCCTGCGATCAGCTCCTCACGGTTTTCTGCCTTGGAAACGCCCTTTGAAGAGCCAGCATTTGACGGCTTGATAAATACCGGATAAGCAAAACGATCTTCCACACGGCGCACAACACTGTCGAGATCCTTCTCCATCTTCCAGCGCATTACCGGAATGTAAGCTGCCTGACGGATGCCGAGATCGTCAACGATGATCTTTGTATACAATTTATCCATCGAAACGGCTGATGCCAGAACGCCACATCCCACATACGGAATCTTTGCAAGCTCAAACAGACCCTGAACCGTTCCATCCTCGCCGTAGAGACCGTGCAGAACCGGGAATGCCACATCGATATGCTCTTCCCAAGTCTTGTCACCCTCCTGGAACAGAACGCACTGCTTCGTCGCATCCGGAAGCAGGAACGCACTTACCTTGCCATCTCTCCATGCGCCGGAACGAATCTCCTCAACAGAATCCGTCTTCACCCAATGTCCCTCTTCGGTAATACCAATCAGAATCAGGTCATACTTGGTCTGATCTATCAGTTCAATCACATTTCCTGCGGACATGCAGGATACCTCATGCTCAGAAGACTGTCCTCCAAACAGAACTGCGATTTTTTTCTTATTCATCTCTCTTTTCCTCCTGGAAATATACTCATACTCACTCCGATCCCGATTCCCCATCGTTTTCTTCCAATTGTGTCTTCCTAATTTCTTCGATTTCGTTTCCGTGAAAGACAAGTCAGGGAAAATATGGGATCTGACTGCGTTGAATCTGATTAATTATATCATATTTGTCAATACTTCAAAACAAGAATCATAAGACGCATCAAAAATGAAACAAATAGGAACTTTAACAGAAAGGAAGATTTTTTTGAAAAAGTCATTTTGCTCCACCCATCCCTATTTTCCGGGACTTCTCACCGTGATTCTTTTCGTCTTTCTGCTCTGCCTGACCGCGCTCCAGAACCAGCGGGAATCGCTTGCCACCCACATTGCCCCTTCCATTCTGCGCTTTCATGTGCTTGCGGACAGCGACCGCGAGGAAGACCAGAGCGTCAAACTCGAAGTCCGCAGTCTGATCCTCGATTTAATCAAAGAAAATCTCCCCAAACACGCTGACAAGCAGGAAACGATTCAATGGATTCTCTCCTCCAAACCATTTATTGAACAGACTACGGACGCCTACCTCGCTGAACACGGCTTTTCCTACCAGTCCAACCTCTCCCTCGAGCACACCTACTTTCCAACCCGGACTTACGACCGCCTCGTTTTTCCCTGCGGAACTTACGATGCCATTCGCCTCATCCTCGGAAGTGGACAAGGTCACAACTGGTGGTGCGTCCTCTACCCTGCGTTCTGTTTCACCGACGAGGTCTGCAAACCACTCTCCGCCGAAGAACTCGCCAAGCTGAAATCTGTGATCAAAAAAGACGATTACCCCGCTCTCGTGGATAATCGTCCTGATCTGGAAGTTCTTTTTCCGCTATTTCTCTCTCGTATCGTTAATTCCAAGTGAACTACTCAGTCATTGAATGGCTGATGATTCCCTCTTAGACATCTAAAAAAATACCAGAATGTAGGCGGGCGTCTTGGCGGGAATGTCCATGCAAACCCGTTTGGGCCGTCAGTGCTTAGGTCGCGTACTTTACGACCTTATGCACTGCTACGCCCCCAACTCGGAGCAAGAGCGAGTTTGCAGGGATTTCTCCCGCCCAAAGACGCCCCTCACCCATCAACTCTATACTCTCATCTCCCAGTTTTCGCCTCATCAACTCTCGCCCTTCATCCTTTTATTGATCTCATCGAAAACCTTAATCCGGATTCACAAGTCCGGTGACTGCCCACTGATACGTCTCAATCGCCTGGCGCAGAGCCGTATCCGCATTCTCGTAGGAAGCCTCCTTGCTGTAATAGCTGAGCATTCCTCCCAGATACTGCGTCTCCGACATCATCCCGAGTTCTTTCATCTTTGCGTAGCTGTCCGCGCTCTTTTTTGCTGACTCGAAGCCATCTTTTGCGGCCTCATAAGCGACCAGCTTCGCCTGCACATCATTGTAGAGTTCCTGCATCTTGATCGTCATCTTCTCATCGCTCTCATTGATCGCGTTGAGACGCGCGGTATCACCTGCATAGGTATTTGCAGAGGCAGAACGGCGCAACTGCTGAAGCTGGGTATTATTTCCGATCGCCTTTCTCGTGTCCTCCTCGAGATTCATCTGATCAATCTTTGAGGTATCCACAGACGGAATCGACGCAATCTGCGGGGTCGCATCTGCCGGCCATCCGGTCATCGTGCAGATCTTCGGAAGGATCTGGGTGAGTGCACTGTCAATCGTCTCAATATTCGACTGCGCCGTCAGCTGATTCTTCTGTGCTGTCAGCACATCGGTCGCCGTCGCCATTCCGAGTTCCTGCTGTTTGAGCGCAAGCGCGTACTGGCGATCATAGAGTTCCTTCATATGAACCAGAACAGCGCGCTGTTTTGAGAGGGAATCATAGGAGATGATTGCAGACTGCGCATACATCGTGATCTGCTTCTCCGCCTTCTCAAGCTGAATCAAATTGCTCTTGCTGAGCGGATTGACTGCTGCCGAACTCATCGCCTTGATCACGACATTCAGCACAGTTTTCTGAATCGTGCTGTTGATGACTGCCGAGAGATCCCCGTCATCTTTCGCATTGTCAAGACGGTCGGACGCCTTTCGTCTCGCACTCTGGAGTTCCTCGAGGTTGTTTGCGAGATCCTGTCTCGTCTCGTCGAGATTGTCCCACTGCGTTCTCATCGTCGTGTTGAACTCATGGATCAGGCTCGGAACCTCATCATACTCGATCACATCATCAGTCAACTTCGCCCAGGTCGCATCATCATATCCGGAGTTCACACGGTCACTCAACGGACCCGCTCCCGCCCATGCCTGAGTCGGAAATGCAACTGCCGTCGAAGTGCCAAGAACTGCCGTGGCGAGCATGACCGTCAGCAGACGAGAAAAACTGCGTTTTGCATTCTCTCTTCTTGTTTTTATTCTTCTCATGCCCTCACCGCCTTACGTTCCTGCTAAACCGTTGATCGTCCACTCATAATTCTGAATCGCCTGAAACAGTTTGTAGCGGTTGATCTGCACCGTCAGTTCTGCGGTCTCCGTCGTATTCTGCTGAGTCTTCAGGGACAGGTTGTCGAGCTGACCCGTCTGTGCCTTTCTCTGTGCAATCTGAAGGTTCTGCTGTTCAAGCGTTGCCTGAGTTACAGAGAGATCGTAAGCGGTCTTTGCGGAAAGTACAGACTGATAACTGCTGTTCACAGAAGCCACAATCGCGCGCTCATTATCCGCAACCGTCGTCGTCAGATCATCTTTCTTATCCTGACTTCTCGCATTCGAGAGCTGACGCTTGTTGATCAAAAGCGTATAGTTGTTCTCAAGTGCTTTATCCTTATCGACTGACGGATTCATCTCGGTGATTCGTGCATTGTCGACATCCGGAATCGGACCGATCTCCGGATTTGCATTTGCTGACCATCCGAGCATTACCTGAAGTTTCTGTCTTCCGGTATCAATTGCAGACTGGTCATTGATCAGTGCCTGATCGGTACTGCGAAGAGACTCACGCGCACTCAGAACCTCAATGTCCGTTGCCATGCCCGCATTGCGTTTCGCCTCAACCGCCTGATAATTCTCCTGTGCGAGTTCCTTCGCCTTCTGATCAACCTGAAGCTGGATCTGATTCTGATACCAGCTGATCATCTCACTCTGCGCGCTCTGCACAATGCCTGCCTCAGTCTGGCAGTTCGTCATGTACTTGACATAGCTGTCCTCAAGTGCGTCGTCCGCCTTTTCCTCATACGTCTTTGCGGTCTGGTTGTTGTTGATGATCTGTGCCATCATCGAACCGTAGTTGGAATCATCGACATCCGGATAGGAAAGTGCATCTCGCAGATCAGCCGCCAGTTTGCGATACTCATCTGCGACATCTTCCTTTGTATCTCCGTACTTTTTGCGGAACTCATTGTAATCAATCTGATCTTTCTGAACTGTCGCATTGTACTCGTGCACAAGACCGGCAAGCTCTGAATACTCGATCTTGTCATCCCGCAACTGCGCCCACTCCTCTGCGGTCCGGGAAAACTCCGGACTTGAGGCGTATGCCACTAAGGGGGCGGACACCGCCAGGACACCGGCGATGCCGGCCGGAAGAATATATCGTAATAATCTCATTTTTCTCTCCTTATCATGTTGGTGGGTAAGGTTTTGGTATCTGGTTTTCATAATGTGATTCGTGTTACTGATTTTAGTATAACACCGAAACCTTACCCTTTCCGCACCCGTTTCATTACGGTTTTATTACACTTCGTGAAAAGGACGCTCTTTCAGCACACCATACTTGAGAATATCAAGCTGTTTGTGGAACATCGCTCTCACAAATTCCAGGGAATCCGGATTCTCATAGTACTGCTTGATCGCAAGCAGAATCACGGTCATCCCAAGAGGCATCAGTGCCGAGAAATCCTCGACGGTCTCCACACGCAGTTGATTTTTATCAACCAGGCTGAAAAACCACGCTGACGGACTATCTTCTGATGCCATGTTGCAAGGTCTCGACCAGTCTTTAAAACCGACTCCCTGAATATTTTCCTGATACGAGAAGAGATTCTTTGCCATATGAAGCAGACCGTCCGTCTCCTGAAGCGTCCGCACAAAATACTCAAACATCTGATCGAGAAGGGCAAAGTAATCTCCGCCACTTCTCTTGATCTCTCTCTCACAGAACTCCTGCAATTCCCGTCTCATGTCCTCGAGCAAGAACTGCACGACATCTGATTTATCTTCAAAATAGGTATAAAAACTTCCTCTTGAAATCCCTGCATTATGAATAATCTGATTGATGGATGCTTTTTCAAAAGGAACTCTCGCAAATTCCTTCATTGCGGCCGCCCGGATCACAGCCTTTTTCTGCTCCGGAAGTCGCATAAATCTCTCTGTTGGCATCTTTTCTTTCCCTTTCTTAATCCGCCATCGGTTCTCCGTCTACCCACTTTCTTCCCAGCATGTATACAAACCGGTAGAATGTCGGCAGAAGGATCAGGGTCAGAATCGTCGAAGTTGTCAGACCGCCTACGTTTACGAGTGCCATACCCTGCATCATCGCACCGGCTTTACCGTATCCAAATGCGTTCGGGATCATCGAGATGATCGTTGTCAGCGTTGTCATGATCATCGGGCGAACACGGATCGCTCCTGCCTCAACGAGTACCTTGTCAAGCGGGGTTCCGCCTCCAATCATCTGGTTTACGGTATCCACATATAGGATACCATTGTTTACTACGGTACCGACAAGCATCAGGAATCCGAGCATCGAAGTCATACTGATCGTACTGTCTGCAAGGAACAGAAGACCGAACGAACCGATCATTGCAAACGGGATCGTCGCCATCACCATCAATGAGTATTTCGGGGACTCGAACTGGATTGCCATGACGATGAAGACAAGGAAGATACCGGTTCCAAGTGCTCCACCGAGGGCACCAAGCTCCTCACCCATCATCTCATCCATGCTGTTTTTCGCCATCTCGACATCTGCCGGCATGTTCCATTCGTTTCTCACATAGTCATTGACTGCCTGCTTTGCGGTCTTCTTCGCGTCAGCCTGAGGCTGCATCGTGATTGCTACCTGATACTGCTTATCTTTTCTCTTGATCTGCTGTGGGCTGTCCTGATAAGAAATCTCTGCGAGATCCTCAAGCGGAAGCGTTGCGCCCGTCGCCGTCGTGATCATCATGCCCTGAAGTTTGTCGATCGTGTCGTAACGGTCGGAAGCATACTCAACCTTTACATCGACATCCTCTCCGTTGATACGGATCGTCGATGCCTTCACACCACTCAGGTTCGAATAAATCACAGAACCGATGCTTGCCGGGGTCAGTCCTTCCGCCTCTGCGGTAACCGGGTCAACCTTTACCTTGATAACCGGAGCTGCATTCTCGATCGAGGAGTGTACCTGCATGACATCGTCGCGCTGTCTCAGTTCCTCAACAAGCTGATCGGCTGCCGATTTCAATGCATCGTAGTCCACGCTCTGAAGATCGACCTCGATCTGATCTCCGCTTGACATCGAGCTAGAAGAAGTCGAACTTCCGCTCTCCATCGAAACGGTGCAATCCTTATAATATGCGGTCTCATGTCTCCATTTATCCATAACCTCATCGGTTGAGAGCTTGCGGTCATCCTTCAGATATGCGGTCAGCGTTACATCCGAACTTGCTCCGACACTCAGTCCACTCGCTCCGTAAGTCAACAGATAGTGATCGACATCCTCATCGCTTGCGACGAGTTCCTCAAGACCCTTCACAGCATCATTGACTGCCTCGATCGTCAGACCCGGCTTTACCTGAATCGTCATGTCGACGATTCCCTCATCAGCGGATGCCATCAGATCCATGCCCAGACGGCTTGCCATCATAAATGCAAGAACGAGAAGGGCGATTGCAGAGATAAATACGGTCTTTGTCTTCGGAATCACGTTCGGCATCGTCTTGCGGTACCATGCCTGGAAATGCTTCAAAATCTGGTCAGCCGGAGCGGTCTCCTTTGCCTGCGGATGCCAGTGCAGATAGCACAGCGGTACGATCGTGACTGCGGAGAACAGAGATGCAATCAAGCTGAATACGATCGTGTAACCGAGCTGTTTGAACAGCTGTCCACTCATACCGGAAAGCAGTGCCAGCGGAATAAATACAACACAGGTCGTCGCCGTACCACCGATGATCGAACCGATCATCGTCTTTGTTCCCTCGATCGCTGCCTCATAGAAACTCGGCTTTTCTTCCTTTGCACGGAAACATCCGTCGAGAACGTTGATCGAGTTATCTACCATCATTCCGACACCGAGTACAAGGGATGTCAGCGAGATAACGTTCATCGAGAATCCCATCGCGTTCATACAGATCAGAGCGATCATAACAGAAACCGGGATCGAAGTACCTACGATGACGGAAGCACGAAGCTCTCCGTAGAAGATAAACAGGATAATCATCGAGAGGATGATTGCCATGATCATCGTCTGTGCTACGTTCTTAATGGAGCTTGTGATCATCTCACTGCTGTCGTTTACAACCGTAAACGTCATATCCGGATACTCAGCCTCAAGTTTTGTGATCTGCTTAAGTACCTGTTTTGATACGTCGATTGCCGTACTGCTCTGCTGTTTCTTGATGCCGACAGAGATAACATCCTGTCCATTGTAACGACCGATTGAGGAGGCATCCTCAAGCGCATCATAGACCTCTGCGACATCGGACAGATGAATCGTATCACCGCCTGCAAGCGGAAGCACGATGTTCTTGAGTTCCTCGGTACTGTCATAATCGTTGCCGACGCTGACATCGAGTTTCTGCTTTCCTACGGTTACATCACCGGCAGGAATCGTAAAGTCTGCGGCACCGACAAGCTGTGCCACGGTATTCATGCTCAGATGATACTGAGCCAGCTTCTCCGGGTCAAGCTGAATCCGCACATAGGACTGCTGACCACCGGAAATCGAAACCTCACCGACGGAGCTGAGCTTCTCAAACTCCGGCACGATGTTGTTGTCGACATAGGTATAAAGGTTTCCGCTCACATCTCCGCTGATTGCAAGAGAAATGACCGGCTGGGAGTTCATATCGAGCTCCACGATCGAAGGCGTGTTTGCGTCATCCGGCAGATCGCTCTGAATTCCGTCGATCGCCTTCTTTAAGTTGATGTATGCGGTATCCATGTTCGTGCCGTACTCATACTGAACCAGTACGATCGAAACATTTTCCTGAGAATAGGAAGTAACGGAATCTACGCTGTCGAGCGTCGAGATCGCGTCCTCTTCCTTCATCGTAATCAACTCATTGATATCATCCGGGCTCGCTCCGGCATAAACCGTTGCGATGATCAGCATCGGCATCTCCATCTCCGGAGTCAACTCTACTTTCGCCCCGAGCAGTGCCTGCAAGCCGAAAAACGCGAACGTAATCAGGCACAGGATAACTGTCACCGGACGGCGCAGAGAAAATTTTGTCAAATTAATCATTTCGCGCTCACCTCGCTGTCAGCTCCTGTCTCACTGTCTGCACTGCTCTCTGCGCTCTCCGCAGAAGACTCACTGGAAGAATCGGTAGAAGTTTCCGTGGAATCTGTTCCGTTGTCCAGAAGAACTTCCTGACCTGCTACAAGCTCATTGCTCCATGTCGTGATGATCTGATCCCCTGCATTCAATCCGGAAATCACCTGCATTCTTTCAGAATCATAGATACCGGTCTCAATCTCGGTCTTCTCTGCGATACCGTTGTTGTATACATAGACAAACGGAACGCCTGCATCGTAGTTGACTGCGTCAACCGGAACCGTCATCACGTCATCAGCGTGATCCATCACAACGGTGATCTTGACGCGGGTTCCATTGGAAAGGCTTCCGTCCTGCGGAAGAGATGCCTTCACATCGTAAAGACCTGTGGAACTGTTTACCATCGAACCGATCTCTGTGATGCTTCCCTCTCTCGTGCTTCCATTCTTCTCAACGGTCAGCGTATCGCCAAGGGACATGTTCTTCATCGTCTTCTCAGTTACACCGAACTTCACCTCGAGCTGATTCTGTCCGGAGATCTCGCAGATCGCAGTCTGGCTGTTCACATGATCGTGAAGCTCGACATTACGGCTCTCAATCACACCGTCCATCGGAGCGGTCACAGTCGTGTACTCGACCTGAAGATCATACTGATGCTTTGCAGAATCATAGGAGATCTGCGCGCTCTTTGCACCGTTCTGTGCCTGCTCAAGTGCCTGCTGAGACACAAATCCATCCACGGCAAGTGCCTGAGTACGAGCTAAGCTGTCATTTGCATTGTCGAGAGCGACCTTTGCGGCATCGACCTGAAGCTGAAGGGAAGTCAGAGCGTCCGAATCAATCTTGATTAACGGCTGTCCTGCCTTCACGGTATCTCCTGCCTGGAAATAAACCTCCAGAACCTCACCGCCCATCTTCGGAAGCACCGATGCTCGGGACTGGGGCTCCACGATACCGGTCACATCCGTGTACAATACAATATTTCCCTGCTGTGGCTGTTCCACTGCAACGGTCGGACGGTTCTCATACTCCACGACCGGCTCTTTCTTGAAAAAGCGGGTAAAAATCAATCCTCCGGCAAGAATCACCACGACTCCGCCAACAATCCACTTCATCTTTCCTTTCATTTCTCTTCCTTTTCCTTCCTTTTTGTTTGTCTCCGATTTCTGACACCTGTTTCTGATTGTTATGCGACTGTCCGCCGACAGATGCAATCTGACTCATGTTTTTCTGCCCGGTCTCTGTATTTCGTCAACGCTCACAGAGCACAGACTTGAACGCCGGAACCGGTCATCCATCACCTCACACGAGCACAGACTTTTGGTGACAATCTGTCACTCATTATAATGACAACTTGTCACTCTGTCAATAGGGGGATGGAAACTTTATACTTTTTTAACACTTTAAGAAATACTTGGTTTTTCTTTCCCAAAGTCGTTTTATTTATCTGATTTTATTATTAAATATCTTTGTTTTTTATTTTTTTGTAAAAATACAGAAAAATTCAAGAGAGAAAGAAGAAAAAAAATCATAGAAAAGAAAAAGAAGTGGAAAATGCGTCCAGCACACATCTTCCACTTCTTCCAAGCTAGAGGGTTTGTTGTCGGCTTTTTTCATCGCCTTCATCATGTTCTTATTATATGCATTTTTTCTCGATAAGTAAAATACAGGATTCCAATAGACCTATCAGTTTTTCTAAGAGTAGTGAGTCGTATCTAGTGGTATCTGTAAATGAGAATCTCCGAGTACCTCTGACGAAATATTTATGTTATACTAAAATATATTTTTTGTTAAAAGGAGTCGATCGCTTGGATACCAAACAGATTGAATATATTTTGAAGATTGCAGAAGAAAACAACATCACACGCGCAGCTGAAAAGCTCTTCATCTCCCAGTCCGCCTTAAATCAACAGCTCTTAAAACTTGAGCAGGAACTCGGGACTCCGCTTTTTCACCGCTCCCGCACCAACTGGGGATTGACCGAAGCCGGCAAAATCTATGTGGAGGGCGCAAAAGCCATGCTGAGCATCAAGAAGGAGACTTACAACCGAATCTATGATGTCTCCAACATCCAGAAAGGAAAGCTCACGATCGGTCTGACGCCGGGACGCGGACTTCGGATGTTCACGAGCATCTACCCGGAACTTCACAAGAACTGTCCCCACCTTCAGGTCGTCCCGATTGAGATGCGCGTCTACCTCCAACAGCAGGCCGTCGCGCGCGGAGAGATCGATCTCGGCTTCATCACGCTTCCGCTCAGCGAGCGGACGAGCGACAACCACATCCTTCTCGGAACCGAGGAGATGAGCATCATCATTCCGTCCGGTCATCCGCTCGCCGTCCGTGCCTCCGCCCCCGGCAAACCGCTCTCGATCCTCGACTTAAAAGAGCTCCAGTATGAGCCTTTCGTCCTGATGGACAAGAACTCCACACTCAGAGCTGTCTGCGACCAGATTTTTGCAAAGGCGGGATTTACCCCGAATGTCCTCTTTGAGACAAACAATACCGCAAGCATCGTGCCGATGGTCGAATCGACACTCTGTTGCGGTATCATCCCTCATTATTATGTTCGCAATCCTTCGGCACGCCTCGCCTGCTTCGCCCTCGAAGACCACCCAACCTGGGATATGACGATCCTTCACAAGAAGGGAAGCTATTTAAGCTCCGGCGCAAAGGAATTCGTTCGCCTTGCGAAAGAATACTGGTCAAAAGAAGAGTCCTGGTAAGTCAAGTCTAAATCTTATATCCTATTTCTTCAGGTAACGGTCAAAGAACTCAATCTGCAGTTTCTTGACTGAATCCTGGAAGAACTCTCTTGAACCGTGTCCGGCACCCGGGAAGGTGTAGAATTCTACTCGATCCTCCATTCCCGCAGACACGATTTTCTGATAGAGCACCTCACTGCTCTTCTCGATCGGGACGAGCGGGTCATTGTCACCGTGCAGAATCTGGAGCGGGCACATCTTCGGATTTACCATGTTGACCGGGCTTGCAAGCTCCGCTCTCTCCTTCATCGTAGCCGGATCTCCGCCGATCAGCGCACCGCCGTGGGTATCCTCAAGACGATGCCAGCGGAAATTCGGATCGGAGAAGCGGGCTTCCTCGCCCTCCATCAGCGCACGCACATCGACCGGTCCAAACATGTCACAACTTGCCTGAATCTCAGAAGAGTAGCCAGCCCACTCTTCACCGTCAAATCCGTCCTGATTCATCGCCATCATCGCAGAGAGATGACCGCCCGCGGATCTTCCAAACACACCGATCCGCTCCGGATCAATCTCGTACTTTTCTGCATTTGCACGCAGGAAACGAACTGCGGTCTTCACATCGAGTAACTGGTCCGGATAATGTCCCTGTGCACTGCTCCGATAGTAGATCGATGTCACAACATAGCCCGCATTTGCAAACTCTGCCATCTCGCCGAGCATCAGGTTCTTGTCAGCCCCTCTCCAGCCACCGCCCGGAATCCACACGAGTGCCGGCTTCGGGCTGTGATCCTCCTTCGGATCATCCTCACCGACTGCCAGACGCATCTCGCTGTTTCCATTCTGAAGCAGAATCGACATCTTCAATTCCAGAGGATTTCCCTCGAGATCTTTTACATTTGAATATACGACATTATCAATCAATGTCAGAGTTTTCTTTTTTGTACCTGG
Organism: Brotaphodocola sp.; assembly: GCF_050873365.1. Classification (GTDB taxonomy): domain Bacteria; phylum Bacillota; class Clostridia; order Lachnospirales; family Lachnospiraceae; genus Brotaphodocola. The sequence continues at coordinate 23,106 of NZ_JBNMIQ010000022.1, read as the reverse complement.
ATCAAATACTTTTCTCATTGTATGAGCTCTCCTTTTTTTCTTTTTCAAGCTGACATAGACAAAGCATTTTGCCATCCTGCCACTAAAGTCCTGCCTCAGCAAATGAATGATGAAGCAGGACTCGATTTTTTAACCTCATCCGTAAATGAGTTTTAACCGTAAATCGGGAAGAAGATATTAATTCCGATAATCAACGCAATCAGCGTGAGCACAAGAAGCGGAAGCGTGAACTTCATCGTCTTGATCGGGTTCTGATTGCCGATACCAAATGCCATCATCGTTCCGGAACAACCGGTCGGCATTACAAATGCGAGCCATGCAGATACGCAACAGCAAAGAACAACTGCCTTCACATTCATTCCACCTGCAAGTGCGGTCGAAGCTGCGATCGGGCTCATCAGAGCCATCGTTCCCATGTTGGACATGAAGTTTGTCATCAGCGCACAGGCAACACAGAAGACGATGCTGACAAAGAGTCCGCTCGGATGTCCACCAAGGATATTTAATACGGTCTGACCGATCAGTTCGCCGACACCGGTCTTGGAAAGGGCAGTGGAGACAACGCTCATTCCGGCTACCATCCATACCATATCGCAGGTCAGAGTCTTCATAACCTCCGGAATCGGAAGTACCTTAAACACGATCAGAATCAGAAGACCGGCAGACGGAATCACATTCGTGATGTCGCTTCCGAGCTGTTCGGTAAATGCAAATCCCAACATGATTGCGATAAATACTGCAAAGATCATGAACTCATTTTTCTTGGAGATCGGCTCTGCATCCTTGACATCCTTAACCTGAGACTTATCGATTGCTCCGTTCGGGATCAGTTTATAGCATAACACACAATAAATGGTTCCTACAATCAGCGGAAGAATTCCTGCCTTACAGAAATCGGTAATTCCAAGATAATCCTCCGGTCCTACCAGTCCCTGATAATAGGAAGTGATGGTGCCCGGCATTGTTGCTCCCATACCGATCGGGAACTTGGAGGTTGCCAGACAGTTGATCGTTGCTACAAGAAACAGCAGTCTCGACGGAGAGTACTCGCTGTCATCGTCAAAAGTCTGAATAAAGAGAAGCATAACGGAAATGCAGGCAACCTGTCCCATCAGCTGAGACAGAACAATCGTCATTCCGCACATACCAAGAATCAGAAGCAGACCGCTCTTTCCCTGAAGTTTTCCCATCACCCCTCTTAACCGGTGAATCAAACTCGTCTTTCCGAGTGCGCTTGCAACTACAATCATCGGTGCGATCATCAGCGTCGTACTGCTCGACAGACCGGAAAACGCTGTTTTCAGATCCAAAACGCCTGTGAATACAAAGAGAACACAGCAGATCATTGCGGTCACACCATACGGCAGAACATGCGTCAACAGCATGACTACCATAAATACCAGAATACACAAAGCCATTATCATCTGTACATTCATCTCAAACTATCTCCCATTACATTTTTGCATACAAAAAGAATCCAGTTTGCCCTCTGCTCATGATGTTCGGCCGTGCAGAATGTTCACAAAACCTTTTTCTTCCCACTTGTTATGTTAGTATTCTATCATTGTCTTTGCAAGAGTACAATCCAACTACCGCTATATATATTATTACAAAAAACTATACTTTTTCTTGACTTTTCGCCCCACATCCACTATTCTGTCCTTATCCAACTCACTTCTCGCTTTTCTTGCACAAGTCGTTTTTCGCCCTGTGCAAAACCATAAGCCCTAGAAAGGAATTCCATATGAATATCAAAACCCTGTCCTACCTTGTCGCAATCGCCGAGACCGGTACTCTGTCCGGAGCCGGAAAGAAACTCGGGATCTCCCAGCCGACTTTAAGTGCCTTTCTCTCCAACTTAGAGTGTGAACTCGGAATCGACCTCTTTGTCCGAAACAAGAAACAGATGATCCCGACGCCTGCCGGACGCATCTACCTCGATGCCTCAAGAAAAATTCTTGCTGTGCAGGAACAGACCCTTCAGTCCATTCATCAGCTCAGCGTCAAGCCGACTGAGACAATCCGCATCGGTGTGACTCCCCTGCGCGGTTCCGCGATGGCAGCGCAGATTTTCTCGAAATTTTCTCAGCGTTTTCCCACCGTTCGTCTGGAAATGCGCGAGGGCTATATGCGCGACTTAAAAGAAATGGTAAGAAACGGCAGTGTCTCCTGCTCTCTCGGAACGTGTTTTGACACGGAATCCACCGAGTTTGACTATGTGACGCTTTTTCGCGAAGAGATCGTCCTCGGTGTCCCGTCCTTCCGCCCGCTTGCCGGGCGTGCAAGCGAACGAAATGCCGGGCAACGCTTTGCCTCTGTCTCGATCAACGAGTTTTCTGACTCTCCATTCATCATCATGTCCCCGGGAAGCTCAGTTCGCGCCGTCTCCGACTACATTTTCAGCCAGGCTGGTTTCCATCCGACCGTTGTCTTTGAGAGTGGAAATAACATCGTCATCCGAAATATGATCTGTGGCGGAGCCGGTGTCGGTTTTCTTCCTATTTCATTTGCAATCGAGCACTCCTCCGACATTGTCTACTTCTCGCTCTCCCCACGGATTTCCCTGGATCTTTGTGTCATTCTTCGGAAAAATCATGTCCTGTCAGCGAGTGAACGCTACTTCATCTATCTGATGATATGTCATGATCTCTCAAATCCGATTTACACTCCGGATTTCAACGCAATCGCTCGCTCGATCTGGGAAGAGTTTGCCCCCAATCCCCCACTTGAGCGTTCCCAACCAAGCCCACTTCTCACAGGACTTTAAGAAAACACCTAAAGGAACTCCGAGAGCACATTTTCAGAAAAGGAGATACTATGAACACCCAAACTCTTGAATACATCATCGCGATTGCGGAGGAAAAATCGATCTCCCGCGCCGCCGACCGCCTTCTCGTCTCACAGCCCGCGATCAGCCGACAGCTCAAGCGCGTCGAGGAGCGCCTCGGCACAAAGCTCTTTCTGCGCGAGCGGGGCGAGATGATTCTCACCGATGCCGGCAAAATCTATGTGAACGGAGCGCGATCCGTCCAAAGCATTTACGAGCACGCACTTGAGGAGATCCGAAAACTCGAACAGTCTGGAAAACGCCAGATCACTTTCATCTATAATAATGCGCTTCTGCCGGATTTCTCCGTCGACATCCTGTCTGAGTTTCGCAAGCTCCATCCGAATACAAGAATCAGCACAATCGATGGCAATGCCTCGATCGCAAAGGATTACCTCTCAAATGGAATGGCAGATCTCGCCGTCATCGCAACGAGGGAGGCAAGCCACACGATGCTCGAGTTCATGCCCCTCAGAGATGAAGAACTCATGCTTGCCCTGCCCGCCTCTCACCCCGCAGTTTCCTCATTTGAGAAACATGGGGTTGATCTCTCCCTGCTTCGAGATGAGCCCTTTATCTTAAACCAGCAGAACAGCTATTTCCGAAGTCTTGAGAGAGAGATCCTCTCCCACTGTTCGTTCACTCCGGATGTTCTCTGTGAGATCCGCGACTTGAATGCATCGAGCAACATGGTCACAAACGGTAAAGGCATCGCCTTCCTTCCGCGCTCGGTCTACGATCACGCGGAAGGGTGCCACCTGTTCTCTCTGCCAGAGCCGATGATCTTTCATGTCGTCATTGCCTACTCAAAAGGAATCATCCTGACCGGTCCAATCCGCGATCTGATTATGCTTTTGCTCAAAAATGCTCCGCAGTAAACAAAAAATCTCCCCTGTGGCTGACCCAAAACCACAGGGGAGGTTTCTTCTTATTTTATCTCTTATCTTTGATTTTATTTCCAGATTGCGCTCAGAATCAACAGTTCTACAATGCCGACACCGACCATGACCAGGGAGACAGCCGTCTTACATTTTACCTGATCTTTCAGCTCCGTCAGACCGAACATTCCGTTAAATACCCAGAATCCACTGTCGTTGAAGTAACTGAATGCGATTGCGCCGATACAGCTTGCCTGTGCCATCAGAACCGGATTCAATCCGAGCTGACTGATCAGCGGAGCCGTCAGGGATGCTGCGGTTGTAATCGATACGGTTGCAGATCCAAGTGCCAGACGCATCATAGCACCGATGATAACCGGGATCAGGATTGCCGGGATCGGAAGAGCCATAACCGTTGCGCCAAGGGCATCGCCGATACCGCTGACTTTTACAATGTTACCAAGAGAACCACCGGCACCGGTAATCAGCATAATCATACCGGTATCCTTGATGCTCTCGTTCATGATGCCGATGACTTCTTTCTGATCCATATGTTTTCCAAGACCGTAAACTGCCATCGTCGTACCAATTCCAAGTGCCACGATCGGGGAACCGAGCAGGCTGATGACCTCATAGACAGCACCACTGTCGAGAGAGGTCAGACCGGCAACGGTCTTGCAGAGAATCAGAACGATCGGAACCAGAATCGGGGAGAGGGAATCCCACAGACCCGGAAGCTCTTTTGCGTTCATGATCTCATCAAGCTGATCCATAGACTTGATGTACTCTTTCTTGAACTCCTTGCGGTCAAACGTACCATCGGTGTTCGGAACCTGGTAGATTTTCGTTCCAATCCACTTGGAGTACAGCATTGCTGCAATAAAGATCGGGATGGACAGCAGGCTTCCTGCAATAATCATCTGACCCACATCAACGCCCATCATTCCGGCAGCAGTCAGAGGACCCGGAGTCGGCGGAACAAGTACATGCGTACACTGAAGACCACATGCCATTGCAAGCGCCAGACCTACAACAGACTTTCCGCTGACACGGGAAAGTGCCTTACACAGAGGTGCGAAAATAACAACTGCGGAATCTGCAAATACCGGAATCGAAACCAGCCATCCGGTGACACCAAGTGCCCACTCTTCTTTTCCTTTTCCGATTGCCTTGATAAAGGTGTAAGCGAGACGCTCGGCAGCTCCGGTTTTCTCCAGAATACCGCCCATCATAACGCCAAGTCCAATGATAATACCTGTACTCTTTAATGTGTTTCCAAATCCATCCTGAATCGCTGTGATCGCATCAGACGGAGTCATGCCTCCTACAAGACCGCAAATCAGTGCAGCCAGAAGAAGTGCAATGAACGTATGAGTTTTCGTCTTCATGACCAGAATGATCATGATTGCAATTCCAAGAACTAATCCCAGAAGCATCTGTGTTTCCTGTGACATACCCAACTCCTCTTTCTCTGCTAAATTTCTTTTTTCTCGTATCTTTTTTTGTATCTTTTTCGTTTGATTTGTTGTCTGAACATCGCACCGGTTACGATCGTTTCATTCACGATTTTGTGATTGTCATTTCGTTGACGATGTCATTATAGCGAGTTTTTCTCTCTAAGTAAAACGCGTACTTTTGAGAGATCTATAAGTATTTTGAATAGTATTTCGGGGATTTTGAAATTATTTTGCATAACACACAAAAAAGACCCGTGAAATCCGAAGATTTGCGAGTCTTTTTTGTGCATTTTTCCATATCTCTTTTCTTAATCTTAACATAGCCTTTATGTTATGAGTCCTGATTTTCTGCGCCTCTATTTCTCATTTTCCAGAGATGTTTTTGCAGATTTTGGGGAGATTTCGATTTCTCTCAATCGTTTCCCTCAATAGTTTTTCGCAATTACTTTTTTTAATCGCTCTCAATCTTTTTTGTCGACGCTTCTCGTGAGAATCACATCACTCTCAAGACCGAGCACATTCGAGATCACAACCTCGCCTTCCTCAACCGGAGCAGTCAGATGAACTTTTCGGATCTCTGTCATCACATCAAAAATCCGGTCTTTCGGGATCGGCTTTGTCAGCCGGACACTCGCGAGCGGAAGCTCACCGCCGGTCACAAGCACCGAGGTTGCAATGTTTCGCATCGGAGCGATGATCTCCTGCGTCACATACGCTTTTCCTTTCGGACACTTGTTTCCGCTGACACTCAAAATTTCCCGCTTTCCCTGATTTCCTTCGAGTTCTACTGTGATGTCACAGCCCTGCGGACACATGATACAGGTAAATGTTCTCAGCATACCACTCTCACCTCCAGATCATCCTGCTCATTCAACTGTTCTGCTTTCAGTTTCATCTGAATCATCTCTGCCGGAAGAGCCTTCGGAAACTTCTGCTTCTTCACAACCTTGTCACCCTGACAGATCTCCACAGTACAACCCTTGAGCGGTTTTCTCACACGGAAGGAAACCGTCACATCACTCGTTCCGCTGATTCGTGCCGGTACGAGCTGACCGACAAGCGCATCGCCTTTCACTGCGAGCTTGCACTCCGGAAGACTTCCCTCTCTGACATAGCGCACCGCACAGTCTGCAAGTGCCTCCGCCTCCATCGACACAAAATCGACGAGATCGTGAACGTGAAGCACATTTCCTGCAGAAAAGATTCCCGACACCGTCGTCTGATAGCTCTCATCAACCGACGCGCCCTTTGTCCCCGGATCTTCTTTGGCTCCCGCTCCCCAGGTCAGCTCATTCTCCGGAATCAGTCCAACTGAAAGGATCAGCGTGTCACACGGATATTCTTTTTCCGTTCCCGGAATCGGCTGTAAGTGCTCGTCCATCTCGGAAATCACAACCGACTCGAGGCGGTCTTTTCCGCGGATATCGGTCACTGAATGGCTCAAATACAGCGGAATGTGGTAGTCATTTAAACACTGCTCAATGTTTCTCGGAAGTCCGCTCGCATACGGCTGAAGCTCGAAGACTCCGATCACATGCGCTCCCTCGAGCGTCATTCTGCGCGCCATGATCATTCCGATGTCTCCGGAACCGAGGATCACAACCTCTTTTCCGACCATCTCATTTCTGAGGTTGATGTACGCCTGTGCGACGCCCGCGGTGTAGATGCCTGCGGGACGGGTTCCCGGAATGCTGATCGCTCCTCTCGTTCTCTCCCTACATCCCATTGCGAGCACAACGGCTTTCGCCTGAATCTCGATAAAACCTTCTTTTGCGGAGGATGCATAGACTTTCTTGTCCTTTGTCACCTCGAGCACCGTCGTGTCAGTCATGCACGAAATTCCAAGCTCTTCTGCCTGATGCACAAATCGGGACGCATATTCCGGTCCGCTGAGCGTCTCCCCGAAACGGGTCAGTCCAAAGCCGTCATGGATACACTGTCTCAAAATTCCGCCCGGCTTTTTCTCGCGCTCCAAAATCAAAATGTCGGTTACTCCTTTTTTGTAAAGTTCAATGGCACTTGCGAGTCCGGCAGGACCACCGCCGATGATCACTACATCCACATTTCTCATTTCGCGTCCCTCACTCTCCCTGTAAACATGTAGGAGTCTTTCTTTGAATATCGCACATCTTCCGGTTTCACTCCGAGTTCTTCCTCGATCATATCGGTGATTCTCGTCTCACAGTAACCGCCCTGACAGCGTCCCATCGTCGCACGCGTCCGGTTCTTGATTCCGGTCACGGTGTGAACGCCGAGAGGATTGTGAATCGCGGAAAGGATCTCTGCCTTCGTCACCGTCTCACAACGGCAAACGATCTCGCCGTAAAGAGGATTCTCTTTGACTGCCTCCCTCTGCTCCTCGCGCGTCATGTCGTAGAAACGCTTCGGTGCCGGGCGAACCGGGTTGAACGTCTCATTTTTCTGCGGATTTTCTTTTGCGACAAGCCGGGCGACTGTGCGCCGTGCAAGCGGAAGCGCACAGGTGATTCCCGGCGACTCGATGCCGACGAGGTTGACCGTGTGCGGATGAGCGTCATCCGACTCGAGCAGAAAATCGAGGATTTCTCCGGTCTCTGGATTGTACCGCTTCCAGCGGATTCCTGCGAAGTTGCGAATGAAATACTCGCGCTTCATCTGCTTGAACATCCGGCTTCCGTCTGCAAACAGACCGTCAAGATGCGGTTTTGTGACCTTGTAATCCTCGCGATCCTCCGTCACATAGGAGTCCGGGCCGACGAGCACATTTCCGTCGACGGTCGGAGTCGCGTGGGTGGAAAATCCACCCTTATCGTTCGGAGCCGGATAAACCGGAATCGAGAGATACTTTCCGGCTTTCTTGTCGAGCACATAATACTCGCCCTTGAAGCCCTTCGTCGGATAATTCGGATAACCGAGCATCTCGGAGATCTCCGGCGCATACATACCGGCGCAATTAATCACCCATCTCGTCGCATACTCGTTCTCCTCGGTGTGAATCCGGTAATCGCCATCTTCGGAATCTGGACGGTCAATTTTTACAACTTTTTCTCCGAAATGGAACTTCACACCGTTCATGCACGCATTCTCGGCAAGTGCAATTGTGTATGCCATCGGATCGAGGATTCCGGAAGACGGCACATACATCGCAAACTCTCCACCAGCATTCGGATCGATCTTCTCGATCTCTTCTTTATCGATCATCCGCATGCCCTCGACACCGTTCTTCTCCCCGATCTCCTTGTACTTTAAGATGTTCTCGCGATCGTGCTCGGTAAAGCCGACAACAAGCTTTCCGGTGCGCTTAAACGGCACGCCAAGCTCTTTTGCGACCTGATCGAACTCCTTGTTTCCCTCAACGGCACACTCCGCTTTTAAGGAACCCGGCTTGTAGGTAAATCCGGCGTGAAGCATGCCGGTGTTTCTACTGCTGTTTCCGCATGCCACATCGAGCTCTTTTTCAAGCACACAGATGTTTAAACGGTATCTCGCAAGCTCTCTTGCAACCGCAGAACCGACAACCCCCGCGCCGATCACGATGACATCAAATCGTTCCATTCTCTCTCACTCCTCCTGTACTTCTTCTTTTTTCGCCCTTTTTGATAATTTTTCTCTTGAATTCTTATGTGTTTTATTATATATATGGAGTATATGTTAGTCAAATTGATGTTTCTTACTTATATGTTAGTTTTTCTAACGTTAAAGGGCACGATTTCATCAATGTCAAATCACTACCAAAGCACTATCAAGGCACTACACAATCACAGCTCAATCACAGCTCACAGTGAATCACGGCGACAGGAGGCAGGTATCATACTATGGATTTAAAACAAATCGAATATATCATTGCAATCAGCGAGGAGCACAGCATCACAAGGGCCAGTGAAAAGCTCTTCATCACCCAATCAGCACTCAACCAGCAACTTCAAAAACTGGAAAAAGAGCTCGGCACCCCTCTTTTCATCCGCACCCGCTCCGACTGGCAACTCACACCGGCGGGACAGATCTATGTCGATTCCGCAAAAGAGATTCTGAATATCCGAAAGGACGCATATAGCCGGATTCAAGACCTTGCGGAACAGTCGCACCGACAGTTCACAATCGGTTTGATCCCGGAGCGCGGGGTCGATATGTTCACCGCGATTTATCCCGCTTTTCACCGCGAACTCCCGAATGTCATTCTCGAGCCGATTGAGCTGAATGTCCGCACGATGCAGAAACAGATCTCAAAGGGAAACATCGATCTCGGACTGATCACGCTCACACCGGATCAAAAAGATAACAATACTTACCTGCATATGGCGGACGAGGAAATCTTTCTAGCTGTTCCCACCTCCCACCGCTTTGCAAAGCTCGGAAGTCCTGACCGAAAGACGGCTCCGGAAATTTCTCTGACTCAATTTCAGGAAGATCCTTTTATTCTGATTGCCCAGACTTCCACGATGTACCCGCTTGTGGAGCGACTGTTTACAGAATCCGAATTTGAGCCGAAAGTGCTGTTCTCGACCAGCAGTAATGTCAGCAAGTATCGGATGGTAAATGCCGGGGTCGGATGTGCACTTCTGCCCGCAACCTTCGCCGTCCCACTCGAAAATGTCGTCTATTTCCGCCTGACCCAGCACCCGCACTGGGAAGTCACGATCTGCTGTCGAAAAGATGCCTATTTGAGTTACGCGGAGAAGCGATTTCTGGAGTTATGTCAGGAATATTGGGTGGAGAAGCTGGATTGAAAAACTGGATTAAGAAGCTGAATTGATTGAAATTAAAAATCAAAATATACGTCAAAAAATGCTAAATTAAAAAAATACTAAAATGCAAATATTAAAACACAATAAATTACGCCCCGCCAGAAAACAGGCGGGGCTGATACATCTTCAAAGAAAAGAATCATTTATTCCGGAATCTTGTCAGTCAGGTTGCCCTCTTCATCAAACACAAGCTCCTGTGGCTCGTCGAGAGCCTCCACACCCGGATATTTGCCTGCCTTGACATCCTCATAGTAGGACTCGGACAGCATGATCTCTCCGATATGCAGGCTGTTTGCGATTCGCACCATTCTCACATGATCCTTGTCGATCTTGTTGCAGGTTTTGATGCAGATCTGGATTGCCTCTTTGTCGTTTGCAACAACGCATGGAATCCGCGCGGACGCGAGAACCGTGCTCGTGATACAGTTCGGATACATTTTTTCAATATCCATCTCATCAAAGATCTTCTTTGTGATTGCGGAGGCAAGACCACAGCCGAGCGCATTTCCGTGCGAAGCCTCACTCAAATTCAGGAAACACGTTCTCTGAACCTTAATTCCGCCGGTTGCATACGGGGTTGAAAATGTTCCGGTGATATTTGGGTCAACCCCCGTTCCGCTGTAATTCTTTCCAACCTCATCGACAACGAGAACATCGGTCTCTCCGACAATGAGTTTCGGCATATTCGTAAATGCATACTTTAAAAGTTCCGGCTCTCTCGTCATGATGTCTTTTGCGAGAATCGCCTCGATCTTGCAGGTCTCATCGTAGGCATTCTCAATACACGGGATTGCGAGAAGAATCTTCGCTTTCTCAAGAACAACCTTCGCCATCGTCGGAATGTTCTGGGCAATCACATCCATGCCGTCACTGTGCACGAGGGAAGCTCCTGCCTGCTTGCCAAGACCGACTGTCATCATCTTGCACGGACCGCTCTCGTAGCGACCGCGGAATGCATTGTGCGGTTTCAATCGGCAGGACACGATGATTCCGTCTGCCTCGTAGGCATTCTTGTCCAGATAAACAGTTCTTCCGCGCTCCGACACGCCAAGCTCCACGACTTCCATCGATGACTTGATCGGGCATCCCATCGCAGGAACAACAAACGGATTTGCCCCTCTCGATTTCACAAAATCCACGATTGATTTCGTGATAATGTCCACATTTCGGATTCCACGACTTCCCGCCGTGATTGCAATCTCCATTCCCGGCTGAATCAGAGATGCAAACTGCTCCTGCCCGAGCTCGCGGTTTACGACCGCCGGAATCTCCTCAGCCGTGATCACCTCACGCGGAAATGTCTGCTTTGCGTGAAACATCTTCGGAATCTTTGTGTCTTTCAAAAGTTTTGAAACCGTGCCTCCAACTGTTACTTTCATGACTGCCTCCTTCATTCACCCTTCTATACATCCTCGATCAACAGATGCCCTTAGATCTCTTACGCACTCTGTTTTGAGCAAGTTTTTTTCTGCCCTCATTATAAAAAATCCTCATAATAAAGTAAATTTAATAATTCTTTGAGGTGTGTTAGTAAAACTAAGATTACACACCAGACTTTCGCAAACATCAACTTGAGCTCAGTGGAAGCGTCGCCAAAAGGGGCAATATGTTCTCGAAAAAACCGTATCGACCCGCCGGTACTTGGGCTGTGTCCTTGACAGCCCTATGTACCGCTGCGCGTCGATCCGAGCGAGAGCGCGTTTTTGAGGGAATGTATTGCCCCTATACCCTTATACGATGTCCAGATAAACCTTTCTTGTCGGGGCCGGGAACTCCTTATCAATCATTGCCAGTTCCTCTGCACTGAGCACGATCTGGTCTGCACCTGCATTCTCAAGCGTGTGCTCTGCATGACCACTTCTCGGGATTGCAATCACATCTCCTCCTCGGATGACAAAAGCAAGTAAAATCTGAGAAACCGTTGCTCCATGTGCCTGTGCAATCTTATTTAAAACGGCGCTGTCATAGAGACCACGGCGCAGATCTCCACCCTGAGCGAGCGGACAGTATGCCATAACCGGAACATGATGCTCTCTCATCCACGGCAGAAGATCGTACTCGATTCCGCGGGATGCCACATGGTAGAGCACCTGGTTGACTGCACAGTTCTTTCCGCCCGGAACGCTCCAGAGCTCCTCCATATCCGCCGTATCAAAGTTGGAAACGCCCCATCTGCGGATCTTTCCTTCCTTCTTGAGCTGTTCCATGCATGCGACAGTCTCCTCAAGCGGAATCGCACCGCGCCAGTGAAGCAGGTAGAGATCAAGATAGTCAACACCCATTCTCTTCATGCTCGCCATACAGCTCTTAAAAATGTTGCGTCGTCCTGCATTGTGCGGATATACCTTGGAGATAATAAAGAGATCCTCCCGCTTCAGTCCCGGAAGCGTCTTTCCGATCAGCTCCTCCGCCTTTCCATTTCCGTACATCTCTGCGGTGTCAATCAGCGTCATTCCAGCTCCGACACCCGCACGAAGTGCTTCCTCCTCCTGTTTTAAACGAGTCGGATGCTCTCCGAGAAACCAGGTTCCCTGTCCGATTGCCGGTACCTTTGTTCCATCCGGCAGTGTTACCATATTTTTCATCTCTTACACCTCATTCTTTCTTTGTTCATTTTTTGTTCCTGTTATCGTTTTATCGTTCTTTGATTCTTTTTCCTGTCACTTGTTCAAAATCTAATCAGAATCACTGCTTCCAGCGCAAAATCAGCCCTGCGACAGCCCCGGATTTTCGGATAAACCGAAGCCCGAACCTGATCACAAGGCTGATTTCGCACACCCGTCTATGTCTCGTCCATTCCGGGATTTATTTCATTTCAAATCGACGCAAGCATCTACTCTGAGTTATATAAATTACTTAAAATTACATTTCAACTTAATGTTATTCACAGATCGACTCAAGATCCATGATTGACCCAAAATCTATTTTCTCGATTCTTTGTATGCGATTTTGCTACATCGCCATGCACCAGAGCGGGATCGAAATCATTGAGAGCAGAGTCGAGACGACGACGCACTTCATTCCGAAAACATAATCACAGTTGTACTTCGACGCGAGAATCGGAGCTGTGCTTCCTGCCGGCATTCCGGCGATCAACACGCAGACACCGGCAACGACTCCGCTGATTCCAAAGATCCGACAACCTGCAAGAACCAGGCACGGCAGAATCACAAGGCGTACCAGAGTGATCACCATCGCATCCTTGTTCAGCATGTCTCTCGGCTTGACTTCCGCAAGCATCATGCCGATCAACATCATCGTGCAGGCAGTCGTACAGCCACCTGCCGAGTTAACTCCTTTCTGAAGTGCCTGAAGCAGGATTTTCACAATCAGTCCAACCGGACCGAGAGAAGTCACGATCCAGGTGTAGACTGCCCCGAGCGGTTGCTGAAGCAGAAGCAGTCCAAGTCCAATGTATACCGCAATGATACACGGATGAACCGCAATTTTTTTCATAACCGTCTTAAAATCCGGACTCTCCGTAAAGCACGCGATTCCGGCAGACCACATCATCACACGCATCGGAATGATGAAGATAGAGGCATACATCATGCCCTCGGCTCCGAAGACTCCCTCCGCAATCGGGAGTCCCAGGAATCCGGAGTTTGAAACCAGGGTGCAGTAGCGCATGACCCGGCGCACTCCATCCGGACGGTTTCGATAAAATACCTTGCTCATTCCATAGCAGACTGCCTGTACAATCAGAGAGATCGCCAGAATAATCGCAAATCTTTGCAGAATCGACACGTCAAACTGCATTTGAAACGAGTGAATGATGTTGCAAGGGAGGAAAAAGTAGAGCACGAGATCGGTGAGCACTCCCTTTCCCTCTTCTTTTAAGATTCCGATTTTTTTAAGAATCGCACCCGTCGCAACCATGAGAAACATCATGCACTGCAACGTCCACAGCCCGGTAATATCCATGGATTACGCCTTCTTTCCGATCTCCATTCCTGCACGAATCAGGCGGAAGGTGCGCTCTGCTGCACCGCGATACAGTTCCTCAGCACGGTCAAGAGCTTCCTCAATGTCCATTGCACCGTTGATCGTGGACATAATGCTGTCCACACCAAACTCGTAAATCTTCTCAGCGCCATCTCCCATACCGCCGACAATCGCAACAGCCGGAACGCCGTGATTCTTGCAGCGCAGACCGATTCCGCTCGGAACTTTTCCGAATGCGGACTGCCAGTCGATTCTTCCCTCTCCGGTCACAACGAGATCGGTTCCCTCAAGCAGACCGTCAAAGTTAATCAGATCGAGCACGGTCTCAATGCCGGACTTTAAGGATGCATGAAGGTATCCACAGAGAGCTGCTCCGAGACCACCTGCTGCTCCTGCACCTGCCATCTGCTCGACATCCATACCATTCTCGCGCATCACCTGTGCATAGTGCTTCATTCCTGCCTCAAGCTGGTCAAGAATCTCCGGAGTACCGCCCTTCTGCTTGCCGAAGGTGTAGGTTGCTCCGTCCGGTCCGGTCAGTGGGTTGTTGACATCGCACATAACGGTGATCTCCGCCTCTGCGACAGCCGGATGAAGACCGCTCATATCAATCTTTGCAACTTTTTCAAGATCTGCGCCACAACCGGAAAGTTCTGCGCCATCTGCATCGAGGAATCGAACTCCAAGTGCGCGCATTGCGCCCATTCCACCATCGTTCGTTGCACTTCCGCCGATTGCAATCGAGAGCTTGCGGTATCCCTGATCCAAGGCATCCTTGATCAGCTCACCGGTTCCGTAGGTTGTCGTGTTTAACGGATTGCGCTTCTCGGTCGGAACCATCGGAAGACCAGATGCGCTTGCCATCTCGATGATTGCGCTGTCGCCGTGGAATACGCCGTAAGAAGCCTCGGTCTCCTCCATCAGAGGTCCGTGAACCTTCACCTTGCGCAGAGAACCTTTTGTCACTGCGATGACTGCATCGACGGTTCCCTCACCGCCGTCTGCGATCGGAACTCCGCTTGTCTCACATCCCGGGAAAATTTTCTCTGCCGTCTCGGTCAAGAGACGAATGATCTGCTCTGAGGACAGGGTCCCCTTAAAAGAATCAGAAGCAAACAGTAACTTCATAATCGCCCTCCTATTATACTCTTATCTCATATCATATACGAAAAAGAACCGACACCGGACATTCGCCGGTGCCGGTTCACTCGCCGTTTCTCTCTATTTTTCTAAAAAATGTACCTGTAAAAACGAGCTAAAATCTATCTATCAAATAAGATTGATTTTTGGATTAGATCAGACCTGCGGTCTTCATCTCTTTCTTGATCTTCTCAAGAACCGGGCCTTCCGGAGTCGGCAGGTTCGGCTTGTACGGAACACCGATCTCTCTTCCGCGCAGGTTTGCCATATCCTTTGCTGCAACCGGGAAGCTGGCGCCATCCATGGACAGACGTACCGGATTCAGCTTGAACTGAGCCTCAAGAGATCCCTGAAGATCACCTGCAACGTACTTGTTGTATACATCGGTGATCAGCTCCGGCATGAAGTTTGCTGCGGTACATACACCACCTACTGCGCCGTGGCACATGGAAGCGTACAGCAGAGTATCCTTTCCACCGAATACCTTGAAGTTTACGTCTCTGGTACGACGGATGAACTCAGAAGTCTGGGTGATATCACCGCTGGTATCCTTCATACCTACAATGTTCTTAACCTCGTGAGCCAGACGCTCTACAAGGTTGCCGGACATCGTGTAACCAACACGTCCCGGGTTGTTGTACAAAAGCATTGGGGTATCCGGAACTGCCTCTGCGATCGTCTTGAAGTGCTCAAACAGCTCAGTCTCAGTTGGCTTTAAGAACATCGGCTGAAGTACAGAGATGCCTGCTGCACCGTTTGCAACTGCCATCTTTGCAAGGCGAACACACTTCTTGGTGCTGATTGCACCGATTCCGAAGTATACCGGAACACGACCGGCTGCCTGATCTACCATGATCTTTAAGCCACGCTCCATCTCGTCCTCTTCGATCACATAGAACTCACCGTTGCTACCGAATGCAAGGATACCGCTCACACCGCCGTTGATTACGAAATCAACCTGCTCACGCATCTTCTTCTCATCGATCAGCTCATTCTCATCAATCGGGGTCAGAATCGGAACTACTACACCCTTAATAAAATCTGTATTCATCGCCATTCTCCTTTAAAAAAGGGTGCCTCCAGATAACGTTATCTGTTTTTCAGCCTGTTATCATTTGGCACCCTCTGCTTTGTTAGAAATTTATTATAAATCTTAAATTCTTCTAATTACTTGTTCTCTTTTACTACGCTGGTACCAGAGATCTTCTCGTAGTACTTTACGATGCTGGAGTGATCTTCCTTGTCGCATCCCTCTGCTCTCAGGAACTGCATAACCTCCATCATCTGAGCGGTCAGCGGAGCCGGGGAGCTGATTGCATGTGCTGCATTCAGAGCGTTGTTCAGATCCTTGATGTGAAGCTCAATACGGAAGCCCGGCTTGTAGTTGCCCTCGAGCATCATCGGTGCCTTTGCATCCATAACGGTAGATCCAGCCAGACCACCACGGATTGCCTTGTAAACCAGCTCCGGATCGGTGCCAGCCTTCTTAGCGAAGGTCAGAGCCTCTGCAACTGCTGCAATGTTGATTGCAACTACCATCTGGTTAGCCAGCTTTGCAACGTTACCAGAACCAAGATCGCCAACGTATACAACAGAACCAGCCATTACCATCAGCATGTCATAGTACTTGTCGAACAGATCCTTCTTACCACCTACCATAACAGACAGGGTTCCGTCGATTGCCTTCGGCTCACCACCGGATACCGGAGCATCCAGCATCTCGATGCCGTACTTTGCGCACTCCTCACCGATCTTCTTGCTCTCGGTAGGATCGATGGAGCTCATGTCGATCAGAACCAGACCCGGCTTAGCACCCTCAGCAACGCCATCCTTGCCCAGAACTGCTGCTCTTACGTGCGGGGAGTTCGGAACCATGGTGATAACTACCTCTACCTGGGAAGCTACTTCCTTACCGCTCTCTGCTGCCTTTGCACCGCAGGATACCAGATCTGCTACTGCCTC
Organism: Brotaphodocola sp.; assembly: GCF_050873365.1. Classification (GTDB taxonomy): domain Bacteria; phylum Bacillota; class Clostridia; order Lachnospirales; family Lachnospiraceae; genus Brotaphodocola. The sequence continues at coordinate 6,173 of NZ_JBNMIQ010000022.1, read as the reverse complement.
TTTATTAAAATCGAAAACGACCAGCTCGTGACCTGCTTTTACCAGGTTCTTTGCCATCGGTCTTCCCATGATACCAAGTCCAATAAATCCAATTTTCATTTCAATTTCCTCACTTTCTTAATATATGATAAGTTTGGTTGTTACTTCTTATTTGGTCTGTCAAGGAATCTCTTTCCTTAACTCTGACCTGATTATAAGAAATTTTTTTGCGGTTCGCAATCGGCTGTTTCACCAAATTCAAGTTGATTTTCTGTACAAAAAAGACAAGGTTTCATTTTCTTGCCTTGTCTTTTTCATTTCATTTTATTTTATTTCGTTTTATTTCATTTTTATTGAGAATCATTTCATTTCCATTCTCATTTTCGGGGGAATTCCTCTGATTTTTACCAGATTTTTAACGGTTCCATATTACTGTTCACGCGCACGTGCCCAGTAACGGTTCCATCCCCATATCTTCACAATGTTTTGTTTCTTTAATATTTTATTTGTTTTTGGTCGTTTCGGTCGTTTTAATCGGATTCCAGCTCTTAAAACCTGCGATCTCACTTCCGTCAAACATCTTTGCTACGGTGTACTCCTCCGCCTGAGCTTTCGTCAGCCGGTGCGTCCAGTCGGGACGGTTACTAAGATCTGCACCCTCCCCCTGACATCCATACTCTGCAAAAAACGAAGTCTCGTGCGCGAGCTCTTTGCCCCAGTCATTCCACCCCTCCGCACAGATGTGGGCTCCGATCTCGCAGTTTAGAAGAACAACCTTCGCCCACTCTCTCCACGGGCGACCGAGATAAACTGTTTCTTGCGGGCAGTTGCTCTCAAACCGGCAATGACTCATCACATAGCCGAACCTCTGGCCCTCCGGCGTGGACGGAGCAGTCACATATCCTTTGATCTCGCGGTCAACATTCTTGGAAAACAGCGTGCAGTTCTCAAACCATGCCATTGCGCCTCCAAAGATAAAATCAACCTCACCCTCAATATAGCAGTCCTCATAATACTGGCGCGTCTTCATTCTCGGTGCAAACTGCTTCGGACCGATAAAACCATCCTTCTCAATCTCCTTTGGCGGAAGCGGAGCCGTAAACAGCGTATCCTGCCACCCGAGCAGTCGGCACCCTCTCACACAGAGCCGATCGCCGTCCGCATAGAGCGCAATCGCCTGTCCGACCTCGGTTCCCGGGCCGGCCCCATTCTCGATCGTCAGGTTTTCCAGCGTCACATCCGGAGCGTCGACAAACATCGTGTACGTCCGAAACGTTCCTCTCTTCTTTCCATCCTCAAGAATCGTTCTCGCACCGAGCGCATAGGTAATCACAGTCTGCTCGGTCATCTCACGACTCTCTCCGCAGATCGTGACACCGGGAACTCGCACCGTCACCTGATCCTCATAGACTCCCGGATGAACGAGAATCCGACGCACGGTGTCAGGATGACGCTCCAGATCATCAAGTGCCTCCTGAATCGTGGAAAACTGTCCATTCTCCGTCTCCACCAATCCTTCCATCGACATTTCTCTTCCCTTTTTCCTCTCAATCTCACTGTGATTCTTGTTATGATTCTTGTTGTGATTTTCGCTGTTGTTTTCCATCATATCGTTTTCCCTGACCTCCCTGTCTACCAGTTAATGTTGTACTTCTTCATGAGTCTCCACAGCGTACTCTTGCTGACTTTCAGTTCTTTTGCCGTCTGTTCCCGGTTTCCTCCATACTTTTTCAACGTGTCAAGGATCACCTGTGCGCGCTCGGAAAGCGGGGCAGGTTCCTTCTTAGAATTCCACGCAAAGCCTTGTTCTGCGCCTCGTCTTCCCCCTTGTCCCGCACCTTGTCCTATATTTCGCCCTATATTTTGTCCTATACTTTGTCCTACACGCATACTCGAATTCTGTTCCCAGCTCTGATCAAATCTCTGTCTCACAGCCTCGCCCAGATCCGGATCACCCTGTACTCCTCCCCAGACTTTTCGGTGCGTATTTTCGGGATAGAGTTCATTTAAGAGCGCTCTGACCACATTTTCATCGAGACTTCTGCGATCCGCCGTCAGAATCAGGCGCTCAAAAAAGCTCTCGATCTGGAACAGATTTCCGCGCCACGGATAGTGAATCAAAAGCTGTTTTGCCCCGGCTGTCAGCACATGGTAGCGCGAATAGCGGTCACAGCAGTCCTGAAGTGTCTCCTCGAGTTTCTCACTCAAATCTTCCGGTCGCTCTCTGAGTGGCGGAACCGCAAGCTCTAACCCCGAGAGCAGATAATAGAGATCCCGGCTGATTCTCCCCTGATCCGCAAGAAGAGCCAACGGTTCCCCGACTGTCGCCATCACGCGCACGCTGACTTTTCTGAGCGAGGCGATATCCGCGCCATAGCAGACACGAAACCGGATCAGCTGGTAAAGGCGATACTGATTTGCAGAGGTCAGATACTCGAGATCACGAAGGAGCAGGGTTCCGCCCTGCGCCTGAAGCACCGCTCCCCTCTCACCGAAAATCATATTTCTCTGTTCCTCTCCGGTCAGTCCCTCACACGGCACATCGAGAAATGGTCCCCGACTCCGGCTTCCACTGTTGTGAATGCTCTCCGCAATCATGCGTTTCTCTGTTCCCGGCTCCCCAGAAAGCACAACCGGATGCTCCGAGAGCGCATAAAGCCCAGCCAGACGGATGCATTCCTGCATTGCAGGCGATTCCTGAAGAATATCGTTAAAGCGAACGAGTGGAGGAAGTCCTTTTTGTCCCCTCTCCTTGTCACTGCCACTGCTCTTTGGCGGAACCTGTACGCTCCTTCTCACACGGTGACAACTCATGATTGCACCATCCACCCGACTCTCATAGAGTACAGGTGCAAGAAGAACATAGAGCGGAACATGACCGATCTCCATCGTCAGCGAATAATCTTTGCCCTCACCGAGCACTTTTCTGAGTGCTTCCTCCCCGATCGAGGGAACAAGTGTCCGAACATTTTGACCACAGAGTTTCTCCTGAGATTTTCCGAACAGATCTTCCATCACCGGATTTACTGCCGTGACAAGCCCGTCTGCATCCATTCTCATAATTCCGCTGAATGAGTAATCTGAGATCGTCTCGATCTGGGCGGCGGTCTTCTTTTCCACGCTCATCGCGTAGTCCATGCTCTCCGCCATCGAGAATGCCTGACGCATTGAGTCCTCCGTCATCGAGAGAAACAGCGACGGAACTCCCGCCTGCGTCGCAAGTGTGACCGCCGTATCTCCCCCGATGATCAGATCTGCCTGATCCTCCATCGCTGAGCGCACCGCCCCCGGAAGCCCCGCTCCCTGCCTTGCAAAATACGTCCTCAGCTCAATCCCGTAGAGTTCATCAAAGTAGGACATATCACAGAACATGTTCTGAAATCCCACAACCGCAATCACCGGTCTCGGCTTTTTGACGATCTGTTTTGCCTTCATCACAAGGAGCGCCATCTCCTGTGCGGTCAGCACAATCTCGACAACCGGAATATCTGTGTACTGCTTGATCAGCGACGCCTGAAGTCCACGCGCAATGATGATCGAAGCCCCATCCGCAATCGAACGTCTCGCCTCGGTCACCGCATTCTCCGTCCGAATCACGCGCATTTCCTGAATCTCAAGTCTCTTCTCCTGCAAAATGTTGTGCGCCTGATGAAGCATCTCCTCTCTCGAGACCAGAAGTGCAATCTTCCCCATAAAATCCCCCTTCAAATTTTTTATTAAAAAACGAGCAATTTCCTGTAAAACGAAAAACAGGCTGTCGCAAACGCTGGAACTGTCTCTCAGTCCGCCTTGCGACAGCCTCCTCACTCAAAGCATGTCCTATCTTCCTTCGTCAACAACTGTTTTGTATCTTCACAGTTACTTCGTCTCTTTTTATCGCCTAATTTTTTTCTCAGTCCGCTACATCGAACGTCATATAGGTATCTTTCGGAATCGTCGTCTCATACATCGGCTTTCCGTCCGGATACTCAGACTCCTGATAAATCTTTAAATTTACCTCATTGTCCTGATACAGACCGCCAAAAGTGTCATCTCCAGACTCACCGTAGGAGAAATCCTGTACGGCAACCTGATCGTTGATGCACTTGAGCGCATCGCTTGCGTACTCTGCTGCATCTGCTCCGCTCGTTCCATCCTTCACAACGACCTCAACATCGATGTACTCCTGATCAAGATGAAGGGCGAAATCTACCTGTGATGCCATCGGGTAGTCATCCTCCTCGAGAATCACGTCATTCACATCGTCGTGAAGCTGATCCTCATCGATCTCGATGTTCATATACATATTAAAGTCCGGAGCTCCGTCAGAAGCAGCCTCATCCTGACGCACAATGTTGCTCTTTGTACAACCACCCAGCAGAAGTACGCAGGCAGTAGCCAGAAGAAGGGAAGTCAGTGTTCTTTTTTTCATAATTCATTTCCTCCTGATTTTTTTCGTGACCGTTTATTCACGTTCCATGACATTTTAACCTTTTAGTTCACTCATTTCTCGATCCCGTTTTTTGTTATCTCACATGCTGTCATCATCCTGTCCTTCATCAAAACGTTGTATTCTCGAGAAATCCGCTCCCAAATCATCCGATATTTCCCATCCGATATCTTTACAGCAGGAACGGCAATACGTTGTATTATATACGATCGTCTTTCATTTGAACAGGTTTTTCAAGAAAAAGTAAAGAAAATTTCACAATTTCATTCTTATTCCAAGTCGACATCCTCGAAGACTTGGCGCATGATTCTGGTCAGCTCTTAACATCCTCTTATCCGAATCACTGCGCATCCACTCTGTGTTATCTCCTGCACACACAGGAAGTTCTTTCCATTTCTTGTCTTCCATTTTCTCTCTTATTTTGTACCCAGCGAAACACCAGTTTCCTCCTGCAAAAATGAAAGCGCTTACGGCATAAAAACATGCAAAACTTTCGTTAAAACCGCGACAAAATCACTTGCACATTTGTGCGCTCCATTTTATAATATACTGTATACAAGAAATATGTGACCCGTATCATTGCGGGCATGGACCGAAGGCGTCACTGGGAGCACCCCCACAATATTCACGAAATCCTGCAAACAGTGACCAGACAGAACACGATGATACGATGCAAAATAATGTCCAGACAGACCCACATCAAAACCTGTCTGTTCAACCTTCTAAGGAGGAATTTATGGCCAGACATCTTGCTCTGAAAGCATATGGAAAAATCAATCTGGGACTTGATGTCCTGAAACGCCGGGAAGATGGATACCATGAGGTTCGCATGATCATGCAGACCGTCGGCATCTTTGACCGTCTCGATCTTGAGCCGAAGCCCGAACCGGGCATTTCGGTGGAATGTAACCTCTATTATCTCCCCACAAACGAAAACAATCTGGTATACCGGGCTGCCAAGCTCCTCATGGATGAATTCGACATCAAAGAGGGACTCTCGATCCGCTTAAAGAAGTTTATTCCTGTCGCAGCGGGAATGGCGGGCGGAAGCAGTGACGCAGCCGCCGTTCTGTTCGGAGTCAACCGGATCTTCCGGCTCGGACTCTCGATGGAAGAGCTGATGGAACGCGGTGTCAAAATCGGCGCAGATGTTCCCTACTGTCTGATGCGCGGAACGGCGCTTTCCGAGGGAATCGGAGAAATCCTGACTCCTCTCCCGCCGGTTCCCCAGTGTCCGGTTCTGATCGCCAAACCATCGATCAACGTATCCACCAAATTTGTCTACGAGAACCTGCACCTCGATCAGCTCTCCCCGGCTGATCACCCGAACATTGACGGCATTCTCACCGCGATCCGCGACGGTCAGATTTCCGGAATCGCGGAAAATCTCGGAAACATCCTCGAGACCGTCACGATCAAGGAATATCCGATCATTCAGGAGATCAAGGACACGATGCTCCGCTACGGTGCCATCGGATCTCTGATGAGCGGAAGCGGTCCAACCGTCTTTGGTCTTTTCCCGGATCAGGAAACCGCCACAACTGCCTATGAACACATGCGGTTCGGCGAATCCTCCAATCTCGCTAAACAGGTTTATCTGACAAACTTTTACAATCTGAATCAGAAGTCCAGCTAATAAATGTCAATAGATAAAAGAAAAAATATTTTTTCTAAGAAAAGGGCAAACTTGCCCCTTGGTGAAAATATCATCAAAAAAGATATTGATTCAGTAGGTGGTACTATTTTACGCAACTACGTTGCATTT
>NZ_JBNMIQ010000021.1:0-54070 GCF_050873365.1 Brotaphodocola sp. | reverse complement strand
ATCTATAAGGGGTCACCTCCGTAGCATTAAACTTTGGTCGGTAAAATGATTTGGGAGGCTTCTTATAGATGTATTTTATTACAACAAAAAGAATGTTGGAAGTATGTTTTTCAACACACCCCAACATTCAGTATAGAACCTTTCTTCCAAAATAGAAGAAAAAAGGAAAAATAGTATTGGATTTTGTCGAGAAAAGTGATAGACTAATGCTAACCTTTGCCTTGTTTTTCTTGCATTGCAGATCGAGGATGTATCTTTATCCTGGTTGCTAATATGTGCAGAAACAATGGAGATACAGGGGATGAAAACCGGCATTTACGGAAGGGAAAATCATGGATTGGTTAAAGAAAAACAGAGAGGCATTGAGAAACGCGCTGATCGGAATCTGCATGGTGGGAATTACCGTATTTGTCTGGTATAGCGTTGGACTGTATCGGCAGAGGCGGGCAACTGAGGAGATGATCGCGATGAATCGCGCCAATCAGACTCAGATGAGTCAACAGCAGGGCAGTGATGGAAATTCCACTTCCGGTTCTCTGAATTCATCGAATGATGGAAATACGGGAAATCTGGAAAATGGAGCAAGTTCATCGACAGACGCTTCGGGAGTTCCGGGTACTGATTCTGGTTCTGCGAATTCTGAGGAGGCAGAGATGGGAGACTATCTCGTTGATCTCAGTCAGGACACGGTGACCTGGAATGGAAAGACCTACCGCAGAAATACCTACATTCACACGATTCTCTGTCTCGGTATCGACCGTACCGACGATATGGTCGGAACACGAGAGCCGGGAGAAGCAGGACAGAGTGATGGTATTTACCTGATCGCTCAGGATACGGTTCGCAATCAGATCAAGATTTTGATGATTCCGCGAGACACGATGACAAGGATTGTGATCACGGACAAGAACAATCAGGAACTTGGAACGAGAGTGGACCATCTGAATACTGCATATGGATATGGCGATGGTGAGAAACTCAGCTGTGATCTTGCAAAGCGAGCTGTGACGAATCTTCTTCAGGGGATTCCGATTGACCGCTATATGGCGGTGGATATCGTGGTGCTTTCCAAGCTGAATGACGCAGTCGGCGGTGTCACCGTCACGATTCCGACAGATGGCATGGAGAAACGCGATCCGGCATTTGTCAAGGGAGCTCAGGTCACGCTTCACGGAGATCAGGCAGAAGCCTTTATCCGTTATCGTGATATCGAGCGAGACAATTCCGCACTGTTTCGTATGAACCAGCACAAGGAATATATGGAGCAGTTTTTCAAGGCAGTCAAGCAGAAGTCAAAAGAGGACAGTCAGATTGTGACGAACATGTTTGATATGATTCAGGACTATATGCAGACGGATATGCCGAAGGATGAGTACATGAAGATTGCGATCGATGTGCTTGGCAGTGGAAGTCTTGGAGATGACAATTTCCGAATGATTCCGGGTGTCGGCACAGCGACAGATACTTACGATGAATTCCATGCAAACATCCAGCAGATGATTCCGATTCTTTTGCAGATGTTTTACAGGGAAGTATAACTCAGAGTGGATGACCCACTCTGAGTTATACGCTCCGCGAGAATGCGCAGTGATTCTGATTGGAAGATGTCAGCAGAGCTGACCAGAATCACGCGCCAAGTCTCCGTGAGCGTCGACTTGAATAAAACTAGACAAGCAATAATCAGTCCGCTTGCGGTCTGTTATTGAAAATAAATATCCCATTTGTTTATGGGAAGGAAGGTGGAGACAATGAAAAAGAGAGGTCTGAAATTAGCAGCAGTTGTGATGGCTCTGGCAATGGTACCGGCAGTTGCATTTGCAGCAGGTTCTATAGTTACGGACAGAGATAACAGTGACACTACTTCTACCACGGATAATACGTTTTCCGGCGGTACAAGCAGTACTGGTAGTGTAACTCAGGGTAATGGTACTGTAACAAATACCACAACCACAACTACTACAACCACAACCGATAGCACGGTATCTCAGGGTTCCAATGTTATCACAGCTGGAAATGGAGAGACTGTAAGTGCTACGGCAACAAGCACCCAGACAACTGCAACAGGAGAGAGCGTAACCACAGGTTCTGTTTCTGATGTAACGACTGAGAGCGGTTCCAAGATTACCTATGCAGGAAATGCAACCGTAACCGTAGAGGATACAACTGGTGTTGCAACGAACGTTAAGGTTCTGAGCGGTTCTGAGGTTAATACTGCAGATGTTAGTGCTGAGCTGAGCACTCTGCGTCAGGCAGTAACGGCTGGTACTTCTACCGATGCTGCAACTGCTACGGTAAAGGCACAGGGATTCCAGTCCACTGGTATTACTGAGAGCGTATTTATGACCGATGCTACCAGCAATGTAGAGGTTCAGAGAAACACCGAGTACGGATATGTATGTGCTGGTCTGAGAGCTGATGCTCAGGTAAGCGTTGTATTCGTAAACAACAACGGTACTACTCAGGTTCTGAGTGTACGTCGTGTTGGTGATATCCTGTACTTCGTACTGCCGGCATCTGGCCAGATCACCATTTACACCAAATAAGAAATCCCTAGGGATTTTCTGATCCGAAAGGAAGAAGTTCGATGAGAGCTTCTTCCTTTTTTTGTTTTATGACAGGTTCTCGTCGGAAAAGGGTAAGGATATCGTAAGTTGACTATACAATTTTCTTCCACTATAATAAAAGTACAATCAAAAGACTCTTATGAAAGAAAAAAAGAGCTTAAGGGATTGCAAAGAAATTTTGATGATTTCGGGAATTTCATAAAAATTTGTGAGGGAAATGAGAGAATTTCATTTTGATAACAGGAAAGTGGGGGTTGACAATGAGAAAGAATAATTTGCGAGCGTTGTGCATGAGTGCGATGATCGGTGTGGCGGGAGTCACTGGAACCGTCGGAGCAGTGGCGAATGTCGGAATGACGGTTGCATATGCGGCGGATAAGGCAGTGACGAAGGTGACGCTGAGGGTGGATTCCAAGCTGAAGCCGGGAGATACTCTGCCATCGATTTCTTACAACAATTCTGGAGAAAGCACAAGTGCAGGAGACGGAGAGATTGTAGTCAGCAATACATCGGATACCTATTCGATCGTGGATGCTGAGTGGACGACATCGACGAGCAAGGTGATGGAAGTTGGACAACAGCCTCAGATGAAGTTGACATTGAGACCGAATTCTGTTGGCGGAGATCAGTACCAGTTTAAGGGTACTTACCGTTCTAGCAATGTCAGCATCCGCAAAGCAGATTTTGTGAGTGCAAGCAAGAGCGGAGGCGATCTGATTGTCAAGGTCAAGGTTCGTGCGGTGGAGGGAACGTTCTCCGCACCGGACAATGCTTACTGGAAGGACAACAGCAAGGGAACTGCGCGCTGGGATGAGCCGGAGGACGGCGGAACCGGACGCTATGAGGTGGAGCTTCGCAGAGGTTCCTCCAAGGTGTATTCGACGGAGACGAATAATCGCTCCTTCAACTTCTACCCGTATATGACGAAGAAGGGAACCTACACCTTCCGTGTTCGCACGATCGCAAAGACGACAAAGGAAAAAGATTACGGAGACAAGAGTGACTGGGTAGAGTCCGATGAGCTCTATCTCGCAGAGGAAGATGTATCGGATGGAAGCGGTCAGGAGAGCAGTAGCTCCACGATCACCGCTGGAGGTCCGGGAACTTCGAATACTCCGGGTGGAAATACGAATGTCGGCTGGAGACAGTCTGGCGGAAGCTGGTATTTCTACTATCCGGACGGAAGCTACCAGAAGAATGGCTGGAGCGCGATTGGCGGAAGCTGGTATCTGTTCAATAGCAGTGGACAGATGCTCACGGGATGGCAGACGATCAATGGTCAGACCTACTACCTGTCGGACAGCGGAGCAATGCTGACAGGATGGATTCAGTGGGGCGGACGTTGGTATTACTTGAATACGACACCGGATCAGTACCAGGGGGCCCTGGTGAAGGGACGCTGGTGGACTGTGAATGGCAAGGCTTGCTACCTAGGTGCGGACGGTGCGAGAGCGACTGGCTGGACGCAGGTGGATGGAAACTGGTACTACTTCTATCCGGACAGCGGTGCAAGAGCAGAGAACACCTATGTGGATAGCTTTTATGTAGATCAGAATGGTGTCTGGGTACACTAGATACCAGATTGACCAAGGCAGAATCAGAGAATAGAATCGTTGACTGAATGACTGAATGACTGAATGACTGAATGACTGAATGACTGAATGACTGAATGACTGAATGACTGAATGACCGGGAGGGGCTTGTTGAATTTCCTCCCGGTTACTTTTTTCTGAGATTTCCTGATGGGATACCGGGTGGATTCACAGGATTTTCAAATTTTTCTGTTATATTAAATATATTGGATAACTCATGGAATGTATTTACGCTTTAAACGCGAAAAGTCCATTTGATCAGAAAGGAAACGGAATGAAGCGAAGAGCGAACAGTCGGGGAGAGAATAGTCAGAGACAAGATGGAAATCATTCGGGAGCATGGAGGGCAGTGAGACGAACGCTTGCGAGAGTGTGCCTGTGCGGAATCGTGCTTGCGGGGACGGCAGGGGCGAGCATCCTGCCGGTTATGCATGCATATGCGTCGGATAAGGCAGTTGAGACCGTTTATCTCTCCACATCCAAGCATGCGTGGTGGGAGACCGATACGGTTGGAAGATGGAATTCTGTCAGCAAGGCGCACGAGTATCAGGTTAAGCTCTATATTGCAGATGATTTTGATCTGGATACGGATGATGAGGATAGCGGAGTGATTACACTGACTGATTCCAAACTCAATGAGCTGACTCAGGACGCGGAGTGCGTGATGATGAAGCGAACGACGGAGACCAGTTATGATTTCTCCCCTTATATGAAGGATCTTCACACCTATATCTTTGTTGTCAGGGCGGTTCCGAAACTCAGTGAACAGCAGTATGTGAAAGCCGGAGACTGGGTTGCCTCTCCGACCGCAGACTTCAAGGAAAATCAGGTTCAGGGAATCACAGGCGGAAAGTGGCGCAACTATCTTGAGGGAACAAAGTATGAGACCGAAGATGGAGAGTTTCTTACCGAAGGTTGGCAGAGGATTCAGGGTGTCTGGTATCTGTTTGACGAAAATGGATATCGCCTGAGTGGCTGGCAGACCGTAGATGGAGTTCGCTATTATCTCGATGAAGACAAGGGAATGCTTGCGACGGGTTGGTTTGTCTGGGAGGACAACTGGTATTATGCAGATAAGACAGGTGCGATGCAGACGGGATGGATCATGGATCAGCCGGGAAAATATTATTACCTGAATGAAGATGGCACGATGGCGCATGATACAGTCGTGGATGGCTATACGCTTGACAGTAAGGGGCTTCGTCAGTAACAAACAGAAAGAAAAGCGGGTTATTAGGCATATGCGCGTGAACAGGAACAAAAGCGACAGTCTGACGGAAAAAAGTTCGTCGGGCTGTCGCTTTCTTGTATGAGTGGAGAATCGTACCGTATCGTATTATGTTACGGCACGAGTTTTGCAAGCTCCGGGAAGAGTCCGAGACTGCGTTTTAAGATTCCTTTCATAAACGCAATCGTGATGCCATAATTCGTAAATGGAATTCCGGCATCGAGCGCGGATTTTTGCCGGTAGAGAACCTCACGCTCATTGAGCATACAACCACCGCAGTGAATTACCAGTTTAAAGTTTGACAGGTCTTCCGGGAAACCAAGACCGGAGCTTGTCTCGATCTCAAGCGATTTTCCGGTGCAAGCTCGGAGCCAACCGGGAATCTTGACGGTTCCGATGTCCCCGCACTGACGGTGATGGGTGCATCCCTCGGAGATCAGAATCCGATCGCCGTCCTTCAAGGTGGAGATTGCGGAGACTCCGCGAACCGCTGTCTCTAAAAATCCCTTGTAGCGCGCCATAAGAATCGAGTAAGAGGTCAGCGGAATCTCGTTTGGAACAAGCCGACTCACAAGACCGAAAGCCTGACTGTCCGTGATGACCATAGAGGGTTTGATTTCACTTGTCTGAAAGCGGGTAAGCGTCTCCTCAAGCTCGGTTTCCCGACAGACAATAGAGATTGCGCCGGCCTCTAAGACCTCGCGGATCATCATCTGCTGGGGCAGAATCAGGCGTCCCTTTGGCGCAGACTCATCGATCGGAATGACCTGAATCACGAGATCACCGGGATGCAACAGATCGCGGACAAGTGCACGGGCGGGCTTCCCGGTTTGAATCAGCGAGGCGATGCGCTCTTTTAACTCCTGAATGCCGATGTTTTTCTGCGCACTGACACAAAGCATGTTGGCATTAGAAAGGTTGCTACCGGAACGTGTAGTGTCAGAAATCGCGGTGCGAGAAATTGCAGTGCCGGAAATCCCGTTCCCTGAAAGATTCGTAATAGTTGCAGAGAAATCGAGGCTCTGAGGTTCCTGAAATGCAGGAAGATCACATTTATTAAAAACAATGAGAAATGGAATCTCTTTCTCTTTAAACAGATTGAGAAGTTCCAGATCGGCAGTGCCAAGTCCTTCCGTGCCGTCCACGATGAGAACCGCACAGTCGGCGCGGTTTAAGATCTGCCGGGTGCGTTTGATGCGCTGTTCTCCCAGACTTCCCTCATCGTCGAATCCGGGTGTGTCAATAATCACAACCGGACCGAGTGGGAGGAGTTCCATAGATTTCGTTACCGGGTCGGTTGTCGTTCCCTTTGTATCGGAGACGACAGACATTTGCTGACCGGTGATCGCGTTGACAATACTGGATTTTCCGGCATTTCGTCGCCCGAAAAATCCGATATGAATCCGCTCAGCGGATGGAGTTGCATTCAATCCCATAATAGATTCCTCTCATAAATCGAATCATAAATCGAAATGATAAAATGACGAAAGCGGATATCCCCACCGGTATAGCTATTTTGCGGTGGGGATGTTTGCGCGTTGTGCATTTAGAAACGGAAATCGCGGATTCCCTCTTCGATCTTCTTTAAGTGGTCAGCACAGATCTCGCGAACCTTCTCCTTTGGAATATTTGAAAGTTCTGCCTGAATCAGTGCCTCACCGATCTTTTTCGTGTCCTCGGATGCATAGTCCATCAGATACTCTTTCAGCGTCATCAGTGCGTTCGGGTGACAGCAGTTCTGGATCTGTCCGCTCTTACACAGACTCATGAAGCGGTCGCCGGTGCGTCCCTCGCGGTAGCAGGCAGTACAGAACGACGGAATATAGCCAAGCTCCATCAGCCATTTCACAACCTCATCGAGTGTTCTCTGATCGGATACATCGAACTGTTCGGTGTCGGTTGGGCGAACTTCCTCCTGATAACCGCCGACAGAGGTGCGGGAACCACCACTGATCTGAGAGACGCCGAGGCGGATAACTTTCTCGCGGACTTTCTGGCTCTCTCTCGTGGAGATGATCATGCCTGTATAAGGAACGGCAACGCGGATCAGAGCACAGAGCTTTGCGAAGATCTCATCACTGATTCCATTGTCAAATGCGTTCGGATCGATGTCATCGGCATGCTTGATTCGCGGAACACTGATTGTGTGTGGACCGACACCGTGAACGGCCTCGAGGTGTTCTGCGTGCATCAGAAGACCGGCAAACTCATACTTGTACAGTTCCAGACCGAAGAGAACACCGAGACCGACATCATCGATGCCACCTTCCATCGCACGATCCATCGCCTCTGTGTGGTAGCAGTAGTCGTGTTTCGGACCAGTCGGGTGAAGTGCCTCATAGCTCTCTTTGTGATAGGTCTCCTGGAACAGAATGTAAGTGCCGATTCCTGCTTCCTTGAGTTTTCTGTAATTCTCCACGGTTGTAGCTGCAATGTTGACGTTGACTCTGCGGATTGCGCCGTTCTTGTGCTTGATGGAGTAGATTGTGTTGATGCACTCAAGAATGTACTCGATCGGGTTGTGGAGCGGATCTTCGCCGGCCTCGATTGCGAGACGCTTATGTCCCATATCCTGAAGCGCAGTGACCTCAGCGGCAACCTCCTCCTGTGTCAGTTTCTTGCGCGCGATATGGCGGTTCTTGCTGTGGTAAGGGCAGTAAACACAGCCGTTGACGCAGTAGTTGGAGAGGTAGAGCGGGGCGAACATGACAATGCGGTTGCCGTAGAATTTCTTTTTCAGCTCTTCTGCGAGCGTGTAGAGTTCCTCAATTTTTTCCTGATTTTCGCAGGCGAGAAGAACGGAAGCCTCGCGGTGAGTCAGACCCTTGCAGAGCTTTGCCTTCTCGATGATCTGGTCAATCAGCTCGAGATTGTCCTTGTTGGCTTCTGCGTATGCGAGCGTGTCAAGAATTTCCTGATGGTTGATGAATTCCTCTGCTTTCAGAGATTTTGGGTTGTATGCGTACATAATGTTTTCCTTTCTTGCAGGTCAGCGAGATCTCTACTTTTCCCTGATCGAACACGATATTTTTCAGCGTTTTTTGGGGGCTAAAAATTTTCAAAGTCAGAAATCCGGCTTTCCTGTCAGAGCATTTTCGTAATTTTATTTTTTTGATAGGAATCTTTTACTCGACTCCGATTAGACTGTCTCCGCGTGAGGACACAATGTGAAATCCCGCACTTGTGACACGGCGCTCGAGACAGCCACGACATTCGGCAGCCTCCTCACCGGTGCAGATCTTGTTGTCGTAGAGCGCATATTTTTTGCGAACTCCGACTGGTGAGAGATTCGGCATGATGACGTTTGCGCCGGAGCGAAGACCTTCCTCGCGTCCATCTGACTGTGCAGTTCCGAGTGCTGTCGTCGCAGGGAGAAGCACTTTCGGAAGCAGGAGACGGATCACGGAGAGGAGAAACAGCGTCAGCTCAACGCTTCCGGCGGACATCTCTCCGAACGGCGTATCTTTCTGTGGAAGAAACGGACCGATGCCGACCATATGGGGCTGAAACGTCTTGAGAAAGCGCAGATCCTTCACGAGATCCGCGGTTGTCTGATACGGAGATCCGACCATGAAGCCACAGCCGGTCTGGTAACCGATCCGGCGGAGCGTCTCGAGACATTTCATGCGGTTGTCAAAACTCATCTGCTCAGGATGGAGCTTCTCGTAGTGAGACTTCGAGGCAGTTTCATGGCGGAGCAGGTAGCGGTCAGCGCCGGCATCAAACAGTCGCTGATAGCTCTCCTCGCTTCGCTCTCCGAGAGACAGTGTGATCGCACAGTCCGGGTATTCGGCATGGATTGTGGAGACGATTTTCTCCATTCGCTCGTCTGTGAAATAGGGATCTTCTCCGCCCTGAAGTACAAAGGTGCGGAAACCGAGATCATATCCCTGACGGCAACAGGAGAGAATCTCGTCGAAACTCAGGCGGTAGCGGTCAGCATGTGGATTGCTACGGCGAATTCCGCAGTAGAAGCAGTCATTTTTGCAGTAGTTGGTAAACTCAATCAGTCCGCGCAGAAAGACTTCCTCATGATAGTAACGGGCACAGCACTCGGATGCCTCCTTCTTTAAAAATGCGCGGATGCGCCCATCGTCCTCGTTTCGTCCGTCAATCAGGAGACGGAGATCCTCATCGGGAAGATCGTGTTGCTGGACGAGTGTCTCGGCGAGAAGCATTAAATTTTTGGTATTCGAGGTTTTTAAATCCTTTGAGATGTTCATGTTCAATGAGTTCTTCATGATTTGACCCCCGAATAGGCCGTCTTAGAGCTAACTCCGGGCAGTTTTCCGATTTTTCCCGACAGTGCGGAGATCACCGGTTGGGGGGCATCGATCGCGATACTGATGATGCTCAACTGCTTTTGACGATAGGGAATTCCCATGCGTCCGATGATGAAAGCACGATACTCATGCAGAATGTCGTTGAGCGCTTCAACGGAATCTGAATTTTCCACAACGATTCCAATGACGGCGATCCGTGTTTCCTCAGCAGGAGACGGAGCATGTTCTGTGTGCAGTTTTGATTCTGGTGTTTTCATGTGCGACAGAGTCCTCCTGGCATATAAAGATGTTTTTAGGCTACTGTTCACACTACGGGGCATGTGCGCGTGAACAGAAACAATTTTAGAATCCAGGACGCAAAAAAGACTGTAACGATTTGTGGATTGGTAGTGTGAATCCAGATTCGCAGAATTCAAGTCAAAGTTATTTGCTGATATTCGTTGAATGGAAGCACAAAAATATCAAAGATCATAGTTACAGAATGTGAATTTTGAATAGAAAATAAAATAGGTGAACCTTTCTCCTCAAAATAGTTTCATAGTTTTTTGGCGTCAGGATACAAGGACATCGTATCATAGTGAGAAAAAGTTTGCAATAGGGAGTGCGTGAAAGTGGGGGTTAGAGCGATAGGATGTGTGCAGAGATGTTCATTGCTTTTGGGCTTTGATGTTCTTTGATGTTTTCTCTAATGATTTTTTTGTGCTTTTTCGGCTCCTCCAGCGAGAAAAGTCCCGCAAACACGCTTGCGCTCCGAGTTCCAACGCAACGGTGCGTAAGACCGCAAAATACGCGGTCTAAGCACCGGCGTTTCCAACGGGTTTGCGAGGATCTTTCTCGCCGTCGGAGCCTGTCTCCCCTTTTGCGTTGTAAACGTCTTAATGTTTGTTCTCAGTTTGCAAGAGAGAAAAGCCTGTGATAAAATAAGACTCGGACATAAGGAAGGACAACACGATAAGATGGCAGAGAACATAGAATCAATAAAAAATAACATAAATGAAAGTGGAGAGAAAAGCACAATGAAGATAGATGAAATTCAGGAACAGCTTGCGGGGGCAGAAAAAGTGTTAGTCGGACTTGGCGAGGAGTGGAAGTGGAATCGTCAGGGCGAGGATGCAAAAGAACGCCGGGAAGAGCTGGTGAGAGCATACGAGAAGCTGTATCAGATGCTTAAAAATAAAGACTATTTTATTGTGACGCTTGCAACGGATGCGCTGATCTATGAGACTTCGCTTGGAAGCAAGGCAGAGAAAGTGATTTCAACGGATAAAGAGGAAGAGGCAGTTTCCTGTCCGTCGGAGAATGCAGAGACACTTGCGGTGATGGAACGTCTGTTTCCATCCAAGAAGCGTCCGGAAGATACCAGATGGCAGAGGATTGTAGCTCCTTGTGGAAATGAGACGTGGAGACAGTGTTCCGCCGGTTGTACGAAGGACATCTGGGAGCCGGGCGAGGTCCCGAATGATATCTGTCCACACTGCGGAGCACCGCTGACCGGAAATACAGTCGAGGCAAATCCTTATATTGAGGAGGGATACCTGCCACAGTGGAATCGCTATACGCAGTGGCTGACGCACACTTTGAACCGCGAGACTTTGATTTTGGAACTGGGAGCGGGATTTGGCAATCCGGGAGTCATTCGTTTTCCATTTGAGAAGACGGCATTTTTTAACCGCAAATCGCATCTCTGCCGTGTACATGCCCAATTCCCGCAGATCACGCAGGAACTGGCAGATCGCGCAGTTGGAATTAAGGAGAATTCGGTTGAGTGGGTGAATCAGATTAAAAATTAGATATGTTTGTGCGACTTATCCCGCCGGATGAGCCGTAAAATAAAAGTGCACCGTAAAACAAAATGAGCCGTAAAACAAAAATCACAAACTCCACCTTAAATGTATAAACGAAGAAACAAAAGTTGTGAAAATAACTGGTGTGTGTTAAACTGTTGAAGTATCCGTAGTGATTGTGGCGTTTTAACGGGCGCAGAGCGGAGGGAAGATACCGTGGCAAACGTTCTGCAATCGAGAAATGTCACAGTGATAGAAAGATTAAATTTGTCCGCAGGATGTCGGGAAAGAATGTCTGGAGGCAGAGAACAGATGATAGCAATCATTGATTATGATGCAGGAAATTTAAAAAGCGTAGAAAAAGCGCTGACATCATTGGGAGAGAAACCGACTGTGACGCGTGATCCGGATGTGATTCGCAGTGCAGACAAGGTGATTCTTCCGGGAGTCGGAGCATTTGGTGATGCAATGGAGCGCTTGAAACAGTATGGACTCGTGGATGTGATTCGTGAAGTGACGGCAAAGGGCACACCGTTTCTCGGAATCTGCCTGGGACTTCAGCTTCTGTTTGAGCGGAGTGATGAGAGCGAGGGTGTGGAGGGACTTGGAATCCTTCCGGGAGAGATTCTGAGAATCCCGCCGGCAGAGGGACTCAAGATTCCGCATATGGGATGGAATTCTCTTGAAATCCGCCCGGACAGCCGTCTCTTCAAGGGCGTGGAGAACGGATCTTATGTATACTTTGTTCATTCCTACTATCTGAAAGCTAAAAATCCGGAAATAGTTGTGGCGACATCGGAGTACGGCGTTCAGATTCATGCATCGGTGGAGCACGGCAATATCTTTGCCTGCCAGTTCCATCCGGAGAAGAGCAGTCGTGTGGGACTTCAGATTTTGAAGAATTTTATCAGCCTGTAACGGACTTGGCAGAAGGGAGAACGAGATCAATGTTTACAAAGAGAATCATTCCCTGTCTGGACGTAAAAGACGGACGGGTGGTAAAGGGTGTTAATTTTGTAAATCTGCGCGATGCCGGAGATCCGGTTGAGATTGCGGAGGCTTACGATCAGGCAGGAGCGGATGAGCTGGTTTTTCTGGACATTACAGCTTCCTCGGACGGTCGTGATACGGTTGTGGATATGGTGCGCCGTGTCGCAGAGAAAGTATTTATCCCGTTTACGGTTGGCGGAGGAATCCGCACTGTGGAAGATTTCCGAAAACTGCTCAGAGAGGGCGCAGACAAGATTTCTGTGAACTCGGCTGCGATCGATCGTCCGGAACTGATCTCTGAGGCGGCAGAGAAATTTGGACGTCAGTGCGTTGTGGTCGCAATTGATGCGAGACGACGTGCCGATGGAAGCGGATGGAATGTTTACAAACACGGTGGACGGCTTGACACAGGTCTTGATGCCGTTGAGTGGGCGAGAAAGGCAGATGAACTCGGAGCAGGCGAGATTTTGCTGACGAGCATGGACTGCGATGGAACAAAGGCTGGATACGACAACGAGCTCACGGCAATCATTGCGGAGAATGTCTCCGTTCCGGTCATTGCCTCAGGCGGAGCGGGAACGAAGGAGCACTTCTATGACGCTCTGACGAAAGGAAAAGCGGACGCAGCACTTGCTGCCTCTCTGTTCCACTACAAGGAACTGGAGATTCGCGATTTGAAGGAGTATTTGAGCGGACGGGGAATTCCGGTTCGCCTGTAAAGCAAAAAACAGAACGATGTGGGAGAGTTTCGTTTCGCAATAGCAGAAACGAAAGAGCAAAAGAACAGAAGAAACGCGTAAGAAAAAAGTTACCATAAAAAATTGCAGGAAAAAATAAGATACTTGCTGTGCAGGTAGTGCAGGAAAGAAGGACGAAGAAATGGGAGCAATCGCTAACGACTGGCTGGAACCGTTGAGCGGGGAGTTTAAGAAACCATATTATCGAAAGTTATATGATACGGTAAAGCATGAGTATCAGACGAGACAGTGCTTTCCGGATCCAAATGACATCTTCAACGCATTTGAGTTTACCCCACTCTCCGAGGTGAAAGTGGTGATTCTGGGGCAGGACCCGTATCACAATGTCGGTCAGGCTCATGGGCTTTGCTTTTCTGTAAAACCGGATGTGGAGATTCCGCCGTCTCTGGTGAATATCTATCAGGAACTTCACGATGATCTGGGATGTTATATTCCAAATAATGGTTATCTTGTTAAGTGGGCGAAGCAGGGAGTTATGCTGTTGAACACGGTTCTGACCGTGCGTGCACATGCAGCAAATTCTCACCGTGGAATCGGCTGGGAGGAATTCACCGATGCGGCAATCCGTGTGCTCAATGAGCAGGACCGCCCGATGGTATTTATTCTCTGGGGAAGACCGGCGCAGATGAAGAAATCGATGTTGACGAATCCGAAACATCTGATTCTCGAAGCTCCGCATCCGAGTCCGCTTTCTGCATACCGGGGATTTTTCGGCAGTAGACCGTTCAGCAAGACAAATGCCTACCTCGAGGAGCATGGACTCACACCGATTGACTGGCAGATTGAGAATGTCTGATGAAAGAAAAACATGAAAACCATCGACAAAAAGAGTTTGTGTAAACCTGAGTAGGAGAAAAGAAAAAGGAGATTCAACCTATCATGGGACAACTGATTGAAATTTTAAAAGTAATTGTACTGGGAATTGTTGAGGGATTCACAGAGTGGCTCCCGATCAGTAGTACCGGTCACATGATTCTTGTGGATGAGATCATTCACTTAAATGTACCAGAGGATTTTATGAATATGTTCCTCGTTGTGATTCAGCTTGGCGCGATCATGGCAGTCGTCATGTTGTATTTTAAAAAGTTGAATCCGTTTGATCCGAGCAAGAGTGCCGGACAGAAACGGGCAGTTTGGCAGTTGTGGGTAAAGATTGTGATTGCCTGCTTCCCGGCGGCAGTCTGCGGTCTGCTTCTTGATGACTGGATGGAGGCACACCTCTACAATGCTTATGTCGTGGCAACGACGCTGATTGTCTACGGAATTCTTTTTATCATGATTGAGAACCGCAACCACTATACCGAGTTTCCGGTACAGCGCGTGACGCAGATTACATACAAGACGGCATTCCTGATCGGACTGTTTCAGGTTCTGTCTCTCGTTCCGGGAACTTCCAGATCTGGTTCCACGATCCTCGGCGCAATGATTCTCGGATGCTCTCGCGGAGCTGCGGCAGAGTTTTCGTTCTTCCTCGGACTTCCGATTATGCTCGGTGCCAGTGCGTTGAAATTAGTGAAATTTGGTTTCAATTTCACGGGACTTCAGATCTTTTATCTGATTCTTGGTATGGTAGTCGCATTTGGAGTTTCGGTTTATTCGATCCGATTCCTGATGTCCTACATCAAGAATAATGACTTCAAGTTTTTTGGATACTATCGAATTGTACTCGGCGTGATTGTGCTTGCATTCTTCATTGTGCGCGCACTGCTGTCCTAACAATAGCGAACAATAGCAATCAGATGGCAAAATCGGTTACCGTTTGTGCATGACTGTATGGTTGATTGCATGAGCGGTAACGCGGTTCTGCACAGGGGGGATTTGAAAAAATCGTGCAGGATTGCCACAAAAAAGAAAGGTAAAAAGAGAGAAGCGTATGAACATAAGAAGACCTCTGACCAGAAACGAACGGTTTCTGCTTCTGGCTCTGGTTCCTGTCTACTTTATTGTTGCGGGATTTATTTTGCAACCGGCAGGAGAAATTTTTGATGGGGTTTTGGCGATCGTGAGAGAGCCGGATTTCCTGATTACGGATTATTTTGTCATTGGAGGAGTGGGGGCTTCCTTTCTCAATGCGGGTGTTCTTACCCTTTTAAGCATTGCAATCCTCTATGGTCTTGGTATGGAGATGGACGGTCATACAATCACCTCCACATTTCTGATGTTTGGATTTTCCCTGTTTGGAAAAAATCTTTTGAATATCTGGATGATTCTCGCCGGTGTCTGGCTCTATGCAAAGTATCACCGGGTTCCCTTGTCAAAATATATTTATGTGGGATTTTACGGGACGAGTCTGTCTCCGATTATCACAGAGGTGATGCAGATCGGTAATTTCTCACTTCCGCAGAGACTTTTGCTCTGCGTCATCACGGGAATTACAATCGGTTTTGTCCTCCCGCCACTGAGTACCCATATGCACTTCATGCATCGTGGATATTCTCTTTATAACGTTGGATTTGCGGGCGGAATCATCGCGACCGTTATCGTTTCCCTGATGAAGTCGTTTGGAATCACGATGGAATCGCGCCTGATCTGGTATGAAGGCGACAATCTTCCATTTGTCATTTTGCTCTCCGTTCTCTTTCTCGGCATGATCCTTAGCGGATTTCTGTATGGCGGAAATATGGCATTTTTGAGGTATCAGCAGATCCTGCGCTCCTATGGGCTTGGCGGAACGGATTACTATAAGGAGTGGGGCGCACCGGCAACGATGATCAATATGGGCATTAACGGCATGACAGCGATGGGATTTCTGATTGCGACGGGCGTGCATCTGAATGGTCCGACGATCGGAGGAATTTTCACGATTGTCGGCTTCAGCGCGACGGGAAAACATCTGCGAAACATTCTTCCGGTCATGACCGGAGTTGTGTTTGCGAGTGCAGGAAAGGTGTGGTCGATCACTGATCCATCTGCAAGTCTGGCACTTCTGCTCTCGACGACGCTTGCTCCGATCGCCGGGGAGTTTGGCATTTTTGCGGGGATTCTCGCGGGCTTTCTTCACTCATCTGTGGCGCTCAACGTCGGAATCGTGTACGGTGGAATGAATCTTTATAACAATGGATTTGCGGGCGGAATTGTGGCGGCATTTCTCGTTCCGGTCATCCAGTCCGTGCGCTCGAGAAGGGCGCGCGCAAAGTCCGGCTGGTCGCTGTAAATCAGAGTGGATGTTCCACTTTTCGATAGGCTGGAGTATCATAATTTTTTGCGAGTCTCTGTATCCCAAGAAAGATCGAAAAAGACAACTTGGGATACAGAGACTCGTATTTTTTTATGAAAAATCACAAAATAACGTAACTAGACAGCAGATTTTTACATAGAAATTTCTCTTTTTCAGGCGTATACTGAGAACAATTGAAACGGATCTTGCCAATTAAGCAATTGTAAAGTGGGAAGATTTTGTGGCAAGAAATATGTGATGGACTGGGGAGGAATTTGCATGGTTTACGGAGCAATCAAACAACTGGTACAGTATGGTCTGGATACGGGGTTAATCACAGACACAGACGCAATTTATGCGCGCAATCAGATCCTTGATGCTCTTCATATGGAAGAATATGAGGAGCCGGAAAATGATCCTGGCAAGGGAAAACTCGAGGAAATTCTGAAAGAACTGCTTGACTATGCGTGCGAGAATGGGGTGATTGAGGACGGAATCGCAAGCAGAGATCTGTTTGATACGAGACTGATGAATTGCCTGATGCCGAGACCGTCAGAGGTGTCTTCAACATTCTGGAAACTTTATGAGGAGAAAGGACCGGAGAGTGCGACGGAGTATTTTTACAAGCTGAGTCAGGATTCTGACTATATCCGTCGGTATCGCGTGTGCAAGGACCAGAAATGGGTGACTTCCACGCCTTACGGGGATCTCGATATCACGATCAATCTCTCAAAACCGGAGAAAGATCCGAGAGCGATTGCAAAGGCAAAGCTCGCAAAACAGAGCGGATATCCGAAATGCCTTCTGTGCATGGAAAACGAGGGATATGCAGGACGTTTAAATCATCCGGCGCGAAACAATCACCGCATCATTCGCCTGACGATCGGCGGAAAGCGCTGGGGCTTCCAGTATTCCCCTTATGTTTACTACAATGAGCACTGCATCGTGTTCAACGGAGAGCATGTGCCGATGAAGGTCGAGAGAGAATCCTTCGTCAAACTGTTTGATTTCGTTAAGCAGTTCCCGCACTACTTCCTCGGATCGAATGCAGATCTTCCGATCGTCGGCGGTTCGATTCTCAGCCACGATCATTTCCAGGGTGGTCATTACACATTTGCGATGGCGAAAGCTCCGATCGAGAAGCATGTCAAGATGGCGGGATTTGAGGATGTCGAGGCAGGAATCGTCTACTGGCCAATGTCCGTTCTGCGTCTGCGTGGAAAAGATCCGGATCGCCTGATTGACCTCGGAGACAAGGTGCTTCGGACATGGCGCGGGTACACGGACGAGTCTGCGTTTATCTTTGCCGAGACGGACGGAGAACCGCACAACACGATCACGCCGATTGCGAGAAAGAACGGAGCTCTCTATGAGCTGGATCTCGTTCTGAGAAACAACATCACGACCGAGGAGTTCCCGCTTGGCGTTTACCATCCGCACCAGGAGCTTCATCACATCAAGAAGGAGAACATCGGTCTGATCGAGGTTATGGGACTTGCCGTTCTCCCGTCGAGACTGAAAGATGAGCTTGCACTTCTCGCTGATTACATCGTCGAGAAGAAAGATATCCGGAGCAATGAGAGCATTGAAAAACATGCAGACTGGGTCGAGAAATTCCTCCCGAAATATGAATCGATCACGAAAGAAAATGTCGATCAGATCCTGCGCGATGAGGTCGGCCATGTCTTTGCCCGCGTGCTCGAGGATGCCGGTGTGTACAAGTGCACGCAGAAGGGGCGGGAAGATTTCCTGCGTTTCCTGACGACAGTAGGATTTACAGTATAACAACCATGCAGGTGGAAAATGAGTTTTCTACAAGAAAAAGATTGTGAAACTTGCAGGAAAAATGGTGTTGGAAATTGTTGGCGCTTCGATGTATAGTGGGTGATAAATAAAAGCACATTAAAAAATATATCAGAGAGTCAGACGAGAACAGCAAAGAGGCTATTGCAGAATAAGACGGAGTAAATCCGGAAACGAATTCTGCGGTAGCCTCTTTTTCTTTCTCTATTTGATTGATTTGATTTAGTTGGTGAAGGAGGAGATCACAATGGAGGAGAAGAAGAGAAATACCGCAGATCTTCTGGTTGAGTGTCTGGAAGAGGAAGGCGTAGAGTACATATTTGGAATTCCGGGTGAGGAGAATCTGGCGGTGATGAATGCATTAAACGATTCTAAGATCCGCTTCATCACGACGAGACATGAGCAGGGCGCAGCGTTTATGGCGGATGTCTATGGACGACTGACCGGAAAAGCGGGTGTGTGTCTGTCCACGCTTGGACCGGGCGCGACAAACCTCGTAACCGGCGTCGCAGATGCAGACAGTGACGGTGCTCCGCTTGTCGCAATCACCGGTCAGGTGGGAACGGAGCGCATGCACATCACAGGTCATCAGTTCCTTGATCTGACAAAGATGTTTGAGCCGATCACGAAGCGGACAAAGATGGTCGTTCGCCCTGACACAATCGGTGAAAT
This sequence comes from Brotaphodocola sp., assembly GCF_050873365.1. Taxonomy (GTDB): domain Bacteria; phylum Bacillota; class Clostridia; order Lachnospirales; family Lachnospiraceae; genus Brotaphodocola. The sequence goes on along the minus strand of NZ_JBNMIQ010000021.1, from coordinate 35,239 downwards.
CGTGCGACTCGCATTTAAGTATGCGGAGGGAGAGAAGCCGGGTGCGACTCACATCGATCTTCCGGTCAACGTTGCAAAGATGGCAGTCGATGATTCTGAGAAACCGCTTCACAAGAAGATTGCACCGAAGGAATATGCGGAGCTTGACACGGTTCAAGATGCAGCGGGACTGATTTTCCAGGCGCAGAATCCGGTAATTCTCGCCGGAAGCGGAGTGGTTCGCGGTCATGCCTCAAAGGAGCTCACCGAGTTTGCTTCCAAGCTGAAAATCCCGGTGGTCAACACGATGATGGCAAAGGGCGTAATTCCGTTTGACAATCCGTACTCGATGTGGACGGTCGGAATTCCGCAGAGGGATTACGAGAACAAGATTCTTGAGGAGGCAGATCTCGTCATTGCAGTCGGATACGACATCGTTGAATTTGCCCCGGCAAAATGGAATCCGAAGGGCGAGACAAAGATTGTCCATGTCGATATGCGTCCGGCACACATCAACAAGGTTTATCAGCCGGATGTCGAGGTTGTCGGAGACATCGCAGATTCGCTGAATCAGATTGCGAGAAGAACGGGGCGCCACAAAGAGCCGGAGCAGGCACTTGCAATCCGTGCGAGAATGGTCGCAGAGCATGAGTCATATGCAAATGACAATTCCTTCCCGATGAAACCGCAGAGAATCCTCAACGATGTCCGCAAGGTCATGGGACGCGAGGATATCGTGATCTCCGATACCGGTGCCCACAAGATGTGGATTGCGCGTCATTACAACTGCTATGAGCCGAACACCTGCATCATCTCAAATGGATTTGCGACGATGGGAATCTCTGTTCCGGGAGCAATCGGAGCCAAGCTCGTTCATCCGGACAAGAAAGTGCTTGCAATCAGCGGAGACGGTGGATTCATGATGAACTGTCAGGAACTTGAGACTGCAAGAAGAGAGGGAATCCCGTTTGTAACTCTGATCTTTAACGATTGTAGTTACGGTCTGATCAAGTGGAAGCAGATGGATCAGTACGGAAAGAGCTGTTATGTCGATTTCACGAACCCGGATTTCGTGAAATTTGCGGAGAGCATGGGCGCGATCGGATACCGGATTGAGAAGGCAGAAGATTTGATTCCAACGCTCGAGAAGGCATTTCAGCAGAGTGTTCCGGTCATTATCGACTGCCCGGTAGACTACTCCGAGAACACGAAATTGACCGCTCACTTGAAGCAGTTGATGGAGGAGCTGTAACAATTCTTTTTAGAAATGTTTTATTTGTAAAAGAAAGGGATGTCTTTGCATCCTTTTCTTTTTGTGTTATGATTCAAACGTGCGACAAAATAAATATGCAGGAATGAGTTTTTTTATTCATAAAATTTCTGCAAATACCAATTTGAAAGGAAGGTTGCACGAGGAAAAATAACTGTGAGGGTACGAAACAGTTATGAAGAATAAAAAAGAAAATGGATGGTAAGACAACATGGAAAAAGACAGAAAAAAATCTCTGGTGAGTAGTATGCTCCTGATGCTGACCGCCCTGATCTGGGGCGTGGCGTTCGTGGCGCAGAGTGAGGGAATGAACTATGTGGGCGGATTTACATTCAATGGAAGCCGTTTCCTTGTGGGAGGAATCGTGCTTTTGCCGTATCTTTTATTGACGAAAAAGAAGAAAACTGGAGAGAGTGCACGGGAGAGGGAAGCGCAGAGATCACGCCTGAAAACCGGTGTGATCGGAGGAATCTGCTGTGGATGTTTTCTCTGCCTTGCGAGCAGTCTTCAGCAGTTTGGAATCGCGTACACGACCGTCGGAAAAGCCGGATTTATCACGGCACTTTATATCGTGATTGTCCCGTTACTTGGACTTTTTATGCATCACAAAGTTGGACTCAATATCTGGCTCAGCGTTTTGATTGCCTCCGCAGGCATGTATTTGCTCTGCATCACCGAAGAATTTTCGATCGGTCGCGGAGATCTTCTCGTGTTCCTGTGCGCGATTGGATTTTCGATGCATATTCTGGTCATTGATCACTTCTCTCCGAAGGCAGACGGAGTCGTGATCTCCTGCGTCCAGTTCTTTACGGCAGGGCTTATCTCCGTTGTATTGATGTTTGCATTTGAACAGCCATCATGGAAGGGAATTCTGTCCGCGTGGATGCCGATCCTGTATGCAGGTGTGATGTCGTCCGGCGTCGGATATACGCTTCAGGTAATTGGACAGAAGGATCTCGATCCGACGGTTGCCTCCCTGATTATGAGTCTGGAATCCGTATTTTCCATGCTTGCCGGATGGGTGATTCTCGGACAGAAAATGTCCGCACGCGAACTGTTGGGCTGTGCCCTTGTATTCGGTGCGATCATTCTCGCGCAGATTCCGGTGGAGAAACTGCGAAAGGCGTAAAAATGTGTAGGCGAGATCACAGGATGCCATTATTTGGCGTGTCTAAAAGGCAACGACGATGACGAGCAAAATAAAAAAGTAAGGAGAATAAGTTGTGGGTGTTGCGATTGCATTAAGGGATGCATGGCTGTTTGAACAGGCGGACGACAAGTCTGGACGGGCGGATCAGATTCTGTCCGGTTGGGCAGTCTGGTGCGATGATCCTGAGACACAGAGCACGAAACTGTCTGAGCAAGACGCGATGGACTGGCAGAAGAGTCGATATGTCCATGTCGTGACGCACTATGGATATCAGGGGTGGATGCGTACTTCAGATCTTCGGCCGTGTTCCGAGAAAGAGTGGAGACTGCGCCAAAATCTCGAAGTCTTAGCATTATCGGGAACAGAAGAATTGTTGCAATCATCCGCACCATTTTGCTGGATTGGAGTCCGGGAGGCAGACATTCTCTCAGCCCCTAAAGTTCAGGCAGAAATCCTTGAGACGCTGACGCGCACTTCGATCGTGCAGGTAATAAAGCGTGATGAGGTGGACGGATGGAGCAGAGTCCGCACCGCTTCAGGAACGGAAGGCTACCTTCACACCGTATTTCTCACGGAGCGCCGTGACCATGATCGATTCCTGCTGGAGCGGTCAGAAGGATTCTTTTTTCAGGATTTTTTATCTAGGAGAGCAGAATTGGTGCAGGAAAAGATCAAGTTTCCGGAGATGGAGACAAATCTGCAAGTGTGGGAACAGGAACTTCGCCATGCCTTAACAAACAGTGCACTCCGTTATCTGGGAACGCAGTACCGCTGGGCAGGAAAGAGCTCGCAGGGAGTCGACTGCTCCGGTCTGCTGTTTTTATCGTATATGGAAAATGGAATTCTAATCTATCGAGACGCAAAAATGGTAGATGGATTTCCGATGCGCCCGATTGGGCGAGACGAACTTGCCCCCGGCGATGCAATCTATTTTCCGGGTCATGTCGCAATGTACCTGGGCGATGGAAAATTTATTCACGCCACTGCATACAAAGAGAATGCGGGAGTCTGCATCAACAGCCTGAATCCGACCGATAGTGATTACCGGGAGGATCTAGTAAATTCGATTACGGGATACGGGAGTATATTTGTAAACGAGTGATTTTTATATTTATCTTAATGGTGATTCAACGAAAAAACTGAAATCCGATAGCAAAGATAAATATTGAGAGTGAATGGAGTAACGTGCATGAAGTAAAAGATAAAAGTAGGCGACGGAAGGCGAGAAAGTCCTGCAAACCCGTATGAAGCGTCAGTGCTTAGACCGTGTATTTTACGGTCTTATGCACTGCTACGCTGAATCCGGAGCGAGAGCGCGTTTGCAGGACTTTACTCGCTGGAGGAGCCGGACTAAAGAAGCCAGACTGGAGGAGCCAGACTGGAGAAAACAAAATAGAGAAGCCCAAAAAAGAGCCTTGCTCGGAACGGGATTATTGATGCAATCCATTCCGCACAAAGCTCTTTTCTTATTTTCCCTAAATTTACGAAAGCGAAGAAAGTCGAACTTACTTATTCTCGTTCTTCTTGTTCTCAGCCATCATCATTGCGCGAACCTTTAACGGCAGTCCGAACAGGGTGATGAAGCCAGATGCATCGTGGTGATCGTAGAGATCGCCGGTTGTGAAGGATGCAAGAGACTCATTGTACAGAGAGTACGGAGAAGTGGTTCCAGCCTTCATGATGTTGCCCTTGTACAGTTTGAATTTCACTTCACCGGTTACATACTCCTGGGTCACATCCATGAATGCCTGGATTGCCTCGCGGAGCGGGGTGAACCATTTGCCCTCGTATACGATCTGAGCGAAACGGTTGCCGAGATCCTTCTTCAGATCCATCGTAGCGCGGTCAAGAACGAGCTCCTCGAGCTGTTTGTGAGCTTCCATCAGGATTGTTCCACCAGGAGTCTCATAAACGCCACGGGACTTCATACCTACTACACGGTTCTCTACAATATCAACGATACCGATTCCGTGCTTGCCACCAAGCTCATTGAGCTTGCGAATGATATCGGAAACCTTCATCTTCTCGCCGTTTACGCTGGTCGGGATACCTTTTTCAAAGGTCATTGTCACATACTCGCCCTTATCCGGTGCTTTCTCCGGGGTTACGCCCAGAACCAGCATGTGCTCGTAGTTCGGCTCATTTGCCGGATCCTCCAGCTCAAGACCCTCATGGCTGATGTGCCATAAGTTACGGTCACGGCTGTAACTGTGGCTGTGATCAAACGGAAGATCAATGCCGTGCTGTTTGCAGTAATCGATCTCATCCTCACGGGACTGGAGAGTCCAGATGTCGGTCATTCTCCACGGAGCGATGATCTTTAGATCCGGAGCCAGTGCCTTGATGCTCAGCTCAAAACGAATCTGATCATTTCCCTTACCGGTAGCACCGTGGCAGATTGCAACAGCGCCCTCCTTGCGGGCAATGTCAACCAGACGTTTTGCGATAGCCGGACGCGCCATAGAGGTGCCGAGGAGATATTTGTCCTCATAAACAGCGTCTGCTTTTACGCAGGGCATGATGTAGTTGTCGCAGAAATCGTCGGTAACATCTTCAATATATAATTTGGAGGCGCCGGATAATTTTGCTCTCTCATCCAGACCATCCAGCTCGTTGCCCTGACCGCAGTCTACGCAACAGCAGATAACATCATAGTCGAAATTTTCTTTCAGCCACGGAATAATGGTGGTGGTATCCAGACCGCCGGAATAAGCTAATACAACTTTCTCTTTCATAATCGAAAATCCTCCTCGGTATCGTTGTTTTCATTCGTTTGGACTTCATAAATATACAACACTTTTCGCGATAATGCAAGTGGAAAATTCATTTTATTCAAAAAATACTTGCATAATATGCATTACAGATGTATAATTATGAAACCGCACCGAGCAAGACAATCTCTTTTGCATCTGCCGTTTCCTTTACATTATCGATGTGGGAGCACAGGAACAAAGAAGTACGAAAACGGAGAAAAAGAAGAGATAAAGATAAGAATAGACAGAAACAGCGCGGGAATCCGCTTTGTACAGAAATAAAGAATTTGGAAAAGGGTCTTTTCTTATTAGGAAAAAATAACTATAATGGAACAGAAAAGAACGCGATAACGATTTCTCGCAATATGGAACCGTTACAGAAAATGCATGATTATGAGAGGATGAGGAAAATGATTAAAGTCGGAATTATCGGAGCAACCGGATATGCCGGTGCAGAACTGGTCAGACTGCTTCTGCAAAGAGAAGACGTGGAGATTGTCTGGTATGGTTCCCGAAGCTATGTAGGACAGGATTTTGCCTCTGTGTATAGAAATGTAGTTCATCTGACGGATGAGCCGTGCAAGGATGATGATATGGCAACGCTCGCTGAGATCGCAGATGTGATTTTCACCGCGACTCCGCAGGGCTTCTGCGCATCCCAGGTGACCGAGGAGATTCTCTCCAAGACAAAGATCATCGATCTGAGCGCAGACTTCCGTATTAAAGATGTGAATGTTTATGAGAAATGGTACAAGATCTCTCATGCATCCCCGCAGTTTATCCCGGAGGCAGTCTACGGACTTCCGGAGATCAACCGCGACAAGATCAAGAATGCACGCCTGATCGCAAATCCGGGATGCTACCCGACCTGCTCCTTCCTTTCGGTTTACCCGATGGTAAAGGAAGGTCTTGTAGATCCGAACACGCTGATCATCGATGCAAAGTCCGGCACTTCCGGAGCAGGACGTTCCGCAAAGGTCGACAGCCTCTACTGTGAGGTCAATGAGAGCATGAAGCCGTATGGCGTTGCAACTCACCGCCACACACCGGAGATTGAGGAACAGCTCTCCTACGCTGCCGGAAAGCCGGTGACGATCAGCTTCACCCCGCACCTCGTTCCGATGAACAGAGGAATCCTGGCAACCGCATATGCGACGCTGACAAAGCCGGTGACGACGGAAGAAGTCAAGGCTGTTTACGACAAGTATTATGGAAATGAGTACTTTGTCCGCGTGCTGAAACCGGGTGAGGTTCCGCAGACGCGCTGGGTAGAGGGAAGCAACTTTGCCGATGTGGCATTTAAGATTGATGAGCGCACAAACCGTATCGTGATGATGGGTGCGATTGATAATATGGTAAAGGGAGCAGCCGGACAGGCAATGCAGAATATGAACCTGCTGTTCGGACTTCCGGAGAACACCGGACTCAAGCAGATCCCGGTATTCCCGTAAGCTCCCACAGGATCGTGTGCCGAGCGTTTTCGTTTTAATTAATTTTTGTTTTCATTAATTTCATTAATTTAGTTAATTAAGTTAATTAAGGAAACTGTTCGGCGCCGGAAAGGAAGATTTCGGGAGAACCGGAATACAGGAAGAAATTCATGGCAGGAACGATGAGCATCCTCGTGCGGGAGATGACCCCGGAGGATTATGACAAGGTATATGAACTCTGGAACAGCATCCAGGGATTCGGAATCCGCTCGATCGATGACTCGAGAGAGGGCGTGGAGCGTTTTTTGAAGCGGAATCCGACGACGAGCGTGGTGGCTGTGCAGAACGGCAGAATTGTCGGAGCGATTCTGTGCGGTCACGACGGGCGCACCGGATTTTTCTATCACGTCTGTGTGGCAAGTGATTATCGAAATCGCGGAGTGGGTCACCGGATGGCACACTTTGCGATGCAGGCGCTGAGAGCGGAGGACGTCAACAAGGTAAGTCTCGTTGCCTTCAAGAGCAATGCGCTGGGAAATGAGTTCTGGCACAATGTGGGCTGGCAACGCCGGGACGATATGAATTATTATGATTTTGTTTTAAATGAGGAGAACATCACGAATTTTATCCGTTAGAAAAAAGATAAAAAACGTGTTGTGAGAGATCTTACGAAAGATGTTAATCTGGGATTGAGGTACATCATCAGGGAGGAAACGATATGAAAATCATAGAAGGTGGAGTAACCGCGTCAAAGGGATTTGAGAGTGCATCTACGGAGGCAGGAATCAAATATAAAAACAGAAAAGATATGGCGATGATTTACAGCCAGACACCGTGTAAGGTAGCAGGAACTTTTACGACAAACATCGTGAAGGCTGCCCCGGTTAAGTGGGATCAGAAGATCGTGAAGGAGTCCGCATTTGCACAGGCAGTTGTAATCAATGCAGGAATCGCAAATGCCTGCACAGGCGCAGAGGGACTTGGATACTGCGAGAAGACCGCACAGGCAGTTGCAGAGGTTCTGGCTGTTCCGACCGATGCGGTTCTCGTCGCATCAACCGGTGTCATCGGCATGCAGCTCCCGATTGAAAAACTGGAAAACGGAATCAAGGCGATGGTTCCAAATCTTGACGGAAGCATTGAGAGCGGTACCGAGTCTGCAAAGGCAATCATGACGACCGACACAAAGAAGAAGGAAGTTGCCGTTCAGATTGAGATCGGTGGAAAGACCGTGACCGTCGGCGGCATGTGCAAGGGATCCGGAATGATTCACCCGAATATGTGCACGATGCTCGCATTTGTGACGACGGATATCGCAATCTCCAAGGAGCTTCTTCAGGAGGCTTTGAGCGAGGATATCAAGGACACCTACAACATGATTTCTGTTGACGGCGATACCTCGACGAATGATACCGTGCTTCTGCTTGCAAACGGAATGGCAGGAAATGCGGAGATCACCGAGAAGAACGACGATTACAAGGAGTTCTGCAAGGCACTCAACTACGTCAATGAGACGCTTGCAAAGAAGATGGCAGGAGACGGCGAGGGTTGTACGGCTCTGTTTGAGGTAAAGATTGTCGGCGCTGAGACGAAGGCACAGGCAGTGACGCTTGCAAAGTCCGTCATCACCTCAAGTCTGACGAAGGCAGCGATTTTTGGTCACGATGCAAACTGGGGAAGAATCCTCTGTGCAATGGGATATTCCGGTGCACAGTTTGACCCGGAGAAAGTCGACCTCTATTTTGAGAGCAAGGCAGGAAAGATGCAGATCATCAAGGACGGCGTTGCACTTGATTACAGCGAAGAGGAGGCAACGAAGATCCTCTCCGAGCCGGAGGTGACTGCAACCGCAGATGTGAAGATGGGAGACGCAACCGCGACTGCGTGGGGATGCGATCTGACGTTTGACTATGTAAAAATCAATGCCGATTACCGGTCCTGACCTGAAAGGAGCCCCTTTATCATGAGTATGGAATTTAGTGAAATCAGTGAGATGCAGAAAGCGGAAGTCCTGATCGAGGCACTTCCGTATATTCAGAGATTTAACCGCAAGATCATCGTTGTAAAATACGGCGGAAGCGCAATGGTGGACGAGCATCTGAAACATCAGGTGATTCAGGATGTCGTTCTTCTGAAACTCGTAGGATTTAAGCCGATCATCGTGCACGGCGGTGGCAAGGAGATCAGCAAGTGGGTCGGAAAAGTCGGAATGGAACCGCATTTCGTCAACGGCCTGCGTGTGACGGATGAGCCGACGATGGAGATCGCCGAGATGGTGCTCAACAAGGTCAACAAGAGTCTTGTCCAGCTCGTCAATGAGCTTGGCATCAAGGCAGTCGGCATCAGCGGTAAGGACGGCATGATGCTCAAGTGCAAGAAGAAATATTCCAAGGGCGAGGACATCGGTTTTGTCGGTGACATCACAGAGGTTGACCCGCAGATCATCTATGATCTCCTTGAGAAGGATTTCCTGCCGATCATCTGCCCGATCGGATTTGACGATGAGTTCCAGAGCTACAACATCAATGCGGACGACGCAGCATGTGCAATCGCTCGCGCTGTCAAGGCAGAGAAACTTGCATTCCTGACGGATGTCGAGGGCGTTTACCGCGACTTCGAGGACAAGTCTTCCCTGATTTCCGAGATGACTGTCGATGAGGCACAGGAGTTCGTATCCGGCGGTTCTCTCGGTGGAGGCATGCTCCCGAAACTTCAGAACTGCATCGATGCCATCAACAACGGCGTATCCCGCGTACATATTCTTGACGGAAGAATCGCACACTGCCTGCTTCTTGAGATCTTCACGAACCGAGGAATCGGAACCGCAATTCTGAAACACGGAGCAGAGCGCTACTGCCATGAGGAAGCAGGTCTTCCGAAGACCGGATTTGACCGCAAATTGCAGGAGCAGGAGTGTCAGGGAGGAAAATAAAAATGGATAAGAAACAGTATATTGACCGTGCAGAGCAGGTGCTCTACAAGACTTACAACCGTTTTCCGGTAGTCTTTGATCACGGCGAGGGCGTAAAATTATATGATACCGATGGACAGGAGTACCTTGATTTTGGTGCAGGTATTGCCGTTATGGGACTTGGATACAGCAACGAGACATTCAAGAATGCACTCAAAGACCAGGTTGATAAGCTCTGCCACATCTCCAACCTGTTCTACAATGAACCGGCGATTGAGGCAGGAGAGAAGCTCTTAAAGGTATCCGGAATGGAGAAAGTTTTCTTCACAAACAGCGGAACTGAGGCGATCGAGGGTGCACTCAAGATCGCAAAGAGATATGCATACAACAAGGGAATGGCACCGGATTATGAGATCATTGCGATGCATCATTCCTTCCACGGACGTAGTCTTGGAGCTCTGTCCGTAACCGGAAACGATCACTATCAGGATCCGTTCAAACCGCTGATTCCGAACATCAAGTTCGCAGATTTCAACGATCTTGAGAGCGTGAAGGCACTGTTCAGCGATAAGACCTGCGCCGTTCTGATGGAGACGATTCAGGGCGAGGGCGGTATCTACCCGGCATATCCGGAGTTTATCGAGGGTGTTCGCAAGCTCTGCGATGAGCATGATGCCCTGCTGATGCTCGATGAGATCCAGTGCGGAATGGGACGAAGCGGAGAGATGTTTGCATGGCAGGTATATGGCGTGAAGCCGGATGTCATGACCGTTGCAAAGGCACTCGGAAACGGCGTTCCGATCGGAGCTTTCCTTGCATGCGGAAAGGCTGCAACCGCGATGGTTCCGGGCGATCACGGCACAACTTACGGCGGAAATCCGTTTGTCTGCCGGGCAGCATCGACGGTGCTCGATCTTTTCGAGGAGATGCAGATTCCGGAGCGCGTACAGTCGACCGGAGCATATCTCTGGGAGAAGCTGGAGGAGCTCAAGGAGAAGTATTCCTGCATCAAGGCACACCGTGGTCTTGGACTGATTCAGGGACTGGAATTTGACACCGCAGTTGGACCGATCGTGACCGATGCGCTGTTAAACCAGCATCTCGTTCTGATCAGTGCCGGAGCAAACATTCTTCGTTTTGTTCCACCGCTTGTGATTGAGAAATCCGATGTGGATGAGATGGCAGTTCGCCTTGAGAGAGCGATTCAGGCGGTTGTGAAATAAGACTGAAATGGAATAAGGTTTAGAATAAGGTTTAAATAAAGACAAAAAAGGTGCTGTCGAACATACAGCACCTTTTTGCTTTGATAATCTTGATAACCAGTTATTTTTCTTCTGCGAGTGCTCTGCGCATCTCCTCATTCAGCTCATCGGAGAGAATGGAGGTGCAGTGCGGACAGCGAACAGCGTCGAGATCAATCTTTGTCTTACAGAACGGACAGGTCTTCTCGTGCGGTTCCGGAGCAGGAGCCGGCTTGTGGAGCTTGTTCAGCTGTTTGACCACAAGAAAGATCACAAATGCCATGATCACAAAGTTGATGACTTCGGTGATGAACAGGCCGTAGCTGATCGTGGAAGTCACAGCCTTTGCTTACTCGAGAGTGGCATAGTGCTGACCATTCAGCGCGATGAATTTGTTGGTGAAATCAATGCGACCGGTCAGAAGGCTGAGCGCCGGCATGACGATATTTTCAACAAGCGATTTGACAAGGCTGTTGAAAGCACCGCCGATGATAACGCCGACAGCGAGATCGATCATGTTGCCCTTTAAGGCGAAATCCTTGAATTCACTGAGTAATTTTTTCACAGTAACTCATCCCCCTATCGAAAGTGTTGTGTGATTGTTTCATTTAGTATTAGTATAAAGAATTTTAACGGACAATGCAACCAAACTTTCGGGTTCAATCTTTAAAAGTTTGGTGGGGTATGGTATACTGAGCGAAAAGTAGCGATTCTGAATATTTCAGCTGGAGGATAGAGACATATGATAGAAAAGCAGGAAATTGGAACATGGATAGAAACACTGGCATCAAAAGCGCCGGTACCTGGTGGCGGCGGAGCCTCCGCAGTTGGGGGTGCACTTGCCTCTGCGCTCGGACAGATGGTTTCTAATCTCACGATTGGAAAGAAGCGATATGCTGACGTGGAGCTTGAGGTGAAGGAAATCTGCGAGCATCTTGAGAGAATTCAGAAGGATCTTCTCGATCTTGCTGATCGGGATGCAGAGGTGTTTGCACCGCTTGCACGCGCGTACTCCCTGCCGACGAATACGGAGGAGGAGCGTGCGACAAAAGACTGGGAGATGGAGAAAAATCTGCTTGAGGCAAGTCTGGTTCCGCTTCAGATGATGGGAAAGGCAATCGAGGTTCTGAAAGCTCTCGATGTGCTCGAGGAGAAGGGAAGCAAGATGGCAGTCTCCGATGTTGGCGTGGCATCACAGTTCGCACGCTCCGCAGTGACCGGTGCGGTGATGAACATTTACATCAACACCCGCTCGATGAAGGATCGCGAGAAAGCGGAGGAGTTAAACCGCGAGGCAGATGCACTTTTAAGAGATGGCATTTATCTGGCAGACCAGATTTATGGACGGGTTCAGGAAAAGCTGAGATAAGAATGCGATAAGAAACTGAGACAAGAGACGGGAAAATAAAAAATATAGAGAAGATACAGAAGATATAAAAGAGAAGAAGCAAGAGAGAAAAAGCGAGAGAGGAGAGCGAAACAGAATGGTAACATTAAAGGGCGCAGAGGTTTCTGCAAAGATCAAAGAAGAGGTACAGGAAATTCTGGGAACGCTTTCCGGTGAGGCACCGAAGTTAGCGATCATCCGTGTCGGGGAGAGACCGGATGACATTTCTTATGAAAAAGGCGCAACCAAAAAGATGGGAAATTTTGGACTCCGAGTACAGTCCTATGTATTTCCGGCTGACATCAGCGATGCACAGTTTAAGGCAGAGTTTCAGAAGATCAACGAAGATCCGGATGTGACGGGAATTCTGATGCTTCGCCCACTTCCGAAGCAGATCTGCGAGAAGGATATCGAGAAGATGATTGATCCGGAGAAGGATCTCGATGGAATTTCGCCGGTCAATATTGCGAAGGTCTTTGCGGGAGACCAGAGTGGTTTTGCGCCGTGTACAGCCGAGGCGGTTATGGAAGTTCTCAAGCAGAATCAGATTGAGATTTCCGGAAAGCGCGCCGTTGTGGTTGGACGCAGTATGGTGGTCGGTCGTCCTCTCGCAATGCTTCTCTTAAAAGAAAATGCGACGGTGACAATCTGCCATACCCGCACGAAGGATTTGAAGGAGACTTGCCGGAATGCAGAGATTCTCTGTGCGGCAGCGGGCAAGGCGAAGATGCTTGACGGCGAGTATGTCGGAGATGGAGCAGTTGTGATCGATGTCGGCATCAATGTGGATGAGAATGGAAAACTCTGCGGAGATGTGGATTTTGAGTCTCTTGAGGGTCATGCAAGTATGGCAACTCCGGTTCCGGGCGGTGTCGGTGCGGTGACAACGGCGGTTCTGGCTAAGCATCTGGTGCAGGCGTGGGCGAAGAGAAATAATTGAGTTTGAAGATTTTTATGTGGCGCCGACGGCGAGTAAAGTCATGCAAACTCGTTCTCACTCCGGGTTCGACGTAGCGGTGCATAAGACTGCAAAATACGCAGTCTAAACACCGACGTCTCACACGGGTTTGCATGTACTTTCTCGCCTTACGTCGCAGTTGCACATTAGAGAATCAGAGAAAAAGTAGTTTGATGTAGAAATAGAATAATAATTAGGGGTTTGTAGAAAGGGGTCGAATTTCACATGTCAAAAGTATTATTAATTAACGGAAGCAGTAACGATTATGGATGTACCTACACAGCACTGAAAGAGGTTGCGGATGTGCTTGAGAAGGAGGGCGTTGAGGCGGAGATCATTTCTCTCGGAAAGAATGCGATTCGCGACTGTATCGGTTGCAAGGCTTGCGGAAAACTTGGAAAGTGCGTGTTTGATGACGATATGGTAAATGAGGTCAGACAGAAGGCGAAAGAGGCAGATGGCTTTGTGTTTGGCACACCGGTTTACTACGCACATCCGAGCGGAAGAATTCAGGCATTTCTTGATCGTCTGTTCTATTCAGGCAGTGCGGATCTCGCTTATAAGCCGGCATTTGCAGTGGCATCTGCGAGACGTGCGGGAACGACGGCTTCTCTCGATGTGCTGAACAAGTATTTCACGATCAACCGGATGCCGGTTGTCTCCGGACAGTACTGGAACATGGTTCACGGAAATACTCCGGACGAGGTTCGTCAGGATCTTGAGGGTCTTCAGAACATGCGAGATCTGGCGAGAAATCTGGCATGGCTGATCCGTTGCATCAAGGCAGGCGAGGCAGCTGGATTTACACATCCACAGCCGGAGGAAGTTCGCCAGAAAACAAACTTTATCCGCTAAAATTGGTGGAATTCTTTCCGTAAACGTGATATACTGAGGATACTTTCCCGAGATGGAGAGTGCTTCGTACATGAGAGGAGGCCATGCAATTATGAGCAAAGTGATTACCATCAGCCGAGAGTTTGGAAGTGGCGGACGCGAGATTGGATTCCGACTTTCAGAAAAGCTGGGAATTCCGTTTTACGATAAGGAGATCATTTCTCTGGCTGCACAGGACAGCAATATCGCAGAAAAAGTATTTCATGCGAATGATGAGGTGATTGGAAGAAAGGTACGGGTCGATCAGGAGTACGTTTCGGTCAATCCATTTTCTCCCCTGTATGAGGTGCCGGTCTCGGATCAGATTTTTTTGGCACAGTCCCAGATGATTCGCAAACTGGAGCAGGAAGGACCGTGCATCATCATCGGTCGTTGCTCTGATATCATTGTGGAAGACGGATTCCATGTATTTATCTGCGCGAGCATGAAGAAGCGTCTTGAGCGCATGCAGGCGCTTGAGCCGGAGGAGTCTGCAAAGAAGTTAGAGAGTCGGATGCGTGCGATTGATCGCAAGCGCCGTGATTACTACCAGTATTACAGCGGAAATGAGTGGGGAAATCCGCGCAATTATCACCTCAGCTTAAACAGCGGAAAGCTGGGTGTGGAGACTTGCGTTGAGATCATCGCAAACAGTGTGGACCTGTAAGAGTGGGAAATACGGAACGGTTAGAAAAAAGATAAGAATCGAGTAAAAAGATAGGAGAGAAGCAGTCGGACAAGGTTGAGATCAGAAGTCCGGTTGCTTCTCTTTTTTGCCGGTAAATGTTTTGCCGATTAATATCTGTAATCATCTGTGAAAATGGATAGATGAAGTGAGGTGGTTTATCGGTAATTTTCTTTCAGCATACGGATTTCTTCGGCGTATCCATCAAGATTTGGGTGTGGGGTCTCGAGGTAAAACGGTAGGGTGCGAAGCGCAGGATGATTGATCACGCGGATCAGTGCCTCTTTTCCGATGTGTCCTTCTCCGATGCGGGCATGGCGGTCTTTGTGAGCACCGAGAGGATTCTGGCTGTCATTTAGATGAATGGCTTTGAGGCGGGAGAGACCGATGACGCGGTCAAATTCGGTCAGAACCTCATCAAGGTGATCTTTGATGTCATAGCCTCCGTCCCAGACGTGACAGGTGTCAAGGCAGACACCGAGATGATCGGAGAGCTCGGTGCGGTCGATGATCTCCCGAATCTCCTCAAAGGTTCGTCCGACTTCACTGCCTTTTCCGGACATAGTCTCGAGAAGAATGGTGGTGTGTTGATTGGGGGTGAGGATTTTGTTCAGCATTTCACTGATGTAGGCAATGCCGATCTCAGCGCCCTGCTTGACATGAGAGCCGGGATGAAAGTTGTAACAGTTTCCCGGCGTGAATTCCATCCGTCTCATGTCGTCCGCCATTGTCCGGCAGGCAAAATCGCGGAGCCCTTCGTCCGCCGAGCAGGCGTTGAGCGTGTAGGGGGCATGGGCGAGTATATTGTGGATCTCGTGATCTTTAGCAAAATCGAGAAATGCGGTCACGTCCGCAGGGTCGATGGCTTTTGCATTTCCGCCACGGGGATTTCTGGTGAAAAATTGAAACGTGTTTGCACCGATTTTTACGGCATCTTTTCCCATCGCAAGGTAGCCCTTGGAGGAGGAAAGGTGGCATCCGATTGTAAGCATGATTGAGAAGTCCTTTCTTCAAAAAATATGAAACTTGTTTTTTCTTTTACATTCTTTTACAGTTATTGTTTTTATATTATACCACAAAACTTCTTTCCTGCTTGCTCTTAAAAGAGTGTAATAGTATAATGAGTGATAATGCGGTTGCTGTATCCTATACAGGAACACTTCAGGAGAATTGAGCCGGAAACACAGACCGACCCAACGAAAAATACACATGGAAATTTGATAGGAGAAAAAATTATGAAATTTGCAAAACGGATGGAGCGGTTTGGAGAAGGCATCTTCTCTCAGCTTGCAGAGAAGAAGCAGAAGAAACTTGCAGAGGGAGCAGAGGTTGTGGATTTGAGCATCGGAGCACCGAATATTCCTCCGGCACAGCACATTTTGGACGCTCTCTGTGAGTCAGCGGGAGATAAGAATAACTATATCTATGCGATCAACGACCAGAAGGCACTCTTGGAGGCAGTTTCCGGCTGGTATGAGCGCCGTTATGGGGTCGAGTTAGACCCGCAGACAGAGATCTGTTCTCTGCTCGGCTCTCAGGAGGGACTTGCGCATATCGCACTCTCGATCGTCGATGAGGGAGATCTCGTCCTCGTTCCGGACCCGTGTTATCCGGTCTTTGCAGACGGTCCGCGTCTTGCGGGTGCAGAGCTTTACTACATGCCACAGAAGAAGGAGAATGGTTACATCATCCAGCTGTCTGAGATCCCGGAGAAGGTTGCGCAGAGAGCAAAATTCATGATCGTTTCCTATCCGAACAACCCGACTGCGGTCATGGCACCGGATTCTTTCTACGAAGAATTGATTGCATTTGCGAAAAAATATGATATCATTGTTCTTCATGACAATGCATACAGCGAGCTCGTGTTTGACGGAAAGAACTGCGGAAGTTTCCTTCGCTTCCCGGGCGCAAGAGAGGTTGGCGTTGAGTTCAACTCCCTGTCAAAGACCTATGGACTTGCCGGCGCAAGAATCGGATTCTGTGTGGGAAATAAGGAGGTAGTTTCTCATTTGAAAACTCTCAAGTCCAACATGGATTATGGCATGTTTCTTCCGATCCAGCAGGCGGCAATCGTGGCAATCACCGGGGATCAGTCTTGTGTTGCAGTCACCCGCTCCGCTTATGAGAAGCGCCGTGATGTGCTCTGCGATGGCTTGAATGCGATTGGTTGGAAGATGAGAAAGCCGGAGGCAACGATGTTTGTCTGGGCACCGATTCCGGAAGGATTTACTTCTTCTACGGAGTTTGCGATGGAGCTTGTGGATCGCTGTGGCGTGCTCGTGACACCGGGAAGCGCGTTTGGACCGTCGGGTGAGGGTCATGTGCGTATGGCACTTGTTCAGGATGAGCCGGAATTAAAGAAGGCGATTGAGGCGATTGACAAGAGCGGAATCCTGAAAAAGTAAAAGAAAATAAAAGAATAAGAGTGAAGTGATAAGAAGAAAAGAATGAGACAGAATTATAAAATGATCCTTCAGTATGAGGGAACCCGTTACAACGGATGGCAGAGACAGGGCAATACTGCGGATACCATTCAGGGAAAGATCGAGGCGGTGCTTGGCAGAATGGCGGGAGAGCCGGTTGAGATTCACGGTTCCGGCCGAACCGATGCCGGGGTGCACGCTTCCGGTCAGGTTGCAAATTTTTATCTCCCGGCTGAGCTTGAGATCCCATCGCTTTTGGAGTCTGGAAAGATTTCCGGAAGCGATGGAAAAGGAATGGCTGGAAAAAGAAGTGTCCGGATGAGGAAAACGGATCAGATTCGGGATTATCTCAACGCCTACCTTCCGGAGGACATTGCGGTGCTCTCTGTGGAGGAGGCACCGGAGCGGTTTCACAGCCGTTTAAATGCAGTCAAGAAAGTCTATGCCTATCGGATTGAGACGGGAGCGCGCCGAAATGTCTTTCTTCGCCGGACGATCTATGGACTGGGACAGCCTCTTGATTTGGAGGCGATGGAGCAGGCATCCCTGCTCCTGATCGGAACGCATGATTTTAAGAGTTTTTGCGGAAATAAAAAGATGAAGAAATCGACGGTGCGGACAATCTACTCGATCGATATCCGGCAGGATTTTGGTGCGGGCGGGGTGACGCTTCGCTTTACCGGAAATGGTTTCCTTCAGAATATGGTTCGAATTCTGACCGGAACGCTGATTGAGGTGGGACTGCACAAGCGTTCCTGGCAGTCTATCCGCGAGATTCTTGAGGCACAGGACAGACAGATGGCGGGCTTTACGGCTCCGGCGGAGGGACTCTGCCTCGAACATGTTTTTTATGATTGATTCTTAATGAATTTTTACTGGGATTTTTACTAGGATTTATGATGGGATTCATCGAATGGGATCAATCATGCAAGAAATGATTGAATGAGGAAAAATGACAGAACTGCTTGTTAGATTATTTGTAAAAAATTATGAGAAGACAGACTGTGCCTCCGTTCGCACAGCTTACGGAGTCATGGCGAGTCTGGTTGGAATCTGCTGTAATCTCTTCCTGTTTGCGTCGAAGATGACAGCAGGTTTTTTGACGGGAAGTATCTCCATTATGGCAGATGCCTTCAACAACCTGTCGGATGCGGCATCCTCGATCATCGGCTTTGTCGGGGTGAAGATGGCGCAGAAACCGCCGGATCGCGAGCATCCGTTTGGTCATGGCAGAATTGAGTATATCTCTGCGTTTATTGTTGCGTTTATTGTGGTGCAGGTCGGATTTTCTCTCTTTAAGACTTCGGTTGAAAAGGTGATTCATCCGGAAGATCTGTCGTTCAGCAAGATCTCGATCGCGATTCTGATTCTCTCGATTGGAGTGAAGCTGTGGATGGCAGTTTTTAACCGCACGCTTGGAAATCGAATTCACTCGACGGTGATGCTTGCGACGTCTGCTGACTCGCTCGGGGATGTTGTGGCGACCTCCTCGACGATTTTTTCGATGATGGTCTACGGAATCTGGAAGGTCAACATCGATGGTCTGGTCGGAGTGGTTGTGTCGGTGCTTGTCCTGATTGCGGGAATCAATATCGCAAAGGAGACGCTTGAACCATTGATCGGAGGGGCGATTGATCCGAAGTTGTACAAGAAGATCTCAGATTTTGTGGGAAAGTATCACGGAATTTTGGGGACTCATGATCTGATTGTGCACAACTATGGACCGGACCGGAGCATGGCATCGATTCATGTCGAGGTCGCAGATGATGTGCCGATTGAGACGACGCACACGATTGTGGACAAGATTGAGCGAGATGCGTACCGGGAACTTGGGGTGATGCTCGTGATCCATATGGACCCGGTGGATCTGCACAATACCCGTGCAACAGAACTAAAAGAAAAGACGATTGAAATTATAAACGGGCTGGATTCGAGACTTAGTATTCACGATTTCCGGCTTGTTCAGGGAACGAAGCGACGGAATCTGATCTTTGATCTTGTTGTGCCGAGAGATTACACGGAACAGATGGAAGATGCATTAAAAGAGCAGATCTGTCAGAAAATATCAGAGCAGGATGAAACCGCACATTGCATCATTCAGATGGAGCACAGCTATGAGGAGGAAGACCTTGATCCTCGTGGCGAATCGAGATAAATCGAGACGAGTTCCGGAAGAATGGGAGTCAAATTTGAGATGCGAATGACAAGAAGATGAGAAGAATGAGAGAATCATGCAATAAGACGGCGCTCTCCTGCATTAAATGATTAGAAAGGGAATCCGATTGAGCGACGAAGAACTTTTGACACAGGTCAGCCTCGGGGATAAAGAGGCGTTTCATCAACTCTATCAGAATACAGACAGGGCTGTATACAGTTTTATCCTTTCCATCATCAAGAATCCACAGGATGCGGAGGAAGTTATGCAGGAGACTTACATGAAAGTGTGGACTTCGGCGTCTTCCTACCAGTCGCAGGGAAAACCGCTGGCGTGGATTTTTACGATTGCAAGGAATCTCTGCTATATGAAGTTTCGCGATCAGAAAAAGATTGCGGATGTAGGACTGGATGAACTGGTGGGCGAGGAGACGGGAGAACTCTGTCTTCCGATTGAAAATATGGCAGATGCGATGGTCTTGAAGACCGCATTTAAGATTTTGAAGGAGGAGGAGCGCCAGATTGTGCTTCTCCATGCGGGAGCAGGACTGAAGCATCGAGAGATTGCGCAGGATCTGAAAATGCCACTTCCAACTGTGCTGTCAAAGTATAATCGCGCGGTTCGGAAACTGAAACAATATCTGAGAGAGGAGTGAGGACGGTGAAGCAGGAAGCAGACAGGCAGAAAAAAACAAACAATGCCGGTGCCAGCAGTGATCGCAATCGATCTGGAAGTGCCAGTCGTGCACAAAATGCCACGAGTGCGAGTACTGCAACGTGGACGACCGGGCAGATTGAGAGCCATTTAAGATCCGCTGTCAACGGACTCACGCCAGATATTTTCGATCGCCTTGATTTATCGGTGCCTCAGGACCCTGTCCCGAGAGTGATCACTCCGATTGTTCCGATGGATTTGAGGAATGCTGAGGATTCGTTCGAGTCGGGAGCGGGAAGAACGGGAAGATCCGGGGTAGCTGAGTGGTCATCGGAAAAGACAGCAGGAAAAGCACATGGAAATGGAAAGGTTCTCCGACTTGAGAGGTATCTGCGCCGGAGCGTGGCGACCGTGGCGACGTTTTTGCTGTTGATTACGGCGGGTGGAGGAGCTTGGCAGTATCATGCACGGAATCTGCGCGTGGATTCGATCATCGGAATTGATGTGAATCCGAGTGTGGAACTCTCGATCAATCAGAAGAGCCGGATTCTGAGCGCAGAGGCACTCAATGAGGACGCGAAAGAAATTCTCTCCGATATGGATTTAAAAGGAGTTGATTTAAACGTAGCAGTCAATGCCGTCATCGGTTCTATGGTGACCCACGGTTATCTCGATGACACGGAAAATGCAATCCTTGTGACTGTCAACAATGACAGTATGAGCAAGGCATCGAAATTGCGAAGCAGTGTGGTCGGGGATATTGAGACGACGCTAAAAGAGCATCAGGTTCAGGCGGTGGTCTATGACCAGCAGGCAACACCGGAGGATGATGAGGTCAGCGAGCTTGCGAAAGAGTATGGCATCTCCTATGGAAAGGCGTATTTCTTGAAAGAGTTGATTGCGCAGAACAAGAATCTCAGCATGGAGGATATGGAGCGGTTCTCGACGATGACGATGGAAGAGATTGCCGAGCAGATCAATCAGGAATCGCTCGCACTCGGAGAGAAGGCGGAGCAGGCGCAGGAGACGGATTCGGCACAGACTGCTACCGCTCCGACGGAAGAGACAACGGCAGAGATTGCCTCGACGGAAGAAAGCACAGAGGAGAGCAGTTCAGCGGAGGAAGAGTCCCGAACTGCTGAGGCAGAGCCGACGCAGGCAAGCCAGCCGGTTTCTGTGGCGACTTCCTCGACGGAGACGACGGCAGTGAGTGCGGATGACGAGGATGAGGAGATCATCGACGATGGCGTGGAGATTGACTATGCCGAGTGGGAGGATGACCAGATCTTCGTCTACTTTGCAACGTTTGTGAAGTGGAAGAATCCGACGGTTCTGATTCGCGATGAGGATGGAAATCACTATCCGGCTTATGTCGATGATACCTCGAAAGATGAGTGTGTGATCTCCGTTGAAGGGCTTGAGGGCGGAAAAACGTATACGTTTGTGCTCGGCGGACTGACTCCGCGAGAGGGAAAGCACGCGACAACGGTGACCGGAACCTTTGAGAAGCCGGAGATTGCAGATGATGCAATGGATGACCCGGATGAGGATGATTTAGATGACGACGAGGAGGAAACGGAAAAAGAATCTAAGACATCGCAGTCTGAGCAGTCTAAGGGAGATGGAACTTCGTCCTCAAAGAATTCTGATTCAGAGGATCGGGATGGCGAAGGTTCAAATTCAAAAGAATCAAAGAGCGTGAAGGAATCAGATGATTCTGATGTGAGTGCGAAAGAGGAGACGAATCAGAAATCTAAGTAGAAAGATATTTCTGTAAGGAAAGTTCCTCTAGGTTTTCTCTAGATTTTTGCTAGGAGCGCTCCTCCAGCAGAGAAAGTCATGCAAACTCGCTCTCGCTCCGGGTTCAACGTAGCGGTGCATAAGGTCGCAAAGTACACGACCTAAGCACCGACGTCTCACACGGGTTTGCATGTACTTTCCTGCTTTCGGAGCTTGGCTACAAATCTCAGATGAATGTCTAAGTGTTAGAAAAATAATTGGACAAAGATCAGATTATGAATGTACATTAAAAGATGAGATAAAGGGCTTTTAAAGTTCTGTAAAAATAAAATCGAAAAAAATAAAAAAAACGCTTGACGTTTTTGAAGTTATCATATATAATAATCTTCGTTGCAGTGATGGGCTATCGCCAAATGGTAAGGCAACGGACTCTGACTCCGTCATTTTCAAGGTTCGAATCCTTGTAGCCCAGTTCAAAAACTTCATATTGGTTTTTGTTTATTATTGGGCTATCGCCAAATGGTAAGGCAACGGACTCTGACTCCGTCATTTTCAAGGTTCGAATCCTTGTAGCCCAGCGCTGAGAAAAAGATCTTCAGTTTTTGGACTGAGGATCTTTTTTTTGTGAAAATTTGTATTTTGTAAGATGAAAATGTAGGATACTAAGGGCGCTTACGCATTGACAAAAGTGAAGCATAGCGTAATTTGGGACATCTAAGCGGGAATCCTCGTCCATTGAATAATAGTAAATTTACTGAGTATTTTGCAGAAGCGACACAAGGCGAGAAAGATTCTGCAAACCCGTGTGAGACGTCGGTGTTTAGGTCGCGTACTTTGCGACCTTATGCACCGTTACGTCGAACCCGGAGTGAGAACGAGTTTGCAGAACTTTACTCGCCGGTGGAGCGTATGAGTATATGCATATGTATATACTCTACATATATATTCGCAAGGAAATTTGTAAATAGGATTATGTTGAAAAAACGAAACTTTTCCATTCAAGTTTGATTTTTGTTGAAAGCGCTTACAAAACGCCCTTTATTTTCAGTACTTTGTTCCATTGAATATTAGTTACCGAATCGCTTATAATGGAAAATACAGGCAGAAGCGCGGGGGCGTACTGCCACAAAAGACAAGCATGGAGGATGAGAGAGTGGATATTCGCTATTCTGCAAACCAGAGAGATTTCAAACGTTATACAACAGAAGAGACGAGAAAAGAATTTCTGATCGAAAATTTATATGTACCGAACGAGGTTGTTGCTGTGTATTCTCACGTAGATCGTATGGTAACCCTCGGATGCATGCCGACGACGGAGACCGTTTCCATCGACAAGGGCATTGACATCTGGAAGAACTTCGGAACCCAGTATTTCCTTGAGCGCCGTGAAATTGGTATTTTCAACATCGGCGGAGCTGGAAGCATTACCGCAGATGGCGAGACTTTCAAGATGGGATACAAGGATTGCCTGTACATCACAAAGGGAACCAAAGAAGTATTCTTCGCAAGTGAAGATCCGGAGCATCCGGCTAAGTTCTACATGGTAAGTGCACCGGCACACGAGGCATGCAAGACAACCTTTATTCCGATTGAGAAGGCTGCAAAGAGACCGATCGGCGCAATGGAGACTTCCAACAAGCGTGTGATCAATCAGTTCATCCATCCGGACGTTCTGGAAACCTGCCAGCTGTCTATGGGTATGACTGTTCTTGAGCCGGGCAGTGTATGGAATACGATGCCGGCACACACTCATGAGAGAAGAATGGAGATCTACATGTACTTCGAGATTCCGGAGAACAACGTAGTCTTCCATATGATGGGTGAGGGTCAGGAGACCCGTCACATCGTGATGCAGAATGAGCAGGCAGTCATCAGCCCGTCTTGGAGCATCCATTCCGGAGCAGGTACAAGCAATTACACCTTTATCTGGGCAATGGGCGGAGAGAACCAGGCATTCGATGATATGGATACAATCCCGACCACAGAGCTGAGATAAAAGCGCAGTTCTGGGAGAGACGAGAGAATTAATTAGAAATTTAATAGGAGGAGAGAGACATGATTTTAGATAACGCAAAGAACATTGATTTTTACCGCACTCTGGGTATCGAGGGACGCTATGCAAAGGCAATCGACTTCTTAAAGAGTCATGATCTGGCAACCCTTGAGGATGGAAAGTACGAGATCGACGGAAAGAACGTTTATGCAAATGTGATGAGTTACACCACCCTTCCGTGGGAGGAGGCAAAGTACGAGGCTCATCAGAACTACTCTGACATCCAGTATGTGATCTCTGGCGAGGAAGTGATGACCTACGCACCGGCAGAGGAGTTAAATCCGGCTGGACCGTACAATGCAGAGAAGGATGTTGTGAAGTTTGACAACGCAAATCCGGGACTCAAGGTAACCTGCAAGGCAGGCGACTTCATGATCTTCTTCCCGTGGGATGGTCATAAGCCGAAGGCAGCAGCTGGCGAGCCGTCTATGGTTAAGAAGATTGTTGTAAAGATCTGCGAGAAATAAAATAAAGATAAAAGAAATAAATGTAATACGAAAATGAAGTTCGAGTGAGAGGTCTACGCTGTGAGACCTCTCATTTTTATATGATAGGAAATTGCGTCCTATCATACAAAAAAGCTCTGCAAGAATGTGCACTCGGCGCATTTTTTTTATTGTTTTGCAGATTGCGGGCATGCCAAAATCAGGTAGTGTTTGCGCAATGCGTGAAGAGTAACACTTTTGTTCCTTTTTTTGAGCGGTATTTCTTTGAAAAAACGGTTGTGATTCGCGACGGAATATGCGATAATGTACTGGACTTGACAGAAAGAGGGAAGAAAGCATGTATTCATTTGACAGCCGGGTTCGTTACAGCGAAGTAGACCAGAATCAGGAGCTGACGACGACCGGGATTATCAATTATCTTCAGGACTGTTCGACGTTTCAGTCAGAGGATCTGCATTTAGGCATTGATTATCTGACGGCACATCATAGAGCGTGGTGGCTTTCCTTTTGGCAGATTGTCATTGAACGCTATCCGAGACTGGGAGAGCCGATCACAATCAGCACATGGCCATATGATTTCAAGGGAATCTTCGGATACCGAAATTTCACGATTCGGGATAAAAACGGAGATTATCTTGTAAAGGCAAATTCCCACTGGTTCTTTTTTGATACCGAGAAGGGAACTCCGACGAGAGTGCAGGAGGGAGACATCCGGGGCTATGGAGTTGGCAGTGAGGAAAAGCTGGATATGGAGTATGCGCCGAGACGGATCAAAATTCCGGAGGAGTATCAGGAAGCTGAGCCGGTTGTGGTTGCGCGTCACCATATCGATACGAATCATCATGTTAATAACGCACAGTATGTGGAGATTGCGAGAGAACTGCTTCCGGAAGAGATTCAGATTCGGGAGATTCGGGTGGAGTACCAGAAGTCAGCTGTGCTTGGGGATGTGATTTACCCGAGAATCAGCAAGGATGGGGAGACAACCACGATTGCACTCTGCAACCAGGAAGGCGCACCATATGCCGTAATTTGGTTCAGATGCACTCCCAGGTAGGAATTTTCGGAGCTGAAACTGCCGTGCAATAAGGTGGTAGCAGATTTTTCCGATTCCCCACAGACGGGTAAAGAATCAGCGTTGACAATAAATAAGGAATAGCAAGAGGGTCGTATGGACGACCAGAAAGCGAGAATGCAATGATTGAACTTGGAAAGATACAGACACTTACTGTTCTGCGAGAGAAGGCATTTGGTGTGTATTTAGGACATCAGCAGGACGCAGAGCATGCGGTTCTGCTTCCGCGCAAACAGGTTCCGGAGGGAACAAAGACAGGAGATGAACTGTCTGTGTTTGTGTACAAGGATTCGGAAGACCGTATGATTGCCACGACAGGAACCCCGAAACTTCAGGTGGGTGAGACTGCCGTGCTTGAGGTAAAGGATGTCGCAAAGATTGGTGCATTTCTGGATATGGGACTGGAGAAGGATCTTCTTCTTCCGTTCAAGGAGCAGAATCACCGCGTGGTAAAGGGAGAGAAATGTCTGGTGGCGCTCTACATCGACAAGAGCGGACGTCTGGCAGGAACGATGAACGTGTATCCCTACATGCGTGCAGACTCCGAGTACAAGAAAGATGACCGCGTGACCGGAATTATTTACGAGATCAACGAGAATCTCGGAGCTTTTGTTGCAGTTGAGAACCGCTATTACGGTCTGATTCCAAAGCGGGAGCTGTACGGAGATTTCCATCTCGGAGATACCGTTGAGGCGCGCGTAGTCAAAGTCCGCGAGGACGGAAAGCTGGATTTGAGTCCGAGACAGAAAGCCTATGTGCAGATGGATGAGGACGCAAAGCAGGTTTTGAAGGCGATTGATGAGTTTGACGGTGTGCTTCCGTTCAACGACAAGGCACGGCCGGAGACAATTCTGCGCGAGATGAAGATGAGCAAGAATGCATTTAAGCGCGCAGTCGGACGCCTGTTAAAAGAGGGCAAGATCCGAATTACAGAAAAAACGATTGAAAGAATTTAACTGCGAGAGAGTAGAAGGCAGTTAGAAAAGAATTTAATAGGAGGACGTTTTGGACACGATAGACTACTATAATAAGTATGCATCCAAGATTTTTGAAGATACGGTGGACCGGGATACGGAGGAATTGAGAGAAGAATTTTTGAGCTATTTACAGCCGGGAGATACGATTCTGGATTTGGGCTGTGGTTCAGGAAGAGATAGTCTCGCATTTTACGATCTGGGATACGATGTGACGCCGTTAGATGCATCGGAGGAAATGTGCAAACTTGCAGAGATTCACACAGGACTGGAAGTGTTGCAGATTTCTTATGAAGATATGGAGTTTAATGAGGCTTTTGATGGAGTTTGGGGTTGTGGAGCGCTGATCCATGAGCCGGAGGACGAGCTTGAAGGAATTCTTGACAAGCTCGCTGACGGACTCTGTCAGAAGGGTGTCCTGTTCCTCTCCTTCCTGGAGGGGGATTTTGAGGGAATCCGAAGCGGACGTTATTTCTGTGAGTATACGGAGGAGCAGTTGGAGCGAATTCTGCGCGAGACGGGCAGATTTGAGATCATTCGCCTGTGGCGCACAGAGGAAGAGGGACATGACGGCGGAGAACGTTGGCTGAATCTGCTTGCAAGAAAGATTTCATAATACTTTGTAAGATTTCATAAGGACTCGTGAAGGTTTGAGAAATGTTATCGAAGTTTTTGCAAGAGAAAGAAATAGCCAAAAAAACAGTCGGATTCTCCGCGAATCTGTCTGAATTTTGCCAGTTTGTGCAGATTTAAGACAGGAAATTGTACAAGGAAAGGTGTACGAACTTAGGCAAGATTCACAAGGTTTTCGTGCCGGGACAGGTGTGAGAGCGGTTTTGAAGCAAAGTTTATCGAATTTTTACAGGAAAATCAGGCGGAATTCCGCCTGATTTTGTTATTTACAGCACTTTTTAAATTAGTTAAGCAATTCTGACAAAAAGCGGAAAAGCAATTTGGGTATTCGGCACATGGAAGAAACTGGAGATCTATTGTATGATAGGACCATCAACCAAGGAGCTGTAAAACAGCCGGTTTGCCCGTGCTGATATGGATAAAATGGGGAGATCCGAAGCACACAGGCAGAAATAGCAGGAGGACAATATAATGGCAAGTTTATCACTGAGACATGTAACCAAAGCATATCCGAATGGATTTGTTGCAGTAAAAGATTTTAACCTGGAAATCGCAGACAAGGAGTTCATCATCTTCGTAGGACCGTCTGGATGCGGTAAGTCCACCACCCTTCGTATGATCGCTGGTCTGGAAGATATTTCTTCCGGTGAGCTGTACATCGACGGCAAGCTTGTAAACGATGTAGAGCCGAAGGATCGTGATATCGCAATGGTATTCCAGAACTACGCTCTGTATCCGCATATGACCGTATACGATAACATGGCATTCGGTCTGAAGCTGAGAAAGACTCCGAAGGATCAGATTGATAAACTGGTTCAGGAAGCAGCAAGAATCCTGGATCTGTCCCATCTGCTTGATCGTAAGCCGAAGGCTCTGTCCGGTGGTCAGAGACAGCGAGTTGCAATGGGTCGTGCAATCGTTCGTAACCCGAAAGTATTCCTGATGGATGAGCCGTTATCCAACCTGGATGCAAAGCTGAGAGGTCAGATGCGTATCGAGATCTCCAAACTGCATCAGAGACTGCAGGCAACCATCATCTACGTAACTCATGACCAGACCGAGGCTATGACACTGGGAACCAGAATCGTTGTTATGAAGGACGGCGTGGTTCAGCAGGTAGATTCTCCGCAGAACCTGTACGATAAGCCATGCAACAAGTTCGTTGCTGGATTCATCGGCGCTCCGCAGATGAACCTGATCGATGCAGTTGTTGGCAAGGCCGGTTCTGATGTAACCCTGACCTTTGACAACCACACGATCACTGTACCGGCTGAGAAAGGCAAAGTTCTGGATCAGAAGGGATATGTTGGAAAGACCGTTACCCTTGGTATCCGTCCGGAGGATCTGCATGATGATGAGGCATTCCTTGCTTCCTCTCCGAAGAGCGTGATCGAGGCTACGATCCGTGTATATGAGCTTCTCGGTGCTGAGGTATATCTGTACTTCGATATCAACGAGACCAACTGCACCGCTCGTGTAAAACCGAACACCACCGCAAGACCGGGTGATGTGATCAAACTGGCTCTGGATCTTGAGAAGATTCACGTATTCGACAAAGAGACCGAGCAGGTAATTGTTAACTAGAGTGAAAAGCAAAGATTTCTGAATCTTTTATAAAAAGAGCAGGCAAGTGTGATACTTGCTTGCTTTTTTTATTATTTTGCATTAAGATATAGGCTAAGGAAAGTTTCTTTTTGTCAGGATTCAAGGACAAAAAACAGACTCAGGGCTTCAAAAATGTTTCTGCTTGCGGACAGATCTGTTGCTGATTTTTTTGCGCACGGACACAGGGGCAGGGACGACAAAATATAGAATAAGGAGCGTGTGTTATGATTTCAAATCAGATTCTTCAGAACACGATTGACGGATTAAAAGGCATTACCAGAATTGATCTCTGCATCTGCGATACAGAGGGAAAAGTACTGGCTTCCACATTCCCGGATGCGGAGGAGTATGAGAGCTCCATTCTCTCCTTCGTGGATTCCCCGGCAGACAGCCAGGTGGTACAGGGTTATCAGTTTTTCAAGGTATTTGACGAGCATCAGCTCGAGTACATCCTTCTCGCGCGTGGCGGAAGTGATGACGTATATATGGTAGGAAAGCTGGCTGCTTTCCAGATCCAGAATCTTCTCGTCGCATACAAGGAGCGTTTCGACAAGGACAACTTCATCAAGAACCTTCTTCTTGATAACCTTCTGCTCGTTGATATTTACAACCGTGCAAAGAAACTCCACATCGAGACGAATGTGAAGAGAGTGGTATTCCTGATTGAGACCAAGCACGAGAAGGATGTCAATGCACTTGAGACTGTTCGCAGTCTCTTCGCAGCGAAGACGAAGGATTTCATCACCGCAGTCGATGAGAAGAACATCATTCTCGTGAAGGAAGTCAAGGCTGGTGAGAATTACGACGATCTCGAGAAGACCGCAAACATGATTCTCGACATGCTCAACACCGAGGCAATGACGAAAGTTCATGTCGCTTTCGGTACGATTGTCGGAGACATCAAGGAAGTATCTCGTTCCTACAAAGAGGCGAAGATGGCACTTGATGTCGGAAAGATCTTTTACAGCAGTAAGAACGTTGTCGCTTACAACCGTCTCGGAATCGGCCGTCTGATCTATCAGCTTCCGCTTCCGCTGTGCCGGATGTTCATCAAGGAGATCTTCGAGGGCAAGTCCCCGGATGAGTTTGACGAGGAGACTCTGACCACGATCAACAAGTTTTTCGAGAACAGCCTGAACGTCTCCGAGACCTCCAGACAGCTCTACATCCACAGAAACACTCTGGTATATCGTCTGGACAAACTCCAGAAGAGCACCGGTCTGGATCTGCGTGTGTTTGAGGATGCAATTACGTTCAAGATTGCTCTGATGGTTGTGAAGTATATGAAATATATGGAGAGCCTGGATTATTAATTATGATAGAGATTCAGAATGTATGCAAGACCTATGAAAACGGAACGAGAGCTCTGCGAAACATCAACATTGAGATCGAGGATGGCGAGTTCGTCTTTATCATGGGACGAAGCGGATCGGGAAAGACGACGCTGTTCAAACTTCTGATGAAGGAGGCAGAGCTGACTTCCGGAAAGATTCTTGTAAACGATATGGATCTGCAAAAAATGCCGAGGCGTTACGTTCCGAAGTACCGGAGAAAGCTGGGAGTCGTCTTTCAGGACTTCCGCCTTCTCCGTGATCGGAATGTCTTTGAGAACGTAGCATTTGCACAGCGGGTTGTCGGAGCATCGACGAGAAGCATCCGGCAGTCCGTTCCGGAAATGCTCAAGCTCGTGGGACTTTCTTCCAAATACAAGTCCCTGCCTCAGCAACTCTCGGGAGGAGAACAGCAGAGAGTCGCGATTGCGCGCGCGCTGATCAACCGCCCGGAAGTCCTGCTTGCGGATGAGCCGACCGGAAATCTCGACCACGAGAATGCGATTGAGATTATGAAATTGCTCGAGCAGATCAACCGACTTGGAACGACCGTTGTGGTGATCACGCACAGTCAGGAGATTGTCTCTAAGATGGGAAAGCGCGTCATCAAACTCGAAAAAGGTCAGGTTGTCAGTGACAGCAGAGCAGAGGAGCAGGCAGATTCATGAGAATTAGTACATTTTTTTATTGTCTGAAACAGGGTGTAAAGAATATATGCAGGAACATCTGGTTTTCGCTTGCATCTGTGGCGACGATTTCTGCATGTATTTTTTTATTTTGCCTGTTTTTTTCCATTGTGGCAAATGTTCAGTACATGGTGCACAATGTGGAGAGCACGGTGGGAATCACGGTGCTGTTTGATGAGAGTCTGACGGAGGATCAGATCAAGGAGATCGGGACACAGATCGCGTCGCGCCCGGAGATCCGGTCGATGAAGTTTGTGTCGGCACAGGAGGCGTGGGATTCCTTTAAAAAGCAGTATTTTGAGGGGATGGAGGAGCTTGCCGACGGATTTGAGCAGGACAATCCGCTTGCAGGTTCTTCGTCGTATGAGATTTATTTAAACGACCTGTCCGAACAGCCTCAGGTCGTGGCGTATCTTCAGGGAATCGAGGGCGTTCGCCAGGTGAACTACTCGAACACGGCGGCAGCGGGACTGACGAGTGTCAACAAGATGGTCGGACTTCTGTCTCTGGTGATCATCGGGGTTCTGCTTGCAGTGTCGGTCTTTCTGATCAACAACACGATCTCGGTTGCAGCGGCATTTAGAAAGCAGGAGAGCCAGATTATGCGCCTGATCGGAGCGACGAACTTTATGATCCGCGCTCCGTTTATTGTTGAGGGTGTGCTGATCGGCATGGCGGGAGCAGTGATTCCGCTTGTCGCAATGTTTTTCCTGTATACGAAATCCGTGGTCTATCTGATGGATCGTTTCCGGATTCTCTCAAATATGTTTTACTTTATTCCGGTGCGGGAAATCTATCCGATCATGATTGTCGTGGCGCTTGTGCTCGGAGTCGGAATCGGATTTTTTGGAAGTTTCTTTACGATCCGCAAGTATCTGCGGGTGTAGGGGAAGGATTTGAAGCTATTTGAAATTTGTGCTTGAAAAAAGTAGTGATGATTTATGAAGGTACGGAATCGTTACGGATTTGAAAGATAAAGGCGGTATGCAGATATGCAGATGAAGAGAACGATCATGGGGACGGTGCTTGCAGTTACGCTTGCCCTGTCCGGTATTCAGCCCGCCTATGCGACAAAACAGGAAGTCCGGGTGGAAAAAGAGAAGGCTTCCGTGATGCAGGAGGAAAAGAAAAAGCTGGAGGACTCTCTGAAAAAATTGGAGGGTCTGAAAAATGACACCGCCGCCTATGTCAAGGAGCTTGACGGTCAGATGGAGACGCTGAGCCGGGAACTTGATTCGATCAATGCTCAGATCAACGAGAAGGAGACGGAGATCACAGAGATCGGGGAGGATCTTGAGGTTGCAAAGCAGACGGAAGAAAACCAGTACGGCGACATGAAGATGCGCATCAAATATATGTATGAGCATGGACAGACGAGATTTTTGGATATGCTCTTGCAGTCCGAGGATATGGGACAGTTTTTGAACCGCGCAGAGTACATTCGCGAGATCTCGGATTATGACCGGACGAAACTTCGGGAGTATGCAGAAAATAAGCAGAAGATTGCTGACCATGAGGCGAAACTTGAGTCGGATCACGCAGAGCTTGTCACGCTGAGAGAGCAGAATGAGGCAAAGCAGGAGTCTGTGCAGACGCTTTTGGCGGCGAAGAATGAGGAGCTGAACAATTATCAGGGTCAGATCCAGACCGCTCAGGGTCAGATCAGCCAGTATGAGCAGGACATCAAGGCGCAGGAGAAGAAGATCGAACAGATCGAGGCGGAGATCAAGCGCAAGGAGGAAGAGGCGAGAAAGGCTGCCGAGGAGTCAAGACGCGTCGCAGAAGCGAAGCGAAAGGCGGAAGCCGAGGCAAAACGTCAGGCAGAGGAAGCGAGCCGAAAAGCGGTTGAGGCGAGTCGCAAGGCAGAGGAGGCAAGCCGTCAAGCCGTAGAGGCGAAGAAGGCGGAGGATGCAAAGAAAGCGGCCGAGGCAAGCCGTCAGGCGGCCGAAGCGAGCAAAAAGGCAGTCGAGGCGAGCATTCAGGCGAAAAAGGAAGCCGAGGCGGTGAAGAAGGTGATCGCAAAGCCGGAGGAGGAAGCAAAACCGGCCGCCGAGACGAAGCAGGTCGCACAGGCACAGACGACGGCTCCGGAGACGAAGAAGAGCGCGGAACTCAAGCAGGCGGAGACGAAATCGGCAGAGACGAAGGCGAGTGCGAAGACGCAGACGGCATCCGCGGATTCCTCCTCGAATAAAAGCTCGAGTGGCGGAAATACTAAGTTTATCTGGCCGTGTCCGGCGAGCAGTAAGATCAATTCCAAGTTTGGAAAACGAACTGCACCGACGAAAGGGGCTTCAACTTACCATCAGGGAATCGACATCGGTGCGAGCACGGGAGCCGGAATTGTGGCAGCAGCATCTGGCACGGTTGTGGCGTCGACATACAGCTATTCCGCGGGAAATTATATCATGATCAGTCATGGAAATGGAGTGTACACGGTGTATATGCACTGTTCCCAGCTTCTGGCTTCGGATGGTCAGAGTGTCAAGCAGGGACAGACGATTGCGAAGGTGGGATCTTCCGGATACTCGACGGGATCGCATCTGCATTTTGGAGTGCGGATCAATGGAAGTTATGTGAATCCGCTCAAGTATGTGAGTCCGTAGAACGTCAAATTTTGGGCGTCGACGGTGGGAGAAAGTGGGTTTGCAGGTACTTTCCCACCTTACGGCGCCAGCCCACTAAAAATATGAAATTTCCCATAAGAATGTATAGGTACAAGGGATAACGATACGCGGAGCGTGTTTTAGACAGTCGAAAAGAAAGACAGGTGACAGCAGTGGATATGGAAAAAGAAACGCAGAATCAGGAAGAACACGATACAGGCACTAAGAAGGCGAAAGCTCCGGGGGAGGGCTCACAGAAGGGCGGTTTCTGGAAAGGAGTGCTGACCGGTGCGCTCGTGACTGCATTTGCAGGGCTTGCGGTTGTCGGGGTTGCTTCGGGAATCAATGTGATTGAGCGCTCGGTGAATGGAAGCGGACAGAATTCCACATCCGTTGAGAGCACACAGGCGACTGCACAGAACCGTCTCGACATGAAAGCAGTCGGAGCAAAGCTGAACCTGCTTCAGTCGGTGGTGAATAAGTATTTCCTGTTTGATGAAGATATGGATAAGGTGGAAGCCGGCATTTACAAGGGCATGATGAATGGTCTTGACGATCCGTATTCGACGTATTACACGGCGGAGGAGTATGATTCTCTGACGGAGGAGACGCAGGGTGTCTACTGTGGAATCGGTGTGCTCGTGAGCCAGAACCGGAATACAAATGTGGTGACGATTCTTCGTGTCTTCTCCGGATCACCGGCAGAGGAAGCCGGCATGAAGAAGGGCGATGTTCTGTATAAGGTCGGAGATGTGGATGCAACTTCTACGGATCTCGATGTGCTTGTCAAAGAGCATATAAAAGGTGAGGAAGGCACGTATGTTGATCTCACGGTTCTGCGCGACGGCGAGGAGATTCCGCTTCATGTGGAGCGCCGGATGGTGGAGACGGACACCGTAGAACATCAGATGCTTGAGGACAATACGGGTTATATCCTTGTGAGCCAGTTTGACGTTGTGACCGGCGATCAGTTCGAGAAGGCGGTCGACGATCTCGAGAGTCAGGGGATGGAGCGACTGATTATTGACCTGCGCGACAACCCGGGCGGAGTTGTGGACTCCTGTGTCCAGATGGCAGCCTATGTACTCCCGGAGGATAAACTCGACGGAACGATTTTGACGACCGCGACGAAAGAGGGAGAGTCCGATCGCTACTACTGCAAGGACGGTCAGATCCTGCACGAGTACAACGATGGAAGCACAGACAAGAAGTATCCGAAGCCGGATGACCACGAGATCACAGTTCCGATTGCGGTTCTGATCAACGGACAGTCGGCGAGTGCGTCCGAGGTTTTCTCCGGAGCACTTCAGGATTATGGAGTTGCAAAGCTCGTCGGAACGACCTCATTTGGAAAGGGAATCGTCCAGAGCCTGCTTCCGCTTGATGACGGATCTGCGATCAAGATCACGGTTGCACACTACTACACACCGGCTGGAAATGACCTTCACAAGAAGGGATTGACACCGGATGTTGAGGTTGAGTATGAGACGCCGGATGTCTCTGATTTGAACATTTATGACTCGATTCCGCTTGACCGAGACAATCAGGTTCAGAAGGCGATTGAGGTGCTGAAATCGGAGTGATTTTGATTTGCCAAGATGCATAAAAAGACATAAAGAAACTGTTAAGAAGTGACAAAATGAATATTGCTCGAGAAAAAATACTTGCGAGATTTTTTGATTAATGTTAGAATAACGCTAGCAAAAATAACGGACATCAGTAGTGAGAAAAAATGTCATCGGAGATCAGTTTTTCGTTCTGGTAGACAGACGAGGATTGATCAAAGAAGGACAGGTTAGTATGAATATGAGGGCAAAGCAATCGAAAGGTTGTGACGCAAAGCTATAGG
The DNA here is from genome assembly GCF_050873365.1 of Brotaphodocola sp. Taxonomy (GTDB): domain Bacteria; phylum Bacillota; class Clostridia; order Lachnospirales; family Lachnospiraceae; genus Brotaphodocola. The sequence goes on along the minus strand of NZ_JBNMIQ010000021.1, from coordinate 372 downwards.
GTCCGAACCGAGCGTGTTCAGACAGCCAGTTGCCGTATTCCATTGTTGTGGATAAAGTTAGATCCGCAATAGTTGGAATACGGCATTTTTATTGCTTTGCGGAGGACGGGAAGACCAGAGATATTTTTATGGATTGCTTTGTGGATCAAGATATAGATAGAAACACAGGGGGGAGCAGTCAAGATGACAGATAAAGAGTTGAGAAAGCTGAGAAGAGTCGAGCTTTTGGAAATTCGGCTCTATGTCAATAGTTGGGGTGGGATTCATGAGAATCCTACTCCATTCCTGACATCAGAGCCATTTTTATATACAGCTCTGATACATCCTGTTTTTGGGCATGCCAAATAAGCCTCCCTCATTTACCGACCAATT
>NZ_JBNMIQ010000020.1:0-59229 GCF_050873365.1 Brotaphodocola sp. | reverse complement strand
GGTTTGTTTTTGTTCTGAATTTCTCAATTCAAAGATGTCTTTACCAAAAGACTCTTTTTTATAAGAATTTTCAGGGTTTTAAACACTGTTCAATCTTTCATTTTCAAGGTTCAGTCTGTTGCTTGTTCTCATCAGCAACTCGTTCATTATATCAGAGCCGTTTGATTTTGTCAAGCACTTTTTTCAAAAAGTTTTTCGAAGCATTTCGCTTCGCTTTTTTGTGTTGCTCAACAGCAACTTTGGTAGTATATCATGTTGTTTTCAGTTTGTCAACAACTTTTTTATCCTATCTTTTCTGCTGTCCTCACTGCTCTCGCAGTGGTATATACTATACCATGCCTGTCAGATTCTGTCAAGCGTTCTCGTTCACTTTTTTTATTTTTTGTGTAATATATAAACAGTAACCTATTCAAGTCGACGCAGTCATCGATTTGGTGCATGATTCTGAGTTCTAAACTGCCCAGGCTACCCCAGACAGTTCAGAATACTCATGATTAACCAGTTAAACAGATTGTGCTCATAGAGAAACGTCAGGCACACGCTCCCCTGAATCTGTCCAAGAACCGGCTGTACCCACCCGGCAGACGAACAGGCACGGACAAGAAGCGCGAGCGTCCACACGATAAAAAGCCCCTCAAGTCCTCCGGCAACTGCTCCTGCAAGCTGATTGACTCCCGACAGGATCGGAAGTCTCGAGACCAGATTCAGGCAGATCCCGATTCCCCGCAGAAGAAAGAACGCCACCGCGAAGACCAACACGGACACAATCAGATTCAGCACCATACTCGAGAGGGAGCGCTCCAAATAACCCCAGAACGCATCCACCCCAAGCAATTTATAAATCTCATAATTATTGTTCGCCAAAAGCGCATCTTTCATCTGAGACGGAAGATGAAGCTGTCCGATCAACTCTCTCTGTTGCGCCGGAAGCAATTCTCCGAGTTCTGTCCCGGGACCTCCTGCAACTTTCAGCAATGCCTTTCCTATCACAGAATAGAGATTGGTATGTTTTCGCAACAATCCCGTCACATAGGGAACTGCAATGCGGGCAGAGACCAATCCAATGATCAGAGAAGAGACTGTGAGAATCTTATGAATCAAACCGCGGTAATGACCATACAGAATCATTCCAAGCAAAAAGACCGCTACCGCCCAGAAAAGCCAATGATCCATGATTTCCTTCATTCATCAGCCCTCTCTTCTCAGCACCAGTTTTTCAATCGCCCATGCAACTCCATCTTCATCATTCGATGCAGTCACATAATTGGACGCCTCCTTGATCTCCTCTTCTGCATTTCCCATTGCGACTCCGACACCAGCCTTCTTCATCATCGTCAGATCATTTCCACCGTCACCAAATCCCATCGTCTGCTCCGGTTTGAGTCCCAGATGCTTGGCAAGACGCAAAATTGCATCTCCCTTCGTTGCTCCGAGCACATTGATTTCCAGATTGTCCGTAAATGAAGAACTGATGACTACATCGCCTCTCGCCTCAAGTGCCTTTTTTGCACGTGCTCTCTCCTCAAGATCATCAAAAAAGTAATTGATTTTTTCGGCCGGAAGATTTAACTGGCGCACTTTCTCCATCACATCCGGCACAACCTTTCTTGTAGCACGGATCATTCCCTGAAGCGTCGCCGGAATCAAGAATGACTCCAGATTTTTGAGAAATCTCTCCTCACCGAACGCCTCTCCATTTACATAGACATCGTACATGGTATGAAACTGTTGCGCCATCTCAAGAATCTCGAGCGCCTGCGTGCAGGTTAATTTTCTCTCGTCAATGATCTGATGCTCCTTGACATCCTCCACGACTGCTCCATTTGTCGTGATCGCATAGCGAATGCCCGGGAATTCCCGGATGAAATCAGGGATTCCTCCCCAAATTCGTCCGGTACACGGCACTACATGAATTCCACGGCGCACACATTCCTCAAGAACCGACCGGTTTCGGTCGGACAGTCTCTTCTGACTGTCCAGAAGAGTTCCATCCAAATCCAGAGCAATTAACTTGATATCCATCTTTCTCCCCTTAATATGATGCAAATAATCTTACAGCGTACACCTAGTACATAGATTTCGCTAGATTTCGCGTAAACTCCCTCCGACTTACAGAAGTCAGAGCTTTCTGCTTAAATAAAATGCTCTTCCTTCAGAATCAACAGACCATCCTTGTCATACTTGGAGGAAAACAGTCCCTTTAAACGATTTCCCATCGAAGGCTTCTCTGCGCGATCTGCGGCTTCCTCGATCAGATCCTCCGCTGCCGTCTTCGTCAACGCAATTCCATCCTCTTCCATGATCTCGATTCTCTCATAGAGTGCAAGCATGCTCTTTCCGGTGATGCTACAATCGATATCCGATGCATATTTGCAACAGTACTGTGCAAACTCATCGATATCCATCTCTGCACCATCATCCTCCGGATAATCTTCCTGCTCATACTCTGGATCCGGGTCCGGAGCGCGCATTGCACCGTCGGTTACCGGCTCAACCTGTCTCACCGGACGTTCTTCTTCCCGCTCAAACTCAAAGCCGTCATTTCTTTCCGGTCTTTCCAGTCTTTCTGATCTTTCAATTCTCTCCGGCTCTTCCTTCTTGGAAAGTTTTACGGTTGCAGTTGCATTTACCTTCGCTTTTGCCTTCTGAGCCTCTGCGTATCTTCTGCCATCCTCATAGTAATCCGGCTCTGCACTTCTACCTTCGGATTTTCTATTTCCACCATCACCAATCGGCGGAAGCTCCAACTCAATCTCTGTCTGCTGAGACTTCGCCGGATGAGCTTCTGTCATCTGCACTGCCTGTGCCCGAGAAACTGATTTTTCCGCCGGACGCACTGCTGAGGTTCCGGAAACATGGTGAAGGCTCTCCTCTTCTCTTCCACTCTCACAGGAAATACGCTCAAAACGAGCTGTGAGGAATGGATTCTGGCGATTCATCGTCTCCATCTGTTTCGGATTATCGATCAGGAGAATTCTCATTCCCGTCGTGTCGCGCTCAATCATCTGATCCAGCTCTTTCAGCATTGCAGAGGTCAGATCGCCTGCCTCCTCGACAATCAGATCCTTTCCTGCCAGCTTGGAAGCACTTGCAAGAATTCCTCTCTTGTTCAAGCGGGAACCTGTAATCTTTGCAACCGGGTTCTTTCTTCCGCTCTCTCTGTGAATCTCCTTGAGCATCTTGACTGCAAGCTCAAGTCCCTTCTCCGGAGTGCGCGCCTCAATCATCAGATAATTCTTGATGCTCGGCTCTGCCTCATCCTCCTCGTCGAGATCTTCGACGATCATCTCCGGCTCTTCGATCTTAACTGCCTTCTCTGCAATTTTTGAAGTTGCAGAAAACGCGCTCGATGAAGATCCCAAAGTGGATGATGTCGCCGGTACCGGAGATGGAGCACGGCGAATCTCGCTGAGCACTCTGGTCTTTCCAAGATCAGAATCTTCCTGAACCGGAAGATCTTTTAAGCGGGACATTTCCCGCGCCAGACTCTGCTCAACCTCCGCCTGCTTCACTGCAACTGCAATGTTCTCCTTCTCATACGGCAGATCCGGCTTCGGAAGCGGAATCTCCTCCGAGATTTCTTCCGGTTCTGCAACCATAGTCGGTGCGGTCACTCTCTGTGCGGTCTCCGGCTCGACTTCTTCCTGAACCTCCACACCCATATCCTGACTCGGGGCAGACTCCTCCCCAGCAACAGCATTTGCGGACTCGCAAACCGAACTCTCGGATTCTGCCACTGTGCTCTTTGCCTCAGTCTCAGCATCCTCGTTTCCATCTACATTTGCTACTTCTGCTACTTCTGAACTTGCCACTGCAACCGGGGCTGTCTTCTTTGTCGCCGTCTGCTCCGCTTTCTCTGCCGTTTCTGCATTCACAGTCTCCACAGGAGCCACAGCTTCTGCGTCTGCGTCTGCCTTCTCAGACACCTGAACCTGATTCTCGTTCTGATTCTCGGTCTGAACAGATTCAGCCGTCTTAGCAGTTTTAACACTCTCAGCCATCGCTGTGTTTTCTACTTCTGCAACAGCTTCCTCATTCTCCTCAAACTGCTCATCCTGAAGAAGATCTGCATCATCCACCTCATCAGAATCATTCTCCATCTCAAGAGATGCCATTCCATCACCGGATGCAAAGGACTGCTCCACAGCGCGCAGTTTCTCCTCATACTTGTCACGGTTCTCCACAAGATCTGTCTGGTACTTGTTGAGCGGTGCATACTGAACTTTCAGCTCCATCGCCTTGTCCACGTATTTGCCCAGACCAAACATCAGCATGATCTTATCGCAGGTTGCAACACAGCGCTCAGCATTTCCTGCCTTCTGATAAAGCTCGGCAAGCTCGTACAGCCACTTCTCATCAAGCTCCTCTGCATTGTAGCTCTCGAGAGAGTGAATCTGCTGTTCCAACGGTGCGTTCATCTGCTTCAGAATCTTATAGCGCAGTAACTGCTGGCGCGGATCATCTCCCGCCAAATCACAGAACTCCCGATAATAATCCTCTGCCTCCTTGATATTGCCCTCTTTGAGTGCCAGATCGGTCAGCTTGTACAGCAGACGTTTTCCGATCGGGGCACGCTCAAATGCCAGAAGCAGAATGTCCTTGGAATCCTGATACTCTCCGTTTTTCTCATAAATTGTCGCAACCATTGAAAGCAAATTGGCATTGCGAACCTTCTTCCAGTCAATCGTGTCTGCAATCTTCATTGCCGTCTCATAATCTCCACGATTGACGAGCTTTCTCATCTGCTCTATTTTTATGTTAAACTCATACTTATCCATCTTATGCACTCCTCATCCGCATTCCATTTTCCTTACATTTGCGATTTTTATTGCACCTGCCATCTCTAATGCACCTGCAAGTTCCAGTACTCCAGTACATTCGCGATTTCTATGCACTGCACTTTCTATTCGCGCTCTCGCATCTCAAATTAAAGTGGAATACGGCCCTCCAGCGCCCTTGAAAGGGTCACCTCATCTATATATTCCAGATCTCCGCCAACCGGCACTCCGCTCGCAATTCGCGTCACACGAATTCCCGTCGGTTTCACCAGTTTGCTGATATACATCGCTGTCGTCTCGCCCTCAAGACTGGAATTGGTCGCAATGATCACTTCCTTCACATCGCCCTGAAGACGTTGCATCAGCTCTTTTAACTTGATATCATTTGGTCCGATTCCCAGCATCGGGGAAATCGCTCCGTGCAACACATGATAGACCCCGTTATATTTTCCGGTCTTCTCATATGCAGCAAGATCTCTGGTATTTTCCACTACCATAATCGTTTTATGATCTCTCCGATCACTGCTACAAATCGGACAGAGTTCCTGATCAGTCAGTGTCCAGCACTCCTTGCAGTACCGGATATTGGCTTTCGCCTCTGTGATTGCCGAAGCAAGGCTATCCACCTGCTCCTGTGGCATATTGATGATATGAAAAGCAAGTCGCTGGGCGGATTTATTTCCCACGCCCGGCAACTTTGACAGTTCTTCCATTAACCGCGTAATCTGACTGCTATAATAATCCATCTTAGAACGGGAATCCTCCGCCCAGACCGCCAAGTCCGCCGGTCAGTTTCGACATCATTGCCTGAGACTCCTCATCTGCCTTGCGCATTGCCTCGTTTGTTGCTGCGACAATCAGATCCTGAAGCATCTCGATATCGTCCGGATCTACAACTTCCTCAGAGAGTGCTACGGAGAGAACCTCCTTCTTTCCGGAAACGGTCACGGTCACAGCTCCGCCACCTGCGGATGCAGAGTACTGCTTCTCCTCAAGCTCCTTCGTCGTCTCCTCCATCTGTCTCTGCATTCTCTGTGCCTGCTTCATCAGATTGTTCATATTGCCCGGCATTCCGCCCGGGAATCCACCACGCTTTGCCATGTGTTTTTCCTTCTCTTTCTTTTCTATATTTTTCTGAGACGGGTTTTAAATTAAAATAAATATCTTCCCGTATCGCTTCTATAAAATCTTCTTTAAAATCTTCTTTAAATTTTTCTTCAAACGAAATAAATCTGAGACTTTTCTCTAGTCCTCCACCTGAATCTCCATGTGGATCGCCTCTTTGAGTTCCTCGTCGCTGACATAAATCGTGTTTAAGCGCTCGCCTTCCTCTCTGAGACGTGTCTTGAAATAAATGTCTTTCCCGTATCGCTCTTTTACATGTTTTTCAAGCTCACCGAGAATCGTCGGTCTGCTTCCAATCTCATAATTGTCGCGAATCGAAAAGACGATGCAGAGACAGCTCTCTCCGCTCGGCTCAAGAATCGTGTCGCGAAAACTCGGTCGAATCGCTCCTCCGAGCTCCCGGATGATCTTTCCCCACTCCTGACGGATCAGGTTCAGATCCTCGAGCTGTGCCTTCGGAATTGCCACCTGTTCAGGCGCAACTAAAGCAGACTGCGAGACCATCTGCATCCCGTCACCGCCTGCGACCGGGTTCCCCGAAAATCCGGAAATCTCTGCGCCAGCACCAGTCTGTGCGCCGGCAATGCCATTTCCCGGATTTCCGTTTGCCATTCCTGCCATCTGAACATTCATCTGAGCACTCATCCGGGCGCTCATCTGTTGCATCATCGCCTCCGTCATCACCGGAGTCTCATCAAGACGTTCCTCAAGCTCATTCAAGCGTTGCAGGATCGAATCAAGATTCTGCTCCATCTGAGGCTTCGTCAGCTTGATCAGCGCAATCTCAATCAGCACGCGCTTCTGACTCGCATAGCGAAGCTGACCGGAGAGTTCCGAGAAAATGCGGATGTAGCGCATCAGGGTCTCCCCCTCAATCATCTGCGCCTCTTCCCGAAGCTGATTCAAGTTTTCCTCCGACATCTCAAGCATACTCTCTGCGTCATCCGTCGTCTTTAAAATCAGCAGATTTCGCAGATACCAGATAAAGTCGATGACGAACTGTCCGAGCTCGCGTCCCTGAATCACCATCTCCTCAAGCTGTCTCATGCACGCAGTCGTGTCCTTCGCGATCACAGCGCGCAAAAGGGCACTGAAAACGGACGTGTCGACAGCGCCGAGCACATCGAGGACGTTGTCATACGTCAGGAGTGTGCCATAGTGAAATGCCACACACTGATCGAGAAGACTCAGCGCATCTCGCATCGAGCCGTCGCCAGCCTTAGCGATATAACGCAGTGCCTTCTCCTCGACCTCGATCTTCTCCGCGGTCACAAGTTCGCGCAGACGGGTCGCAATCGTGTCAATCGTAATTCGCTTGAAATCATAGCGCTGACATCTCGAGAGCACGGTGATCGGAATCTTGTGCACCTCCGTCGTCGCCAGAATAAAAATTACATAGGACGGCGGTTCCTCGAGTGTCTTCAAAAGTGCATTGAATGCCCCGACAGAAAGCATATGCACCTCATCGATGATGTAGACCCGGTATTTTCCCTCCGTCGGCGGATACTGGACCTGCTCACGGATTTCACGGATATTTTCTACACCATTGTTGGATGCCGCATCAATCTCCACCACGTTCATGGAACTTCCGCTCAGAATACTCTTGCAAGTCTCACATTCGTTGCACGGGCTTCCGTTGACCGGATGTTCACAGTTGACAGCCCTCGAAAAAATCTTTGCAATTGAAGTCTTTCCGGTTCCTCTCGTTCCACAGAACAGATAGGCGTGACCGATTCTCTGGCTGATGATCTGATTTTTCAGTGTCTGTACAATGTGATCCTGACCGTAGACATCATCAAATCGGACAGGACGCCATTTGCGGTAAAGTGCGGTGTATGACATAATGTTCCCTCAATTCTATTCGTCTCCGAAACTGATTCCCACCATCTTTGCTTCCTGAATCATAGCGCAGTTCGGATCGACGGTCTTTAAGCGTCCGGCAACTTCCTCCAACGGAATCTCTGCGATCTCGTTGTTTTTCACAGCTACCATATAGCCATATTTTTTATTCTGAATGAGCTTTGCTGCCTCAGCTCCAAGGCGAGTCGCAAGCACGCGATCGTAAGGACTCGGCTCTCCACCTCTCTGCATGTGACCAGGAACCGTCACGCGGACTTCCTGACCGGTCATCTCGGTGATCTTTGCGCCAAGCTCATAAGCAACAGACGGGTAAACCAGTCCGCTCTTTTTCTTTTCTTTCAGTTCTTTCTTTGTCAGTCCGGCATCCTCTTTTGAGATTGCGCCCTCTGCGACAGCAAGGATCGAAAAACGCTTGCCCTGACGGGTTCTCTCTCTGAGTGCGCTGATGACAACATTGATATCATATGGAATCTCCGGCAGAAGAATGATATCTGCGCCTCCGGCAATTCCTGCATAAAGAGTCAGCCAGCCAACCTTATGTCCCATGACCTCGACGATGAAGACACGTCCATGGGAAGCTGCGGTAGTGTGGATGCAGTCAATCGCATTTGTTGCCACGTTGATCGCACTCTGAAAACCAAACGTGATATCGGTTCCCCAGAGATCGTTGTCGATCGTCTTTGGCAGAGAGACAATGTTGAGTCCTTCTTCTCTCAGGAGATTCGCAGTCTTCTGGCTTCCGTTTCCACCGAGAACCACAAGACACTCGAGTTTCAATTTGCGGTAGGTGTGCTTCATCGCTTCCACCTTGTCTAAACCATTCTCATCCGGAGTCCGCATGAGCTTAAACGGCTGTCTGGAAGTTCCGAGAATCGTGCCTCCCTTAGTCAGAATTCCTGAAAAATCAGATGGTTTCATGATTTTATAGTCCGCATACATCAGACCCTTGTAACCATCCTCAAATCCTACAATCTCCACATCCTCATACATCTTGTATAAAGCCTTTGCCACACCACGCATGGTTGCATTCAGGCTCTGGCAATCTCCGCCACTTGTCAGCATTCCTACTCTCATGGAAGACACATCCTTTCTCTTTGCTCTCTTTGAATGTTATCCGATCCTATCATGTTACTGTTCACACACCCTGCAAACAGCAACGGTTTTTGCTTATTTTCTCAAATTCTTTTTAAAATGGGCGAGACTTCACCCATTTTGATATTATACTCCAACAAATTCCCGTTTGTCTATCAATTATTATCTCCGTTTCTTACGGTTTCTTGAATAAAACCCAAAAAGAATGTGCCTTGGCACATTCTCGCGCCGAGGCGCGGTTGCTTCAACAACCATCTTCCCATGCGCCGAGTGCGCATCCTTGCGGAGCATTTTTTGTTTTATAGGATGCAATTTCCTATAAAACAAAAGAGAAACCTGACAGCCTCTCGGTCTATCAGATTCCTCCACCAATTCTTAATATCATGATCAATATGTAATATATCGATTTTTATAATTAAATCCGCGCATCCCGCTTTGTATAAGGCTCACAGGCGTTACCCTGACAGCCAGCTCGGCCCAGGCTCCCTTACGGCACACAGAAGGTCCCACTTAGTGCTGCTGCATTCCTGCCCTGACACGGTTCATGAGGTTCTGTTGCGTAAGACCCAAACGTCAACGCCGCTTATCAGGGGCAGCCCTGCAAGTCCATATCCGAGGCGGGATATCACCTCTGCTGGAGCGGATTGCAGATACAGGGCACCGCTATCTCCCCGGCTGCGCGGAAACTTTATAACGTAGTCATTTGGACGACAACGCACTCTCATCTCTTTCACGTTGTCTCGTCTTGCGATCATTTTATTTTATGAACGCTGTTTTCTTAGTATACCGTTCCGTCCTCATTTTGTCAAGAAAAACGTTACTGTTCACACTCCCTGCGCACAGCAACAAATTTTGCAAACAAGTATCTATTTCTTTTTTCTCAGACCCAGAAAGAAATTCGTCAAGAGATCCGAACAGGTTTCTCCGAGAATTCCCTCTCTCAACTCTACCTGATGATTCAATCCTTTCTGGTGAAAGAGATCCATCACCGATCCGGCACAACCCGCTTTTGGATTTCTGCTCCCGATCACAACAGTCGGAATCCTCGCCTGCACGATCGCGCCCGCACACATCGGGCACGGCTCAAGTGTGACGTAGAGCGTGCAATCTTCAAGGCGCCAGTCCCCAAGTTTTGCGCACGCGCGCCGGATTGCCGTGACCTCCGCGTGGGAGAGCACAGTCTTGTCGGCATTTCGGCGATTGTATCCGCGGGAAATAATTTTTCCGTCTTTCACAATCACACAGCCTATCGGCACGTCACCAAGTTTTCCCGCCTTTCTCGCCTGACGAACTGCCTCCCTCATAAAACCTTCATCCGCCACTCTCTGCGCTTCCAAAACCTGCAAGCGACGCTGTTCTTCCTGACGCTTTTTTTCCTGTCTCTGCTCCCAACGTCTCTGCCTCGTTGCCTCGCCCTTTTCTCTCTCTGCCCGCTTCTGTTCCTCTGTCAAAATCACAGTCTCCACAGCCAGATTTTTATCACCCTGTTTTTTCTGATCCATCCTCAATTCCATCCTCGTTCTGTGCCGTTTCGTTTTTTCTAATATTTTTCTCTAAAATTCCTTTACATGCTTTCTGAGCTTCCCCTTCACTGTCTGTTTTGCTGTCCATCCCTGCAAACATGCAAAAAAGATCTGAAAAGAAAGTTCAGAGCCTTTTTTACAGACGAATCTCCGTGTACCAGTAACCAAACCGCCCATCCTGATCCGGCTGTTTTCTCGCAAGCACAAAATGCGGAAATCCAAACATGGATGCGAGATATTTTTCATTGCTGAAATAATGCCCCGGCACACCGAGCAGATAGCGGTACGGACCCTGTGGATTGTTCATCCTCGCAAGAATCAGATGACGGTAATTGTAATAGCCGTGCAGGAGAAAACTGTTATTCCCGTAATGCCAGATCTCGCGCGGTAAAAGTCCGATGTCCTGCGGGCGAATGGAAAGAATCTCACAGCCCTTCTCATAGTCAAATGCAAGCACACGGACATATCTGTGCTGAAGCTGTTTCCAGAGATGATCAGCTCCATTGTTCTCGCGCTCAAGGCGATCAAGTTCTCTGAGAAAATCGGAATTTTCGAGTTCCGGAAATGGCTCTGTCTCCGCCCGTTTCCGCTCTCCTTTTTTTCTATCATTGTCATTTTTCTGATCTTTGGAGGAATCTGCATCCTTTTGTGGAATGTTTTTCTTCGTCTCATTCCACCGCTCTTTTAGCTTTTCTTCGAGAACATTTTTCTCAGGTTTTTTTGACTCTGATTTTGGAGTTTCCGATTGTGGAAATTCTGCATCCGTCTCATTTGAAATGTCGTTCCCAAAATTATTTTCCATCGCAACATTTTGTACGGTGCGAATTGCGGAGGAGAGAAGCCCAGATGCCGTCCCGTTTCCGGAAATCGCCGTGCGAATTCCCGCCATCAGACGGGCGACCGTATCCACCTGCCCGAGCGTATTCTGGACAGAATTTGCCTGCACCGCACTCTGTTCCTCTTTTTTGAAATCTTCTTTTTCGAAATTCTCTCTTTTGAGATTCTCTTTTTTGAGATTTTCTTCGGGCAACACCGTCCGTGTTTCGTTCTTTTCTCCCCACGGAGCGACCTCGTTTTGTCGCACTTCCTCCGCTATCAGTTCTCGCTCGATCTCGCTCGAAATCGGAAGTTCCTCGTCGGCAACGTCCCTCTCTTGATCGACAGGATTCTGCTGGCTCTGATCCTCCGAGACTTCCAGATCTTCCAAACTTTCTGAACTTTGATCTACTGCATCCTTTTGATCTACATCCTTTTGATCTGCATATTTTTGATCCACATATTTTTGATCTTCCTGATCCGGAATATCCCTCGTCTCAGAATCCGTCTCGATAGCGTCGTTCTCCTCTTCTTTCTGCGCCGAATCTACTTCTGGATTTGGCTCGCTCTGCTTCCCTTCTGTTTGACTTTCTTTCTGGTTTTCTTCAACCCAAATCGCATTTTTCTGTTCTGCATCAATCTTTCTCTGGTTTTCCGCAGTCACATCCGCAAGCTCAAGCTCCGCAGTCTGAGCAACCGCATCCTCCCAGATCGTCGTCCAGCACTGCCATGCATTCTCCACATCGTGAATCGTGAGTCCATAGCACTGATCAATCCGGCATCCACTTCCGTCAATATTATCCGGATTCACCTGAGTGCGATATTCTCCCGCTCCATTCCGGATAAAAATTCGCCCCAGAAGCAATTCCTCTCCCGGGGTCAAAAGATACACGCCAATCTCGCCTCCGCCCACATAGACATGCTTCACATTTGCCTGAATCCGGCACTGTCCACCACGGATCTCAATCTTTGCATACCCGATATTTTTTCCTTTTACACTGCCCTCATACGCATATATGTATGAAATAAGTCTTCGATAATGAGACATGCCCTCACCCCTTTTTTCCGTCCACCCAGCGTCCATTTTCTCATGACTGAAAAACACTTTTTTCGTTTTTTGTGCTGTCATTTTTATGGACAACTCTCTGCTTTTCGCACAGAACCAGGATCGTCCTGCGCTCTTACATATCAAGTGTATGAGTGACATATCTCATTTATGATTTTTCTTTTAAGTTCAAGTCGACACAAGCGCCACCGGCGCTTTGCACGCTACGCGGAGCGTATAACTCAGTAGGCTCATTAGGGGAGACAGTCCCTTTCTGAGTTATGCTTCAACGAGAAGATCCGTCAATTTTGCAAACTGTTCAAGCGTCAGCGTCTCTCCGCGGACTGCCGGCGGAAGTCCCATGCTCTCGATTGCACTTGCAATCTGCTCCTTTGTGAAATGCAGATCCGACGCATTGTTGAGTCCGTTCTGCAACGTCTTTCTGCGCTGGTTGAACGACGCGCGAATCAGGCGGAACATCATCTGCTCATCCTCTGTCTGAACAGGCGCATCCTTGTGACGCGTCAGGCGAATCACCGCAGAACCTACACTCGGACGCGGGATAAAGCAGTTCGGCGGAACGTTTGCGACGATATACGGCTCTGCATAGTACTGAACCGCCAGAGAGAGTGCACCGTAATTCTTTGATCCCGGTCCCTCCTGCATTCTGTCCGCAACTTCCTTCTGCACCATAACCGTGATGTTGTCAATCGGGACATGGCTCTCAAAAAGTCCCATGATGATCGGCGTCGTGATGTAATACGGCAGATTTGCGACAACTTTGATCGGACGACCGCCGTTGTACTTCTCTGCCAGCTCTGCGATATCCACCTTCAAAATATCATTGTGGATCACGGTCACGTTGTCGTAGTCCTTGAGCGTCTCCTGAAGAATCGGGATCAGGTTGTTGTCGATCTCGACGGCAACCACACGTCCGGCTGACTCTGCGAGATACTGAGTCATCGTTCCGATTCCCGGTCCGATCTCAAGAACCATATCATCCTTCGTCACGCCTGCTGACGCGATGATTTTTTCCAGTACATGAGGATCAATCAGAAAGTTCTGTCCGAACTTTTTCTGAAAAGCAAATCCATATTTCTGTATTACTTCTATCGTATTTTTCGGGTTTCCAAGTTTTTCTCCCATCGGCAATTTTTACTCCTTCTTGTGTTCGGTTTTTCCCATCCAAAATGCGTTTTCATTGTATCAGCTTTTATGCCCCAGTGCAAGATTGCGACAAACACTTATGCCAGCTACTTACGGCAGGCGATACATCTTCTTCGCGTTCTGATTTGTCGCCTCAATCACCTGCTCCTCCGGAATCTGTTTGATCCGGCTGATCTCTGCAACCACATACGGCAGATTCAGCGACGAATTTCTCTTTCCGCGGTTCGGCACCGGGGAGAGGTACGGGCAATCCGTCTCAAGCACAATCCGGTCGAGAGGCATGTACTCCACAACCTCTTTCAGTTTTTTCGCATTATTGAACGTCAAGACTCCGCCGATTCCCAGATAGAATCCCATGTTCAGATATTCCTTTGCCTGCTCAAGGCTGTATGAGTAACAGTGAATCACACCGCCGATCTCTCCCGCCTTCTCCGCCTTCATCAGATCCATCGTGTCTTTCGCCGCCTCACGGCTGTGAATGATTACCGGAAGTTTTGTCTCTCTCGCGATCTCAAGCTGTCGCACAAACCAGTGTTTCTGCACCTCCGGTTCCGGCTCTTCCCAGTGATAGTCAAGACCGATCTCCCCGATTGCGACAACCTTCGGCTCTTTTGCGACGTGTCTCAGCCAGTCGATCAGATGGTCATTGAGTTCTCCGGTCTCATTTGGATGCACGCCAACCGCGCCGTAGACAAACGGATATTTTTTAATCAGTTCCAGTGTATTTTTTGTCGTCTGGATACTCGCTCCGACATTGACAACCGCCTCGATTCCGTGCTCCGGAAGACTGCGAAGAAGTTCATCTCTGTCATCATCAAAGGCTTCATCGTCATAGTGTGCGTGGGTATCAAAAATCATCCTTTTTTCCTCCTGTAAAATAGTTCTAAGTGTAAAATAATTCTAAGTGTAAAACAGTTCTAAGTGTAAAATAATTTAATTCGTAACCGTCTGTTCATTGCTTCCACAATCACAAGCAAAAATCTATTAAAAATTATCTTCCCCTGCGCCGAGTGCACATACGCGCGGAGCATTTTTTGTATAATCGGACGCAATTTCCTATCATATAAAAAAATACTCTGACTCAGAATGATACATGATACATTCCAAGCCAGAGCATTCTTATCCGAGGATTCTCGCAATTCCTGCAAGGAGCAGAAGGTGAAGCGGATAAAACGCATAGAAGAGATATTTCCAATTTCCTTTTCCCCGCTCCCCATTGTAAAAATAGATCAGGACAAACGCGAGCGGTGCGGAATTCTCCCAGAGAACGGACAGTGCGCCAAAGATTGCCTGCCAGCGCCGGTTTTCCCTGAGCGCATAAAGGAGCACAATCAGAAAGACTCCGAATGCCCCGTAATCACAGTCGACCATCATCGCCATCAGACAAAAGCCCCCTGCCGAGAGCACCTGAAAGACCGATTTTCCCTCACACTTTTTCCACGCGCTCATCGCGCCGATTCCGAGCAAAAGCGTAAAGGCGACATTCTGATAATCCCAGTAAAACGCTCTCCCGAAAATCGCCAGATCAAACGGAATCTCCGAGACACAGGCGAGCACGGCGATGCGCATCGCATAATCCTTGACACTTCTCGTGTGGACAAAGCCCTCAACCAAGAGAAAGCAGAAAATCGGAAACGCGAGACGCCCGATCAGGCGCATCGCAAGATCCAATTTCCACCACGGTCCCGGCTGGGCGAGCGCGAGAGCATAATCCACCCCCGCTGTCTGTCCGCCGAGAAACCGGTTCTCAATCAGCACAACCGCACTGTGATCGATGAACATCGTGATCATCGCAATCCACTTGAGTGCATTTCCGCTAAAATAAGCAGTGCCGGGATTTCCTGTTCTCCCGTTCTTCTGATTTGTCTGTGGTCTGTATGATCTGATTTGACTGCTTGTTCTATTTTGCGCAGTCATTTAGCAGATCTCCGCTCCTGCCGGCATCTTCTTCTCCGGAACCATCAGAGACAGATTTCCATCTGCATCCTCTGCGCACAGAAGCATACCCTCAGAGAGCACACCTGCGAGCTTTGCCGGCTTCAAGTTTACGACAACCATAACTTTCTTTCCGACCATCTCTTCCGGTGAGTAATGTGCCTTGATTCCGCTGACAATCTGCTTTACCTGGCTTCCGATCTTTACCTGAGAGCACAGCAGTTTCTTGGACTTTTTCACTGCCTCACACTTGATGATCTCGCCGACCTGGAACTGAAGTTTTGCAAAATCATCGTAGGTGATCTCCGGCTTTGCCTCGATGTCGATCACCGGCTCCTCGTCGGTCTTCTCCGGCTCAGCCTCAGCCTTTGCACTTGCCTGCATTGCCTCAACCTTCTCCATCACTTCCTTGAGATCCATACGGGCAAACAGGATCTCCGGCTTGTCGGTCACATGCTCACCTGACGGATACAGACCAAACTGGTTCATATCAGCCAGCTCACGCTTCTGTGCATGGAGCTGAGCTAAGATCTTCTCGGAAGTCTCCGGCATGAAGGACTCAAGCAGGGAAGCACCGATTGTGATTGCCTCGGTCAGGTTGTAGAGAACGGTTGCCAGACGATCCTTCTTCTCCTCATCCTTTGCAAGGGACCACGGCATCGTCTCATCGATGTATTTGTTGCAACGACGGAAGATGTTGAAGATCTCGGTGATTGCATCTGCAACGCGCAGATCGTTCATCTTTGCATCGGTCTTCTTCACAGACTCGAGAACCACATTCTTGAGATCCTCATCGACAGCCTCGCTCACGCCACCGTTTCTGACCTCTCCGCCGAAGTACTTGTTCGTCATCGAGATCGTGCGGTTTACCAGGTTTCCAAGGATGTTTGCAAGGTCGGAATTCATGCGCTCAACCATCAGTTCCCAGGAGATCACACCATCATTCTCGAACGGCATCTCATGAAGAACGAAGTAACGAACGGCATCCACACCGAAGAAGTCCACAAGCGTATCTGCGTAGAGCACATTTCCCTTGGACTTACTCATCTTGCCATCACCCTGTAACAGCCACGGATGACCGAATACCTGCTTTGGAAGCGGGAGATCGAGAGCCATCAAAAAGATCGGCCAGTAAATCGTATGGAAGCGGATGATATCCTTTCCGATCAGATGAAGGTCTGCCGGCCAGTACTTCTTGAACAGATCACCGCTCTCGCCGTCGCAATCGTAGCCAAGTCCGGTGATGTAGTTGGTCAGTGCATCCAGCCATACATAGGTGACATGCTTCGGATCAAACGATACCGGAATGCCCCAGGTGAAGGAAGTACGGGATACACACAGATCCTGAAGACCCGGGAGCAGGAAGTTGTTCATCATCTCGTTCTTTCTCGATACCGGCTGAATGAACTCCGGATGCTCGTTGATGTAAGCGATCAGACGATCTGCGTACTTGCTCATCTTGAAGAAGTATGCCTCTTCCTTCGCCGGCTGTACCTCACGTCCGCAGTCCGGGCACTTGCCGTCTACAAGCTGAGACGGAGTCCAGAAGGACTCACACGGCGTGCAGTACATTCCCTCGTAGTAACCCTTGTAGATGTCACCCTGATCATAGAGTTTCTTGAAAATCTTCTGCACCTGCTTCTCGTGATCCTCATCCGTTGTGCGGATAAATTTGTCGTAGGAGGTGTTCATCAGATCCCAGATTGTCTTGATCTGTCCTGCCACCTTGTCTACGAACTCCTTCGGCGTAATGCCCTCTGCTTCCGCTTTCAGCTCGATTTTCTGACCGTGCTCGTCCGTACCGGTCTGGAACCGTACATCGTAGCCCTGAGCCCTCTTATAACGGGCAATGCTGTCCGCCAGCACAATCTCGTAGGTATTGCCGATATGAGGCTTACCAGATGTGTAGGCGATGGCAGTTGTGATATAATATGGTTTCTTACAATTACAATCCTGATTCTGACACATGAGCCATTTTCCTCCAAATATATAAACTAAAGTACTCAAACTATATCACAATCCGTGGCAAAACTCAAGAAACAAGCGAATGGGATTCCATCCCCGCTTGCCAGATCTCGTTTTCTGTGCTTATAATACGTTCTGGAAGAGGAATGGAAAAAATCATGATGAATACACTATAAATAATACGGAGGGATTTTATGAAGCAATCACGAAAACGGATTTTTTATCGAGTGCTTGCGATTCTTCTGACCGTCGTCTGTCTGACCGGCTGTCTGCCCCAGATTTTGAGACCATCAGAACATTCGCAGTCCTCTCAGAATTCCACTCAGACTACCTCGACGCTCGACGGAATCGACGGATCGAACTCTTCATCCGAAGCATCCGGGAAGGAACCATACGAGCAATATGATGAGAAAAAACTCGCGGAACAGAAACGCTTTTCCGAGGTCGAAGACGAGATTTTCAAGTGGGAAGCATCCCGCTCCCTGCTCGACCTTCATTTTCTTCTGAGGAACC
Source organism: Brotaphodocola sp. (assembly GCF_050873365.1). Classification (GTDB taxonomy): domain Bacteria; phylum Bacillota; class Clostridia; order Lachnospirales; family Lachnospiraceae; genus Brotaphodocola. The sequence continues at coordinate 41,410 of NZ_JBNMIQ010000020.1, read as the reverse complement.
CCTCAGATGCCGGCATTGACGGCGCCGAACATCTCTACGCGCCGGTCTCCCTCGAGGAACTCAAACAGAACCGCACCGACCGCGAAACACTCAAGAAAACCCTCGACTCGTTCTCCCCGTCTCTTCTCACCGATGAGCAGAAACTCACGCTTCAGATCCTTGAAAGTTTTCTGCGAACGGAGTCAAAGAGCGACGGACTTGAACTCTATGCCCAGCCTCTCGCGCCGACAATCGGCGTTCAGGCACAGCTCCCTGTTCTTCTCTGCGAGTACCCGTTTTACTCCCGTGAGGATGTTGAAAATTACTTTGAACTTCTTGGTGGACTCAGTGATTATTATACCCAGATTCTTGCATTTGAACAGCAGAAAGCAGAGGCAGGACTGATGATGAGCGACGTCTCTTTAGATCGCGTGATTTCGTCCTGTGAGGGCTATCTTCTCGTCCCGGGAAACAACTTTATGATCGACTCGTTTAACAGCCGTCTCGATGGAATCAGCGATTTAAGCGAGGACGAAAAACAATCTTTCCGCCAGAAAAATGCCGAGCTTCTCGAGAGCGCATTTGTCCCCGCCTACCAGACCCTGATTAACGGTCTGACCGCACTCAAGGGAAGCGGAAAAAATGAGAAAGGACAGTGCGGATACCCGAACGGCAAGAAGTATTATGAGTATCAGGTTTTCTCCGCGACAGGAACTTCGTTTACTTCGCTCTCCGATCTTGTCTCCTCGATAGAGGGAAGCATCCGCGAATCCCTGCTCGAGAGTTCAGAGATCTTAAAGAGACGACCGGAACTTCAGGATGCTTTCATGAATCCGGAATTCCGACAGAAAGATCCGTCCGCAATCATGGAGGAGATTAAGGAGCAGACGCTTCAAGATTTCCCTGCACTTCCGGAATGTAATTACACGATCCGGGAAGTCCCGAAAGCACTGGAACTCTCCTTGAGTCCCGCATTTTACCTGACCTCCGCGATCGACGACATCGAGAACAACGTGATCTACATCAATCACAGCGACCGCTATGCCTCCCAGCCACTCTACTCGCTGATCGCACATGAGGGCTACCCGGGGCATCTCTACCAGACGGTCTATTTTCACTCTCAGAACAAGTCGTCTCTGCGGAAAATCCTCTCATTTCCGGGATACACCGAGGGGTGGGCGACCTACGTCGAGCAGTACGCCTACACGCTCGACAATGGACTCGACTCCGATCTTGGAAAGCTAATCTCCGAAAACGCAAGTGCCTCCCTCGGCATTCAGGCGTGCCTTGATCTCTACGTCAATGCCTACGGCTGGGAAATCCCTCAGATCGAGGAGTATCTCTCCGACTACTACGAGAAACCGGAGGAAGTCGCCTCCGCACTGTTTGAGACGCTCGTCGACAACCCGGCAAACGCACTTTCCTACTACGTCGGATTTCTTGAGTTTGAGCAGATGCGAAATACCGCTAAGAAAAAGCTCGGGGAGCGATTTTCGCTGATGGAATTTCACCGCTTCCTCCTTGATATGGGAAATGCCCCGTTCGATGTGATTCAGCCTCATTTCTCAGCATGGCTGAACAGCCAGAAGTTTTAAAAAAGAAAATCTTGGGGAACGGAAAACCTGGGAACGAAAGAAAAACTTTTTATGAAACAAAAAAAGAGAGAGCAAAGATCCAATCTTATATTTCGATCTCTGCTCTCTCTTTTCATTTTTCTTTTTAATTTCTCTTTTGATTTCTCTTTTTATTTTTCTCTTGAGTTTCGCTCACTTATTGTTCGCTTATTTCTCTGTCTATCGTTCTCTCTTACTTGTCGCTGAATCCCTGCTTGTCAGCAATTGTCTTGTCTCCGACTTTGATCGTCAGATACTGCACATTCAGATTCTCGGTAAAGGTATTTACCACTGCCTGTACGGTCTGATCCTTTGCATCGTCCGGGAACTGGCTTAATTCCAGAGTACCGTACTCATCCTGCTGAGCCGGTGCCTCCGTCGGCATACCCGGCTGTGGCTTTGCAATTCCAGGTCCAACTTCCTCGCTTGCAACGCTTCCCTCTGTCTTGTAGGAAACTGCCTTCGTTCCATCTGCAAGAACGTTATACTGAACCAGCAGATCGACAAGAGACTGTGCATCGAGAGTCTCAACGGACTCCATCTTTACATTCAGCTTTCTTCCGTCCTCAGCCGGTGCATAAACGGATACAACCTCCAACTGCGGAGCGTCCATATCCGGATTCTTGTCTGTCACAACACCCGGACCCTGCGTGGATGTCGGTCCCTGTGCCTCTGTCTGCTTTACTTCGCCTGTCTTATTCTTCTCTGTCGTCGGTGTACATGCTACTAACGAGAAAACCATCATGGCTCCGATGAAACACATGATTGCTCTTTTCATTTTCAAAGTGCCTCCTTCTACTTTTGCTGACCGCGAAACCATCGGTTCAGCTTTGCCATCGCTTTTACCAGACTCTCTGTTTCTTCCTGTGTCAGATCTTCCAAAATGGCATTGATCATCTGACGATGGAATTCTTCATGGTGCCGGTAGGCCTTTCTTCCTTTTTCCGACAGAGAGATGTAGACCACTCTCCGGTCCTCCGTTCCGCGCTCTCGATTCACATACCCCTTTTTCACAAGGCTGTTCATCGCGATTGTCAGCGTCCCGACCGTCACCGACAGTTCTCGTGCTATCGTTGACATATTTTTGGGTTCATCCAGTCCGATCGCCTGAATGACATGCATATCGTTATTGGTAATATCTTTATATTCCTGCGTGATAATCGCTTTTTCTTCCAGGTCCATCACATCCCGGAACAGATTTACCAACGCATCATTCAGAGTCGCATAAGTATCCACAATTTTCCCTCGCTATCCATGAAGACTAGAGCTTCTTCCTGATTATACATGATTTTATTTTTTTCGACAACAGCCAGATTGTTATAAAATCCTTACATCTCTGTGATTTTTTTGTGAACCAGACCTCAAACCGACCTTGTTGCATTTGATTTTCCTATCGCGTGATCCACAAACTCGCGATAATTCCGGCAAGCGTCGCCACAAGCGCACCGGGTAGTGTCCACCCCGTCTTTCGGATCTTCACCGCCCCGAAATAGACGCTGATGCAGTAAAAAACCGTCTCCGTACTGCTCATCAGCACCGAACCTGCCATTCCGATCCTCGAGTCCGGTCCAAATGTCTCAAACAGATCGAGAAGGAGTCCGGTCGCCGCCGAGTTTGAGACAACGCGCACGAGCGTAAGCGGAATCAGCTCTCGTGGAATATGCAAAATCCCTGCGATTCCCTGAAGCTGTCCCGCGACCGCGTCGAGAAATCCGGATCTTCGCAGAACTCCGACCGCGATCATCAATCCCACAAGAGTCGGCAGAATCTCCGCCGTCATCTTCATCCCATCCTTCGCCCCGCCAAGAAAATCCTCAAACACCGGACGACGCGAAATCAGGGCAAATCCGACTATATATCCGACGGTCAGAGGCAGAATCATCTGAGAAATCCACACGAGCATCTCTCTCACCTCCGGGAAATTTTCTGCATGATTTTACAGAAAATCACAGCGGTCAGTGTGGAACACGAGGTCGCCAAAAGTGCCGGTCCGATGACTGCGCCGGGATCTGGCGAACCGTACTGACTCCGATACGCAATCATACTCACCGGAATCAGTTGGAGCGATGAGATATTCAGAATCAGAAACGTGCACATCGCATCTGTCGCCCTACCGTCTTTCTTCTCATCCATCTCCTGCATCGCGAGAAGTCCCGCCGGTGTGCTTGCCATACCGAGTCCGAGCATATTTGCAATGATATTGACTGCGATCGGTGCACGCGCCGGGTGAACCGGTTTCAGATCTGGAAAAAGGAAATTCAGGAGCGGATTCATTTTCTGTGTAAACCATTCCAAAAGTCCTGCCCGCTTCCCGACCTCCATGATTCCGCACCAGAACGTCATCATTCCGAGCATAGTAATACCCAGAGCCACCGCATCCTGCGCAGATTCGATCAGACCCTGGGTTACCTCTCCCAAATTCCCGCAGACCGCTCCAAAGAGCAGTCCCGCAAGAATCATAAAACTCCATAAATAATTCAGCATGTGCAAATCCTGACGCTTTGATCTCCCTAAACTCTATGAAGAAATCTCAGCCGACAGAACTTTAAGTCCCATTTCACGTTTTCACTTGATTCTCTCGGATTTCCTAAATTCCTGCGAGATCACGCATCACTGCGTCCACCGTCTCAATGCGATCACAGCGGTAGGCATTGCTTCCACAGAACAGAAGTGCCTCCGACAATTTGCCCTCTGCCGCATTCGAGAGTGCCTTTGTGATGCAGTACGGAATGTCCGCCGGATTGCAGTGCTCCAGACACTGATAGCAGTGCGTAATCTTCGCCTTCTCTCCGCGCGCCTTGCACTCGGTGATCTTGTCAAGAAACGCATTGCGGATCGCACGTCCCGGCATCCCGACCGGACTCTGCGTGATCACAATGTCTTCCTTCTTTGCATCGATGTATGCCTGTTTGTAAGCCATCGGAGCGTCGCACTCCTCCGTCGTCACAAAACGGGTTGCAACCTGAACGGCGTCCGCGCCGAGATCCATCGCATGCATGACATCCTCATGGGTGTAAATGCCACCGGCAATCGCCACCGGAATGTGTTTTCCGTATTTCTCCGCAAACTGGGAAATCACTTTCATGATGCCACGAATTTCCTCGTCATATGCACTCTGATTGTAGGTATCCGGAACATCTGCGGTGTCTGCGCCGTACTTGCTCAAATCCTCCCTCGAGAATCCGAGATGACCACCTGCAAGCGGTCCCTCAATCACGACAAGATCCGGAATTCGCTTGTATTTGCGATCCCAGAGTTTGCAGATGACGGAAGCCGATTTCGCCGTTGAGACAATCGGTGCAATCTTTGTCTTTGCGCCCTCCACAAACTCCGGAAGAGAGACCGGAAGTCCTGCGCCGGAAACGATAATATCCGCCCCCGCTTTCACCGCTTCCTTGACATACTGCGCATAGTTTCTCGTTGCAACCATGATGTTGAATCCGAGAATTCCCTTCGGTGCAATCTGGCGCGCTTTCTCAAATTCTGCGCGGATTGCCCGCATATTTGCCTCCATCGGTGCTTTCAGAAAATCAGGGTCCTGAAAGCCGATCTGAGCGGTCGAGATCAAGCCGACACCGCCCGCCTTTGCGACTGCTCCTGCAAGCGAATGAAGGCTGATTCCAACTCCCATGCCTCCCTGAATAATCGGGATGTTTGCAGTCAGATCTCCGATCTTCAACGGTTTTAACATTGTCATATTTTATATTCTCCTTACATGACCCGGAAACGGTCATAGCGCTGACTGCGAATCTCTTCCCCAGTCAGACCCTCGTATTTTTTGAAGAAGTTTTCCATCTTGTCTGCCATCGTCTGTGCAAGCATGGGAAGCGTATCCTCGTTTGCCGGATTCTCCTCCGGAATGATCTCCTCAATCAGTCCGCGCTCATAGAGATCCTCCGCCGTGATCTTCATCACGCGTGCGGCATCCGGTGCCTTCTTGCTGTCCTTCCAGAGAATCGATGCAAATCCCTCCGGCGACAGAATCGAGTAAATCGCATTCTCCATCATCCAGACTTCATTTGCAACTGCCATTGCGAGTGCTCCACCGCTTCCGCCCTCTCCGATCACAATCGAGAGTACCGGAACCTTCAGAGCAGACATCTCAAACAGGTTTCTCGCAATCGCCTCGCCCTGTCCGCGCTCCTCCGCCTCGATTCCACAGAATGCACCCGGCGTATCGACAAAGCAGATGATCGGGCGACCAAACGTCTCCGCCTGCTTCATCAGGCGCAGTGCCTTGCGGTATCCTTCCGGGGACGGCATTCCAAAGTTGCGCTTCAAGTTGTCCTTCGTCGTCTTTCCCTTCTGCTGACCGATCACGGTTACCGGAACGCCGTGGAAGCTCGCAATTCCGCCGACGATCGCTCCGTCATCTCCGAAGTAACGGTCTCCGTGGAATTCCATGAAACCGTCAAAAATCGCATGGATGTAATCGAGTGCGGTCGGACGATGGCTGTCGCGGGAGAGCTGTACCATATCCCAGGCACTCTTTCCACTGTTGTTCCATTTTTTTCCGGATTCTTCCACGGTGTTATCCACATCTTCCACAGAGGTTGTGGATACTGCGCTTGCAGTCGTCTCTTCTGTGGAAATGGTTGTCTGAGCCGTCTCCAACTTTTCTTTTTCCGGTTTGCAATGCAGTTTCAAAATCTGTGCGAGAACCTCTCTCTGCTGGTCACGCTCAACGATCTGATCGACAAAACCGTGCTCAAGAAGAAATTCCGCTCTCTGGAATCCCTCCGGAAGTTTCTGTCCGATCGTCTGCTGAATGACGCGCGGACCGGCAAATCCGATCAGCGCACCCGGCTCTGCGAGAATGATGTCTCCAAGCATTGCAAAACTTGCGGTCACACCGCCGGTCGTCGGGTCTGTCAGCACGCTGACAAAGAGCTGTCCAGCCTCGTGGTGACGCTCAAGTGCGGAGGAGGTCTTTGCCATCTGCATCAGGGATACAAGCCCCTCCTGCATGCGCGCTCCGCCGGAACATGCGAACAGGATCACCGGAAGTTTTTCCTTCGTTGCCCGCTCGACCATCTGCGTGATCTTCTCGCCTACCACATGACCCATACTGCTCATCATGAAACGCGCATCGCAGACGCCGACTGCGGTCTCAAGACCGTCAATGCGTCCCTTACCGGTGACAATCGCCTCATTGAGTCCGGTCTTCTCTCTCGCGGATTCGACCTTCTTTTCATAGCCCGGGAAATCCAGCGGATTTGAGAAAGGCATCTCCTGATTCCACTCCTCGAAACTGCCCTCATCCAGAAGCATTTCGAGACGGCGGTATGCATGCACACGGAAATATCCTCCGCACTTCGGGCAGATGTAAAAGTTATTTTTTACATCCTCCACATAGATCGGCTGTCCGCACTTGTTGCACTTGCGCCAGAGTCCCTCCGGAATCGACGGTTCTTCCTTCTGGTCTTTCTGATGCTTGTAGTGAGAATCGATAATGGTATAAGTTTTTTTAAACATATTTCTGAGCATAGCAAATTACCCTGTCCTCTCCAGAGTGCATCCGAAAATTCCTCTCTCCGGCAATTTCCGGTCACCCTCTACTCCCGGCAGTACTGCGGGAAATAAGTGGGAATGAAATCCGTGTCCACCTCTCCGTTCTGATAAGCCTCGTTATTCAGAATCTCGTACTGGAAATCCAGATTCGTATCAATTCCCTCGATAATCAGTTCTCCGAGCGCGCTTCGCATCTTGGCGATCGCCTCCGCGCGGTCCCGCCCGTGAACGATCAGCTTCATCAGCATCGAATCATAGTTGGCAGGAACTTTATAGTCGTTGTAAATGTGAGTATCCACGCGAACTCCGTTTCCTCCCGGAACGTGGATATTCGTGATTGTGCCCGGGCACGGCATGAAATTGCGCTCCGGGTTCTCGGCATTGATTCGGCACTCGATCGCATGACCGCTCACATGGATGTCCTTCTGCGAAACACTTAAGTGCTCTCCGCTTGCAACGCGAATCTGCTCTTTGATCAGGTCAAGACCGGTCACAAGCTCAGTCACCGGATGCTCAACCTGAATTCTCGTGTTCATCTCCATGAAATAGAAGTTGCGGTTCTTATCGAGCAAAAATTCGATCGTGCCGGCGTTCTCGTATCCGACTGCCTTTGCAGCGCGAACAGCCGTCTCGCCCATCTTCTGTCTGAGCTCCTCAGAGATTGCGACAGACGGGGACTCCTCGAGAACTTTCTGGTGACGGCGCTGAATCGAGCAGTCGCGTTCTCCGAGATGAACGACGTTGCCGTACTTGTCCGCCATGATCTGAAATTCGACGTGGCGCGGTTTCTCGACGTAGCGCTCTAAGTACATCGTGTTGTCTGAGAAGCCCTTGATCGACTCCAACTGGGCGCTCTCAAAATTCATTGCGAAATCCTCCTCGCCCCAGGAGACACGCATACCCTTTCCGCCACCGCCGGAGGATGCCTTGATCATCACCGGAAAACCGATTGTCTTTGCCATCTCAAGTGCGTCCTCAACGTTGTAGACTGGCTCTTTGGAACCCGGAACAACCGGAATTCCCGCCTCAATCATCGTCTTTCGCGCCTCGGACTTATTGCCCATGCGGTTGATGATGTCTGCGGACGGTCCGATAAATGCAATGTTGCACTTCTCGCACAGTTCTGCAAAGCGGGCATTCTCGGAGAGGAATCCGAAGCCCGGATGGATCGCCTCTGCCTTCATGGCAACGGTGGCGGACAAAATCCGCTCCATATTCAAATAACTCTGTCCCGCCGGTGCCGGACCGATGCAGATTGCCTCATCTGCAAGCAGGGTGTGCAGGCTGTCCCGGTCTGCCTCTGAATAAACTGCAACCGTTTTGATTCCCATCTCCCGGCACGCCCGGATAATTCTCACTGCAATCTCGCCCCGGTTGGCGATTAAGATTTTCTCAAACATGTTTCTCCCTCGATCTCGATTCTTCGATTCTGTTCCTGGTTCTGGTTCTTATAGTGGCTCCTTCGATGAGTAAAGTCAGACAAACTCGCTCTCGCTCCGGGTTCGACGTAACGGTGCGTAAGGTCGCAAAATTGCGACCTAAACACCGACGTCTCACACGGGTTTGTCTGCACTTTCTCATCTTCGTCGCCAATCACCTATCATCTAATATTATCTAATATCATTTATTTTGCATTTTTATCAATCAACAGAAATGTAACTAGCATTTCTCTGATATGCAAAACACAATTCACATCGATGTTCACAAAAATTCAGCGATTAATTTTCCAATCCGAATTACCGCACATTCGTGTGATTTTCGTATATCGTTTACGCTCCAACTACAAAAGTAAGCTCTGCGGATACCGCAACCTTTCCCTCTGCATTTGTTGCGACTGCCTTGCCGACGCCGACCGGTCCCTTGCGCTTGATGATCTCACACTCGAGTTTCAGGCGGTCACCCGGAAGTACCATCTGGCGGAATTTTGCATTGTTGATTCCACCGAAGAATGCGGTCTTTCCCTTGTTCTCCGGAAGGCTTAAAATTGCAACTGCACCAACCTGTGCAAGTGCCTCGATCATCAGCACACCCGGCATAACCGGCTGTCCCGGAAAATGACCGTTGAACTGCGGTTCGTTAAACGTTACGGACTTATATCCAACTGCACGCACACCCGGCTCAAGCTCATCGATGAAATCGATCAGCAGGAACGGATGACGATGCGGAATGATCTCCTGAATTTCTTTGATTCCCAGTCTCATGACTTTGTATCTCCCATCTAAGTAACTAAAAACAATTTTTCACTCACAAAAATTATCATACGGATTGAATTTATCAGCCGATTCAATTTCATTTAGCGAATGCGGAATAACGGCTGACCGTACTCTACGACATCCTCATTGTTTACGAGAACTGCCTCGACTACACCGTCATACTCACTCTCAATCTCGTTCATCAGCTTCATTGCCTCGATGATGCCAAGAACCTGACCCTTCTTCACAGTGTCGCCGACCTGAACGAAAGCGTCTGCCTCCGGGCTTGCACTGCTGTAAAAGGTTCCGACAAGCGGAGAGAGAACAACTTTGTCTGATCTGATGTCGAGCGTGTTTTCCTGAGTAGAAGTGCTCTCCGTATTCTGAGCCGGTGCACTCTGAATCGTCATTTCCGGCTGAGTCATCGGAACTGCCATCGGACTCATCATCTGCGGAGCCGGCTGAGAAATCACAACCGGAGCGACTGGAGCCTGTGCGACGTTTTTCTTCTTTTTCTTCTTGAGGATCAGCTTCTGATCACCCTCCTCATAAGAAAAGCTCGTCAGACCATTCTCAGATACTGCTTCAATTAATTTTACAATCTCATCAATCGTCATGATCTGTCTCCTTACGCCTCAAATTTCTTTACAAGCAGGGTTGCGTTGTGTCCACCAAATCCAAGGGAGTTGGAGATTGCGCAGTTTACCGGCATGGATACGCCCTCGCCCTTGGTGTAGTCAAGATCACACTCCGGATCGTCGTTCTCAAGACCTGCGGTCGCATGAACGAAACCTTCCTGAATGGACTTCACGCAGGTGATGAACTCTACACCGCCGGCAGCGCCGAGCAGATGACCGATCATCGACTTCGTGGAGTTGATCTTAACCTCTTTTGCGTGATCGCCGAGCGCGAGCTTGATTGCCTTTGTCTCAAACAGATCGTTGTGATGGGTGCTTGTTCCGTGTGCGTTGATGTAATCAACATCCTCCGGCTTCATTCCCGCATCTGCGATTGCGTACTCCATTGCCTTTGCTGCACCGCTTCCGTCCTCTGCCGGGGAAGTGATGTGGTATGCGTCACAGGTTGCACCGTATCCGCTGATCTCTGCGTAGATCTTTGCTCCGCGTGCCTGTGCATGCTCTAAGGACTCGAGAACAACGATTCCTGCGCCCTCACCCATGACAAAACCATTGCGGTTTGCGTCAAACGGCATCGATGCGTGCATCGGATCTTCGGAGGTGGAAAGTGCGGTCAGTGCGGTAAATCCAGCGACACCGATCGGAGTGATGCTTGCCTCGGTACCACCTGCGATCATAACCTCAGCCTCGCCGTGCTGAATCGAGCGGAAAGCCTCACCGATGGAGTGGGTTCCGGTTGCACATGCGGTTACAACGTTGATGCACTTGCCCTTGAGACCGTACTGGATCGAAACATTTCCTGCTGCCATGTTGGAGATCATTAACGGAACGAGAAGCGGATTTACACGGCTCGGTCCTTTCTCAAGCAGTTTCTTGTGCTCACGCTCAACAGCCTGAAGGCTTCCGATTCCGGAACCAACGCTGACACCAACGCGGAACGGATCTTCCTTCGTCATATCGATTCCGGCATCTTCCATCGCCTCTTTAACTGCTGCAACAGCGAACTGGCTGAAACGCTCCATTCTTCTTGCAGCCTTCGGGTCCATATACTGTTTCGGATCAAAATCCTTTACCTCACCTGCCAGCTTTGCTTTGTACTCGGTAGTATCAAATGCGGTAATCGGACCGATTCCGACTTTTTTTGCCTTCAGACCATTCCAGAATTCTTCTACACTGTTTCCGATTGGGGTGATTGCACCCAGACCGGTCACGACTACTCTTCTGCTCATAAGGGACTCTCCTTTTCTATCTCTGCATATCGTTTATTTTGATTTCGTTCTATTTTTTGTTCGAGATGTTACGTTTTTCGTTCAAGTACTTTTCGCCAGATTCAAATGGCTTTTTCTTACATGTGCATTCCGCCGTCCACGCTGATCACCTGTCCGGTGATGTAGCTTGCATCATCCGATGCGAGGAAGGCAACTGTCTTTGCGACATCCTGGGTCGTACCAAATTTCTTTAACGGGATCTGCGCTACCATCGCCTCTTTCACAGCGTCGGAAAGCACATCCGTCATCTCGGTCACAATAAAGCCCGGAGCAACTGCATTGCAGGTGATTCCACGGCTTGCAAGCTCTCTTGCCACACACTTTGTCATTCCGATCAGACCAGCCTTGGATGCGCCGTAGTTTGCCTGACCTGCATTTCCCATCAGACCGACAACCGATGCCATGTTGATGATGCGTCCGGAACGCTGTTTGAGCATCTGGCGGGAAACGTGCTGCATGCAGTTGAATGCACCCTTGAGGTTCGTATCCATAACTGCATCAAAATCAGCTTCTGTCATCTTCATCAGAAGACCATCGCGGGTGATTCCTGCGTTGTTGACAAGAATGTCCACGCGACCATATTTCTTGACAACCGCACTGAGCATCTCGCCTGCGGATTCAAAGTCGGAGACGTTGCACTGCATGGCTTCTGCGCGTCCGCCTGCCTCCTCGATCTCCTTCACAACTTCCTCAGCCTTTGCGGTGGAACCGTTGTAATTGACAATTACCACAGCACCCTTTGAAGCCAGAGTCTTTGCGATCTCTCTGCCGATTCCACGGCTTGCACCGGTCACTACTGCAATCTTATCTGTCAGCATCCTATTCCTCCTGAGCGCTCAGCGCCTCTACTACTTTCTGCACATCCTCAAGTTTCTCCACGTTGTAGACTTTTGCACTTCTGTCGATCTTTCTCATGAAGCCTGCAAGCGTCTTTCCCGGTCCGATCTCGATGAAGGTGTCCACACCGTCAGCAAGCATCGTCTCGACACTCTGCTGCCATCTCACGGAGGAAGATACCTGCTTGGTCAGAAGCGGTTTTACCTCGTCTGCCTCAGTCACATAGGAAGCAGTCACATTTGCGACATACGGAATCTCAGGCTTGTGAACCTCTACGGAAGCAAGAACCTCACCGAGCTTCTCTCCTGCACCGGTCAGCATCTTGGAGTGGAACGGTCCGCTCACGTTCAGCATGATTGTGCGCTTTGCACCAGCCTCCTTAAGCTTCTCGCAGGCAGTCTCAACGGCTTCCTTCTTTCCGGAGATTACGATCTGACCTGGGCAGTTGTAATTTGCAATCTGAACCCCGTCAATGTCTGCGATCACTTCCTCGATTGCAGAAGCATCCATCGCAAGAACTGCTGCCATCGCACCCTGTCCAACCGGAACAGCCTCCTGCATCAGAATTCCTCTCTGACGAACCGTTGCGATCGCATCTTTCTCGCTCATCACACCTGCCACATAGAGTGCACAGTACTCACCCAGACTCAGACCTGCGGTCACATCCGGCTTCACGCCGTTCTCTTCCAGTACCTTTGTCATTGCAATGCTCGTCGTCACCATTGCTGCCTGTGTGTACTCCGTGATGTCCAGTCTGTCGTTCTTCTCAAAGCACAGCTCCGGCATAGAAAATCCGAGGATCTCCGTTGCCAGATCAAAGACCTTTTTTCCTGTCTCGGTCTGCTCGTAAAAATCCTGTCCCATTCCGCAAACCTGCGCTCCCTGTCCCGGGTAAATAAATGCGATTCTGCTCATGTTCTGCTCCTTTTCTCTTACTTGTGTCCCAGCAGTTTCTCTGTCTGAGCCATCATCTCTTCGATCATTTCCTTACAGGTCTGCTCTTTTCCTACCATTCCTGCAATCTGTCCTGCCATAACGGTTCCGTTCTGCACATCGCCCTCCTGAACGGCCTTGCGCAGAGTTCCGAGAGTCAGGTACTCAAGCTCCTCAAAGCTCTTGCCTTCGTTCTCCAGCTTGAGGTACTCTCTCGTCATCTGATTTCTCAGACAGCGAACCGGATGTCCGTGAGTTCTTCCGGTTACGGTGGAATCGATGTCCTTTGCCTTTAAGACGCGATCCTTGTAGTTCTGATGCACGATGCACTCTTTTGCTACGAGGAAACGGGTTCCCATCTGAACAGCCTCAGCTCCGAGCATAAATGCTGCTGCGATTCCTCTTCCATCTGCGATACCGCCTGCTGCGATAACCGGGATGGACACGGCATCGACAACCTGCGGAACAAGCGTCATTGTCGTCGCCTCACCGATATGACCGCCGGACTCACATCCCTCTGCGACAACTGCGTCTGCACCGTATCTCTCCATGCGCTTTGCAAGTGCAACGGATGCTACAACCGGGATTACCTTCACGCCTGCGTTCTTCCACATCTCCATGTACTTGGACGGATCACCTGCGCCGGTCGTTACAACCTTTACGCCCTCTTCCACAACTACTTTTGCCACGTCAGCCGCATACGGACTCATCAGCATGACATTGACACCGAACGGCTTATCTGTCACTTCTTTTACTTTTCTGATGTAATCGCGGATAACCTCTGCCGGAGCATTTGCTCCACCGATCAGTCCCAGTCCGCCGGCTTCTGATACCGCTGATGCCAGATGATTCTCTGCAACCCATGCCATTCCGCCCTGAATAATCGGGTACTCAATTCCCAGTAACTCTGTCACTCTCGTTTTCATGCTGTTTCCTCCATATGGGAACCGCGTCAGCCCGGCGTTTCCCGTATATAAAATCATTTTGAAATTCAAATACGCTGTCCCAGCGGAACATTTTTCATTGCACAGGATCTCTCCTGCACGGTTACTACTCACGCGTTGCACAAACAGCAACGGATTTCTTTTCCTGTGTAATGAAAAAGAGTCCGCTTACGGACTCTCACACCGGAATGCGGAGGCGTCATTTTCGCGCCCCCACATGATCTTTTCGCCACTGCTTTTGCCTTGCGCGGACAGTGACGCTTTTCCAGTGTAAAGACGCTTACGCCTCTACGCCTTTGCCCTTGAGGTAGTTCATAACATCGCCTACGGTCAGCAGGTTCTGAAGATCCTCAGACGGAATCTCTACGGAATACTCATCCTCGAGAGCCATTACCAGCTCGAATAAGTCGAGGGAATCTGCACCCAGATCATCCTTGAAGGAAGTGGTCTCGTTGATGCTGTCTGCATCTACGCTCAGCTGGTCTGCAATAATCTCTTTCATCTTCTCTAACATGATTTCAATCTCCTCTTCATTTATCATTTTAATTTTTTAATAACTTCATTTTTCTACCATTCCAGGAGCACAGCGCCCCAGGTCAGTCCGCCTCCGAAACCGGCAAGAACAATCTTGTCGCCCCGCTCAAGTTTCCCCTCTCGGTTCAACTCATCGAGAAGAATCGGCACGGTCGCACCGGAAGTATTTCCGAAGCGGTCAATATTCATCGGCACCTTTTCAAGTGGCTGTTTCAAACGCTTTGCGACAGCCTCACAGATCCGGTAATTTGCCTGATGCAGAACGAAATATTTGATCTCGTCCATGCTCGTTCCCGACTCATCAAGCACCTGCCGGATGCATTCCGGAACTTTCTTCACTGCAAATTTGAAAACTTCCTGTCCATCCATCTGGATGTATCCAAGCTGTGGGGTCTTTCCGTTGAAACAGTTGCCATCCGTGCGTGCCGTGCAGGTAAGTACCTGTCCGCGTGCCCCGTCTGATCCCATCACCATGTGGATCACTCCGGTCTCCCCTGCCTGAATAACAGCGGCTCCGGCACCGTCACCGAAAAGAACGCAGGTTCCACGGTCTGTCCAGTCCGTCAGTTTGCTTAAGCAATCTGCTCCGACAATCAATGCAGTCCGGTAAGTTCCGGAAGCAAGAAAGGCATGAGCGGTGCTCAGTGCAAACTCAAATCCAGAGCAAGCTGCGCTGATGTCAAATGCGACCGCGTTCTTTGCTCCGATCTCAGCCTGTACCTCACAGGCTGTACTTGGAAAGCAGTGATCCGATGAGGAAGTGGCCAGAACAATCAGGTCCAGTTCCGATGCATCAATTCCTGCATCTGCAAGCGCACGCCGTGAAGCCTCCGTTGCCATAAAACCGGTTCCCTCATCCATCGCTATCCGCCGCTCATGGATTCCTGTTCGTGTGACGATCCACTCATCATTCGTATCTACAACTTTTGCCAAATCCTCATTCGTTACAACCCGTTCCGGCACATAGGAACCGGTTCCAATCACTTTGCTCGTCATCGTCTGTTCTCCGACTTTATTTTTACTTTCAAATGTTTTGATATTCAAAGTATTCATCTGGTATTCTATATAAAGAAACGGGTTTTGTCAAGAAAATTTTTTCGACAAAACCCGTACATTCTAAAAGACTATTTTATTTTTCTAACTTCGTTTTCAAAGTGTTTCTTTTTCAATCACACTCTGAATCTCTACCCAGATTTCTTCCAAACTCACCTCAGGGAATTAAATCTCAGCTTCCTTCACATACCAGTAGAGCAGTTCCACCGTATCCACAACATCTCTTACATCGCACACCTCGTAGGAATGTACATAGCGCATCGGGATCTGGATTCCACCACTCTTGATTCCTCCGTTTAACGTCTGCATGAAGCTCGCATCGGTTGCACCCGCTGCATACGCCTCAATCTGATACGGAATCTCATGCGCCTTCGCAATCTTCTTCATGTCGCGCACAAGATCTCTGTTTGCAAGGATACCGCCCACACCACTGCTGAGCTTATCCATCACCTTGATCGAAGTTCCTCGTCCAAGTTCATTGATGTAACGGCTCTCCGATACGCCCGGAATATCGACAGCAAGGCTCATATCAAGCGCAATCGCAATGTCCGGCTTGATCCGTGTCGCCGCAGTGATCGCACCTCTCGCGCCGACCTCCTCCTGTGTGGAGAAGAGTGCATAGACATCCGGCACATCCTTATCACCATTTAACAGCTTCACAACTTCCAGCAGAATAAACACGAGTGCACGGTCATCGAGTGCCTTTGCGCCGACTCTGTGCTTTCCAAGGAAAATCACCGGATAGCAGATCGAAATCGGATTGCCCTCCTCGATTCCCATCTCGAGAACTTCCTCACGGCTCTCCGCTCCAACCTCAATATAAAACTCCTGAGCAGACTTCGGCATCTCAGAACAGCGATCCGGACGACCCGGATGCAGAGACTGCACGATTCCATCGACATGACCGGTCTCGGTCTTAATGATCACGCGCTTTCCGAAAAACTGCTGTGGAGCGATTCCACCGAGCGTCTCCACCCACAGAAAACCATTCTTGTCAATGTGACGGATAATCAGTCCGATCTCATCCATATGAGCAGCGATCAGCATGCTTCCCTTCTTATTGCCCTTCTTATAGGCAATCAGATTTCCCATCACATCATCCGACAATTCCACATCGTATCCTGCCATCTGCTCTCTCAGCAGATCCGCAACCTCGTCCTCAAATCCAGACGGTCCAACCGCATCACACAGCGGTCCAATCAGCGCGCGAAAATCTGCCTCAATCATACTGCGATCTAATTTCATATCCTCTACTTCCCTTCTTTTTATTTTTATCTATTTGATCGTTTATTTTCTGTACAGGGCTTCTTTTTCATCATACTCTATATACATTGATATACTGCTTCTTGAGTACTGTCCTTGGAAACTTTTTAATTATGTTTGCCTATATACAGGCTCCGATGGTGAAGAAGGCAATGCAAACCCGTGCGAGACGTTGGTGCTTAGGCTGTGTATTTTACAGCCTTATGCACCACTACGTCGGAGCCCGGAGTGCGAACGTGTTTGCATGACTTACTTCACCAGAGGAGCCGTACTCATACTCATACTTACACTCGTCTCCGTACCCATAGCCCAAAAACTATTCCGCCTGAAACGCCCTCTCAAACTGATCGAAATCCATCTTCTTTCCAATCTCCGGAATGCTTGCAAGCAGAAGTTTCGTATAATCATTTTTCGGGTTCTCAAAGATCTCGTCTCTTGTTCCCTCTTCCACGACATGACCCTGATACATCACAAGCACGCGATCCGCGATATGCTTGACGACTCCGAGATCATGAGAAATGAAAATATAAGAGATGTTCATCTTCGCCTGAAGCTCCTTCAAGAGGTTGATGATCTTCGCCTGAACCGACACATCAAGCGCCGACACCGGCTCATCGCAGACAACGATCTCCGGTCTCAGAATGATCGCACGCGCGATTCCGATTCTCTGTCTCTGTCCACCCGAAAACTCATGCGGATAGCGGTCAGCGAAATCCTTATTCAGTCCGACCATCTCCATCGTGTCGAGGATCAGCTTTTCTCTCTCCTCCTCCGTCTTGTAGACATGCTCAATATCAGCCGGCTCTCCGATGATATCCCGCACCGTCATACGCGGATTTAAGGAGCTGTACGGGTCCTGAAAAATCATCTTGATGTTTCTGCGCGCCTTCTTGAGATCTGCACCCTTTAACTTGAGGAAATCCTGTCCGTTTAAAATGACCTCTCCGTCCGTCGGCTCCACAACGCGAAGCAGAGACTTCACCGTCGTGGACTTTCCGCATCCACTCTCGCCAACAATCGCCAGTGTCTCTCCGCGGTGAAGCTCAAAACTGACTCCATCCACAGAACGGACATACTCCTTTTCCCCGAACAGTCCCTTGCGTCCGACCATGTAATATTTCTTCAGATTTTTGACCTGAAGAATCGTCTCTCTTCCGGATTTTTCATTCGCTCCAAACTCATTCTTTCCAGACTCGCTCATCCTTCTCCCTCCTCTCCGAGTTTCTTTTTCGTTTCAATCTTCGTTTCCTTTGTCTCTGTCGCTTTCATCTCTTTTCGCTGTGCATCCCTGCCCTGCTCATAGAGGAAACAACGAACTCTGTGACCATCTGCCTCCACAATCTGCGGGCGCTCACTGCGACAGCGATCCGTCGCATAAGCACATCTCGGCGAGAAGATACATCCCTTTGGAAGCTCATAGAGCATCGGCACATTTCCCGGAATACTCTCAAGGCTGTCCTTCTTCTCATTCATTTTCGGGATTGCTGCCTGAAGTCCCTGCGTGTACGGGTGAAGCGGATCTGTAAAAATCGCCTCCGCCTTGGCATACTCCACAAGCTGTCCGGCGTACATGACCGCCACGCGATCTGCCATCTGAGAAATGACTCCCATGTCGTGACTGATGAAAATAACGGAAGTCTTTTTCTCATTCTGAAGGCGACGAATCAGTCCCAAAATCTGCGCCTGAACCGTCACATCGAGAGCCGTCGTCGGCTCATCACAGATCAGAAGTTCCGGATTGCAGACAAGTGCCATCGCAATCATGATTCTCTGTCTCATTCCGCCAGAAAGCTGTGCCGGCACCTCGCCGTACACCTTCTCCGGTCTCTGGATTCCGACCGAGCGAATGATTGAGATCGCCCGCTCCTTCGCCTCCGCACGTCCGATTTTCTCATGTGCAACGATCGTCTCCACAATCTGACGCCCACAGCTCATCAGCGGATTCAAACTCGTCATCGGCTCCTGAAAGATCATCGAAATTCCCGTTCCGCGGATCTTTCTGAGTTCCTTTGCACTCATCTTCGTCAGATCCTGTTTCTCGTCTCGCCCGAAGAGAATCTCACCGCCGGTGATCTTTCCCGGACGCGCGACAAGACCCATGATTGCGGACGCGAGCATACTCTTTCCACATCCACTCTCTCCGACAATTCCAAGTGTCTCTCCGGCTCTGAGTGTCAGGTTCAACCGGTCGATTACCGGAAGTTCCCCGCGCTCTGTGAAGAGCCGTACATCCAGATCTTTTATCTCAAGAATATTTTCTCTCTCCATATTCTCCATCCTTTGTTTTCCTATGCTTTCCTGTCTTTCCTGTTCCGTTATTTTGCCCTTCTATAATTCTGCAATCTATCTGATTATTTCGCTATTCTTCTATCCTGTTATTTATCCTGTTATCCTATGATTTTGCGATC
This sequence comes from Brotaphodocola sp., assembly GCF_050873365.1. Lineage (GTDB taxonomy): Bacteria > Bacillota > Clostridia > Lachnospirales > Lachnospiraceae > Brotaphodocola. The sequence continues at coordinate 22,237 of NZ_JBNMIQ010000020.1, read as the reverse complement.
TATCATTTTACTTGATTCTACTTACTTAATTCTACTTACTTGATTCTACTATTCTGTTATCCTGCGATCCCACGACCTCTTAATCCGAAATCGTCTCCACGTATTTACTGTTTTTTATTATTTGCGCATCTTCGGGTCAAGCACATCACGCAGACCATCACCGAGTGTATTGAACGCAATCACGGTCAGAATAATGAAAATTCCCGGGAACAGGCTGTAATAGGTATTGGTGCGGATAAAAGTCTGGGCACCGGAAATCATCGATCCCCAGCTCGCCGTCGGACTCGGAACACCGAGACCGAGATAACTTAAACTCGCCTCTGTCAGAATTGCAGACGGAATACCGAGCGTACAGGACACGATCAGCATCGGAATACAGTTCGGAAACAGGTGCTTTAAGATGACACGCAGATTGCTTCCTCCGTCAATCCGGCATGCCTGAATGTATTCCTGCTCTTTGAGCTGAAGCACCGTACCGCGGATCAGACGCGCGGTGTTCGCCCATGACAGAAATCCAAGAGTCAGATAGAGGTTCATGATTCCGGAGCCCAGCGCATACATCAGAGCCATCGCAAACAGCAATGCCGGGAAACTTGAAAACACCTGAATCAGGAAGGAGATCACATCGTCGGTCTTCTTTCCAAAATAACCGGCGCACACACCCATGAAGTATCCGATCACGGATGCGATCAGCTGGGAGACAATGCCGACACTCAGTGACACGCGACAGCCGTAGAGACAGCGCGTCAAAATATCTCTTCCAAACTCATCGGTTCCGAAGAGATGCTTGGAACTCGGAAACAGAAGTTTGTCTGCAAGCACCTGCTTGTTCGGATCATACGGGGTCAGAACCGGCGCAAAAATGGCGGAAATCACAAGCACAACCAGAATCAGCAGGGACAGAACTGCAAGTTTATTTTTCCAGAACAGCTTCAGGCTCTCGGAATAATAATTCTTTTTTCTCATCAGCTATTCTCCTTTCGTCAGACGGATGTTCGGGTTGATCACCGCATAGAGCACATCCACAATAAAATAAATCAAAACACAGATTGCGGCAACGTAGATGACACCACCCTGCACGAGCGGAATGTCGCGGCGATGAATTGCATCGATCAGCAATTTTCCGATTCCCGGAATGTTAAATACATTCTCCGTGATCATCGAACCGGTCAGCAGAGCACCGATGTCTGTACCGATGACGGTGATGATCGGAACAAGCGCATTCTGGAAAATATGGATCAGAATGATCCGGCGCTGATAGAGTCCCTTCGCATACGCGGTCTTTACGAAATCCTGACCCATGACCTCAAGCATACTTGCTCTCGTGATTCGGGAAATCGATGCCGCATATCTCGTTCCAAGTGCAAGCGACGGAAGCACATAGCCGATCGGACTGGAAACTCCCGAGACCGGGAAAATACTGAATTTCAGACCTACATAAATCTGCAAAAGAATTGCCACCCAGAAGGACGGGGCAGAGATTCCAAATGCGGAAATGCTCATCAGAATCCGGTCAATCGGGCGATCATGATAGACAGCCGCCAGAATTCCGGCAGTCAGACCGAGAATCAGAGCAACGATGTAAGCCGCTGTCGCCATGATTGCGGTGTAATGAAACGCCTGAAGAATCAGGGTCACAACCGGTTTTTTCTGGAAATAACTCGTTCCCATATTTCCGTGCAAAAGATCTGTCAGCCAGTTGATATACTGGACCGGAAGCGGGGCATCCAGTCCCATCTGTGCTTTTACCTGGGCAATTTTGTCGGCATCTGCAAACTCTCCGAGCATCGCTGCCACCGGATCACCCGGAATGACATTCAAGATAAAGAATGTGATCAGCGAGATCGAGAAGATAATTCCAACTGCGAGAAATGCCCGTTTGATAATGTATCGAACCACTCTCTTCTTCCTCCTTTTACGACAAATATACAGCCAAACAGCCGACGCATAATGCGCCGGCCGGGGCTGTATACTCATCAATTAGTTACTCATCAATTTGTATAACTTTGAATCACACACCAAGTCAATGCTTGCGTTGACTTGAGCTCAAAACAATTTACTCCGTTGCTTAGTTCTGTGCAGACGGATCAACATCCACATTCCAGAAGTGGTAAATCAGGTTGCCGACCTTGAAGTCCTTGACATACGGCTTTGCAATGAACTGGCTCTGCGGATAGTAGAGCGGGATGCATGCATAATCTTCCTGAGAGAGAATCGAATCTGCCTGCTTGTACAGATCCGCGCGCTCATCCTCGTTTGTAGACTTTCTCGCATCGTCTAACAGCTTATCAAAGTCTGCGTTGTCATAGAAGACACCCTGTGCATTGGACTTGCTGGAGTAGAAATAGTTGTACATCTGGAAATCTCCATCCGGATACAGAGCATTCCAGGTGGAACCGGTCAGCGGGATCTTTCCTGCTGTTCTGTCAGAGCTGTAAGTTGCATTGTCGACAACTGTCAGATCAAGATTGATTCCAACCTCAGCGAGGTAACCCTGAATTGCGGAGTAGACAGCCTGATCTGCCTGACGAACCTCGGAAGAGATCGTGATGCCGTCCCCATATCCTGCGTCTGCGAGCAACTGCTTTGCAGCCTCCGGATCATACTCATAAACAGAGAGGGAATCGTCATGTCCCGGAATTCCGTTGTTCAGATAGGAAGTCGCCGGAATGCCTGCGCCGTTGAGCACTGCATCGACAAGCTCCTCACGGTTGATTGCCAGAGAGATCGCCTTTCTGACATTCACATCGCTCAAGTAAGCATCCTTGAGGTTCAGAGAAATGAATGCCGTTCCAAGCGGATAATATGCCGTGATCTCATCTGCGTACTTATCCTTGTACTGGCTCAGCAGGCTTGCATTTAAGTCTGCCAGATCGATATCGCCGTTCTCGTATGCGATCAGCTTTGTCTGGTCATCATCGTAGAACAGGATCTGCAACTCATCGAGGTTGACATCTCCGCCGTGGTAATCCTCATTCTTCACAAGAACCACCTTCGTCGTGTCATCGTTCTCCTGAATCTTGTACGGGCCGGTACCGATCAGGTTTGTTCCGAGACCCCAGTTTTCGCCTGCCTCTGTGCATGCATCCTCCGGGAAGATATCTGCGTAGGAAGTTCCAATGTTCTTTACGAACGGAGCAAATGCATAGTCCAGAGTGATTGTGAAGTGATAATCATCCACGATCTCAAATCCAGCCAGCTCGGTTGCATTTCCGTCGAGCATGTCCTTCGCACCCTTGATCATGTTGAAGTATGCGGTGCTCTTTGCAGCGGTTGCCGGGTTGAACATACGCTCAAATGTGAACTTGACATCCTTGCTCGTAAGCTCGGTTCCGTTCGTGAAATGAACGCCCTGCTTCAGCTCGAACGTATATACAAGACCATCATCGGAAACCGTCGGGAAATCGGTCAGAAGAACCGGCTCCTCGTTGTTGTCATCATCGAAACGCAGAAGGCTCTCAGTCACCTCGTCTGCGATCGAAGCAGATCTTGAGTTCGTGGAGGTCTGCATATCCAGACCCTCACCTGCATTTGCCTGTCCAAATTTCAGAACTTTCTTTGCACCCTCGCTACCAGCAGTGCTTCCAGATTCCTGCGCAGTGCTTGCATCCTTCTGGTCAGCTGTGTTTGCGCTGTCAGAAGAGGAACCACCGCATCCGCTCAATGCCAGAGTTGCCACCCCTGCGGAAAGGAGGGCTGTCATCAATTTCTTTTTCATAATATTTTCTCCCTTATATCTCCCTATAACTTATACTTATACAAATTGTGCATTCATCATAATAAATTTTACCTGGAATGTCAAATTCACGATTTTAATAGTTAGTTATAGATTTTATCTATATCTAACGTCCATAATTTCCTATTTTCACTCCTGTTTGTCAGCTATTTTTCGTTTGACGATTTGATTATGTGATACTATAATAAAAGAAACGGATAATTTTCAGATAATATGAAATAAAGAGAGGAGAACGAATATGATTTTTTTCATTGATACAGCAAATGTAGACGACATCCGCAAGGCAAACGATATGGGAATCATCAGTGGTGTTACCACAAACCCGTCCCTGATCGCAAAAGAGGGACGTGATTTCAAGCAGGTGATTCAGGAGATCACCTCGATCGTAGATGGACCGATCAGCGGAGAGGTTAAGGCGACAACCGTAGACGCCGAGGGTATGATCGCAGAAGCCCGCGAGATCGCAGCTATTCACCCGAACATGGTCGTTAAGATTCCGATGACCGCTGAGGGATTGAAGGCAGTAAAAGTACTTCACAAAGAGGGCATCAAGACGAATGTCACCCTGATCTTTTCCCCGGCTCAGGCACTCCTTGCAGCCCGCGCCGGTGCAGACTATGTATCGCCGTTCCTCGGCCGTCTCGACGACATCTCCACCCCGGGAATCTCCCTGATTGAGGACATCACCGAGATCTTCCAGATGCACGGCATCGAGACCCAGATCATCGCCGCAAGCATCCGCAACCCGATCCATGTGATCGACTGCGCAAAGGCTGGCGCCGACATCGCAACCGTTCCTTACAAGGTTCTGCTTCAGATGATTCATCATCCGCTGACCGACGAGGGCATCCGCAAGTTCCAGGACGATTACCGCAAGGTATTCGGTGAATAAAAATCGTCTTATCGTCTCCTGGATACAGACGTTCTCCATACCTCAAACAGACGCGGGTAAGCGTACTCAAAAAAGTGTTTGTATGCACTGCAAAAATAATTGACATTTGTGCCCTGTGCGGTGACCGGTTCGCGGTTTCTCCGACATCCATTCCGGCACAGACCATACCAGGAGCAGGTTCGGCATTCGTCCGGTACCTGCTCCGACCATTTTACAAAGCCGAGTGTCTCTCTCACCTTGTCCATCTGCTCAAACTCATCCGAATTTAGATTTCCAAGTTTCCACTCATCAAGCGCATAAAAATCGCACGGATAGACACTTCCGTCCGCTTCAACGACCCACTGTTTTCCGCAGGTTCCGCGCATACTGCAATTCTCCGGCATCTGCCGATTCAGGATCATCAGCAGGTTCTCAAAATAGCGGTTGTAGACGTAGCGACCCGCTTTCCAGTCGAGATACCACGCGTCAAACACATCCTTCAAAAACTGCTCGAGTCTCTGAGGAGTCAGCGAAAATTCCTGATTTCCCGGGATCTCGCCGATCGGATCAAGGCACTCGATATACTGTTGCCAGCCAAACCCATTTTTCTTGAAAAACTCATAGATTTTCCGCCCACTTCGCGCCGTCGTCGCCGTCACGACAGTCAAAATATTGTACTCCACCCGATGTTTCTCGAGAAGGCGAATTGCACTCATCACGCGGTTGTACGTTCCCTTTCCCTGCGCGTCGACGCGGTACCGGTCATGAACCTCTTTCCCACCGTCAAGCGAGATTCCGACAAGAAAATGATGCTTTGCCAGAAATAAAGCCCACTCCTCATCAATCACATAGCCGTTCGTCTGAATCGCATAGCGCACGCGAATATTTTTCGGGTTTGGATGCGCGCTCACATACTCGACAAGAGACTGAAAAAAGGAAAGCCCCGCAAGCGTCGGCTCTCCTCCCTGAAACATCATCATGCACTCCCGGTCCGCAAATCTCATCGCACGGTCAACCATCGCGTGCATCGTCTCCTCACTCATGATTCCGTAAGTCGCCTGCTCCCGGTTCTTTCCCTCATCTGCATAAAAACAATAACGGCATCTCATATTGCAACTGCCTGACGCAGGCTTGATCAATAGATTTAAAATCGGCATAGTTTCTCCCCTTCTCCTTCTCAGTCCTCGCTCACCCGCGCTTCCTGATTTCTCCACATCTCACACGCAGTTTTCCACTATTTTCCCGCATTTTCTCAATCGCCCCAGCAATGCACATCTCATCCGCTGTGTTCAAAACAATCCGCTGTATCTCGGCTGGGGATGCAGACTCTCATAATTTCTGCAAAGCTCCATAAAGTCGCGAATCGGTGCGGTCAAAAGTTTATCTCTGTGATAGACCATGTAAAAATAGCGCTGAAATTCCACTCCCCGCACATGAATCTCCCGAATCTGCCCGCTCTTTAAGGGTGCTTCCACCATCCGGCGCGGAACTATCGAGATTCCAAGTCCGGAGATCACTGCGTTGACCAGAGCTGTCGTGCTCGTCGCCTCCCACGATGTTTTTAATTGAATCGAAAAAGGTTCCAGAACTTTCTCAATCGACTCCCTCGTCCCGCTCCCCGGCTCCCTGAGAAGCAGTCTCTGAGATGCAAATTCCTCGACAGTCATCTCCTGAATTTTTTTCGGAAGTTCATCCGAAATCTCATCCGGTCTTTCTTGCCGTTTGGCAGGTGCTTCCTGTCCCTGCATGCCTCGTTGATCTTCACGGAACAAATCCTGCAAGTCCCGTTCTTTGGAATTTCCCGGCGCAATGATCACGAGATAATCCTCCATGTACTTCTCCGCAATCAGATGGTCCTCATGCACCGGACTCTCGACAAGCGCGATATCCAGCTCATTGTTCAGGATTTTTTTCTCGATCCGGTCTGACGGTCCGATCAGCACCTGCGTGTCGATATTCGGATGGGTCTTCGCATACTCCTCGACATAACCCGGCATAAACTGTGAGCCGATCGTGATACTGCTCCCAACCCTGAGAACTCCACGGCTTCCCCAGCTCTTCATCCCTTCTTCCATGTCGTCAAAGAGACCAAGAATGCGCACAACATACTCCCGAAACTGTTTACCCGCTTCCGTCAGATAGAGCCGTTTCCCGAGACGGTCAAAGAGATTGACCCCGTAATACTGTTCAAGTTCCTGAATTGCGACCGTCACCGCCGGCTGTGCCATGTAGAGCTGGTTTGCCGTCCGCGTCAGGTTGTTTCCATTCTCCGTCACTGCCAGAAAAATCCGCATATGCCGTATTGTCATATCTCTGCCTGTCCCCCTCCAGATCGATTCCTATCGTCTTATCGTTTTATTATAAGTTTTTCTCTGAAAGGGTACAAGCAATATTCTCCTGAATTTATATCACTATTTTATTTTTTGGTCCCGTTCATGCGTTGCACAAACTGCATCATTTATGTTTCTCTCGCGTTCTTTATCCCGTTCGGTTTTGAAGGTTCTCGAAACATCTGCCGTTCTCTCTGATTACTTTCCAAAACGCTTTCTCATAAGTGGCTTGATTCCACCTGCCTCCAGAATCTTCATCGCCTGATCGCCGAGCTTGTCGCATGGATAAGATTCTTTAGTCTCCTCCACCGTGATAAGTCCCTTTTCGATGTCCAGAGTCAAAGTCTGACCATCCTTCACCTTCTGGCTGATTCCCGGACAGGTTACCAGCACGAGTCCAAGGTTGATCGAATTTCGGAAGAAAATTCTTGCAAACGAGTCGGCAATTACCGCCCGTGCTCCCATATTTAAGAGTGCAATCGGAGCGTGTTCTCTACTGCTTCCACAGCCGAAATTCTTTCCCGCTACAACAATTCCACCCTCCGGAAAATTCTCCGCAATCTTCTCATCCACCCCGCTCAGGCAGTGAGTTCCGATCTCCTTCGGATCACTGATTGCCAGATAACATCCCGGATAAATCTGATCGGTATCAATGTTATTTCCCACCACAATAATTTTTCCTGTCATTCTTGTCTCCATCTTAACTGCTCCCTTCCTGATTTCTCCCACAACATTCTCTCTTGCCTGCACACTTGATTTTACTTACTCATTCGTTTTTTCTTGCGCATGCATGTTTCCTGATCGTTCTATCTCTTTCCACTCTTACAGATCTCACAGATACTTTCTCGGATCTGTGATCACACCATTCAAAATGCTGGACGCAACGGTTGCCGGACTTGCCAGATAAATCTTTGCCTCCTTTGAACCCATGCGCCCCGGAAAGTTGCGGTTCGTCGAGCTGATGCAGACCTCACCGGGTGCGAGAATTCCCTCATGTGCGCCAAGACATGCTCCACATCCCGGCGTCGTGATCGTCGCTCCCGCTTTCATCAGATCCTGAATATATCCCTTTTCCAGACAGGAAAGCATCACCTCATTCGATGCCGGAACAATGACAAGTCTCGTGTACTCCGGAATGTGTTTTCCTTTCAGAATCTTCGCTGCGATTGCGATATCTTCCTCGCGTCCACCGGTACAGCTTCCGATATATCCCTGATTCAGCTTCACCTCTCCGTTTTTCACAACCTCCGTCAGCGGGAATACATTCTCCACACTGTGCGGGCAGGAAAGCTGAGGCTCCAGTTCCTCCACGTTAAATACATAGCTCTCTGCATACTCAAAATCCGGATCGGTCTCCACAACCTCATAATCGCGCACCGCACGCGCAGATACATAGTCGAGTACATCCTGATTCGGTTGCATGTAAGCCGTCTTTGCTCCCATCTCCACTGCCATGTTGCAGACTACCATGCGTCCTGCGACATTTAAGTTTTCTACATAGCTTCCCGTGAAATCAATCGCCTTATAGACCGCTCCGTCTGCTCGAATCTTCCCGAGCACGCTCAGAATCACATCTTTTGGATACACTCCCTTAGGCGCTTCTCCCTCAAGACGAACCTCGATAATCTCCGGAACACGGAACCACAGCTCACCGGTCATCATAATCGTCGCCATATCCGTCGCTCCACATCCGGTTCCCATCGCACCAAATGCACCGTGAGTCGTCGTGTGGCTGTCTGTCGCCACAACAATCATTCCCGGATAAATCACGCCAGCTTCCGGCATAACCTGATGGCAGACACCACAGTTTGTATCAAAGTGAAACTTGAGATTATTTTTCTTCGCAAATTCTCTCATCGCCTTATGATTTTCCGCACTCTTGACATCCGGGGTCGGAGCATAATGATCAAATACAAATGCCAGCCGGGTCGGGTCCCAGACCTTCTCTCCTCCCATCTCATTAAAGGATAAGATCGTCTGTAAATACAGATCGTTGATCTCCGCAAAATCTACCTTTGCTGTCACGATTTCGCCCGCACTCACCTTTTCTCTTCCACTGTTTTTTGCAAGAATCTTTTCAATCGCATGCATCTTGTTATTCTCCCTTCTTTTTTGGTTTTCCCTCTGTACCTGTTCTCTCTGTACACATTGCCTTTTTCACATCTGGTCTCTTATTTCTTGTCTAGTCTCTCATCCAGTCTGTCTTTTTGTATTTCGTATATCGTATACGATATTCATTTATGTGAGTAAAACGATAGCATATTTGCTCTATTTTTTCAATATCTTTTTAATATTTTTTATATTTTATACATTATGCACATAATCGTGTCCCCATTTTTATCACATTTGACACGCTTTTTTATTGTATGATATGATTAACATTATTTCAGGAAGAGGTATGATTATGGAATCATTGGAACTAATTCCCGTCCGAATTCGGATCACTTCGATCTTAAAAAAAGCAATTTTTAACGGGGAATATAAAAGCGGAGATGAACTCAGTCTGACCGACATCGCAAAAAAGCTCGGCGTCAGCCGGACTCCTGTGCGCGAAGCCTTTCAGGCACTCGAGGCAGACGGTCTGATTGAACTTCGCATGAACAAAGGCGCAATCGTAAAGAACATTGATGAAAAATTCATCCGGGATCACTATGAGATGCGGATTCTGTTGGAGGGCGAGGCAACCGCCCGATCTGCCAGAAATGGAATGGAGGTTTCAGAACTTCTCACCCGTCTCTACCATTTTCAGGACAATTTTGACACCATGAGTGTCCGCGACTATGAGGACTTGAATTTCGACGTCCATTCTGCAATCTGGAAGGCCGCCGATAATCAGAAACTCTACGACTATCTCGTCAACCTCTGGAACGGTCCGTCTGTCGGAAAATACAATTCCGCAAAAGATCATTATGCCCAGTCCACAAAGGAGCATATCGAGATTCTTCTCGCCATCCGCAATCACGATGCAGAGTCAGCACGCCATGACATGCATCAGCATATTGAGCGCAGTATGAACAACATTCTTCGCAATTTAAACCAGACGCAGGAAGCCTGATTTTTTACTTGTCCTGCTCTGCAAATATCTAAAATCTATAACATTTAAATCTATAAAAACATCCTGTTTTCGTCTTATGGAGAACAGGATGTTTTTTATTTATATTTCCATTTATATGAATTTTCATATGATTTTGATATGATTATATTATTTTTCATATAAGCGTTCTGGTGATATAGTAGGGGAGGCATCAGAAAACGATTGAAAACAATTCTGATCTCTATTCAAAAAACTCTCTCGAAAGGAGTCAACAAGTTCTATGAGTTCTATGGAAAATGAAAAACCGGCGCAGGATAAACGCGCCATTCTGAAAAAACTTTTCTTCTCCACGCTCTATTTGAGCACATTCACATTCGGAGGAGGATATGTCATTGTCAGCCTTCTGAAAACAAAATTTGTGGACGAGCTCCACTGGATCGATGAAAATGAGATGCTCGATCTGATCGCGATCGCCCAGTCCTCACCGGGCGCGATTGCTGTCAACGGAGCGATCGTCGTCGGATACAAGCTCGCGGGCATGACCGGAATCCTCTTCGCGATTCTCGGTGCGATTCTTCCGCCGTTTGTGATCATCACCGCGATCTCTGCATTCTACACGGCATTTAAAGAAAACTTCTTTATCCAGAATATGCTGAGCGGAATGAGAGCCGGAGTCGGTGCAGTCATCATCTCCGTCGTCTACGATATGGGACGCGGTGTCGCAAAGCTCCGCTCCCTGATCCTGATCTTGATTATGATCGGAGCATTCCTCGCTAATTACTACTTCAAGATCAATGTGATCCTGATCATCCTGCTCACCGCCCTGATCGGAGCGATCCGAACCATCATCTCCACCAAAAAAAAGGCAGGTTCTGATTCCAACGCTCACTGAGACTGAGCAAAACAAAAAACATAAAGGAGTGTCCTATGATTTACCTTCAACTTTTTCTTGCGTTCCTGCAAATCGGCGCCTTCAGCTTCGGTGGCGGGTACGCTGCCATGCCGTTGATTCAAGCCCAGGTTATCGAAAAATATCACTGGTTGACTTTAAACGACTTCACAAACCTGATCACGATTGCGGAAATGACTCCGGGACCGATCGCCGTCAATTCCTCAACGTTCGTCGGCAATCAGGTTGCCGGAATTCCGGGCGCGATCGTCGCAACGATCGGCTGTATCCTCCCTTCCTGCATCTTCGTCACGATTCTCGCAAAGCTCTACGCGAAATACCGCAACCTGCGCCTGATGAAGGGAATTCTCGAGTCGCTTCGCCCGGCTGTCGTCGCAATGATCCTGACCGCCGGCATCACGATTCTCGTCCCGACCTTCTTCGGTGACGGAACGATTCACCTCACAAACGGAAACCTGCAAATCCGCTATCTGATCTACTTCGCAGTCGCAATGGTCTGCCTGCGAAAAGTGAAGATCGACCCGATCAAGGTCATGGTCTCCTGTGGCTTCGCAGAAGTGCTGTACCAGCTCGTACTGTCGTGGCTTCCGATCTAAAAAATAATTGTCCCTATTCCCTGTCAGAATCAGAGATCTATCCATCTTATGAACGGACAATGAAACAATTAAATCTATAAAACGACAAAAACCAGAGAGGTTTTCCATTTTTCGGAAATTCTCCCTGGTTTTATTTTTTATCACTATTTCTTTATTCCTTTATCCTGAAGATCTTCTCTGTTTCCCAAAACGATCGAATTATCAGTCAGACAAAAGAAATGTTTCACTCATCCTTCGCATCTGTCAAATAGCGGTAGACATCGCGCTTCGGAATTCCACGGTCTTTTGCGACGCGCTTCATCGCCTCTTTTTTGTCAATTCCCTGATTCAGATAGAGATCCATATGTTCCTCAATCGACATTTCTTCCCACGACTGTTGCTGTTCTTTTTGAATCTCATTGAAACTGCGTCCCGCAATGACAAGCACACACTCGCCCTTTGGCTCTTCGGTCTCAAATCGCTCCAAAAGTCCCGCAAACGTGCTCTGGAAACCCTCCTCGTACTTCTTTGTGAGTTCCCGACAAAGCGTCAGTTTACGGTCAGCTCCAAGCACCCCTGCAAGCTCCTCGAGCGTGCGCACAAGGTGGTGCGGTGCCTCATAGATAATCATCGTCCGCGTTTCCTGTTTGAGTTCCTCAAGCACCCACTGACGCTCCTTCTTGTCGACCGGCAAAAATGCCTCAAAGCAGAAACGTCTCGTCAACTGCCCGGACATCGTGAGCGCCGTGATGCAGGCAGCCGGTCCCGGAAGCGAAGTCACTGGAATTCCCGCCTCATAACACTGGCGCACCAGCTCCTCTCCCGGATCGGAAATGCCCGGAGTTCCCGCGTCTGTGATGACTGCAATATTCACACCTTTTTTCATCTGCTCCACCAGATAACGTGCCTTGTCCACCTTGTTGTACTCGTGGTAGCTCGTCATCGGAGTCTTGATCTCAAAATGATTCAGCAGTTTGATGCTGTGACGGGTATCTTCCGCTGCAATCAGATCCACTTCCTGAAGCGTCTTTAACACGCGCAGGGTAATATCATCCAGATTTCCGATCGGTGTGGCACACAGATACAGCTTTCCGACTGTCGTTTCTTCCATGCCATCTTCCCCCTTTTTCCTCTCTCTGTTCACGCATGATTTTTTCTCATTTTCAGATTTTTAAATTTCGTTTTTATTTACTATCGTTTCATCTGCTATCGCTCCACCGGCGAGTAAAGTCGGACAAACTCGTTTTCACTCCGGGTTCGGCGTAACGGTGCATAAGGTCGTAAAATAAATACACGACCTAAACACCGACGCCTCACACGGGTTTGCCCGTACTTTCTCGCCTTGTGTCGCTTCAAAATTTAGATTCATGCATTATGTGTTTTGTATTCTATCGTATCGACCTGTATACCCTGTATCAAATCACATTTTTAGTATCCGTAGATCGTATAAATCTCATCCGTATACACGCCCTGGCTTTTGTATACAATAATTGGTGGCTCTATGTTCATCATCGCCCCGCCTCCGCGCACTGCCTCGATCAAAACCATGTTTGCCTCCTTGTCGACAAACGGATGCACAAACTTAATTCTCTTCGGCTCTAAGCGATAGTCGTGCAGAAGCGTGATCATCTCCGTGAGTCTGCGCGGGCGATGAACCATGTAAAAATGACCACCTGACTTGAGAAGCGCACTCGCCTCGCGCACAACATCCTCAAGCGTGCAGAGCACCTCATGGCGGGCAATTGCCTTTGGCAGATCCGGATTCTTGAGTCCATGCGTATCGTTCATGTAAGGCGGGTTGGAAGTCACCACATCAAACGAAGCCTTTCCAAAAATCTGGCTTGCCTCCTTGATGTCTCCATTCACAATCGAAACTCGATCCTGAAGTCCATTGAGATTCACACTGCGCTGTGCCATCTCTGCCATCTCCGCCTGAATCTCAAGACCCGTAAAATGCTCTCCCTGTGTCTTCGCATTCATCAGAATCGGAATGATGCCCGTTCCCGTTCCAAGATCAATCGCGCGACCGCCCGGTTTCACACGCGCAAAACCGGATAACAGCACCGCATCCATACCAAAACAAAATCCGTTTTTCTTCTGGATGATGCGGTATCCGTTTCGCTGGAGATCGTCGATTCTCTCATCTTCGTGACACTCCGCCTCACACTTCAAATCATTATCCTTATTTTGATTTCTCTGCTCGTTCGGATTTTTCCTGTCGCTCAGACTTTTCTGTCCGTTCGGATCGCTCTGATTTTTCGGCTTTTTCTGATCTGTCTGCTCTCTCTGATCGATCTGATCTTTCCGATCTTTCTGACTCTCTTTTTCCATTATTTTTCGGTTTTCCTTCCCGCTTTTCCAGTGCCTCGAGTTTCTTCAATTCTGCGTCTTCGACATCGACTTTTCCTTTTCTGCGACGCGGACGGAATTTGAGCTGTTCCACCTTATACTCGCGAATCTCTTTCTCATCGCGCTCCACCATGACGATGACCTTGACTGTCTGGCGAAGCACATTGACACTCTGCACCTCTCCCTTTAAACCGTCATCTGTCGTCACATAATCTCCAATTCCCGGGAGCTTGCTGTTCAAATATTCGTAAGTCTCCTCCTCGTTTTTCAGACAGCACATCAGGCGACCGCAGACACCCGAAATCTTTGAGGGATTCAGGGAAAGATTCTGCTCCTTTGCCATCTTGATCGACACTGGAATAAACTCGGACAAATAAGAGTGACAGCAGAGTGCACGACCACAGATGCCGACTCCACCGACGATCTTTGTCTCATCACGTACTCCAACCTGACGCAGTTCGATTCTCGTCTTGAAGACGCTCGCCAGATCCTTTACCAGCTCACGGAAATCGATTCTGCCATCTGCCGTGAAATAAAATAGAATCTTGTTATTGTCAAACGTGTACTCGACATCGATCAGCTTCATCTCAAGACCATGCTTGCGAATTTTTTCTTTACAAATCCGGAACGCTTCTTTTTCTTTGACTTTATTATTTTCCTCTCTCGCCTCATCATCCTTATTTGCCATGCGGATCACGGTCTTCAACGGCTGTACCACCTTGCTGTCGTCCACATCCCGACTTCCCAGCACAACAAATCCAAACTCGATTCCGCGGGCAGTCTCCACAATTACATGTTCTCCAGCCTTAATCTCCAATTTTCCCGGAGAAAAGTAATAGATTTTTCCCGCCTCACGAAATCTGACACCAATTACTCTCGTCATTGACTCTTCTATCTCCTTCAATTATCTCCCTTAATTTCTTAATTTTCCTTCATCGTCAGCAGAAGCAGTTCCATCGCCAGCTCCATATTGACATTCGCATCGAGACGCACTCTCGCCTTGTCTACTGCCTCGAGAATCCGCTCAATTCCATCATAACCACTGTTCTGACTGATCTCATTTACCGTGCGGAATTCCTCCTTGAAAATCAGCTGGTTGATGTCTTTCGTAACCTTGTACAGCAGAATATCCCGATACCACAACTGAATGAAATCCAGACACTCGTAAATGTCCAGACCATCCTCCTTCATCTTTCGAATCTCGTCAAGAAGTTCGGAAATATCTGCCTGTTTTACATGGCGAAGCAGACCGAGAATCTCCTGATGAAGATGCTTGAAATCCTCCGAGGATGCCAGAGAAATCGCCTTGCCGAGATTTCCTCTCGCAAACGCCGAATAGATCTCCGCATCTGCCTCCTGCACATGCAACTGTTCCGTCAGATAATTTTTCACCATGTAATCCCGAAGCGGTTTTAATTTCAACTGAACACAGCGCGACAAAATCGTCGGAAGAAAGGCATCCACATTCGTCGTCAGCAACAGAATCACCGCATATGCCGGCGGTTCCTCAATCGTCTTGAGCAGAGCATTCTGCGCCTGCTGAGTCATCTTCTCCGCCTCATCCACAATGTAAATCTTATAATAACTGCTGTAAGGGCGCACCATGATCGTATCGTTGATCTGAGTACGAATATCCTCCACACCGATTGTATTCGGCTTCTCATGAGTCACATAAATCAGATCCGGATGACTTCCGCTCAAAACCTGCTTGCAGGCATGACACTCCATACATGGCTCTGTGCCATCCTGCTCACACAAAAGCGTCATCGCAAACGCATCTGCCAGAGTCTTCTTTCCCATTCCGGCTTCCCCTGAAAGAATATAGGCATGAGATACCTTGTGATTCCTTACCGCAGTCTGCATATGATCCTTGATCTGTTCATGTCCGATAATTTCCCGAAATGTCTTCATGGCACGCACCTCCCAATCTTTATCTGTTCAAAACGCACTCGATCTCTCATGCATCACCATCCATGCACGATCCAATCTTTCTTTCCTCATACGTTCTGAGTGAAATCTATTTGTTATTTAATTTCAACCAATAACTCTTTGCAAAGCAGTTATATAAAAAGAATGTGCCTTGGCACATTCTTGCGCTGAGGCGCGGTTGCTTCAGCAACCATCTTCTCCTGCGCCGAGTGCGCATCCTCGCGGAGCGTTTTTCGTATGATAGGATGCAATTTCCTATCATATGAAAAATATTGTAGCACAAATATATGGTTTTATCAAAATTTCTGTCGCCTAATTTTCGCTTTCTGCGCCGATGCAGTTACGGTTTATGCGCATGTGCCCAGTAACAGAATTGCCGTAGTTAATAAACACGGCAACCTTCCCTAAATCGTCTTAAGAATCTCATCCACGCACTTATCCAGACTCTCATTTACAAAGAAAGTGGAAATCCCCAATCGCTCCAACTTTTCCTGTGCAAAATCTTCCTCATCTGCAAGGAAACGTCTGCAAAGTTCCGCGTAATTCGGTTTCTTCTGCGTCTTCTCCCTCTCAAGTGCACGTTCGAGACGAACTCCATCATCGACCGTTATATACAGCGGTTTTACTACCTCTTCTCCGTAGTACTCCCTGAGTTTCTCGTAGGATTCCAACGTGCCGATTGCCAGATAATCTGCCTCATCCAGACAGATTCGTCCGTCATCAACAGTCGCATAACTCCACGGTCCACAGACCGTCTGGTATGTCCGCATCTCGATGATTCTGCCCTGCTCCCGAAATTTTTCCAGATCCTCCGGCTTTGCAAAATAATACTCTCTTCCCTCACACTCGCCGTCTCTCATCGGGCGCGTTGTATACAAAACAACTCTGCGCAGTCGCGGACATTTTTTCAAAAGTTCTCTGTAAATGGTATCTTTTCCCGATGCGCTTTTTCCCATCAAATAATAGATCTTCCCCATTTTGCACCCTCTCTATCTCAATCTCACGGATATTCCCATTTTTTATCACTTTATCTTATCGAACGAATTCCACCTTGTTGCCATTCGATATCTCCGGTCATTTTTCTCCTAATCTTCTGTGCAGACACGAAGAACATTTGCCTTTGTATCCGCCATGCCCTGAACCGGAAGTCCAATCTTTTTATAATAAAAAATCTGCCGAAGCATCTCTCTCTTGATTTTTTCTCCCGGCGCAATGATCGGAATTCCCGGCGGATAGAGATAGACAAATTCTCCGGAAATTCTTCCCTCACAGGCTTTAAGTGGCAATTCCTCCCATGGCGCATCGACCGCTTTTGCAGGTGTCATGCAGATTTCCGGAAGTTCCCATTTTTTCTGAAGATCAAACTCGGTTCCAAGTTGCATCTCTTTCCGATCTGCGCTCTCACTTTCCTCTTTCTCAAATTCAGAACACTTCTCTCTCTCAATCTTTTGATCGATCTCCTCGAGCGCCGTGCAAAGACGTTCAAAATTTTCTTCCGTATCTGAGGAAGTCGCGATCGCGACGACATAATCCGTCCCGCACATTTCCATCTCAATGTGGTACTCTTTTCGCAACCAGTCTCCAAGAATCTCTCCCGTCATCTTCTCGCGACTCACACGCTTCTCGATCTCCTGGCTTTCATCTTTCCCACATCGTTTCTGTGCACAATCCTGCTCTTCATGCTCAAGCGTATTTTCCGCAATCCTTACACAGCCCCCGCAGGAAACCACAATC
This sequence comes from Brotaphodocola sp., assembly GCF_050873365.1. Lineage (GTDB taxonomy): Bacteria > Bacillota > Clostridia > Lachnospirales > Lachnospiraceae > Brotaphodocola. Next base: position 4,769 of record NZ_JBNMIQ010000020.1, on the reverse strand, counting down.
TTCGCAGGGTCCATGTCGTAAATACCAGCCCTTGACTTTAAAGAATGACTCACCTTATTCGCGCTACACGTTGTGCTTTCCACGTTCTGCTCTTCTCTGCGACCTTCTACGCCATTTTTCCGCAAATCATAGGGCAATGCCACTCGCAGATAATTTAAGTGCTCCAAACGGCTGTAAACGCGTCTCAGACGCTCTGCAAGCACAGCCATCTGCTCTCTTCCGCTCTGCTCCATCTCATAGATACTGCTCTCAATCGATGCCATCATCACATAGGACGGACTGCTCGTCTGATAGATCTGAAGATATCGCTCAAGCCTTCCGAGATCAACCCTCTTTTCGCCCTCTCTCGTCAGATGAAGAACCGCCGTCTGCGTCAGAGACGGCAAGGTTTTGTGCAGACTCTGAATCACAAGATCTGCCCCACAGTCAATCGCAGAAACCGGAAAATCCTCCCCTCCAAACGGGAAATGCGCCCCGTGCGCCTCATCCACGATCAACGGAAGCTCATAGCGATGCACAACATCCGCAATCGCCTGGACATCCGATACCATTCCATCATAGGTTGGGGAGACAATCAGAACTGCCTCGGTGTCTGGATTTTTCTGAAGCATATTTTCCACATCTTCTGCAAGGATTCCACCCTGTATCCACAATCCCGGGAGGATTTGTGGATAAACATAGTCTGTTTTCAACTGATTGAGGATAACGCTATGGTAAGCCGATTTATGGCAATTTCTGCTCATCAGAATTCTTCCACCCGGATGAACACACGCGCTCACCGCACTCAAAATCCCGCAACTGCTTCCATTCACCAGATACCAGGTCTTCGCTGTTCCATACACCCCAGATGCCCAGTCCATCGATTCTCTTAGAATCCCCTCCGGGTGATGAAGATTGTCAAACCCGTCAATCTCCGTGATGTCAATCGCAAACGGATTCGGAAATTCCTCTCTCATTCCTTCCCCGCTCTGACGCTTATGTCCCGGCATATGAAATGGACATGCATCCGACTCTGCATAGCGCTTCAGACGCGAAATCAAAAGATCTTCTTTTCTCATATTATACAACTCCGATCACATGGTTATCTTTACGGTATCACCAAGAATTTTCTGTTCAGAAAGTTCCTGCCTGTATCCAATCACATAACCAGTTACTGTTCACGCGCACGTGCCCAGTAACGGAATTTGCCGTGGCTTCGCATTTAAATACGGCAAATTCCCGCTACCACCACGTTATCTTACGGTACTTTCGGTTCCAAAAGTGCCTACCTCTGAACAGTAACCATAACCACAAAAGTGCATTTTATTTTAGCACAGAACGGCTTTACATTCCACCACCTTTTTACTATAATATTTTGGGATTTTTATCGAAAATTCTATTGGAATTTATTTCTTGAATGAAAACCATAAATTTATTATTTAAGGAGATGATCGAATTGCGTGAAATGGAATTTAAAATGGAACGCCAAGGGCTCGTCAACATCGGAGACAAGGTAGAAGTCATCGAGCGAGAGGGCTTCAACTACAGCTACATCATTGAGCCTGCGGTCGCCATGTCCGGCTGTTACAAAAACCGTGATCGTCTGAAATCCAGAGAAGGAATTGTAAAAGACATCCGCGAGAATTCCCGCGGTTTCTATGTGATCGTAGAATTTGATGAGTAAATTTAAACACCGATCTCATCTACACAAAAATCTCGAAAAAATAGAAAAATCCGATTCATCGAATTTATAAGACGAATAGAAATTTGTTGCTGTATGATATTACGGTATGTACAAAGGTATTCTTGATTTCGTAGCAGATTAGAAAAGCGCCGGAGGTAGGAAAGTCACTGCAAACCCGTGCGAGACGTTGGTGCTTAGTTCGCGTATTTTGCGAACTTATGCACCATTACGTCGAGCCCGGAGCGAGAGCGCGTTTGCAGGACTTATTCTACCGTAGGCGCTATTTATTTTTGTTTTTATTTTATTCTTAATTCTTATTCTGTTTTTTGTTCCAGTATTTCCTTGCCGTTGTCAAGCGCCACTTCTCCATCACTCCACAAACGTCCGATCCTTATCCGGAATCACAAGCACTTTCCTCCAGATCGGCTCCGGCTCTTTTCCGCGTTTCCAGTTGTTATCCGTCCAGTAGCAATAGACTTCTCCATCCTGCTCCATTACAAATTGCAGATCATCATTTCCCGTCGTCTCCACCTGTTTCCGGAGCTCCTCATCATTCAGATAACTGATCTGTCCCGCCGGCGAGATCACCGCAATGATTCCGCGATTACTTACCCAGCTCTTCGGCTTATAGGACGCATAGATCTCGCCAGACGATTTCGAATACGACATTTCCATGATTCTTCCCTTAAAACGTTCTCCGATCATCACAGTCTCTCCGACATTTGCGAGCGGTCTGCGATAAATCTCACTGTACTGGATTCCATCTCTCTTGCGCACGAAAACACTGTAATACATCTGCCCATCCGCAATGCAGAAGCTGTCGATTCCTTTTCCCTGCTCAAGAAAAAGACTTTCCTCACCAGCTTCCTCCTTATAGATCGCAGATTCTCCATCCCCATTCTCACTCAGAAAATACGAGATTCCTGCATACTCGCGCTGTGCCGGATTGCACTCTGCGATCCGATTTCCGTCCATAATGAAAACCCGATCCTCATAGGGCAGGCTTCCATCCTCCTGCGTCTGAAGCGTTCGTCCGAGCATATCATAAAGCACGATATCATCGCCGTCCGCCATCGCATAAAAACTGCATGCCTTCTTCTCGAAAATCTCATTCTCCCCGATTCTCTGAATCCGGTCATACTGGGAAACGTAGATCCCATCTTCCCAGAACGAATAATTGTCGACATCCCGTGCAATGATCTCAATCTCATCCATCTTATCGGCATCTCCACTCATCCGATACAGGGTGTGATCCAGCTCACTCCAGACATTTTTGAGCTCACTGTCCTCTCTCTCCTGACACGGCAGATAGTACGTCCATCCGCCATGAGTCTGTATCTCCGGATTGCTCAGATCAGAGTCCGCAAATTCAGACTCCTCTAACGGAAGCGAGTAGAGCACTTGACCATTGTCGGACAGATAAACTGCCTTCGCTCCCACCTGAATGCAGTTCTCCTTCTTTTCGTCCTCCGTCTCCTCACTCTCCGATTCCAGATCAATCTTTCGCTCAAACGGAGCCTGAAGCACATCGATCTGATGCTTTACTTTCCAGATGCCGACCGCAAGAATCCCCATCGACACAAGAAAGAGGGCGACAGAGAAAACTCCCTGCACTGCAGTCTTTTTGACGCTCACGCGCTCCGGGATCTCCTGGTCATCCACGATTCCAAGCCGGTCCTCGATCTCCAGCAGAAGAGAGGTCTCATCCAAATTGGAGAAACGCTCCTTTTGTGCCTCCTTTGACTGCATCTTTTCTTCTGCATGAGATGCCTCAAGCATCTCCCGGCTTGCATCAAGTTTTGTCTCCGCAAGAAAGTCTTCCCGTTTGATCAGCCAGTCGATCGGCGACTTCTCCTTTTGAAGCTGTTCTCCCCGCTGATAGGCTTCCATATAGGTCAGAATCAGGAGTTCTCTGATCTTTTCCTCTTGATTAAAAATCAGCTTTGCATGGCGATAAAGTTTCTGATACGTCACAATATAGAGATTTTCAAACTCAATCAGCCACACCGCTTTTTCTGGTTCACTCTGATTTCTCATAGGCGTTTTCCTCATTCTTTCATCTTATCAGATTCCGCTCAATTTGACAATCAATTTGACCATCTTAACCATCTGACTTAAGCATCTGATTTGTTGTCATTTTCTTAGATTCCCATTGATTCTCGTTTTCAGATTTCCGGATAACAAAAATGGCGGAAACCCTTTTTCAAGGATTTCCGCCATAATACGCCTGAGCGTGCCGGGATTCGAACCCGGGACAACTTGATTAAAAGTCAAGTGCTCTACCGACTGAGCTACACGCCCATATGCCTTGGACCGGAATCGAACCAGTGACACGAGGATTTTCAGTCCTCTGCTCTACCAACTGAGCTACCAAGGCACAAAATTGCGGGGATAGGATTTGAACCTATGACCTTCGGGTTATGAGCCCGACGAGCTTCCAGACTGCTCCACCCCGCGACAATAATAACAACAATATTCAATTGTTGAGTGGGGGAAAGTGGATTCGAACCACTGAAGGCATAGCCAGCAGATTTACAGTCTGTCCCCTTTGGCCACTCGGGAATTCCCCCATATTTAATACTTTAAGCCGATAATCGGACTCGAACCGATAACCTGCTGATTACAAATCAGCTGCTCTGCCAATTGAGCCATATCGGCGAACCAGGTATATCAAGAAAAAGTATGGGGCCTATAGGGCTCGAACCTATGACCCTCTGCTTGTAAGGCAGATGCTCTCCCAGCTGAGCTAAGACCCCATATTTAATATGAGAATGTGTGTATCAACTCACATTCAGCGACCCGGATGGGGTTCGAACCCACGACCTCCGCCGTGACAGGGCGGCGCTCTAACCAGCTGAGCCACCAGGCCAAATGTTTGAAGATATTTTTGACATGTACCTTCAAAACTGCACATTGAATCATCCGTTTTCTGTATTTCTCCTAAACCGTCTTGGTTAAGCCCTCAACCTATTAGTGACAGTCAGCTCCACACATTACTGCGCTTCCACCTCTGCCCTATCTACCTCGTCGTCTTCAAGGGGTCTTACTCTTGCGATGGGATATCTCATCTTGAGGGGGGCTTCACGCTTAGATGCCTTCAGCGTTT
>NZ_JBNMIQ010000019.1:0-59316 GCF_050873365.1 Brotaphodocola sp. | reverse complement strand
TTGGTCGGTAAATGAGGGAGGCTTATTTGGCATGCCCAAAAACAGGATGTATCAGAGCTGTATATAAAAATGGCTCTGATGTCAGGAATGGAGTAGGATTCTCATGAATCCCACCCCAACTATTGACATAGAGCCGAAATATATAGCGATAAAGGGTAGTAGAGAGGGATAAATTGTGATAAATTTTAATTTTTGTGATAAACGTAAGTTTATCACAAAAATATAGTCAAAATAAACGACTTGTGATATACTTATTTAGAGCCCCGAATCAGGCTCTAAAAACGAGCGATTTTTATACTTCAAACGTAACTTTTATCGCTTAAACCTAAAAATATTTGATCTGAGAGGATTTTCAGAATAAATATTTTTAAAGTGTTGTTTTATCAGAACTTTTGCTGTTGATTTTAAAAATTAATTCTATTTCACGAAAAACCAGAAAAACAACTCATAAATCATAAAAAATATAGAAAGGATTGATCTATTCCTATGAAAAGCGAATCTGAAAAATTAAGGGAAATTCTAAGGGAACTCCCTGACTACGTCGTAAACTTTTTCTATGCCAAGGACTCCGTCTATCAGCCCAAAACCAAAGTCGCCTACGCGATTGATCTGCGTGTATTTCTGAAGTATCTCCTCGAGGCGATTCCTGACCGCTTCCCATACCCGTCGATCGCCGAGATCCCGATGGATGCTCTGGATCAGCTTCGCCCAAATGACATTGTTATGTTTTTGGCATACTTGGACGAATACTCGATGAAAGACGCCGAAGGCAACTATATCACGCGGACGACTCCAACCGGAAAAGAAAAGATTCAGGTATTTGAAAATTCTCCGTCCGGAAAACGGCGAAAGCTCGCCTCACTCAAGGCGTTTTTCAAATACATGGTCATCAATGAATACATGACGAAAAATCCGGCGACTTATGTCGATATTCCGAAAGTTCCGAAGAAACCGATTGTCGCCCTCACAGATGCTGAAACAAAACGGCTCAAGAAGAATGTTCAGACCGGTTCGCAGAAAACTGAGCGCGAGAAAGTTTTCTTTGAAAAGACAAAATTGCGTGACAATGCGATTATTATGCTTTTTCTCGGAACCGGTATCCGTATTTCCGAATTATTGAATATTGATATGTACGATCTGGATCTTGAGGAACAGCGACTGCTTGTTCGGCGAAAAGGTGGACATACCGAGTTCGTCTACTTCAAAAAAGAGGTGCTCACTGCCCTCTCCGACTACATTGAACTGGAACGCCCGGTTCTGATGAAGATGAAAAGTGAAAAAGAAAAGAAGGCAAACGGACCGCTGTTTGTGTCAAACCGTGGAACGCGAATTACGATCAATCGCGTCGGTCAGATCGTAAAAGAATACGGTCGATTCGTCCTGCCCCCGAATGTGAAATTCTCCGCTCATCTCCTGCGCAAGAGCTTCGGAACCCAGCTCTATGAGCGAAGCGGTGGCGATGTCTCTCTTGTCCAGCATGCACTGGGACATGCAGATTCCTCCACCACCACCCGCTTCTACATTGACTTTGATAAAAACCGCTTAAAGTTTTTGAAGGATGAAGGGGATTCCTCAGACAAAGAATAGTGTTGTATTTAATTGCTTAGCAGAAAAATAACTCAGAAAAGGAATAATCTCCCTTCCTGAGTTATTTTTCTAGTTATACAAGTCTCATATATAACAGCGGGTACGGTCCACCCTCCTCATCAACCTCTGTCCTCTTGTAAGTCTCAAAACCCATATGTTCATAAAATCCGACTGCCTGAGGATTTTGTTCGTTGACTGTGACTTCCTGTATCCCATAGTGCTTGATTCCATACTCCAAAAGTTTTCTGCCAAGTCCCGCTCCCCGTTTGTCTGGAGAGAGAAACAGCATTTCCAACCGCTGCCCTTCCACTCCCATAAAAGCCACCGGACATTCAGGCTCACGCTCAGCGACAATCAAATGTGTTACCCCATTAAGCGCATAGGGAACATATGTTTTAATCCTCTGAATTTCCTCCTCACTGAGAAACAGATGAGTCTCTCGAACAGAAGATTCCCAAACCGCTACTAATTGATCTATCAAAGATTTTCTTTCATTTTCCTTTACTTCATATAATTTCATATGGTCTTCTTTTCTTCTTTCTTGTTTTATTTGTTTTATCCACGTTTAATTTTTGCCTACTTTTCTGTCCCAATTGAATTCTAAATTTCTAAATTCGATTTTCCCGTTCTTTTTCTATGAGTTTTGTATACACATGCTCCACGAACCACGGCTCCGTAGACTTTTTTAAGGCTTCCTCCGGTGTAAACCATGCCACTCCACTATTTTCGTCTGCCTTTATCGACACATGCTCATCCGAATCTGCTTCTAACAGATACGTCACATTCAGGTGCAGATGGCTGGATACATATTTGCCTTTTTTTACATGACCATCCACGGTAAGAGACTCCAACGAAAAAATCTCACTTGATACTGGGCGAACATCGGAGAGCCCCGCTTCCTCCTTTACCTCGCGAATTGCGACAGCTAAAAGATCTGTCTCACCATCCGCATGTCCTCCAAGCCACGACCAGGAATCATAAATATTGTGGTACACCATCAGAACCTTGCTTCTGTCCCTATTGACAACCCAAGCTGATGCTGTCATATGTGCCACCGGATTCTCGCGCGAAAATGCATCTTCGTGGTCTTCGATCCAATTTGCAATCAAAATTTGATCTTTTTCTTCCTGTTCGTTGTACGGTTTATATGCTTTAATTTTATAGAGTAATTCTTGACGATTCATCTGATGCATTGTTTGCCTATATCCTTTCTTTTCTGCTTTTCATTCTTCGCTTTCCGTTTTTATTCTTTTTCGCCGATTTTCAGAGCCAAACGCATTTACGTTTAGATTCCCAGTGACTGAAAAAGCGTATATAGCTCCTCAGCTTCCTCCATGGACGGTCGCCAGCCATATCGTTTTAAGTCGACGCGATCACCATCTTGTGTTATCTGTACATAAATCCCATCCTGTTCCAAAAGTTTTCGTTGAAGTCCCGGATATTCAAAGGCACTCGCGCCACTCAAGAATCCCTTGGAGTTGACAACTCGAAAGGCAGGAACATCGCCCAGACGATCTGAGCGCAGGGCATACCCCACCTGTCGGGAATGGTTTGGTGCCCCACATAAGAGTGCGATCTGCCCATAGGTGGTCACCGTCTTGTCCGGGATTCGTTTGAAAACTTCTTTCATTCTTTGATAAATGTCCATTGCTGTGTTTTTCCTCGTCAATATCAATATATAAATTTGTTGGATGTAGCGTAGCTGTTCAAATAGCTATGTGAACTACTCCGACTTTGAGACGACTACTTGCGGATTTATATGCATTAATAAATTTACTGATTTCGGTATTTGGCTGTCCTCGAAACAAAATGTGAATTTCTTTTAAGCGACCCGAAAGAGGTGGGGGGATGAATTGCTCACGGCGTGTTAAAACAACAGTCCCAACAGCGTTGCATACACCGCCTCATTCGCCTTTACCACAAAAGCCAACTCTTCTTTTGCCTGATTCAGACGGCTGAAGAGATTCCAGACACTTTGATCTGTCGAACGCAGATAGCCCTGCTCATCATAATAGTACCGCTCATCGATCAGGACTGCAATTCGGTCAGCCACTCGCTCCAGCTCTGGACTTTGTGTTTCTCTCTCGCAGATATATCCGCGGGTTCGGTAATCTGCAAGCAGACAGTCCGCCTCACTCTCATTGTTGGCATAGACAACCGAGATATGAGGATAAGAGAATGACGGTCGTCTGTGAGAAAGATGCATCATGCTCTGAATATAAAAAGACAATTCGGCATTTGTGCGGATTCGGTTTGTCAGATGATAGGTCTGAATACCGGATAAGTTTTTCAGCTCATGTAGCGTCGTTCGATCTAACTCTTCTGGTGAAATCATATCCTCACAGTCGCTTGAAAAGATGATTGGGCGGTCTTTGCAGGATTTCAGTAACAGTGCCAGTGTCTTCGGTGAAAGCAGATGTGCCTCATCAACGAAGATTGCATGAAATCGCGAAAAATCGAAGTTACAGTCACACTCACCGTCACGAGCCTCGTCACAGTGATCGCTATGATCACGATAAGTACAAGTACAGTCTGAAATCGGAGTGGTACTGAGATTACCGATGGAAGAAAGCGGCGCATATTCAATTCGTTGCAGACGCTCATGGAGGAGATTCCACTGTGCTTTCGCATCTCCGCAGTGAATCATGCAAACCTGCTGTTTGACAGAGAGTTTCATTGCAAGATCATACAAAAGCAAAGTCTTTCCGGTCCCTGGAAGACCGGTAAACCAGAACAATCCTGTTTTCTCCGCGCGAATTTTCTTTAAGATCTGCCGTTCAATCTCCCTCTGTTGAGCCGTCAGAAAATACTCTTTTTTTAAGAAGCGTGACGGCTCCGTGAGCGGAGAAATCAGATAAAGCTCTGCGCGAAACAGTTCCTCAATATTTCCATCATAATCCTTGCTTGTATTTTTCAGTTCTTCACACAGTTTTCCCCAGTCAGTCTCTGCAAGATGATCATGATTTGTCAGGCGCACAAGCCGTTTCTGACTACTGATATAGGTGTAGGAACGGATCGGTTTTCCAAGGACAGACAGATAATATCGATTCTGCAAAAGCTGTCGTCGAATCGCCTCATCGGATACGACCCCGCTCTTCAACTCGATGTTTAAAATCTGGTCTTCCTTGATTTGAAGAAGATCAAATTCTTTTCCAAGGCGTGGAATCTGGAACGAGTAGAAAAAACGAAGGTGGGCTATTTCTGGCATATGAGCCTCCAACTGATCCGTCAGATCTCGCATACTCTCCCATTCCCACTTTCGCATTTTCAGAAAGCTGGTTCTTCCCGATAGCTGTCGTTCCAATTTCTGCAAATGTTCCAGACTCTGAGTCCTCGTGAGCGCATAAACCGAGATTGCCTTCATACTTTTCTTTCCTCACCCTACTAATTACTGATTTTTGTTAAATACAATTAAATAAAAATGTTTGTCTTATTCTTATTATAATATAAAGAGACCACAAGTGAAAGTCCATTCCACCCTGAGAAAGTTTGCGATCCCCATATATACGATCCCCCTGTAAAGGAGGGAAACATCGACTTTGAATTGCATATAGTTTACATAAATAAATTATGTAAACTCAACGAGTTTTTTCTCCCTTTCTTCTTTCGTAAATCACCCGAGAACTCTGAATTACCAATGTTGGAATCAGAGCAAGGAATACCGTCTGCCACAAATCTTGTATGCTCATCGCCTGAATCTGAAAAAGACCGTGAAATGCCGGAACTCCCACAACAAATGCGAGAAAGCCGGCTCCGATTCCAAACGCAAGCAGGCTAGAAGGATTGCTCTTTAAACCAAGCGCCAGAAGGGATAACTTGCTTCGGCAGTTAAATCCATGAAAAAGTCTTGCGAGCGTGATGGTTGCAAATGCCATCGTTGATGCCATAACATCGCTCTGTCTAAGCCCAATCGAGAAGGCGAAAATTGTTGAGAGTGCAATCAGTGCGCCTTCCGTAAACATTTTGATCAAGAATTCCCGGTTCAGTAACCCTTCTTTCGGATCTCTCGGTTTTTCTTTCAGAACACCCTCATCTGCAGGCTCGATTCCGATTGCCAGTGCCGGAAGGGAGTCGGTGAGCAGATTGATAAATAAGAGCTGTACAGGCACAAATGGGAGCGGAAGTGCCCGCAAGGAAGTATATAAAACGACGAGAATGGCAGCGGTATTCCCCGACAACAGGTAGCTTACTGCATTTTTAATATTTCTGTATACGGTTCTTCCGTTTGCGACCGCCCGAATGATCGTGGCAAAGTTGTCATCCGTGAGAATCATGTCAGACGCATCTTTTGACACTTCGGTTCCGGTGATTCCCATTGCCACTCCGATATCTGCCTTTTTGAGTGCAGGAGCATCGTTGACTCCATCTCCGGTCATTGCGACCAGTTTTCCGGACCTCTGCCAGGCACGGACAATTCGGATCTTATTTTCCGGTGAAACTCGCGCATAGACTGAGATTTTCTCAATCGTTTGGTCTAATTCCTCCTCACTCATCCGATCCAACTCCATGCCGGTCAACGCCAGATCCCCATCTTCAAACAGACCAATCTCACGGGCGATTGCGACTGCGGTTATCTTGTGATCGCCTGTAATCATGACGGTTCGGATTCCCGCAGATTTGGCATCTCTCACTGCCTTGATGGACTCTGCACGTGGTGGATCAGCCATGGAAATCAGTCCGAGAAACACATAGTCGCACTCTGCTTCTTTGCACAGCGGTTCGCAGGATTCCTTGTATGCAAATGCCAATACGCGCAGTCCTTTTTCCGAAAAGCGCTGATTCTGCCTCCGAATCTTCTCTTTTTCGCTTTCTGTCATCGGATGAGCCCCATTTTGATCTCGAACCCAGATACAGCGATCAAGCAGAACATCTACCGCCCCTTTCGTCAGAATCGTTTCCTGACCGTGAATTCGATATTTCGTGCTCATCAGTTTTCTATCTGAATCAAACGGGATTTCTTCAAGTCTTCTCATCATCTCTCGGAGAATCTCCTCACTCATTCCCTGTTTTCCAAGATAACTCTGATCAGAAAATGCCGGAATTTCCCGAAACATCTCTAAGAGTGCGGATTCTGTCGGATCTCCAAGTCTCTGTCCATTGACCATGCTCGAGTCATTTGTCAAAACTGCATCATAAACCAAATATCGCTGTGTCTGGTCAGCCATATCGAGATTCTTTGCTTCGATTACGTTTCCATTTACAAAAATCTGCTGAACTGTCATCTTATTCTGAGTCAGTGTTCCTGTTTTATCGGAGCAAATCACAGAAACCGAGCCAAGGCTCTCCACCGCACTGAGCTTTTTGATGATGGCATGTTCTTTTGCCATTCTCTGCGTGCCAAATGCCTGCACGATCGTCACAATCGAGGTCAGAGCTTCCGGAATCGCTGCAACGGCAAGTGCGACTGCAAAGAGCAACGCATCAAGAACCGTCATTCCACGGGAAATGCAGAGTGCAAAAACGAGAGCACATACCATTAGAATCAGAATTGCGAGTTTCTGGCTGAACTGATCTAAACTTCGCTGAAGCGGAGTTTTGCGTTCACCTGCCTGATGAATCATCCCTGCAATTTTTCCAATCTCTGTCTGCATTCCCGTTGCCGTCACAACCGCTACCGCTCGCCCATACGCGACAAGGCTTCCCGAGTAGATCATATTGGTGCGGTCAGCTAACGGCGTCTCGCCTGAAAGCAGAACTTCTCTTTTTTCTATGTGGGTAGTCTCTCCGGTCAGAGAACTCTCATCGACCTGAAGCGAGTAACTCTCTATAATTCTTCCATCTGCGGGGATGAGATCTCCCGCTTCCAATTCCAGAAGATCCCCGGTCACGATTTCCCGTGACGGAATCTCAATCTTTTTCCCATCACGAATCACTCGGCTGTTCGGAGAGGCGAGATTTTTGAGACTTGCAAGAGACTGCTCCGCTTTGATCTGTTGGATTGTTCCGAGAATCGCATTTGCCACCAGAACAAGCAGGATTACGGCAGTGCTCTCCAAATTTCCGGAAATCATCGAAATTCCTCCTGCAATCAGCAGAATCACGACGAGAAGATCACAAAACTGACTGAGAAAAATCTGTCCCGCTGTCTTCTTTTTTCCCTCCTCTAAGATATTTTCACCCGTTGTCTGCAACCGCTCTCTGGCAGTCTCACTCGATAATCCTGACCGCGTTGTCTTGAAACGGCGGAGTACTTCGTCAACCGACTGGCTCCATACTTCTTTCTGCATCATTTTTCTTCGCTCCTTTTTCATTGTTTGATAAATCTTTAATCTTTGATGACGAGGATCTCATTTGATGAAATGATAAGAAAATCATGTGCAGAAAACGCTTTTTTGTTTCAGAAATTCGTAAATATGGATCAAAAATCTTGGCAACAAAAAAGAGACCTTTACTGCACAAAACATGTACAAGCAGTGAAAATACCAGTGGCATTTGTCACTTTTCTTGACATGCAAAGCAATAAAAGTCTCGTTCCATTTCTAATTTCTATTATGTGTGCTGTCCGGCAACGAAAAAACAGTTGCGTGATGACGACCAGCACAACACCGGAGATCAAAAAGATCAAAATCATCCGATGTGAACTACTCCCTAATATGTGTTCTGATTCTATCATATGCGGGAAGTTCTTGTCAATTACTTATTTTTTATCATCTTTTATCATCAGATTTTTTTAATGTAAATATGATGATAATCCACAGCGGAGTCCTTGAGTTCCGGTACAGCAACATCATATCGGGTGATCCAGAGAATATCTGTTCCAAGATAATCGGAGACAGCCTGTGCCGGAGCACCTCCCTGAACCATGCTTGCGACAGCGAGGTTGCGAAGCTGAGTCATCGTAAACGGGGGGATCTCAAGTGCTTCACACGCATCCTTGATGTAGTGTTCCAGCATACGGGCAGACAGACGTTTTTCAAAGCGCCGTAAGCGAAAGACAGGAAAGTCTTTTTCTGCCTGCGCCGGAATCAGACGGACAATCAGATCAAACAGATCATCCGGAATCTTAATCTTTCTCTCTCTGCGATGAGTATCCGGAATGATCATTCCCTTTTTTCCATCTGCATCCATAAAGATGTGACCGACATTTAATCCACACAACTCCCTCGTTGTCAGACCACAGCGCAAGATCGTGGAGATCGCCACAAACATCGTGAGATCGTCCCTCTCATAGAAGTAAGTCAACACCTGATCCACATGTTCAAGTTTGGGGATCGGCGCGATCGGTTGCAGAGACCACTCAAACTGCATTTTCGGAAATGCACTCTCGAAATGACCTTCTGGGTTTGCAGTTGTCTCCGACCCTTGCGCATCTTTGGCCTCTTGGGCTGGCACGTCTTGGAATTGTGCTTTTGCTGATACTCTGTCTGCACCCGCTGCCCCTTCTACTTCTTGTTCTTCTTGAGCTTCTGATTTTTCTTGATCTTGTTTCTGATTTTGATCTTGCTCTTCTTCCTGCGCCGCCGCCTGTTTCTCGTCTATAAAACGCGCAAAGCCCCGCAAAGCTGCGATCTGCCACTGGAGTGTCTTTATGGTACTGCTCTTTGTGTGATTCCGGAAAAACCGATCCGTCTTTTCCGGTGTGATCTCCATAAAATCACACTTTGTCTCGCGACAGAACAGAGCCAGAAGACCGGCGTACTGGCGTCTTGTTGTCTGGCGAATAAAGCGTGCGGTATATTCCAGAAAAAGGTTCTCTGTCTCTTCTGAAATGTAGGAGCACATCTCTCTCAGACAAATTTCATTCATATCGTTTTCCCCCTGTCTCTCTGTCTTATTCTGTCCTTTTTTATTGAGTTTCTGAGTTTCATTGAGTTTTCTTCCACTTACCCATTACCCAATTAGAATTTATTTCTTTCAAAAGATTCTTTTAGCACTTTGCAAACGTTTTTTTAGCGCTCTGCAAACGCTTTGACGATCTCCACGAGAATATCTGCAATCTTTTCCATCGACTGAATGCAGACGTACTCATATCTTCCGTGGAAATTGTGACCGCCTGCGCACAGGTTCGGGCATGGAAGTCCCTTGTAGGAGAGGCGAGCACCGTCTGTACCTCCGCGGATCGGACACACGACCGGCTCTACATCGAGAGACTTCATCGCATTCTCCGCAATCTCGATCAGGTACTTGTGCGGTTCAATCTTCTCGCGCATATTGTAATAGGAATCTTTCAGATTCAGCTCAACCGTTCCCTCCCCGTACTTTGTGTTGAGATAGGAAACAACACTGGTCATCAGCGCCTTCTTCTCCTCAAACTTTGCGCGGTCATGGTCACGGATGATATAGTTCATGTAAGCATTCTCCACGTCTCCGGACATGTTGTTCAGATGGAAGAATCCCTCATAGCCGTCTGTACATGCCGGATTCTGGAACATCGGAAGCATCTGCTGAAGTTCCATTCCGATCAAGAGTGCATTTTTCATCTGACCTCTTGCGGAACCCGGATGAATGTTGACTCCGTTGATATGGAGCTTTGCGGAAGCGGCATTGAAGTTCTCGTACTCGATCTCTCCGAGTGCCCCGCCATCGACGGTGTAAGCCACATCTGCGCCAAATCCCTCCACATCAAAGAAATCTGCACCGCGTCCGACTTCCTCATCCGGTGTAAATCCAATGCAAATCGTTCCGTGCTCGATCTCCGGATGCGTCAGCAGATACTCTGCCATCGTCATAATCTCGGCAACACCAGCCTTGTCATCTGCGCCGAGGAGTGTCGTGCCATCGGTCGTGATCAGATCCTGTCCCATATAGCGCAAAAGCTCCGGAAAACGCTCCGGGCTCATCGTCTCCCCGGTCTTGGCGTTCATGCGGATCGTCTTTCCGTCATAATTGCGGATGATCTGTGGATGAATGCCATTTCCCGGGCAATCCGGTGAAGTATCCATATGAGAGATAAATCCAACCGCCGGAATCTTCTTTGTCGTATTTGCCGGAATCCGTGCATAGACATATCCGTAATCATCCATCCGCACATCCTGTGCGCCAAGGGCGGTCAGCTCTTCTTTTAACATAATTCCGAGGTTTTTCTGCTTTTCTGTGCTCGGAAATGCCTCCTGATCACTCATGGATTCTGTATCGACTAAAACATAGCGAAGAAAACGATCCGTAATATTTGACATGATTTTTTGCTCCTTTATTTACCCTTATTTACTATTTACCATTTTGTCAGAGAAGTTTTCGCTGACTTAAAGTGCTCCTATTATAGCACATTTTTCTGAATACTTCCACTCGACATCCGTCTAACGATCCCATTGCGTTTTTTTATCGTTTTCCGTGATTGGGCGAATCACCTTGCAGGGATTGCCGACCGCCACAGAATTGCTCGGGATGTCTTTGACGACAACACTTCCCCCACCGATCACGACATTACTGCCGATCGTGACTCCCGGCATCACCTGAACACCGCCACCAATCCACACATTGTCGCCGACTGTGATCGGATAGGCGTACTCAAGCCCTGCATTTCGACGTTCAAAATCAATCGGGTGACCTGCCGTATAGAATCCGCAGTTCGGCGCGATGAATACGTTGTCTCCGAACGTCACTTTTGCACAGTCCAGAATGACCAGATTGTAATTGGAAAAGAAGTTTTCCCCCACTTCAATATTGTACCCGTAATCGCAGAAAAACGGTGCCAGAATCTCAAAGGATTCCTTCGTCTTGCCGAGAAGCTCCTTCATGATTTCTTTTTGTCTTGTCTCTTCTGTCGGACGCAAGTGATTGTACTCGTAACACAGCTCTTTCGCGTGCAGTCGCTCCGCTTTCAACTCCTGATTGTAGTTTGCATCGTAAAGCATCTGTCTTTGCATTTTTTCTTTTTCTGTCAGATCACTCATAAGAACTCCTCCTTAAGTTTTCTCCTTTTTATGCGATTTTCAGGCGATTCCGCCTATCCGTGTATATTCCTCAAGTTTTCTCCTCAACACCACATCCTCCGGGGTGAGAAATCGTCTCTGTTTCTCGTAGAAAAGATCATCCGGATTTAAAGATGCCCGGAATTCTGCCGGTGTGCGAAGCAGAGTCGATCGGAAACGAGCTGTCAGCGTTTTTAAGTCCGGAAATCCGTTTTTCAGTGCAATATCCGTCAGATTTTCCTTCGTGTAAGTCAGGTCGTTTAAGGCGTGCTGAAAACGCACCCGAGTCAGATATTCATGAAAATTGATTCCCACCATCTGTTTGAACAGTGTGGAGACATAGGTACGGTTATACTGGGCATAGTCCGCGAGATTCTCCAAGGTGAGCTTCTCCGTATAGTGTTCTTCCACATAGTTGAGCAGAAGACGCATCGATGCCCGCCGTTTATCGTCCTCCGAAATCAGATTAAACTGCTGAGGATCAAATTCCGTAAATAGGGTAATCAACAGCAGTTCCAGGTTTGCCTTTGCGCTCAACTGTGCATATAGCCCACCCGACTCGCCTGATTCAAGCGCATTCCAGATCTGACTGGCATAAAATCGAATTTGACAAAACCGTTTTTCCTGACGTGTTTCCGCACTGGAAAGGCAGGATGGAAACTGATAGATATATCCCTTTTTCACAAGCAATTTTAACGCATTTGCAGAAAAATGGAGTACCAGCGCACGGGTTCCCGCCTGTCGTCGCATCGAGGCGTGACCATTGCCAGGTGCGGTCAGAATAAGGTCATCTTCTTCTAACACATGGGTTTCTGTTCCACGACAGTATTCTTGAGTCCCCTGAAGTGCAATGCTCAGTTCATACTCATCCGGATGCCAGTGATAACGGTAATTCATAATGCTGTGTGCAAAACAGCGCAGATGAATATTTTCACGCAAGAGATCCATCTCATAGTTCGCTTGATTCATGTTTTTTCCTCCTTTCCTGTCATTTCTGTATTTTGATATTCAATTTTGGTATTCAAATTTCTTATTGAAAATCCAAACATTTTCCCTGTCAAAAAATTTGGAACAAAGAACAGGAAGAAAACCTTTCATCAATTTGTTTCTCCATGTATTACTCTCAGCATATCCGATGAAATCATGTCTGTCAACGATTGTTTTCAGATTTATACAAAAATCACAAACGAGAGAATCGGCAGAATGCACAAGAAAATGGTCAAGTTTTTGACAAGGTTCACAGGGGAAATGTTTTGATTTTATGTGGAACTCGATTTGGGAAAATGGGATAAA
Source organism: Brotaphodocola sp. (assembly GCF_050873365.1). Taxonomy (GTDB): domain Bacteria; phylum Bacillota; class Clostridia; order Lachnospirales; family Lachnospiraceae; genus Brotaphodocola. The sequence continues at coordinate 46,585 of NZ_JBNMIQ010000019.1, read as the reverse complement.
ATCCCGAGGGTGAGACAGGTGTGATGTAAAAAATCTGTAAATATTTGGAGCGACAAGACGAATGGATTCTGGTAGGATAAACACAACGACATATACAATGACCGTTTTACCGCCATTTTAATAGTTTTATCTTATATTTCACTAATACTTTCACTAACGGAAAGAAAAAGAAAGGAATTCGTTTATGAAGATTACAGACGTAAAACTTCGTTTCGCAAAACACTATCTGTTTGTGCAGATCTATACCGATGCCGGAATTGTCGGACTTGGTGAGGCTGGAAACTGGGGATACTTGCAGGCGACTGCCAGCGCGATTGAAAAATTTGCCGATTATCTGATCGGAAAAGATCCGTTTCGCATTGAGGATTTCAACCAGAACTTCCTGCGTTCCGTCTATTTCCGCGGTTCCGTCATCATGAGCGCAATCTCCGCAATCGACATTGCACTGTGGGATATCAAGGGAAAAGCGCTCGGTGTTCCGGTCTACGAGCTTTTGGGCGGAAAGACCCGCGATAAGGTGCGCGTCTATGCCTCCGTCATGCATCTGACTGAGAACAACGAGGAACTCGCAAAACAATACCAAGAGCTTCAGCAGATGGGATTTACCGCTGCAAAGATCTTCTGTAACGGTCCGGTAAACGCTCCTGACGGCAAAGGGGAGTTTTTCTCAAGCCGAATTACAAGGGAAGTCGAGAAAGTGCGCATCTGCCGGGAAGCCGTTGGCGACGACTTTGACTTTGTTTTAGAAGTTCACCGTGGAATGACGCTCCCGGAGGCGGTTGCATTCGGACGTGCCGTGGAACCGTATCGCCCAATGATTCTTGAAGACCCTGTTCCACCGGACAATGTAGACACCATGGCGGAGGTCGCATCCAAAGTTGGGGTTCCGATCGCGACCGGAGAGAGAGCCATCGACCTGCGCGAATTTGAGGTTCTGATGGCGCGCCATGCCTGCCAGTATGTCCGCCCGGATGTCTGCGCAGTCGGCGGTATCACGACAAGCAAAAAGATCTGCGCCCTCGCGGAAGCACACGATGTTCTCGTCATCCCGCACAATCCGCTCGGACCGGTTTCCACCGCTGCCTGCCTTCAGATCTGCGCGTCGATTCCGAACCTTGGAATTCAGGAACTTCCGGGCTTCTGCTTAAACGGCGCGGAGGATCGAATGGTCAAAGAACCGCTTCGCTTTGAGAATGGATGCATGATGATTCCGGATGCCCCGGGTATCGGAATTGAGCTTGCCGATGACGCGGTAGAGCTTTATCCGGCAAACGAGCGCGGTAGCAACTCTGCCCGCCGTGCCTTTGACGGTTCTGTCAAAGATTGGTAATCATACCTCCAAAGAAAAACAAAGAAAAGCATCGACACAAATCGCTCGATGGATAATCGATCAGTAATCGATCATAGACAGATAATCGCTCGACACAGGAAAAAAGGACTGGCACCTGATTGCAAATCTGCAACTCACGTGCACAGCCCCTTTTTCTTTCGACTTTGTTGATGTTTTTGTTGAATAACTCGTTCTATCATCCTATCATCACGAATATGAATCAAGTTATTGTTCTAATAGTATCGAAACTTCCCCAAAAAGTCAAGGAAAGATTTCAGATTTCAAAACGGCAACGAAATCTCCAAATTTGCTCCGATTCGCGCAATCAGCGCAATCAGCGCAATCAGAGCAATCAACGGTTTGCCAATTCCTCGGTAATTTCCTCCCAGGTCACGCCTTTCTGAACCATCAGAACCATTGCGTGATACAGGAAATCGGAAATCTCATACTTGATCTCCTCCGGGTCCGGATTCTTTGCCGCAATGACAATCTCCGTACATTCCTCTCCCACTTTCTTTAAGATCTTATCAATTCCCTTGTCAAACAGGTAGTTGGTGTAAGAACCTTCCTTCGGGTGAATCTTGCGATCCTTGATGACTGCATAGACATCCTCAAATACCTTTAACGGATTCGTCTCCTTGTAATCCTTCTCTGCAAGCGTCTGGAAGAAACAGTTGTGAGAACCGGTATGGCAGGCAGGTCCGATCGGGTGAACCTTTGCAAGGATCGTATCGTTGTCGCAGTCAAGTTTTAAGGATTTCACATACTGGAAATGGCCGGAGGTCTCTCCCTTCATCCACTGACTCTGACGGCTTCTGCTGTAATAGTGCATCTTTCCGGTTCTCAGCGTATCCTCAAATGCCTGCTCGTTCATGTAGGCGAGCATCAGCACCTCATCGGTCTTGAAATCCTGAACGATGACCGGAATCAGTCCATTCGGACCGAGCTTGAAATCACTCCACGGCACAGAAGAAGTCAGCGTATCCATCTGGCATCCCATCGCAGAGAGCTCCTGTTTGAGCTCCATGTAGGAAATCTCCTCGCCCTCGATTGCAGTCAGGATCACACCCTCGCAGGTTTCTGCCTTGAGATCCTGGTAAATGGTCTCGGCAGTCGGATTCTCTGCACAGACAGCAAGATACGGAAGGCTTCCCGGCTTTTTGGCAGTCGCATCTGTCGCGTTTTCTGTCTCCGAAACAGAAGCATCAACGATCAGAAGTGAGGCTCCAAGCTGTGCAAACTCCTCTGCGCGCGCAAGTGCGTTTTCATCAGAAACAGCCACGAAGATCTTCTCATTTCCGAAACGGTTGGAAACCTCGCGGATCAGATCAACATTCTCCGGCTTGTCTGCATCGAGGAAGACTGCTTTTGCACCTGCATACAGGTACTTTTTGACGTCCTCCATGCGTTTTACACGACCACCGACAAGAATCGGCAGATCGATCACACGGGCGGTCTCCTTGATCGATCCGATAACTGCCTCATGCTCCTCATCGTTCTCAGAGAGGTCAAGAATCAAGAGTTCATCCGCTCCACTGTTATTGATCTTCTCTGCGACTGCGAGCAGGGACTCCTCTAACGGCGCAAGCGGTTTTAAAAGTTTTCCGTCTGCTCCAAGCTGAATTGCCTGTTTGTTTTTACATCCGACGGCTGTGATCAGTCGTTTTGTCTCTGTTGTCATAGTTTCCCCTCTTTTACTTTACTTATCCGTTATTATTTTTGACCCTCAAAACGCTCGATCGCGTCACGAAGTGCAATGCGGTTCTCATACAGTGCTTTTCCGATGATCGCTCCGCGAATGTGATTCTCGTTTAAGGCAACGAGATCTTCCATGCAGGAAACACCGCCGGAAGCGATGACATCAAGTCCGGTCTTCTCCGTCAGCTCTCTCGTTGCCGTTACGTTCGGACCGGAAAGCGTTCCATCACGGGAAATATCGGTATACACGATGTGTTCCACGCCATATGTCTTCATCTGAAGGCAGAGATCAGTCGCGGAGATACTGCTCGTCTTCTCCCAGCCCTCGACGGCAACCATGCCATTCTTTGCGTCCACACCGACCACGATGTGCTCCGGACCGAAGGTCTCAACCAGTTCCTTGACAAACTCCGGATTCTCCACTGCCTTCGTGCCGATGATGCAGCGGGTAATTCCGAGATCAAGCATGTAGCGGACTGCCTCTGCACTGCGGATACCACCGCCGAGCTGAACCGGAACATTGACCGATTTCACGATCTCGCGGATCGCCTCCTCATTGACCGAGTGACCGGCGAGTGCACCGTCGAGATCGACAAGGTGAAGAAAAGTTGCTCCTTCGCTCACCCAGCGCTTTGCCATCTCTGCCGGACGGTCGGAATACACCTTTTCCTGGTCGAACAGACCAAGTGTGAGACGGACACAACGTCCGCCCTTCATATCAATCGCGGGATATAACTGCATGAGTTTTTCCTCCTATGTTTTCAATCAAAGCGTGCCTTTTGTGGAGAGCACATCGGTGATGCGGGGATCAAAGCGGGTTGCCTGATCGAGAGCTTTTGCAAATGCCTTGAACGTCGCCTCGATGAGGTGGTGGTTGTTCAGACCATTGATCTGCTTGATGTGCAGATTCATCTCCGCACCGTAGGAAACCGCATAGAAGAATTCTCTGACCATCTCCGTCTCGAGATCTCCAACTTTTTCCCGGTCAAGATTCAGATCGTAGACGAGATACGGGCGACCACACAGATCCAGCGCACACAGAACCAGAGCCTCATCCATCGGAAGAATGCTTGATCCATACCGCACAATTCCCTTCTTGTCGCCGACTGCCTCGCGGATTACCTTTCCAAGCACGATACCGGTATCCTCGATCGTGTGATGGGTATCCACCTCGAGATCTCCATCGACCGTGACGGACAGATCAAAAAGTCCGTGGCGGGCAAATCCATTCAGCATATGGTCAAAAAATCCGATTCCCGTGTGAATCTCTGCCTTTCCCGTTCCATCCAGATTCAGAGTCATCTTGATCTTCGTCTCATTCGTGTTTCGCTCCATGCTCGCGATTCGTTCCATCCCGCTCATCTTTCTGCTCCCTGCTTTTATTTATTTTTTGAGTTTTTATTGATCTTCCAATTTATGTTACAATTTGTATTTCAATTTATGTTCCGAGTTCTTCAAAGAACCCTGCAAGTATCCTTCATCCATTTTTATTTTGCTTCTTGGATGTTTTATCGTTATTTATCGTTAATCCTCAAAACGAACGCGGACAGAATTTGCATGAGCCGTCAGATGCTCTGCCTCTGCAAACGTCTCGATATCCTTGTGTGCGCGCTCAAGAGCCTCTCTCGAGTAGTAGATAATGCTGGATTTCTTCACGAAATCATCGACATTGAGCGGGGAGAAGAACTTTGCCGTGCCGTTTGTCGGAAGGACATGGTTCGGACCTGCAAAATAGTCACCGAGAGGCTCGGAGCTGTACTCACCGAGGAAGATTGCTCCGGCATTCTGGATTCTCGTCATATCCTCGAACGGATTGCGGGTCACAATCTCAAGATGCTCCGGTGCGATCTCATTGACGGTGTCAATCGCCTCTTTCATCGTCTCGGTCACAAGAATGTAGCCGTAGTTGTCGAGAGACTTCTCAAGGATCTCACGGCGGGAAAGTTTCGGAAGATAGCCATCCACCTCAGCGGATACCTTCTTTGCAAACTCCATGCTCGTTGTGACAAGGATTGCGGAAGCAAGCTCATCATGCTCTGCCTGAGACAGAAGATCCGCTGCAACGAAATGCGGGTTTGCGCTGTCATCTGCGAGAACAAGGATCTCACTCGGTCCGGCAATGCTGTCGATGCTCACATATCCATATACCGCTTTCTTTGCGAGTGCGACGAAGATGTTGCCCGGTCCAACGATCTTGTTGACGCGCGGAATCGACTCGGTTCCAAATGCGAGGGCTGCGATTGCCTGTGCTCCGCCGACTTTGTAGACTTCCGTTGCACCTGCAAGGTGAGCGGCGATCAGGGTAACCGGATTGACTTTTCCGTCTTTTCCCGGAGGAGTCACCATGACGATTCTCTTTACACCTGCAACCTCTGCCGGAATGATGTTCATCAGAACGGAGGACGGATAAGCTGCCTTTCCACCCGGAACGTAGACACCGACACTCTCAAGAGCCGTCATCTTCTGACCGAGGATCGTGCCGTCCGGCTTGCTGTCAAACCAACTGCATCTCTTCTGCTTCTCGTGGTACTCACGGATGTTCTTCATGGATTTCTTCATCACAGCCAGAAGGTTCGGATCTACGAGAGACAGCGCCTCCTGAATCTCTGCATCCGTCACACGGATCGTGGAAGCATCGAGGGATGCCTTATCGAACTTTGCCGTGTACTCAAAAAGAGCCGTATCCTTTCTCTTGCGGACATCATCCACAATCGCCTGTACCGTATCCTCATACTCGGTATAATTGTTCGGATCGCGCTTTAACAGATCCGACATGATATTTTTCTTGCTCTGCTCGTCCAGTGTCACAATTCTCATCTTTTTATGCCTCCTGCTGTTCCTGAATCAGGGTTTTTAAATCACGGATAATTTTTCCGATGCGCTCATTTTCCCGCTTCATGCTGACCTGATTGACCACCATGCGTGCGGAAAGAGGACAAACCTCCTCGAGAACCGTCAGACCATTCTCGCGAAGCGTGGTTCCGGTCTCCACGATGTCGACAATCACCTCAGACAGACCGACAATCGGAGCCAGCTCAATCGAGCCGTTTAACTTGATGATCTCAACCGTCTGGTGCTTCTTGTTGTAGAAATAGTCTTTTGCGATTGCCGGATACTTTGTCGCAACGCGGATCAGCTCGTGGTGCTTTAAGCGCTCTCTCGCCTCCTCCGGACCGCAGACACACATCCGACAGCGTCCGATGCCGAGATCAAGAACCTCGTAGAGCTTTCTTCCCTCCTCGAGAATCGTATCTTTTCCGACGATTCCGATGTCCGCTGCCCCGTACTCGACATAAGTCGGGACATCCGTCGCCTTCGCAAGGAAGAAACGATAGCCGAGTTCCTCATTCGTAAAGATCAGCTTTCTGGAGTTCTTGTCCTTCATCTCCTCGCAGGTAATGCCGATCTTCTCAAACATCTCCAGTGATTTACTTGCAAGCCGGCCTTTCGCCAGCGCAAAGGTCAGATATCTCATGCCTGTACCTCCCCGTCTTCTGTGCTGTATTTTACTGCTTTTTTGCCGTCACCGTCAAGATAAATCAGCGTTTTGATCTTCTGGCGGGAAGCACATGCAAGATATTCGGAAAAACTGTGCAGGGAATCTTTTCTCAAAAGCTGTACAGACTTTTTCTCGGCACGGAACTCTCCTGCCATGCGAATTGCCTCCGCTCTTGCACTCTCCTCATAGAGAATCATCGTGTCAACGCCTGTCGTCTTCGTGCAGATCTTCTGGCGGGACAGAGCGGACATCAGGCGGTCTACCTCAATCGCGAATCCGACTGCCGGTGCGCTCTTTCCGAACTGCTCAAGGAGTTTGTCATAACGACCTCCTGCCACGATGTAGTCGCCGGTTCCGTAGGTGTACGCCTTGAAAATGATACCGGTGTAGTAGCTGTACTTGCTCAGCATGCCGAGATCATAGGAAACGTAATCGCCAAGACCGTAGCTGTCGAGAATTTCCTGAATCTTCTCAAGACGCTCAATCGCACGAACCGCGCGCAGATTGGAGGTCATCGACTTTGCGAGGCGGATCTGATCAATGTCACCGAAGAGCTCCGGAAGTTTTAAGAAGAGGCGCTTCAGTTCCGGAGACATCGTCTGCTCACTCAAGATCTCCTCAACGCCGAAGTAATTCTTGTTCTCAATCAGTTCTCTGAGCTGATCCTGAGTCTCCTCGTCCATGTGTGCTTCCTCGAGAAGTCCGCGGTAGAAATCCACCTGACCGAGCTCCACCTGAAATTCCTTGAGTCCGGTTGCCTTTAACGCATCGATTGCGATCGCGATCATCTCGGCATCTGCGTCGATCAGATCATCTCCGATCATCTCCACACCGGTCTGCGTCGCCTCCTTGAGTCTTCCGCGGTAGCTCGTGCTGTTCTGGAACGTAGAACCGAGGTAACACAGGCGCAGGGGAAGCTGTTCATCCATGAAATACTTTGCCACACAGCGCGCGATCGACGGGGTGATATCCGGTCGGAGAACGAGCGTATTGTTCTCGCGGTCGAAGAACTTGTACATCTCCCGACTGTCCACGCTTCCGCGCTCTGCCTTGAAAATGTCAAAGAACTCAAATGCCGGGGTCTCGATATTCTGATAGCCATACAGGTGAAATACATTCTGGATCTGCTCCTGTACAGCAAGTTTTCTCGCACATTCGTCTCCGTAAATGTCCCGGACACCATCCGGGGTATGCAGTAACTGATTATTCATAATGTCCTCATGTCCTCCCGATTCCTTTTCGATTCAAGTCGACGCTCACGGTGTATATTAATCTGTATAATAATCATAAAATTCACGATGCATCCCGATCCCTGGAGATCGATCAAATGAAAAAGTGTCCTGTGGCACGCACAGAACACTTTCGTATGGTACAGTGATAATATAGTAACGTGTTGTTGCTATTATATGGTAAGAATGGACAGTTGTCAACTGTATTTTCAACAAATTGGCAAAAGTTATCTGACCAGAGTTCCCATTTCTTTAGTCGTTTGTCAGATGGAAACGATCCAGGATATAGAATGCCAGGCTCATTGCCATTCCGACGATACATGCCAGAACCATTCCCTTTAACTGAATATTTCCGATGTTGACTGCAATTCCGGAAAGACCGGTGACAAAGATGACAGAAGTCAGTGCCTGATTGCGGGACTTCGCGAAATCCACCTTGGAATCAACGAGAATACGCAGACCGGATGTTCCGATCATTCCGTAAAGCAGGAATGAGATACCGCCGATAACCGGTCCCGGAATCGTGCTGATTAAGGCAGACAGTTTTCCGATGAAGGAGCAGATGATCGAAAGAACTGCGGCACCTGCGATGACGCGAACGCTGTACACGCCGGTCATTGCCATGACACCGATGTTTTCTCCGTAAGTGGTCGTCGGCACAGAACCGAGCATACCGGAAATCATTGTGGAGAAGTTATCTCCGAACAGACTGCGGTGAAGTCCCGGATCTTTTAAGAGATCTCTGCCGATGATCTTACTCGTGACAACCTGGTGACCGATATGTTCGGACGCGATGACGAGGATAACCGGGAGAATGATCAAAATCGCCTCCACGTTGAATTTCGGCGCAGTGAAGTTCGGGAGTGCGATCCAGGATGCCTGTGCAACCTCCTCAAAACTTACAATTCCACATGCGACCGCTGCAATATATCCTGCGATCACGGCAATCAGAATCGGAATTACTGAGAGAAATCCACGGAAAAGAATAGAACCAAATACTGCAAAACCAAGGGTGACAAAGAATACAATGACGTTGCTCGGATTGATCGTCTCGTCGAGAAGACCGGCATTGCTTGCAGCGGAGGAGGAAAGCTCCAGACCGATCAGTGCAACGACAGGTCCCATTGCTGCCGGCGGAAGCACGACATCAATCCATTTTGTACCAAATTTGTAGATAATCAGAGAGAGAATGCATCCGCAGAATCCGACTGCGACGAAACCGCCGAGTGCATACGGATAACCAAATTTGCTGATAACAATGCTCGCCGGTGCGAGAAATGCAAAGCTAGATCCCAAATATGCCGGTGCTTTTCCCTTCGTCACCGTCATAAAGATCAGAGTTCCGCAACCATTCATCAAGAGAACGATTGCCGGGTTGATTCCGAAGAGAAACGGTACCAAGACTGATGCTCCGAACATCGCAAACATGTGCTGGATGCTCAGCGGGAGCAACAGGTTAAACGGTACCTTTTCGTCTACCTGAATGATTCGTTTGTGTTCCATACGTTTTTAGCCTCCTGTTTTTTCCTACTTGTACTTGTATCGTACTTTTTCGGTACTTTGTATCCTATCTATTATTTCACATTTCGGAGGATTCGTCCACTATTATTGAAAAGATGTCGGTTTATTCTTGTTCGTTTTTGTAGATGGATAAGAAGGTTTTGAACGAGAATCCGTTCTTTTATGAGATTTTTTTGCCATAAAAGTTTTTACACACACCTTAGAAAATGTGCTATAATGCTGTTAAATGATCAAAATGAAATCAGAGATCGATGTATGCATATGGAATAGGATTGTAATAGGATGGGTAATCGATATCCGTATCCATGAAGGGACAATGCATCATCGATCAGGGAAAGGATGAGTGTTTTGAAGATAATTGGAAGAAATGATCCATGCTGGTGTGGAAGCGGAAAGAAATATAAGAACTGTCATCTTGAGTTTGACAGCCATTTGAATCTCTTAAAGATGGGCGGTCATCAGGTGCCGAGCCATAATATGATCAAGACTCCGGAGCAGGTGGAGAAGATCAAGGAGAGTGCTGCGATCAATATCGCGGTTCTCGACTATGTTGCAGAGCATATCCGCGCCGGCATCACGACCGAGGACATCGACCGCTGGGTTTACGAGGAGACGACAAAGCGCGGTGCGATTCCGGCTCCGCTGAACTTCGAGGGATTCCCGAAGAGCGTCTGCACCTCAATCAATGAGGAGGTCTGCCACGGAATTCCGTCCCCGGATGTTGTTCTGAAGGACGGCGATATCATCAATGTCGACTGTACCACGAACTACCATGGATTCTATGCCGATGCCTCCCGTATGTTCTGCATCGGAAATGTATCCGATGAGAAGCGCAAGCTCGTTGAGGTGACAAAGGAAGCTGTGATGCGTGGACTTGCACAGGTAAAACCGTGGGGATATCTCGGTGATGTCGGTCAGGCAGTCAACGACTATGCAAAGGAGAACGGATACAGCGTTGTCCGTGAGATCGGCGGTCACGGTGTCGGTGTCGACTTCCACGAGGAGCCGTGGGTGAGCTTCGTGACGAAGAAGGGCACGGAGATGGTGATGGCTCCGGGCATGATGTTCACGATCGAGCCGATGATCAACCTCGGACGCGCTGACATCTACGAGGACGACTCAAACGGCTGGACGATCCGCACCGACGACGGAAGTCCGTCTGCTCAGTGGGAGATCCAGGTGCTCGTGACCGAGACCGGCTATGAGCTGATCGCGTGGTAAAAGACAACCAGAGATTTTGAAGCATCAATGGTTTTAAGCATGAATGGTTTTAAAGCATAAATGGTTTAAAATATAAATGGTTTGAAGGATAAAAACGCACAAAAAGGTCATGGATGTGAATGTCCATGACCTTTTTTCGTTGAAATTTTCATTGAAATTCTGTCGACCTGTCGAATGGTTGCATGGTTGCTTTGACCAAGCCAATCCGTTCGTTAATCAGTTTGCCTCCTGCTCATAGCCGTACCGAACAAGCTCATACTTCTCATCGTCCATCCCGCCCTTTGGCTCATAGGCAAACAGGATTTCTTTTAATCGTTGCATCCGGTCGCCTGACTGAGCGGTCTGAGTGGCAACAGAAGAATTTGTCCGTGCCTCTGTCTGCTTTTTGAGATCTGCAACCATCTCCTCGAGTGTCTCTTTTCTCTCCGGAAGTGCAAGTCCTCCCATCTTTGCAAGCATTCCGATGGACACGGCACACTCGGTATCGGCACTCAGCTTCGGAGTCTTCTCAAGCGCAAGCCGAAGCCGGATATCCACAGATTGTTTTACAATTGAGAATACCATTGTTGTCCCTCATCTCCTCTTTTCTTCCATTTATCCTCTTTTTTCTCTTTTTCTTCTTAATCTTGTCTCCCCCTACCCGCACTTAGATCTTTTGAAACTTTTGATTTTCGCCCTATCATTATCGTCTCCGTGCATTGGAGGGGGAGCGCTCATTCACCCGATTTTTCCGGATGTATGCTCATGTTCCTCGGCGTCGCGCCAGTCGAGATCGAGCTGGATCGCCTCGAGATAGTGAACAAGAAATTCTTTCTTTGCATAAATGCGAAAATGATGGTCAATCTCATCGTATGTAAAACTCTTTCGCCCGCCATTTTGCATCCGCTCCCAGAAGCGTTTTAAATCGCGCAGAGGAAGGTAGTAGAGTTCTTCCTCGGACTTGAAATAGAGGATCAGAAAGGCGATCCCGCCCTGCTGTTCAAATTCCTCCATAAATGCGACCTGATGCGGGTGGACATTTGCAAGTGGAAATGTGCGGACCGCGCACTCTTTTGCGTCGAAACAGACCGGAATTCCCTGAACCGCTCCGATATAATCGACGGTACTCTTCTGGTCAAAATACGCAAGCGTGATATGGCGCGAGGATTTGTCGATGTTGATCGGCGTGATCGGGGTCGGAATTTTCTGGATCAATGCCAGATGTTTTTCGCGGTAAAGATCATTTGTGCGGTTGATCATATCCTCGAGGATTGATCCTCGCAGTCCACGACTCTTCCAGGTTCCCATGCCGTTTCAAGCCTCCTTTTCCTCTACGTTTCTACTTATTTCGCGCCTCTTCCATACAGGTCTCTAACAGTTCCTGACCAAACACCGCAACGAATGGCTTCGGAGCCGGTGCAAACACGCGCTTGCCCTCCAGATAAGAGAATGGATCATCCAAATGTTTCGGAAATTCCATCTCAAATGAGTGAAGCATCTGGGACGTGATATGAAAACGCTTCTTTGCCTCCTCGTTGACAGCAGGATTTCCATACTTGTAATCCCCGACGAGCGGATGACCGATCGATGCGAGGTGTGCGCGGATCTGGTGGGTGCGACCGGTGATCAGCGTGACCTTCAGGAGCGTATATCCGTTCGCCTCCCCGACCGGAACATACTCGGTCTGGATCGGCAGAGCATCCTTGTGCTCCTTCTCAAAAACGGTCACCTGATTTGTCTTCTCGTTTTTATAGAGCCAACCGCTGATGTGCTGACGCTCCCGCACGCTTCCCTTTACCGCACACAGATAGTACTTGTGCAGGGAGCGGTCCTTAAACATCGCAGAGAGCATCTGAAGACCTGCGAGAGACTTTCCTCCGGCGACAAGACCACTCGTGTTACGGTCAAGGCGATTGCAGATCGACGGGCGAAAACTGCGAAGCTGGTCCTTCGTGAGCTGACCGGAATCAAGCAGATAGTCAATCAGATATTCGACAAGGGACTCATCGGTCTCCTTTGCCTTTTGGGAGAGCATTCCAGACGGCTTATTGATCAGCAGGATATCCGAATCCTCATAGATGATATCCAGCTTTTTCTTGACAACCTTCTGCACCTTCACCTCAGAAAACTTTTCGATCGTCTCATCTGCGAGAAACAGGCGAACGAGATCGCCCTGCTCGAGTTTTTCCGCTCCGGTACATTTCTTTCCGTTTAAGGTAATGTTTTTCTTGCGCATCATCTTATAAAGAAAACTTTTTCCGGCAAGATTCAGATATTTCGCCAGCAGTTTGTCGAGACGCTGACCTGCCTCATTTGCGCTAACATGAATTTCCTTCATAATGAAATCCTTTCGTTAAGTCTTTCGTTTGATCTTGATTTTTTCGTGATTTCTTTTCTTTGTTCTTCGCGTTCTTGTTCCCGTTCGCTCTCTTTCTGCTATCCTTCCCGTCGTTTACATGGAGAGATTTTTCAGAAGACGGGATGCATACTCTATGCTTCCATCATCCTCGTAGGAATCTGTCGGTTTCAGGCTCTCCAGACGCTTGAAAAATCCATGCTCATCCGGAATAATCTTAAAGTTCAGCGTCATCTTGTTTGCACGAAGCAAGTCGGAAACCGCCTGCTCTGCCTTTGCCGTCTTGAGATTCTTCTTCGGGCAGTACGCATAGATTCCCGCCGGATGCACGATCACCGCATCAAACGGCAGGACATACTCTTTCGTCGTCACAATCAGATCGTAGAGAAGCAGGGTTTTCTTTTCATAGGGCACAAGTTTCTGGTGGAATGATTCACTCGGAGTCCGGTAATTCCACGACGCAAGAAGCGGGGACGCCATGTTCGCCATCGGAAGTACCGTCAGAATCGCCATCACAGTCAAGACATTTTTCGTCGCCTGCTCACTCGCAAAATGACGCGCGAAAAGCTGAGCAAGAATGGCGAGAAGCAAAACTCCAGTGATCATCAGGCGCATCCGCCGGTTTGTCGTGCGGTATCCGTACTCTCCCTTTTCTTTTTTCTTTTGTCTCAATCTCTTTCATCCTTTCTAATCTAACTAACTTTTTTAACTTTCTAATCCTAATCCGTTTCCTATGCTTTTTTATGCCTTTTAAGTTTCGTTTTCTTATGTTTCATTTAAACTCAGAGATGTCGCATAAGTGCAAGAATCCATGAATGGGGAAGAACTTTGCATAACACAAAAAACGATTTCATCCACGGACCATAAACGGAAATCGCCTTGCCCATCATGCTGTCACGCAGGGCAAGACGCACGACCTTGCGTGGGTCTGCCATCGTAAGACGCTTATAGAGCGGAATCTTTCCTGTCGTCTCTGCAATATCAAAAAACTCCGTCTTAACGGGTCCCGGGCAAACTGCGGTCACCAAGATTCCTCGTCCGCGCAGTTCCTCGCGCAGTGCCCGGCTGTAACTGAGCACAAAGGACTTTGTCGCCGAGTAGATTGCAAATCCCGGCTGAGGAAGAAAGGCAGCGGACGATGCAAACTGGATGATCCGGCTGTTGGATGGCATGTACGGGAGCACCATGTGCGTGACTGCGCAGAGTGCTTCTACATTTAACTGAACCATCCCCGTCTCACTCTCAAGATCAAGCTCCCCGATCTTTCCGATTTTTCCAAATCCCGCAGAATTGACCAGCATGCGAACCTGCGGACGGTGCGTCTCAAGCTCGTGCGCAAGCAAAGTCCGATCGTCCGCATTTTGAAGATCAAGAGGCAGGATGTGCAGGGGCACCGGCACCTGACTTTGAAGTTGTTCGAGCCGTTCTCTCCGTCTCGCAATCACCCAGATCTCCGAAAATTTCTCTCCAAAACGGTCTGCAAGCTGAATCACCGCTTCCCGCCCCATTCCAGAGGAAGCCCCTGTCACAATCGCAATCGGTTTTGAGTTGTTTTTCATGTGCTCATCCGTCCTTTCTCCGTTCTCCATGATTTTTCGTTTCTATTTCTAAATTCAGCGAAAAAGTTCCTCATAGTCCTCGATGAAGTAGTCTGCAAGCTGTTCTTTCTCCGCTCTCATCTTTGTGGAGAAGTCATCCTCCACCGCACAGACCTCCATTCCGGCGGATTTTCCTGCCTGAATTCCCGCCGGAACATCCTCAAATACCATACAGGAGGCAGGTTCTACGCCAAGACGCCTTGCAACCTCCAGATAGATGTCCGGGGCCGGTTTGCCATTTGCGACCTCACAGGCAGTCGCGACAACCTGAAAATACGGGCGAATCTCCAGAGATTCCAGTACCGCTTCCACCATCGCCTGTCCGTTGCTCGTCGCAATTCCCGCAAGAATCCCGTGTTCCTTTAAATATTCGAGAAATCTTCGCGCCCCTTTCTTTAATGGAACTTGGGAGCGGTATTTTTCCAGACTCATCTCCACCCACGCCTGTTTGATCTCATCGAGGGATTTCGGAAGCTGAAACCGTTCCTTGAAATAAACCGCTGTCTCCGAAAAGCTCATGCCTTCAATCGTTTTCTCAAGATCTGGCGGACATTCCAGTCCAAAACCGGAGAGATACTCGATATCAATCTGATGCCACATCCACATCGAATCCACAAGCGTTCCGTCAAGATCAAACAAAATGGCCTTCTTGGTATTTACCTTTTCCATAACCCTTTGCCCATTCAAATTCGTTTCGGCATTTTCCAGTGTCGGATTTGTTATTATTGTATTTGCCATTACTGTATTTGCCCTTGGTGCACTTGTGGTGGTTGTATTTGCATTTTCCATTGTCCTATCTGCATTTGTGGTGACTTCATGTTCTGTGGTCGCAATTCCAGGCTGTCCATGCTGTTGAAGCGCGGATACTTCCTCTGCGGTCAGACGTCGATACTCTCCCGGAGCCAATGTCTCATCCAGTTTCAAACTTCCCATTGAGAGGCGTTTTAAGTATTCTACCCGACATCCGAGCACTTCAAACATCCGCTTTACCTGATGGAATTTTCCCTCCTGAATCGTCAGCAGTACTTCCGAAAGAGATGAGGAATCCTGTGCCAGATGAAGGATTTCCAGTCGTCCCGGTTTTACCTCCGTCCCGTCCTCCAACGTCATTCCCCCTGCCATCTGCTCTTTCGCATCTGCCGGGAGCACGCCGGAGATCTTCGCATAATACTGCTTGTCGACATGTTTTCCGGGGGCAAGAAGGCGGTGCGTGAGATCCCCATCGTTTGTCAGAAGCAGAAGCCCCTCTGTGTCGATATCAAGTCTGCCGACCGGAAACAGATCTCTGCGATTTTCCCCGCTCAACAGGTCAATGACGGTCTTGTGTCGTCCATCTTCCGTCGCGGAAATGACGCCCTGCGGTTTATAGAGCATGTAATACTCATATGCGTGATACAGAATTTTCTCCCCGTCAAACGTCACTTCGTCGCGATCCGGATCAATCTTGCGGTCTGTCTTCTTCTCCGTCTGTCCGTTGATCTGAATGCGTCCCTTTTTTCCTGCTTCTCGAATCTGACTGCGACTTCCCTTGTTCATATCCGCCAGAAATTTATCGAGCCGAATTGGTTTTGCCATATATTTCCTTCTCCATTTCTAAATTGCGGTTGCCCGCTTCCGGTTGCGATCGAGCTTTCTATTTCCTGCTTACTGCTTTTCATTGCATTTAATTGCGTTTAAACCATTACTGCCAGCGCCATCCCGGATAATACTTGTTCTTTAAAGAGCCACCTGCGTATTTTGCCCAACCGAGCGGATAATTGTCGACACAGACAAGCACCCAACCCTTTTTCCATTTTATCTCATCTTCCTCAAGCGCAATCGTCTCGCCTTTTAAATAACGGATCACGCGGTCATCCGCACAGGAAAGATTCAGGGTCTGGCGGAAATCGGAAGCCTTCATCGCCATTGCGACAGCCTGTGACGGCTCAAAACGCTTTCCCTTCCACTCACCAAGCAGAAGTCCGGTGCGAAGATAGCGAAGATTCCAGGACGGGTCAAATGCCTCCGGAAGCAGGTAAACGCAGTTGTTCTTGATCATCATGCGCCTGCGGTCAAACGGTTCTGCACACTGTTTTTCCCATTCAAGGAAATCGCTCTCCTTCTCCATGAGCTTGATCTCTTTCTCGTATGGATTTTTGCGAGGAATCGCTTTGCTTTTCTTTTTTCGATTCTGATTCTGCGAATTTGCGACTGTTTCCGTTACTTCCGCTGCTTCCACGGATTCCGTTAAATTTGCTCCGGATTCAGATTCTTCTGCGGACTTAGATTTGCTCTCCTGTGCAGGTTTCTTTTGCAGGAGTGCCAGAAAATGTCCCTCTCCGCGAATCTTGTGCGGAAACAGCCGAACAACCTGCTCTCCATCCATTCCGCCGACTGCACCGTCCCAGAGAGGGATCGGAACAAGCTCCATTTCCGGAAATTCTTCAAGAAGCCAGTGGATTACCTCCTCATCCTCAACTCGCGCAAAGGTACAGGTCGAGTAGAGAAGAAAACCGCCCGGTTTGAGCATCCGTACTGCCTGCGAGAGGATCTCTTTCTGGATCGGCGCATACTCTTCCGGTCCGCGCTCCTCCCAGGAGCGGATCAGATCCGGATCTTTGCGGAACATTCCCTCTCCTGAGCACGGGGCATCCACGAGAATCCGATCAAAAAACTCTCCGAAATTCTCGGCGAGACGTTCCGGCGGATCGCTGACCACGCAGATATTCGGGATGCCAAAAAGCTCCAGATTCTTTAAAAGTGCCTTTGCGCGCGAATTGCTGATGTCGTTTGAGACGAGAAGTCCCTCTCCCGCAAGGCGAGCGCCAAGCTCAGTGCTCTTTCCACCAGGAGCGGCACACAGATCGAGGACACGATCTCCCGGGTTCGGCGCCAAAATCTGCGCCGGCGTCATCGCACTCGGCTCTTGCAGATAGTAAAGACCTGCAAAATAGTAAGGATGTCTGGCAGGGCGCAGTTCATCCGGATAGTAAAAGCCATTGTCCGTCCATGCCACCGGCTCACAGCCCTCAAACGGATTGATCTCGGACCAATGCTCGGCGGTTGTCTTTGTGCGGTTGATTCGCAGACCCTGGTGCGGAGTCTGCTCGTAGGAGGCAAGCCATGCCTCGTAATCCTCCCCGAGGAGAGTTTTCATCTCATCTAAAAAACGCTGTGGTAAATTCATTTATTTCTCCTCACCTATCCTCATCAATTCCTATTAAAAATATTTCAAATAGGATTTCTGATCATTTTTCGTTTTTATGATCCATCATCACAATCCATCATGATCCACAAAATTTGGCATATATCAGTAGAGAGAACGCAAAAAGGAAAAATCGGATGCTGTCCTGCCTCTCCATTCTCATTCTCGGTCTGCTTCTTGCCTTTCCCGCGCTTGCCGTTGAGGGGGCATCTGCCGGACTTTTGCTCTGGTTTAACGTCGTTCTTCCGACGCTCGCCCCGTTTATGATCTGTACAAGAATGGTTTCTGTTCTTGGGGCGGAACGTCTTCTGATTCGCCCATTTTATCCGCTGATTCATGGAATTCTTGGATTTTCCGAGCCGGGATCTTATGTCCTTCTCTGCGGTCTTCTCTGTGGCTACCCGCTCGGTGCAAGGCTCTGTGCGGAAAAGCTCAAGAGCAAAGAAATCTCTCTTTCTGAGGCGAGATGTCTGCTTGCGACGGCAAACCATCCGAGTCCGATGTTTCTGCTCGGATTCGTAAACCGGCAGGTAGTCCGTGTGTTTGAGCACCCGGGTCTGTCCTCGTCCTTGTCTGCTTCGTCTTCTTTACCTTTTTCATACTTTCCGTGGCTGATTCCGCTTTGCCTGTACCTTCCGGTGATCCCGCTCTCCTTTCTCGCGAGGCATTTCTACCAGTTTGAAAAACGGGATTCTCAAGATTCCCAGAACTTCCAAGATCTTCAAAATCCTCAGAATCCTCAGAAACATCAAGAGCACCGAGAGCACCAAAAAGATCAAGTTCAGGTGCATCCTCAAGTCCATCAAAAAACCCATCCATCCTCTGATCATCGCGACGGGAATCCTTCCTCCAATCCTTCCGGTGTTTCTGTGGAGGATGCGATCTTTTCCACCGCTCACACGATGGTTCTGATCGGCGGATGGATCATGCTGTTTTCGATTCTCGCCAAATGGGTGCAGACGATTCCTTATTTTTCCCCTCCGATCAAGGCAATCCTTGGTGGAATCGCAGAAATCACGACCGGAATCCCGCTCCTCTGCTCTGCTTTTTCGGGAAGCCCAACGCTTTGCCTGATTCTTGTAACGCTCTGTGTCGCCTTTGGCGGGGGATCAGGAATTTTTCAGACGCGAAGCGTTCTTCTTGCAAATGCCACCGAGAGAACGATGCAAGATAAGCAAAAAAATGCCGGATTATCCATCCGGCATTATATCCTGTGGAAGGCACTTCATGCCTTGCTCGCAACGGGAACTCTTATTTTTCTTCTGTGGATACTTCCTGAGCTGGAGCGGGTGCTACCGGCTGTGCCTGCTCTTCTGCAACAGGCGCATTGGATACTCCTGCAGAGAGCTCATTGCGGTTTGCTGTGACAATGTCATAGGTAGACTGCAAGGAAGCGTTGAATGCCTCAAGATGTCTTCTGGACTCCTCCATCGTGTGGCTCATGATCGTCTGAAGGCTTCTGAGCATATCGTCGGTGTAGTCGATTGCGCCCTGACGGATGCTGTTTGCATCAACGGCTGCGCTGTCCACGATTGCCTGAGCCTGCTGCTGAGCCTCCTCAACAACACGATTTGCCTCTGCATATGCCTTCTGCATGATCTCATGCTCATTTACCAGCTCATTGGTCTGAGCGGTTGCATCTGCAAGGATCGCATTTGCCTGGGTGTGAGCCTCGTTGATGATTGCTTCCTGATTGCTGATGATCTTCTGATACTGCTTGATCTCATCTGGAATGCGAAGGCGCAGTTCCACTAAAAGCTCCTCCAACTCCTCTTTGTTTACCAGAATTTTCGTGCTGGACAGAGGCTGAAACTTACAGCTGTCAATATATTCTTCAATTTCCCCGATTAACTGTTCAATTCTGCTCATGATAAATTATCTCCTTACCGTACCGTATATTGCTATTGGTATTGCTATTGGTGCTTACCCGCAGTCATCCGCTCTCTGAATTTCTCCCGTGTCCGCTCTGCCACCATCGGATGAAGGAAGGCATCGATGTCGCCACCGTATCCCGCAATCTCCTTCACAATGCTGGAACTTAAATAGGAATATTTCAGGTTGGTTGTCAAAAAGATCGTATCAATATCTCCGGCGATGACCCGGTTTGTCTGTGCCATCTGAAGCTCGTACTCAAAATCTGTAATCGCTCTGAGACCTCTAACAATCACATTTGCGTGATTCTGATGGACAAAATCAACAAGAAGTCCGTCAAACGACATGACTTCCACATTGTCCAGATGGGAAGTTACACTCCTTAACATATTAACACGTTCCTCAACAGAAAACAACGGAGTTTTTGAATTATTCTGCAAAACTCCAATGATTACATGGTCCATCATCTTTGCCGTCCGCTCGATGATGTCCAAATGTCCAAGGGTAACCGGATCAAAACTACCCGGATAAACTGCTGTTGCCATTTCATTCTCCTCGATAGACAAACAGATGTTTGTTTGTCTTGTATGTTTTATTTTTCTCCAGAACAAATCCAAGCGATTCCAGATAGTCGAAGGAAGTCTCAAGAGAGGCCTCGATGATGATCGTGCTCTGCTTGTCGATCAACGTGGAACCTGCCAGATACTCAAGCATCTGTCGCTCCAACTCGTGATTGTAAGGCGGGTCCATAAAAATATAATCAAATCGATACTTTCCTTCTAAACGTTTCAGGGCAGTCAGTGCGTCCGTGTGCATCACAACTGCACGGTCCTCGAGGCGGGTTGCTTTCAGATTCTCCCGTACAATCTGTACCGCATCTGCATTCTGTTCCACAAACACCGCTGTCTTTGCGCCACGGCTGAGCGCCTCAATTCCGATTCCACCGCTTCCGGCAAACAGATCCAAAAAGGTGCAGTCTGCCAAGTCATACTGGAGCATATTAAAAAGAGTCTCTTTGATTCGGTCCTGGGTAGGTCTTGTATTCATCCCGTCCAGCGTTTTTAAAGAAACGCGTCTTGCGCTTCCGGCAATCACTCGCATTGCTTCTCTTCTCCTCGATTTCTTTTCTTGTCTTTTCTTCACTTCGACAAATTTTCATGTACCATTATATAGGGAAATTTTCCAATACACAAGTTGTTTTTTTCTTTGAACATGGTTTTCACGGCTTGGGGCGTATTTCCGCGAATTCTTTGAGTTTTTTCGATTTTCGGTTATCTATTTCAGATTTCAGAGTGGATTTTAAGGCGGATTTCAAGGTGGATTTTTCAAGTTTCTGACAAATTACGCAGAAGATGCTAGTGTAAGATTCCTTTTGAAACACATACTAACATCGTAACCAAACACCAACCAGTCACAGAGCAGAAGAATTTCCATTCGCCTGCTGTGTGGCAGGCAAAATGGAAAGGAGGCCATATTTATGGCAGGAAAATCTTCTAACAGAGCAGAGGTACCGGAGGCAAAAGAGGCACTGGATCGTTTCAAGATGGAAGTAGCCGGTGAGCTGGGTGTTCCGCTGACCAACGGTTACAACGGAAACTTAACCTCCGCTCAGAATGGTTCTGTCGGCGGATATATGGTGAAAAAGATGATCGAGGCGCAGGAAAAGCAGATGGCCGGCAAGTAAGATCTCAAACAAGTAAGATGAGATCTTAATAAGATCTTAAATGGACTTCGGTCAAATTCAGAGTTATTTCATTTTCAACGAAAAAACATGAAAAAAAGAGAAGCTCCGGTGTTTCTTACCCGGGGCTTCCCTCTTTTCCTCCCTCTCTTCCTTCTTTTCTTAACGTTTCTCAGTTTCTCAACTTTTTTACTTTTAAGTTTCCTTTTTTGCTTCTTTACCTCTAAAATTTTCTCTGATTTCTAATTCTAGTTCTAGTTCTAAGTCTCAGGTTCTTAAAATCCCGTAACCAGAAGACAGATATTTAGTCCGATTACCGTCACTCCGATCAGGACAAGCAGAAAAAGATCGAGGCGACTGTTTGCAAATTTTCCCATCACTTTTTTCGAGGAGGTCAGATAGACCAGCAAAATGATCGTGATCGGAAGTTGCATCGACAGAAACATCTGGCTGTACACAAGCCCCGTGAATGGATCTCTGATAAAGAAAATGATTGCGAGGGACAGAAGAAACAGTACGATGATGCCGAGTCTGCTGTGCCGGTCTCGGATGTCATAGGGTTCCTCAAAAATGCCTGCTGTGATACTTCCTCCCGCCATTCCGGCTGTCACGGAGGAACTGATTCCCGCCATCAAAAGGGCAACTGCGAAGATCACGGAGGCAGCGGGACCAATTAACGGAGTCAGCATTTTTGCCGCCTGTTCGAGTTCGCTCACCTGCTCTCCCGCCTGAAAGAACGTGGACGCAGCGACAATCAGCATCGCACTGTTAATCGCCCAGCCGATTCCCATGGAGAGCAACGTGTCAAGAAACTCGTACTTGAGCTGTTTTCGAATCACAGCCTCCTCCTGTACGTTCCACTGACGGCTCTGAATTACTTCCGAGTGGAGAAACAAGTTGTGTGGCATCACAACCGCGCCGAGCACACTCATGATTACCGGCATCGAACCCGTCGGCACGGACGGAACGACCCAGGCGCGCGCAGCCTCCGGCCAGTCAACTTTTACCATCAGAATCTCAATCAGGAACGCAAGACCGATCAGGGAAACAAATCCGATGATCCATCGCTCCAACTTTCGGTAGGAGTTTGTCAGAAGCAGTCCCATCGAGACCGCCGTCATCAGCACCGATCCAAGTTTTACAGGAATAGAAAACAGCATAGAGAGCGCAATCGCTCCACCGAGAATCTCGGCAAGAATCGTTGCCGTCGTTGCCATCAATCCGGTCAGAAGAGCAAATCGCCCCAGCCATTTCGGAAGATATTTCGTGGCGCTCTCCGCCATACAAAGTCCCGTGACAATTCCAAGATGAGCGGCATTGTGCTGTAAGATAATCAGCATGATCGTCGACAGCGTGACCATCCACAAAAGTGCATAACCGTAATCCGATCCGGCAGCGACATTGGAAGCCCAGTTTCCGGGATCAATAAAACCGACTGTCACAAGCAGACCCGGACCGATATATTTCAGGATCTCGAGTCCGCCGTTTTGTTCCTTATGCATACCGCCTTCCAGCCAATTCTTTAATTTCTTCATTATTATGCTATTCCTTTCTGATTTCCGATTCTACCATAAAAATCGAAAATGCAGAAGAGATTTTCACCCTGCTGAGAAACTATGGCTGTTAAGCGGTTTGTTGATGGTTCTGTTTTATTTTTTTACTATTTCTCCACTCCGAAATGATAGATCGTCGTGGTGTGATACTCCTCTCCAACTTTTAAGACAGGAGAATCAAACTGCGGTTTGTTGATCGCATCCGGGAAATACTGGGTCTCAAAGCAGTAAGCGGATCTCGATCCGTACTCAGCCCCATCTTTTCCGCGGGAAGAATGCAGGGAGTTTGCGGTGTAGAACTGGATACCCGGAAGATCGGTGTACACATCCATCGTGCGTCCGCTCTTCGGATCGTATGCCTTTGCAGACAGGGCGAGATCGCCTTTCTCATGATTGAGTGCCCAGTTGTGATCGTAACCCTTAGCCTGATTTAATGGCTCATAATCGGAATCGATGTCGCGACCAATCTCCTTCATTGTCGTGAAATCCATCGGTGTTCCCGCTACCGGAACAAGCTCTCCAGTCGGAATCGACTCGGCATCTGTGATCGTGAAGGTGTCTGCATCGATCCAGACCTGCTGATCTTCGATGGTTCCGGACTTGTGTCCACGGAGGTTGAAGTATGCGTGATTCGTGAAGTTTGCGATCGTGTCCTCATCTGCGGTCATCTGATAGTCAATCTTGACACTGTCATCCGGAGTCAGAGTGTAGCTGACTGCAATCTGTGCATTTCCCGGGTAATTTTGATCTCCATCCGGGCTGAACAGGGAGAATGTGATCTTTGTGCCAAGACCAGTCTCCTCCACCTCTGCATCCCAGAGACGGTCACGGTAATAATCCGGTCCGCTGTGCAGGTTGTTCTTTGTGCCGGAATTGATTACAAGCGCATACGTCATTCCATTGAGCGTGAAAGTTGCTCCACCGATGCGGTTTGCATTTCTTCCCACGATCTCTCCAAGATGACCGCCCTCATGCAGACAGGTATCCACGCTGTCATAACCTAAGAGAACGTCATCGATCTTTCCATCGCGATCCGGAGTCTTCATCTCCAGCCAGATTCCACCGAGATCCGTGAAGGAAGCGGACACGCCATTTTCATTTGTCAGTGTATACTTATACACCTGTGCTCCGTTTTCCAGTTCCCCAAATAATTCTTTTTTCCAAGCCATACGATTGTTCTGCCTTTCCCCTTTAAGGATTTTTCTGTTTGTTGTCTGTCATACGGACATATACAGACATTTTTTCGCTCGCTCTTATTATAACACATGCACCTGTCTTTGACGAGATAAGAAGTCAAATAACAGACCGGCAAAAGCATCAGAAAAAAACACCGAAAACGAAAAAAGCAGGAACCAGACGTTCCCACTTTCTCACAGATCACTCTGTTTCTTGTGAAAATCGTTGTTTCCTGCTTCTTGCGTTTGTCACATTTGTCACGCTTGTCAAATGATTTTATTTTGCAGAGATATAACCCTGAGCGGTCAGAAGCTCTGCACACAGAACAGCTCCACCTGCCGCACCACGGACGGTGTTGTGGGAGAGACCTACGAACTTCCAGTCGTATACGCTGTCCTCTCTCAGACGACCAACGGAGATTCCCATGCCGTGCTCAAAGTTTACATCCAGAGATACCTGCGGACGGTTGTCCTCTTCAAGATACTGGATAAACTGTGCCGGTGCGCTCGGGAGTTTCAGCTCCTGCGGAAGTCCACTAAAGTTTACGAGCTTTTCGATCAGCTGTTCCTTTGTCGGGTTCTTTCTGAACTTTACAAATACGGCAGCGGTATGACCATTCAGAACCGGAACACGGATGCACTGGCAGGTGATCTTCGGCTCCTGAGCCTTCACAATCACGCCGTCCTCGATCTTACCCCAGATTCTCAGCGGCTCCTGCTCACTCTTCTCTTCCTCACCGCCGATGTACGGGATGATGTTGCCGACCATCTCCGGCCAATCCTTGAAAGTCTTACCTGCACCGGAAATTGCCTGATAGGTCGTAGCAACTACCTCATACGGCTCGAACTCTTTCCATGCAGTCAGTACCGGAGCGTAGCTCTGAATCGAGCAGTTCGGCTTTACTGCGATAAATCCACGCTTGGTTCCCAGACGCTTCTTCTGGAACTCGATCACTTTGAAGTGCTCCGGGTTGATCTCCGGAACTACCATCGGAACATCCGGAGTCCAGCGATGTGCGCTGTTGTTGGAAACAACCGGGGTCTCGGTCTTTGCATAAGCCTCCTCAATGGCGCGGATCTCATCCTTCGTCATATCAACGGCACTGAATACGAAATCTACGCTGGAAGCAACTTTCTCTACTTCGTTCACGTTCATAACAACCAGCTTCTTGACACCCTCCGGCATCGGGGTATCCATTTTCCAACGTCCGCCTACTGCCTCTTCGTAGGTCTTACCTGCGGAACGCGGGCTTGCAGCAACGGTCACTACCTCATACCAAGGATGATTCTCCAGTAAAGAGATGAATCTCTGTCCTACCATTCCAGTGGCGCCAAGTACGCCGACTCTCAATTTCTTTTCCATAATTGTAAAGTCTCCTTCTCTCCTTGTTCGTACAGCGACGGCGCCGGGGGAGCCTTGAGCCTCCACGTCGAAGCTGAAATTGAAATCAATTCTTGATTATCCTATCTCATATTGGTAAAAAAATCAAGCCTTATTCGCGATAAAAATACACTTGTCCGCCACGAAACGACATTTTCTGTATCTGGTGCACATTTGCACGCGACAGACGGATTATCCCGCGTACTGAATTCCATCAAAACACTCATTTTCCGGAATTCCATCGATCGTTCGAGGATAAACGTCCTCTCCATTCGCATCAAGCCGGATCTGACAGGTCTTTCCGTCTGCGGTCTCTGCGGTGACATAAGTCGAATCATCCGTTGCTTTTAACTTGAGTACCGTTCCCTTCGGAATCTTTTCCTGTTTATTGTCCACCCACACCGAAACTTCCTGTTTTGTCGTCAGCGTCGGGGTGAGTTCTTCATCCAGATAGATTCCGGATACCGTAAAGTCATCCGAGAGCGGTTTCGGCATTCCATCCTCCCCGATTGCATAGTGGCGGAAAATGCTGTATGTGCTGAGCATATCTGACCGACGGAACAGGATAAAGTCGTCCGGATCGGTCATGACGGAACCATAGAACGAATCGTCCGAAACGCCACAGTAAGTGATTCCCTTTGTGCTTAAATCAAAGATGTGAAGACTGCGAAAATCATTGGCTTCTTTCGTCTCGACATAGAGATAAGTCCGATTGTCCCCGGTCTGAATCAACCAACAGCCAAAATCCCCGAGATCATCCATACCATCCCCGTCTGACAAGAGAAAGGCAGAAGCACTTCCGGTCTCTGCAAAAAGAGAAATAGCTCCGGTCTGGGAATCGGTCTGCGTTGAGAGCTTCACCGTCTCTTTATTTCCGTCTCCATCAAGATCAACCGCAACCTCCTGCTCTACATATAAGGGCTGAATCCTTGCCTCGCCAGCTGACGTCTTTGCATCCTTGGTTGTGTTACCATTGGTTGTTACGCTCTCCGGGATAAATTCTTTCTTAAAGAGATTTCCCTGCTCTGCAAACGGAATCTCAACGATCTGACGTCCCGCTGCATAAGGGGCAAGATCATAATTGTTAAAGACAATCGTCACGCCGTTTTTGTCCATCGTCCAGGAAAGCATCTCGGTGTCCGAAGAATCTGCGCTTGAATCGGTCGGCTGAGCATTCTGAACGCCATCTGCTCCGTTTGCGCCGTCTGCATCCCCGTAAAACATGCTCTTTACCGTATCCTCATAGCCGTCAAAAAACATGTCCGGAGCGTAATCCTCCTTCAACTTCTTTTGGACATACTCGAAAATCCCGTCATAATCCTGAGCGATATCCTGAAGCGTATACCGTTTTCCGGTCTGCGGATTGAGATTGTAGCCGGTTATCATCGAATTGGGATGAGCACCGCCAAGATAGTCATACTCCTCAACCGACAGACTCACAATTTGCTCATCTGATCGCTTCGGGATCACAGATACCTCATAGGTAAGCGGAGTGCTGTCTTCCCCTGTCTGCATGTCAAAAAATTCCTTGTTATCCTGATAGATCTGATCCAGCTCTTGTTCCTGATTCTGGTTAAAGGTCTTTAAGGCCTGTTTCAATGCTTCATGACCGTCTGCCATCAGATACATCTGATCTACACGACCGTTAAACAATTGTTTCTGGTCTTTCCACTCAGATTGGTACTTTGGAACAGAGGTGAGACAAAGAGTCTCCGAACTCTGGCTGGATGAATTGTTTGTGGTGTCTGTGGAATCCTGTTTTCCAGAATTTGCATTTCCCGCATTTGAATTCCCCTCGGATTGATTTTCATGATTGGAATTCTCATCAGCCTGTACCGTCGTCTGACTGACATCATCCGTCGAAGATTTTTGAGTCTGACAGCCAGTTACCGCAAGCATCACCGCAGTCGAGCAGACTGCAAGTGCCATCCATTTTCTTTTTTTCATCACTTTTCTCATAGAAAAGACCTCCTTTTTAAGTCTCTGCGTATATGGAAACTCCCGTAACAGGAGCAAGAAAGGTTTCATTGGTGGGTGATTTCTTTCACCTTCATCATACCACAAGTTGCTAAAAGGAGGTCTGACGTTTCCTTTAAGAATTGTTTACATTCCGGGGAAACTTTTTAAGAATTTTTTCGCGTTTTCTTAGGATTTTCCTGACCGTTTTTCGGATTCCTTAAAGGCGGACTTTGCTTCCCTTTCCGTCTCGTTTTGCCATCTTTAACCGGTTCAAGTGCACTTCTTTTTTCTTGTAAGTGATAACCGGGTCCTGGCTGACAAAATAGATGTCCTCAAGTTCATCCTTATCGGAGAGACGAATTCCACGGACTCCGCGGGAATTCTTCTTCATCTCCGGGATCTCTTCCATCATAAAGCGCAGGAACATTCCGGATGCCGACTGGAGCACGATCTCCTGCTCTGTGCCGACGATTCGCACATCGAGAAGGCTGTCGCCCTCCTGAAGTTTTGTGGAAGCAACGGTTCGATTGTTTGTGACAAACTCTTCTGCCGGAACCTGTTTGAGCATACCCATCTTTGTTGCAAACAGAAGGAGCTGACCCGTCATGCGTCCGCTCACGGTGAGGAAGACGATCTCTTCCTTGCTTCCGTCGTACTTGCTCACGTTGTCGATCGGAACACCCTTGTCACGCATCTTTCCGTATGGAAGGTCGGAAAGTTTTGTCTGGTGCAGGCTTCCGGTATTCGTGAAGATACACAGTTTGTCCGAACTTAAGCAAGGAATCACATACTTGTAATCATTTTCAATCGTTTCCTGATTGCGGTCATAAGTCGAACGGTCAATCGTCTTGCAATATCCGAAGCGATCCATGATGAAGACAACCTCCTGCACAACCGGAGCAATTTCCTCAACGACAGCATCCTTCCCATCCTCGATCTTTGTGTGACGCTCGGTCGCAAACTCTGCACGGATATTCTGGAGATCTTCCTTGATCACAGCGTTCATCGTATCCCGGCTCTTTAAGATCTTCTCGTACTGTGCAATTTTTTTCAGACACTCCTTGTACTCTTTCTCAAGTGCCATGATCTCAAGACCAATCAGCTTGTACAAACGCATCTCGAGAATCGCACCGGCCTGTTTTTCCGTAAAGCGGAGCTGTTTGGCATCCTCCTCAAATCCCGGTGTCTTAAAATGAATGTTTGAGATGTCACCATTCACCAGGCAGGCTTTTGCGTCGCGCAGATTTCTCGAACCGCGCAGAATTGCGATGATCAGGTCAATGATGTCACACGCCTTGATCAGACCCTCCCGGATCTCCTTGCGCTCAAGCTCCTTGTCGAGAAGTGCCTGATACTTGTGGGTCGCATTCTCATACTGGAACTTGAGGTAGTTGGAGAGAATTCCTCTCAGATTCAGCGTCTCCGGGCGACCATTTGCGATTGCAAGCATGTTGACACCGAAGGTATCCTCGAGCTTTGTCTTCTTGTAGAGAATGTTGCGGATTCGGTCCGTATCGGCATCCTTCTTCAGATCCAAAACAATGCGGATGCCTTCCTTGCTCGACTGGTTGGAAATATCCACGACATCGGTGAGTTTCCGGCTCTCGACGAGATCTGCCACATCCATCAGGAATTTATTGATTCCGGCACCGATCATCGTGTACGGAATCTCGGTGATGATCATCTTATCGCGATCGGAACGACGCTTTCCAAGCTCCACCTCAATCTTTCCGCGCAGTTTGATCTTTCCGGTTCCCGTCTCGTAAATCTCTGCGAGATCTTTCTTGTTTGCGATGATGCCACCCGTCGGGAAGTCCGGTCCCGGCATGTAGGTGAGCATCTCTTCCGTCGTCATGTCCGGGTTATCGATGTATGCCTGAACAAGGTCGATGACTTCTCCGAGGTTGTGTGGCGGGATGCTTGTGCTCATACCGACTGCAATTCCCTCAGAACCGTTGATCAGAAGGTTCGGCACGCGAACCGGCAAAACTTCGGGCTCTTTCTCCGATCCATCGTAGTTTGCCACGAAATTTACGGTTTTATCGAGGTCTTTTAAGTAGACCTCCTCTGCAAATTTCTCAAGGCGCGCCTCAGTGTAACGCATTGCAGCGGCACCGTCTCCCTCGATGGAGCCAAAGTTTCCGTGTCCGTCCACAAGTGCCATGCCCTTCTTGAAGTTCTGGGACATAACGACCAGTGTCTCGTAGATCGAACTGTCTCCGTGCGGATGGTATTTACCCATCGTATCTCCGACAATACGCGCCGACTTTCGGTGTGGTTTGTCGTGACTAAGTTTCAGCTCGCCCATATCGTAAAGCACGCGTCTCTGTACCGGTTTCAGACCATCTCTGGCATCCGGAATCGCGCGCGCGGTGATAACGCTCATCGAATAATTCAGATAACTGCGTTGCATTTCCTCAGAATATTCTGTTCGCAAAATCTTTTCTGACATTGTTTCTGTTCCCCTGTCTATTTCTAGTTAGTTCTTCGTCTATCTACTTCTAGTTCTGATTTTTATTTCGTTCTGGTTCTTGTTTCTTCTTTTTATTTTTTCTTATTTCTTCTTGTTTTACTGTTCTTGTATGGTTCCTGTTCGTTTTTTGTTTCTTGTTTCTTATTCCTATTTTCTGTTATTCTTATTTTTTCTGCTTATTCTACTTTTCTTATTTTTTTATCTTTGATTTCCCGTATCCGCATGCATAATTTATGCGTCGATCTCTGCCTCATCCGCGTGATCGTGGATAAACTGGCGTCTCGGCGGAACATCGCTTCCCATCAGCATCTCAGTCACCTCAGATGCAAGTCTCGCATCCTCGATCTCGACCTGCTTGAGCACACGGCGCTCCGGGTCGAGTGTCGTCTCCCAGAGCTGTTCCGGATCCATCTCACCGAGACCTTTGTAGCGCTGTAAGCGGAATTCGCCCGTATGACTCTTCTTGTAACGCTCAAGCTCCTTGTCATCATACAGATACTGCTCCTGTCCACGGCTCGGAATCACCTTGTAAAGCGGTGGCATCGCAATGTATACATGTCCATTGTAGATCAGTTCCGGCATAAACCGGTATAAAAAAGTCAGAAGCAGAGTATCGATATGGCTTCCGTCTACATCGGCATCCGTCATCAGAATAATCTTGTGATAGCGCAGTTTGGAAATATCAAAATCGTTTCCATATCCCTCTGAGAATCCACAGCCGAAGGAATTGATCATCGTCTTGATCTCTGCATTCGCAAGCACCTTGTCCATCGAAGCCTTCTCGACATTCAGGATCTTTCCGCGGATCGGAAGAATCGCCTGATAGAGACGATTTCTCGCCGTCTTTGCAGAACCGCCTGCGGAATCACCTTCTACGATGAAGATCTCGCACTTCTCGGCATCCTTGCTCTCACAGTTTGCAAGTTTTCCGTTGCTGTCAAAAGAAAACTTGGATTTTGTCAGCATGTTCGTCTTGGCCTTCTCCTCCGCCTTGCGGATCTTTGCGGACTTTTCCGCACAGCCGATGATCGCCTTGAGCGTCTCCACATTTCGGTCAAAGTAATGCTGGAGCTTGTCTCCTGTAATGGAGAACACGGCTTTTGTCGCATCTGCGCTCGCGAGCTTTGTCTTCGTCTGTCCCTCGAAAATCGGATCACGGTGTTTGATGGCAACAATCGCGGTCATACCGTTTCTCGTATCTGCTCCGGTGAAGTTCGGATCTTTATCCTTCAGAATACCGAGTTCCTTTGCGTAGGAATTGATTAACTGGGTGAAGCGGGTCTTGAATCCAACCAGATGCGTACCACCCTCCTGAGTGAAGATGTTGTTACAGAATCCAAGAATGTTCTCCTCAAACGCATCTACGAACTGGAATGCAATCTCGGCTTCGATTCCAGCTGTCTCACTCTTAAAATAGATCGGCTCATGAATCGGTGTCTTGCCCTTGTTCACTTCCTTGACATAGGCGATGATGCCTTCCGGCTCATGATAGGTAATGCTCTCCTCCTCGCCCTGACGCTTATTCTCATAGAAAATCATCAGCTTGGGATTCAGATAAGCGGTCTCATGGAGACGGCTCTTTAACCAGTCTGCCTTAAAGCGCGTCTTCTCAAAAATCTCTCCGTCCGGAAGGAAGTTGATTTCCGTTCCGGTCGATCTCGTCTTTCCGAGAACCGGAAGAAGACCATCAACAAGCTTCACGGTCGGGATTCCTCTCTCGTAGGCATCGTGGTGAATCTGTCCGTTCTTATATACTTTTACATCCATATGGGCAGACAGTGCATTGACAACTGAGGAGCCTACACCATGAAGACCTCCGCTTGTCTTATATGCATTGTTATCAAATTTTCCGCCTGCGTGAAGTGTCGTGAAGACAACGCGCTCCGCGGAAACCCCTTTCTTATGCATCTCAACCGGGATTCCTCGTCCGGAATCCTTGACGGTACAGAAACCGTCCGCTTCCAGAGTTACCCAGATTTTGTCACAGTAACCCGCAAGATGCTCATCCACCGCATTGTCCACGATCTCGTAGATCAGATGATTCAGTCCCTTGTTGCCAACGCCACCGATGTACATACCAGGGCGCTTGCGGACTGCTTCAAGTCCTTCGAGTACGGTGATGCTGTCTGCATTGTATTGTGTCTTTGCCATGAATCTTTCCCCTCCATTGTTCTTCTGCTCCTTCGCGCTTTTTATGCTTTTTGCATGTCCGATTCGGATCATCAATCATCGCTGTGATTATCGCTGTAATTTATTATTGTGACTTATTATTGTGATTTATTATGATCATTAATTTTGTTAATTATAATTATTGGTTATAATCATTTAGTATCATTTATTATAATAGTTGATTGTTTGTCATTATCTTTTAGATACGGTTATTATTTATGCTCATCCATCACTTATGATTATCGCAATTTACGATTTATCACGATTTATTATTTCATTTTAATTTTTCGCAAAAGGAGAAACAGATGCCCGCACACCTTTCATGTGCGGGCGCTGAGACATATTATCACAGAATTGTTTGAAAAAAGCAAGTCTCTCTGATCACGGAAAGTGTGAGAACAAGAAGAAAAGACCCATGAATCTTTCCAATTCTCACAGAAACCCGCCATTAGCAAACAAATGTTCGATAGATGTATTATAGATCATTTTAAAGAAGGTTTCAAGTGTTTTTTTACATTTCATCATCGGATTCTGATGGCTCCACAATCCGAATTTCTGCCGGAATTAATGGTTTTTCGCAAGTGTCCTCGAGATATTCCCGAATTTTTTCGGTGTCAAGCTCGGCTTTTTTGCCAAATCCAGACGGTCCCGCTTCCACCTTAGGACTCACCTCCGCTGTGAGAATCAGTTTATTTCCCTCCGCATAGCGCACATAGGCTTCGGCATGTTCAATTCCCGGATAATGGCAGAGCGTGCTCTCAAGTTTATACAGATCAAGGAAATGACGACCGGTCAGACCTTCCTGAAGAATCGTGCGTCCACCATTTTCTAAAAGATCAAGCGATCCGTCCGGAAGAATTCTCGCGATGTATCCAGTCTGGTAGAGCATGCCAGGACCATACGGGTTTGTGATGCGATCTTTCCAAGTGTCCGGCTCATAATCCATCACATAGAGTTCGCCCCACGCACCAAACGGTTTTTTCCGGCAGTTTTTATCAAATACATAAACCTTAACCGGCTCTTTTCCATCCACATTTCTTAAGAGCTGGTGCTGAACCGTGTGATTTAACTGATCTGCGGTCACCGTGTAGTGCAGAGGGAAGAGCTTGTCCGGAAGATGACGTTTCAGACGGCGAACCAGAGTTTCTTCCTGCATTGCTTCCATCAGAGTCTCCATGATCGTCATGAAGCACTCAAGCTGTGCCCGGTCAAAACGATTTTCCCAGTAGCGAAGCTCGTAGTAATATCCCTTCTCATCGGTGAATACCTGAAGATGGAACGGAAGTGCATCGAGTTGCATTTTTTCGCGCTTTGCCGGATAACCGCCGATTGTTCCAATGTTCAAGAGATCGCCCTGGTACTGGAAGAACATTTCGTCCGCATGAAGATTAGAGATGTAACAGCGCATCGTGTCGACGATCTGTTTTCCGGAGACCTTTAAGAGTTCCGGCACGGTCTGGTCAATGTCTGGCGTGCAGCGGAAATAGTAGGTCAAAAACAGCGGACCGGCAAGACGATTCCAACGGCTGTCCGTTCTTCCACTGTGAATCGATGAACATACGGTGTCGTCCTCATTGCTGAAAATACCAATGCTGAGATTGTATGCGGTCAGGAAAAAGACATTCTCGGAGACGCCGTATTTCTTACAAAATGCCGTAACCTGATGACGGCTGAGTTTCTGGAAACGCCCTCTTAAAACCGCATCGATTCCATGCTCAAGATCGTAATCATCCGGTCTCGTCAGAATGCTCTTTCGAATCTTGAATCCCTTCATCAGGTTCTGGAAATACTCTTCATTCTTTGTGCGAAGTCCTCTTGCATCCCGATCTTTCTCATCGAGAATGTACTCGTAGAACGTATAGCTCTCCGGCTCCACCGCTTTTCTGAGATAAAGCTGATTCAAATCCTCAAACAGCACATTCATCGTCATGCCATCGCCCATAATGTGTGCAATATCGAAGAAGAAATAATTTGCAGAATCCGTCTGATAGATTCCAATGTGGTACAAATTCTCGCCCTCTCCATACAGATAGGGGTAGAGCAGATTCTCTCTTGTCTTCTCCCACTGCTCATCGCTCAGATGTGTGATCGGAATCTCAATCTTTCGCTTGTCATCACGGAAAATCTGATATCTTCCCTCTGCCATCTGAATAATCGCCTTGAGTTCCGGATGAATCTCAAACAGCCATTCCACCGCAAATTTCAGTCTTCGCAGATCGACCCTCTCATCCAGCTTATAGAGGAACGGCAGATTGGCAGTCGTGTTTCCTCTCATCACATAGGCAAAATACAGCTGAAGATTCGTGAGCGGATAGACCGGGCGAACGCTGTAATCGACTTGATGCTTCTCGTCCTCTGTACTTGCCAGAGCTTCCAGTTTTAAGATGGTATCATGCTTCACAAGATCGTCAAGCGTCATCGAGAGCTTGATGGTTTTATAGAGATCTGTCAGCAACAGCACACTTCCGAGTGAGTCAAGTCCTGCCTCATAAAGTGGCGTATCGATTCCAAATTTTTTGTGACCGAGTACCCCTGCGACACACTCATAAATCCGTTTCTGACACTCCGTCTCCGGCATGCGAAGATTCTGCTCTTCCTGTTTTTCAAGTTTCTTTCCCTCAAAATACTGGTTGCGGATGATTTTCTTGGAGGATGTCTTTGCAAACGGAGTCTCACGGATTGTACAGCGCATGATGCGCTTGAACGTTGGCAACTCCTGATTGTGCTTCTTGACAATCGCGGATACCGTTTTTTCAATGTCCTCGATTCCTGCGACTTCCGCGTATTTGTAATTCGGATAAACTTCCGCACAGATCATATCATCTGCCCCGTACACGAGAATATCTTCGATCAGGCGATCATCCTCAAACATATTTTCGATTTCTTCCGGTGCCACATTCTCGCCGTTGCTGAGGATAATCAGGTTCTTCTTTCTTCCGGTCAGATACAAAAAGCCCTCATCGTCCACGCGTCCGAGATCACCGGTGCACAGCCATCCATCCTCGGTGATCGCCTTCGCAGTCTTCTCCGGCTCTTTGTAATATCCCATCATCACCGACGGACTCTTGACCTGAATCTCTCCATCGACAATGCGAACCTGACAGCGATCAACAATCTTTCCGACGGAATCCACTTTATCCGGTCGTGACCAATCCGGCGAGGAGATTTTAGGGGAACACTCGGACATTCCGTATCCCTGTGCGATCGAGATTCCAAGTCGCTGATAATTCTTTGCAAGATCCGGTGCGAGGTAACCGCCACCGCTGATGATCTTGTGAAGGCGTCGACCTAGAATCTGCTCCTTGATCTTTCGGATCGGGATCTCCGGTTTCTGACGGCTCAGAATCGCAATTCGATTGTAGAGCGTCTTTGCCATCATCGGAACTAGGCGCATCACAGTCGGCTCAAACAGCAAAATGTGATCCGCGAGCTTTTTCATATCCCGGTTTAAGCACAGGATTCCGCCATAGCGCATGACCGTGAAAACATCTCCGTTTAAGCAAAATACATGGTGAATCGGCAGAACATTCAGGTAAACTTCATCCTCCGGATTCTGCAGATCTGTTGTACAAAACGTATTGTCCATCAGATTTCCATTGGAAAGCATGACGCCTTTTCCCCGTCCGGTTGTTCCGGAAGTAAAGAGAATCATAGCACACTCATCTTCCTTTGCGTCCGACGGAACTTTCTGTCCGGCATACTTCTTAAGAATCTGGTCGGAGCATGGAACGTGTTTGCCGTGCTGTAACGAAATGTACTCGGTCACATTTGGACAGTTCGGGCGCACATCATCGGTGATCGGATGAAACTCCCAGTCGTAAAACAGGACATCCACATCGGAACGATTGAGGCAATCTGCGAGTTTCTCCGCATTCATCTGCACATCCAGCGGAATTCCCGTATCACCGCCCGACATCACACCGAGAAGCACAGCAAGGTAATGGTAACTGCTGATTCCGAGCAGTCCCACTTTGAGCTTGTGACCAACTTTTGCTCTCTTCTCTCTCGCCCACGTTGCAATCGCATCGCAATCCTCTGCAAATTGGCGATACGTCACGCGAAATACCTTTTCATTCTCTTCATACTCCAGAAACACACGGTCTCCGTGTTCACGACCGGCATTCTGCACGAGATCGTAAACCGTTTTGACATCCTGATAGGTAATCATAGTTCCTCCCCTTAAAAAATGAGACAGATTTATAAGATCTGTCTCAAATATAACATGTCTTGGGGAATATGTAAACATTTTCTAACCAATGTTTTTGTTGAAATTTTATAGTTTCATGTCGATGTTTGTCATTTTTTCGTCTGTTTTGCAAAAAGAGGAGTGCATTTTCACATACACTCCTCTTTTTGCAGGTGTCCGGATTGTCCTCTTTAACATTTTAGAAAGAATCATATCCTCCTATCTGTGTCTTTTCTCTGCGAGTCCGCGCAATGTTTTCTCCAGCACGGCTATATCGAGAGGCTTGGAAATATGAGCGTCCATTCCGGCTCCCAGACAAAGTTGCACATCCTCGGAAAAGGCATTCGCCGTCATTGCAATGATCAAGATCTCTTTTCCGAGAGGATTTTTGCTGTCTCGGATTGCTCTTGTTGCCTCAATTCCGTTCATAATCGGCATCTGAACATCCATCAGAATTGCATCACAATCTCCCGGTTTCAGCGTTTTGAAGGCTTCCACAATCTTTTCGCCATCCGGATAAATCGTGCAGGAAGCACCATACATATGCAGAAGCTCTGACAAAATTTCTGCGTTCAGCTCATTGTCTTCCGCACAAAGGAAATGCATTCCATTCAAAATCGTGCTGTTTTTCGTCCGGGTAACGGAACTTGTCCGAGTCCGGGCGATGGCAAGCGCAAGATTCGAAAGGAAGAACGGGCGCAAGATCATTCCGTCAATTCCGCTGGCAGTCAGCATCGACTGTACATGATCCTCCTGCGCATAATCCACACAGAAGACAAGAATCGCTGTTTCTGCCACTGCCCTCAACGTGGATACTGTCTCTGCAAGACTCTTATATTTCAGACAGCCTGCCAACATAATGACATCCGTTCCCTCTTGTTCCAGCCACGCTTTTGCCTCCTCTTCCGTTGATACAATTCCAAGTCGTACATGGCTCTCCGCAATTCCTGCCTTCACATTGTTGATCAGTCTGTCATCTGCTGAGACCAGAAGAACACGATCGACTCCCACTTCATGACTGACCGTTTCATCAATCGGGAGCACCAGCGTAACGGTAAAGCGACTGCCTTTTCCGACTGCACTCTCAACATGGATTTCTCCGCCCATCAGATCTACGATGTTCTTTGTGATCGTCATTCCAAGTCCTGTTCCCTGCACTTTATTGATCATGGAGTTCTCTGCCCGGGTAAAGGGTTCAAAAATATGTTTCATGAATTCTTCTGTCATTCCGTATCCGTTGTCTGTCACCGTATACACAAACCTTGCATATCCCGAAATCTCACAGGGAACTTCTGTCAACTCAAAGGTGATGGTTCCTCCGTTCGGCGTATATTTCACCGCATTCGACAACAAATTCAGGAAGATCTGTCGCAGTCTGACTCCATCCCCGATCAGATATTCATGCTTGATTTCATTGACATAAATATGAAACGTCTGATGGTTTTCGTTTGTTTGAGCGCGAATAATACTGTCGATCTGACCAATCTGCTCAGCGAGACTGACCTCCTCCTGATTTAACACAACCTCATTGGACTCAATTCTGCTCATATCGAGAATGTCATTGATCAATCCAAGCAGGTGGCGACTGGAAATCTGCACTTTTTGTATGTAAGAATGCATTTTCTCAGATGTGCCCTCCTCATGTTCCATCAGATTCGTGATTCCGACAATCGCATTCATCGGCGTTCGGATGTCATGTGACATGTTATTGAGGAAGGTTGTCTTTGCCGAATTGGCACTCTCTGCCTGCAATAATGCAGATTGCAAGTCATTTTGGCTTTCCTGTAACTTTTTATTCAGATTTAAAGCCTGAGCCGTCGCTTTTCTCGCTTTCTTTAAGAAGTTGAGAACTACGAGTAAAACCAGCAAAAACAGCGAGAGAAGGGTAAGCGAAACGACCAGCAAATTATCCTTCACAAAGTCAACAATCGTAACTTTTCCAACCACACTGTCATACATCGATAAAGCCCCGGTGAGCATGGAACTCGGTATGGTCTTCAAGGTTTTGTTCAAAATGGAAAGCAAAATAGTATTGCCCCGATTAACCGCAAAAGAGGTATTGTTCTGTTGCGTCAAAAAGACACTGCGCAACAGATGATTCTCTGTGTAGGTCGCCACCTTGCTGGCATTGACGAGAAAGCAGTCGACTTGTCCTTTTCGTACTGCCTGCTCCGCGTCTTTCATGGAATCACACTCTACAATTTCCCATTTTGGATAATTATACGAAATGTAGGCTTTTAACACAAAGTCATCTTTGGGAACGGCCACACTGTTTTCCTCGTTCTCATCAAAAACTCGGTTGGATGTGATGCCAGCCAAGTTAAACGTCCAGACGGTATTGGACAGTGCAAACTGATTTTTCTCTGCCACATAAGGATTTTGACTGACATGGAAAACCATATCGATCTTGTGATCCTTTAAGGCTTCAAACTGCTCCTCCTGAGAGTGAAAACCGACCAGCTCAAAATCCAGGGTCTGAGGACCGAGACAGTCTTTTGCATATGCTACATAATCATTGATAATGCCAACAATCTCACCATTTTCATAATCGACTGCACTGACACCCAAATCATGATCCACATAGCCAACCTTAATGGCTCCGTGGTTGGAAAGCCATTCCTGCTCTCTTGCGGAAAGCGTCGGGCTCGAGACCGCTGAGAGATATTTTTGATAAAGCTGGTCTGCAAAAAACGGCTTATCCCGCTCCAATTCGCGCATGGCGTTGTCGAGTTCTTCTTTTAAATCCGGGCGATCTTTGTTGATCGCAAAATAAATCCCTGATCCTCCAACCGTGAAAATCGCAGACAGACCAATTTCCACACACTGAGGTGCTTCCGCAGAGACCAGACAGTCCAGTTCATGGTTTGCAATTTTTTCCTTCGCATCCTCAAAACCGGTGATGTACACATGTTGCAGATGCAGGTTGTGTTCCTTTTCCCAAGTATTGAAGAAAGTTTCGTGTATACTTCCCTCCAGCACACCGACGCGCTTTCCATTCAGGGTTTTTAAATCCGAGCTGGAAATATCGGTATTGGTGAGATCTGCGTACAGGATATACTTCTCCTCTCCCATCGGCAATTCAGAAAACAGCATGGATTTTGCTCGCTCATCCGTATAGGAGACTCCACTCATCAGATCAATTTCACCATTCTGTACTTTCCTAAGCAACTCAGACCAGTCGGCCACGGTATATTCATAAGTCCAGTCGGTATAAGCAGACACTGCCTGCTGAAATTCGTAACCATATCCGCTCCGCTCGCCATTCTTTCCGGTGATGTTGTAAGAATCTTCATACCAGCCTACGCGAACGATCTCCTGCTTGCCTTCCTGTCGGCTTTCCTCTTCCTGTTTTCCCTCGTTTGCCTGTTCGGTTTCTTTTGCGTTGCCTTCTGTGCTTTCTTTTGCTCTTTCTTTTGTGTCTTCTTTTGTGCCTTCTTTTGTGTTTCCGTCTATATTTTCTTCTGTATTTTTCTCTGTGCTTTTGCTTCCTTCTATTTTTTTCTCTGCTTTTTGCATTTCTTCTGTTCTTGCAGAGATCGGAATCTGAGAAACACTCATCGAGAAAAGCAAAACAAAGCTCAAAAAGATACGGATTTGCTTGTAAAAACGAATCTGCTTACTTAACTTGTTATTATTTTTATTCATATTTTTTTCAGGAGGATATTCCATCCAAGTCATCCGCATAAGATGCAAATCGATTTAAAGTTTATTCACTCGCAGATTCTATCTGATAAAATGTCCACGTTTTCCCCTTTTCTTTATGACAGTCGCGTCAAAGATTATTTCATAAACAATATAGATCATTCAATAGATCATTCAACATTATGATTCCTTATAGATAATTCAATATTTTTTCAATGAGAACATTCATATCAATCGGTTTTGCTACATGGTCATTCATTCCGACTGAGATTGCCTTTGCCTTATCCTCTGCAAACGCATTCGCCGTCATCGCAATAATAGGAATATCGGCTTTCCTTTTATCCGGAAGCTGACGAATTTTTTCTGTTGCCTGATATCCATTCATATCTGGCATCTGGATATCCATAAGAATCAGTGCATAATATCCCGGATCAGAGTGATCCAGTTTTTCTACACATTCTACGCCATCTGCCACTCGATCAATCTGTAAGCCTTCCTCTTCTAACAGAGTTATTGCAATTTCTGCATTGAGGTCGTTATCTTCTGCAAGCAGAATGCGTTTTCCATGCAACTGCTCTTTCTCGGCAAGAAATGTACTGCTTTTTTTCGGCTGTGTATCCTCATAGGAGGCGATGCGCAATGGAACTCTGACCGATACCGTAGAACCCTCTCCAATCTGACTTTCAACACGAATTGTTCCATCCATCAATTCAACCAGTTTTTTTGTGATCGCCATACCAAGTCCGGTGCCCGGGACTCCACTGATCGTTGTGGAGTGCTCTCTCGCAAATAATTCAAAAATGCGTTTCTGGAATTCTTTCGACATTCCAACTCCATTATCGGCAACTGACAATTCCAGATAAATCTTATCAGCCATAGTAGGATGTGAGAATTGCCTCATTGTACAGTGAATCTTTCCACCATCCGCAGTGTACTTGATTGCATTGCTGAGAATATTCAAAACAACTTCCGTCATCCGTGCCTCATCCAAATAGACATATGGCATTTGAAGATGCTTTTCTATGGTTACCTGAAGATGTTTCTTCTCTATGGAAGGATTCATCATGATCATACAGGATTCCAACACTTTTTCGCAGTCCTGCGGACTCTCCTCCAGAATGGTCTTTCCGGATTCAATGCGAGAAAATTCAAGCACCTTATCCAAGATCAGCATCATTCCTGTTCCGCTCACTCTGATTTTATGAAGATAATCCTTAATCATCTGAGGCTCGTCCACTTTCTTTTCAGCTAACTCCGCAAACCCGAGAATTGCATTCATCGGTGTGCGAATATCATGCGACATGTTAAACAAAAAATTAGATTTTGCATTATTCGCACTTTCTGCAAGTTTCATTGCCTCTTTCGCCTTTGTTTCCGCAAGCGTTGATTTTCTCAACAGTCCAAGAATGATAGAGATAAACACAACTATAATGGTGAAGGTTATGAGAACACCCCAGAAATTATCGTTGATAAAATCCGTCACCGTAACTCTCTTCAAGCTGTCATCATACATGGACAACGCATTTGTAAGCATGGAAGATGGCATAGTGATCAGCGTCTTATTCAGGATCGACAACAGCTTTTCCTCTTCCCGGTTTACGCCAAACGATATCTTTTCATTCTTTTCGAGTAAGAATACATGAAATTTATTGCTCTTCATGTATTTTCTGAGCTGTCCGGATCTGGCAATCAGACAATCCGCCGTCCCATGTCGAACCATTTGCTCGGCTTCTTTCACTGAGTCGCACTCCACAATTTTCCAACTCGGATAGCTATAATTTATGTACCACTTCTGTTCCAGATTATCTTTTTCTATGGCAACGGTTCTCTCATCGTTCTCTTCCAAAAATCCCTGCGTGGTGACAGCAATATACGGAATTGACATGACAACATCTGATAATGAGAGGTTATTTTTCTCCGCATAATAGGGATTCATTGGAACTTTAAAGATCAGATCGATCTTGCCATTTTTCAATCCTTCAAGCTGTGCCTCAATCGAGTCAAATCCTACTGTCTCAAAAGATAGTTCTTGATTTGTCATACAATTCTTCGCATAATTGATATAATCGTCAATCACATTTTTATTCTTATTCTGACCGGAATTCGCGAAACCCGTGAGGCTAATACCGGGATCATCTGAGAGATAACCAATCCGAATCGGACCATGTTCCTTTAACCACACCCGCTCTTCTTTGGAAAGAATCGCTACTCTTGGAGTGGAGAGATACTGATTATAAAGTTCATCTGCATAAAATGGTTTGTCATTTGTGATTCGACGCATCGCTCCGTCCAACTCTTCTTTCAGATCCAAACGGTCTTTATTGATCGCATAATAGATGTCTGAGCTACCGATATTGATTACCGGTAAGATGTTTTCCTGGTCCCAATGCTCCTCTACCGAGACAAAACAATCCATTTTGTCATTTTTTAAATTATTTAGGACTTCTTCCCCGCTCGAAATACCGATGTGTTGTGAGTGCAGATTATTCTTCTTTTCCCACTCGTTCAACACAATCTCCGGCATATTATCCTTGAGCACTCCAATCCGTTTCCCATCAAATGAATTCAGATCAGAAAAGGAGATATCTGTATTCGCTATATCTGCATAAATATAATACCGTTCCTGCCCCATCGGAATGTCAGAAAAAAGCATATTTTCGGCACGCTCTTCGGTGTAGGAAATACCATTCAGGATATCGATTTCCCCGTTTTTCAGCTTTTCAAAACAATCCGACCAGTCTGCCTGCACATACTCATACGTCCAGCCTGTATACCCCGCAATTTTCTGGATATATTCATATCCATACCCGCTGATTTCCCCATCTTCATTGACAACGTTATAAG
Organism: Brotaphodocola sp.; assembly: GCF_050873365.1. Lineage (GTDB taxonomy): Bacteria > Bacillota > Clostridia > Lachnospirales > Lachnospiraceae > Brotaphodocola. Next base: position 4,035 of record NZ_JBNMIQ010000019.1, on the reverse strand, counting down.
TATCTTCAAACATACCGATCCGAACAACCTTCTTGGAGGATTCGTTTAACGACTCATCGGAAGACTCTGAAGACTCTTTTGAAGAGTCATTCATGGATTCGTTGAAGGATTCAATAGAAGATTTATTTGAAGATTTGTTTGAAAAATTATTTGAAAAATTTGAAAATTCATTTGCTGATACATAAATTGGAGAAAGCACTGTCAGAAACAGAACAAGGAACAAAAGAATCGATCCATATTTTTGCATAGAAATTCTTATCTTATTCATATCTGTTGTCTGCCCCTCCCCTTAGTCATTTTGATCTGCCTGCCTGATAAGCTTGATAAATTTGAACAGTTTCCCCATACACTTTCAATCTCCTATTTTCTCAATCTCCGATTTTTGACTTTGTGGCTTTGTGTCTCATTATACCTCGTACATATAACACCTATAAGTTTAATCCTATATGTTATTATACTCATATCCTAATTTCTGTCAATTTTAACGAAAAATTTACACAATTTTAAATAGCTTCACTTTTTTCTCAAATTCATCGCTATATTTTCATCGCTATATTTGGCCATAAAAATACCGACTGCCAATTATTAGATCTTGTGTCTAACTTTTGGAAGTCGGTATATTCCAGAGCCTCGTCTCTTTCTTTAATTCGCTCTCTTAGTTTTTTATTTTCTTAGTGTTCTTGGCTTTTTGGGTTCTTTGTATTGTCTGAATTTTTATTTGAGCTGTTTTCCATCCACAAATGCCTTGCCAACAACCTTTCCCAGTCCCATATAGGTATTATTGACCGGATCAAAGATGATCGGTTTGAGCTTTGCCGGATCTACTTTTCCATCGGTGAGAATACTCTCGTCCGCCGTCACATTGACGATTTCACCAATCAGAATTCCATCCTCAAAGCTCTTCAGCTTACATTCCAGTGCCAGAGGAAGCTCCTCAATCAGTGGGGCATTCACGCGGGTACTCTTCACTGCATGGAAACCTGCTCTTGCAAATTTGTCAGGCGTCTTCTTCGCAGATTCCACACCCACATAATCACAGGGAATAACCGTATCTTCCGTCGCCATGCTGACAGTAAAAGCTCCTGTTTTTGCAATATTTTCCGTTGTCTTATGCTCGGACATGCTGATGGAGATCTCGTTCATATCGGTGATCGATCCCCAAGCGGCATTCATCGCATCCGGAACTCCATTCTCGTCATATGTTCCGACAATCAATACCGGCATTGGATACAAAATCGGCTTCGCACCAAAATCAACTCTACTCATTTTCTTCCTCCTTCATTTTTCATTCTGCATATTGTGTTCTGAATTATTTTTTATTATTCTGCATGATTTATTCTTTTTGTTATTATTTTTTGCCTATATTATCTTGACCTTTACTGTCTTGAGATTTTATCCTTTTGTTCTCTTCTTTTCTGTATTCTGGTTCTTCTACGACTCTTTTTACAACTGTGTGATACTGAGATACCGTACAGGTACTTCTTTTGTCAACCACACTCCATTTACAGACAAATAAAACGGATATCCATCATCTGCCATTTGTTTTGCATTTACCTGATAGACAAATGGTTTTCCATGCCGGCTTCCAACTGTTTTTGCAGTCTCATAATCTTTTGATAAATGCACATACAGTCTGGATTTGCGGATTAATCCAATCTGGTTGATGGATTCCACATACTTCTCGGCGGTCCCATGCCATAAGATTTCTGGCGGATTCTTTTGTTCCAATTCAACATCCACAGGAATGGAATGACCCTGATTTGCCCGGATTAACGTTTTATCTTCATTGAAAGAATATCTCTGTTTCGAATCCGTTCTCACGATTTCTTCCAACATCTGCATATCAAAGTTTCTGCTCTGTGCGATCCCATGAATCAACTCTTCTGTATCTGCCCAACCATGCTCATCCACTTCAATACCGACAGCTTCTGGATGATGCCGTAAAATAAAAGAAATAAATTTTCCAAGACTATTGCTCTTATCCTGCTGTCCCATATTCGTTTACTTTCCTTTCTGTGTTTTCTTTTCGTGCTATTCTGTTTTAATTTTACCATATCGTAGACTGAAAAGGAACTTTTATTTTTATCTGAAAAATGTTTGATAAATCTTACATCCTGCTTAGACATCCCAAATTGACATGTTTCTATTTTTTACCTATAATATTACTTAAACATAAGGGAAAATATAAATGAAATAAGCAATTTGTGCTATGACTACCATTTGTTGCTACGCACATAAAGGAATATGGCGAATTTATTCTTTCACGATTTTTGCGGATAACATTTGGGGGCAAAAGAATTTTTTATCAAGAAGAAAAAGGAGGTCTTGCTTATGCCATTACCAAAGGTATATACATCTGAAGATTACTGGAACTTGCCGGAAGGCGAACGCGCCGAACTGATTGATGGTCGTCTTTATGCAATGGCACCGCCGAGCCGAATTCATCAGCGTCTGGTAATGGAACTGTCTGGAACAATCCGCGACTTCATTCGGAGCCATCACGGAAATTGTCAGGTTTATCCATCGCCATTTGCCGTAAATCTTGACGCTGATGATCGAAAATGGGTAGAGCCGGACATTTCCGTGATCTGTGATCCAAACAAACTGACTGATCGTGGATGCACAGGCGCTCCAGATCTGATTTTTGAAATCGTATCACCTGCCAGCCGAAAAATGGATTATAGCTTGAAGAACACTATCTATTCAGAAGCTGGTGTTCGAGAATATTGGATTGTTGATCCTGCCAAAGAACGCGTGACGGTGTATCATTACGAAGAGGACGCTGCACCAGTCATTTATTCTTTCTCACAAGAAATTTCTGTTGGAATTTATCAGGGACTGACGATCAGGATTGATGATCTGATTGATTAGAGTAGATTTAGGAGTTGTTTATAAAAGCTGTATGGACAAAAAGATAAAAGTAAATAAGATTAAGTGCAACTATTGCGGAGATATTATCATATCAAAAGATAGACATGATTTTAAATTTTGTAGTTGTGGCAAAGTTGCAGTTGATGGCGGAAATGATTATTTGAGAAGAAGTTTCACTAATTCCATCGATGACTTTACAGAATTGACAGAATATGCAGATTGAGTTTTAGAAAGGATGTGTTCTTTATGATGTACCCATACATGACACTAAATGATGATACTGAGATCACGCACTCTGAGATGCATCCAGATGGTCGAGTAAAGGTTTATATTGAAACACCCGATGAGAAAGATGGTTTTCATGATGCAACTTGTTATCTTCCGGACTACACATGGGAAAGTATTCATGGATATTCCGAACAAGAAATGGACTATTTTAAGCGTCTGATTCAAGATAATGCTCATCTTATCATGGAGTTTGCACAAGAAGGAGGCGTATTGAATGCCTCAAATTTTTAGGATTGGATCTTACAGGGTTTACTTCTGGTCAAACGAAGGAAGACCATTAGAGCCAGTTCATGTGCATATCGCAGAAGGAAAGCCTTACCAGAACGCTACTAAAGTCTGGATCACAAAAACTGGTCATGCTCTGCTTTGCAATAACAATTCAAAAATTCCGCCCAAAATTCTTCGTGGAATTCTTAGAATGATAGAAGCGAACAGTGCTGACATCATAGAAGAATGGATAAAACAATTTAACGATCAAACATTTTTCTGTTAAACATGAAAAAACCGCCCCTGCGCCAACAGGAACGGTCTTTTCGCAGAATTACTCTTGCCGGTTGTCCGGAAGATGATGTAATCCAAAGCGCAACTGAATTATATCATTTTCCGAGCACCCTGCAAGGGGTGTATTTTTTATACCCAAATTTAACACGCTGTGAGCAAGAAATCCCCCACCTCTAAACAAATGTGTAGGTGGTGGGATGAATTGCGAGATACACGGCGTTGACTTTTATTTTTGGTCATATTATAATCTTCTTATCATTCAGTCGTAATTGAGATAAGAGGTATTTATAAAATGAATCTTGACACGAATAATCATTCAGTATTTTTACTAAATTATCATCTGATTATGTGCATTAAGTATCGAAATAAAGTGAT
>NZ_JBNMIQ010000018.1:0-59343 GCF_050873365.1 Brotaphodocola sp. | reverse complement strand
TCACCAACTAGCTAATCAAACGCGGGTCCATCTCATACCACCGGAGTTTTTCACACTGCATCATGCGATGCCGTGCGCTTATGCGGTATTAGCAGTCATTTCTAACTGTTATCCCCCTGTATGAGGCAGGTTACCCACGCGTTACTCACCCGTCCGCCGCTCAGTCACAAATGAAATCATTCCGAAAAAATCAATCATAAGTGCTTCGCTCGACTTGCATGTGTTAAGCACGCCGCCAGCGTTCATCCTGAGCCAGGATCAAACTCTCAAATTAAAGTTTGTTTCCCGATCCAATGATTAACCACTAGCTAATTATTAAACCGTTCTACTGTTGTTTGGTTTGTTTTTGTTCTGAATTTCTCAATCCAAAGATGTCTTTACCAAAAGACTCTTTTTTATAAGAATTTTCAGGGTTTTAAACACTGTTCAATCTTTCATTTTCAAGGTTCAGTTTGTTGCTTATTTTGTTGCTTGTTTCTCATCAGCAACTCGTTCATTATATCAGAGCTGTTTGGGTTTGTCAAGCACTTTTTTATTTTATTTTTTCGATCGTTTTTCAGATCGTTGCTCCGTTTTGCGGTGCGTCCATTATATTACCAGACCCTCAACAAAATGTCAACCACTATTTTACATTTTTTTACATTTTATTTTTCAAATCGTTTTCATTCCCCTCTGCTCCAGTCTGCAAATCCCGCACGCTGGAACGAAATCCCAACTTTTATGCTCATTTTCACCAAATCCTGCCCCGTTTTTTTCGATTTCTTATTGTTTTTATAAAAAAACAGGTTTTTCTCAATAAATCATGTTATGATTATGTTAAGAAGCAATTACTACTTTATATACTACTTTATATGATTCAGGGGGATTTTCTTCAGCTATGAATGCCAAACAAAACAGCCGGATCATCAACGGCATCGCTTTCGGTTTCTCTACCGCATTTCTTATTTCAGCAGGAATCGCTACATTATATACGAGGAAAACGATTTCTGCGGTTTTATATGGATGGTATCTAATCATGATCACTCCATGTCCCCTCGTGACCGATTACTTCGCCGTCGGCGGTCTCTCAAGCGCCATGCTCAATGCTGGAGCCTGCGGTCTTCTGTGCGCCATTCTCATGGTCAGTCTCAAAGGTGAGTCCCGCGCCAACACAATGGCGGGATATTTTCTTGTTGTGGCACATTGTTTTTACGGCTTAAACATCCTGAACATGTTGCCCTGCCTGTTCACCCCTTTCATCTATTTAAAATTAAAACACTTAAATTTTAAGAGCAACCTGCATGTCTGCATGTTTACCACCTCGTTTGCTCCTTTCATCAGCGAATTTCTGTTCCGCTACACGATCGGAAACGATTTCGTTTTTGGTCAGGTACAGCTCACCGCCAAAGGAGTAATCCTCGCGATCCTGTTTAGCCTGATGCTCGGTTTCGTCGTGCCGGCAATCCTGCCCGGTGCACACGCTTGGCATAAGGGATATAACCTGTACAACGGTGGACTCGCATTCGGAATCTTCGGTTTCCTCGTGTTCAACTTCATGTACCGCACGATGGGAATTGAGGTGCCAACCTCCCTCGTTGTGGACACTCCGGTCTATGAGCAGTTCGGTCACAGCTTCCGCTTCTATGGAAACTGCTTTTACCTGACGATCTTTGCGATCTGCATCCTCAGCGGATATATTTTGAACGGAAAAAGTCTTCACGGACTGAAACATCTGTTCAAGGATACCGGATTTCGCAGTGACTTTGCAGAAAAATACGGCATGCCGATCTGCCTGATGAACATCGGATTTTACGGCTGTATCTTCTTGATTTACTTAAATCTCGCCATTCAGTTTTCCGAGGGCGCAGGCTTTACCGGACCGACTTTCGGAATCGTGCTCGCCGCTCTGACGTTCACTGCAATGGGTCAGCATCCGCGCAACATCCTGCCGATTCTCCTCGGCTATGAGTGCCTGTACCTCTTCACACTGTTCTTCTGCCACATCAACGGAAGACAGCTCACCTGGTCGATCTCGATGCAGGGCTATCTAAACGGAGCAGCGTTCGCGACGGGAATGAGCCCGATTGTCGGACGTTACGGCACCCGCGCCGGAATCGCCTGCGGATTCCTGTGCGCCTCAATCTGTACGGCGACAAGTGCACTCCACGGCGGTTTCGTCCTCTACAACGGTGGCTTCACCGCCGGTATCACAATCCTGATCGTTCTCCCGATCCTCGAACACTACGTCCCGGCAACCCGCGAGGAGATGAAGGATCAGCATGTGAATATGAGAGACCTGATCACGCTTGTTCAAAACAACGTCGATCCAAATTTGATTCGCCCTTACGATACCTCCCGTTACAATGAACTCGGAGACGATATGGACGAGCAGTAAAGGCTCTCAGACAAGATTTCAAGACTCTATCCGCAACACAAAACCTCCACAGCCTGACGGATACTTCGTTTTCTGTTCTGGCAATGGAGGTTTTTCTGCTTTATAACTTTATAATTTTTATGAATTGTAAAGTTATAAAGTTTAAATTTTATTTTGAAAAATATCTCAGCACTCCGCTCAGTGCGGTCTCATACCCCAGCTCAAGAGAACTCTTTTCCACATACTCCTCTCTCGTGTGCGCGCCCGCTCCAAAACACGTTCCGTAGCACACGCTCGGAATTCCCATCGAGAGCGGAATGTTGCAGTCCGTCGAAATCGGAACAAGTGCCGGTGTCTTTCCGGTTATGCGCGCAAGCGTCTCTTTCGCAAAATCAAGCATTTCTTCGCGAACCTTTTTCTGCTCCTCATTCAACCGCTCACACGGGCGCAGACCGACAACCTCCACCGATACCTCGGCGCCTTCTCTCTTCTTTGAAAAAATCTCCGCAAAACGCGCCTTCATCCAGTCAAGACTATCTGCGTCATCCGAGCGATACTCGCAGAGCATATGGACTTCCTGCGCAATCGTGTTGACCGAGGTCCCACCCTCAATTACACCGACGTTGTAGGTCGTCTTTCCGCCCGCCGGCACAGAGATCGCATAAATCTCCCGAATCAGATCTGCCATGACTGCAATCGCATTGGGATTGCCAAAGCAACTGTAAGAATGTCCGCCCTCGGTCTTCACACTCACGCGGAAGCGCTCCGAACCGACCGCCCGACAGGCGATCGTGTCCATTGTGCAGTCAAAACTCGTAAACGCCTTGATCCGACTGCCATAATCCTCACAGATTTTTCGGGAACCTCTCAGGTTTCCAAGTCCTTCCTCTCCCGTGTTGCACACAAAGAGAACGCCACAGCCGTCTTCCGGTTTTAAATCCCGCTCTGCAACGTATCTTGCGGAAAGCAGGAGGGCGACAAGATTTGTGGTGTCATCCCCGACTCCTGGGCAACAAAGGCGATCGCCCTCCTCCTTCCACGGAAGAGGTGTCTCATCCGGAAATACGACATCCATATGTGCCATAAAAACAATCACTGGATTCGTCTCCGTCACATGATGGGGATAGATCACATTTCCAACATCATCCACATAGACTCCGCTTGCCCCATTTTTCTCAAGCCAGTTCTTGCAAAACTCGGTTCGACGCTCCTCATGATTCGAAGGCGCCGGAATCTGCGCCAGCTCTTTTAAGAGTTCATATCCCTCTTTTGCATGTTCTCTGATATACGATTTTTCTTCTGATCCAAGTTCCATGATCCCAGTCCTCTCCCGTATCTTGTATATATCTTGCATGCATCTTATATACATCTTATATACATCTTATATGCGTCTTATAAATGTTATAAGTATCCTATATGCATGTTTTTCAAGTCAACACTCGCAAGTCTGCGCTACTACACTGCTCCTGCACTACTACTGAACTGTCAGCGCACTGCTCCTGCGCTCATTATAGCACTTAATCAAACGAATGGGAACGCACCTCTGCGATCATCCGCCGAATCTTTTCGGGATCTTTTTTTCCGTCCGTCTCGACTCCACTGCTGACATCCACGCCAAACGGAGAGAACCGCGCAATCGCCAAAGAGACATTCTCGGGATTCATCCCGCCTGCAAGAAACCACGGCTTCCTGATCGGAAGATGCGATTCCAGCAGATTGTGATCAAACACTTTCCCCGCTCCCGCCTGCATCGCATCCAAGAGCAGATAATCTGCCTCACTCTGATCCCAGATCGCAAGATCCGTCTCCGCGCTCATCCGAATCGCCTTGATCAGAGGAACCTTTCTGCCAAGACCTTTTAAACGCTCTCGCAAATTCTCAAGATCGCTCGGCGTCTCTGAGCCGTGAAGCTGAACCACATCGATGATTCTTTTTTCCACAAGGCGCGCAATTTGCTCCGACGGTGCATCCACAAACACCCCGACAATCGGAATCTCCGGTCTCAGGCGCGCGCGAAGTTTCTCTGCCTGCTCCTCACTGACCTGTCTGCGACTCGGCGCAAACACCAGCCCGGCAAAATCCGGTCTGCACTCATTGAGTACATCCATGTCTTCCTCTCTGGTCAGTCCACAGATTTTGACCCTCGTCCGCCTTGCGCCTGTGCCTGCCTTCCCGTTCTCGATTCCCATCTTGTGTTTCTGATTCTTGTCCATATTCTTTGGCTCTTCCCTGCAATTTCTTCTATTATTATTTATTCTTTTGCAATTGTTTTACGGTTTTACGATTCTCTTTTGCTGAGTTTTCGCAATCCAGGTTTCATTTTCATTTCGTGTTTATCTTCTTCCAAGCTGTCGAAGCGTCTCTGCCTTATCTGCACTTCTCATCAGCATCTCTCCGATCAGCACCGCGTCCGTTCCATTTTCATAGAGTCTCTTTGTATCCTCCGCACCCCGGATTCCGCTCTCCGAGACAAACACGATCTCGCTTGGCACAAGACTTCTCAGGCGCACGGAATTGTTGACATCAACCTGAAACGTTCTCAAATCGCGGTTGTTGACTCCGACAATCTTTGCTCCCGCACGCAAAGCCCGCTCAACCTCGCGCTCATCGTGCGCCTCCACGAGAGCGGAAAGTCCGAGTTCATGCGCCTGTGCCAGATATTCCTTCAGCTGTCCGTCCCCGAGAATCGCACAGATCAAAAGCACCGCCGAAGCCCCTAACACACTTGCCTGATCAATCATATAGGAATCCACCGTAAAATCTTTCCGAAGAACCGGGATCGAGACTGTCTCCACAATTTCCTTGAGATAAGCGTCGCTTCCCTGAAAATAAAACGGCTCTGTGAGGACAGAGAGCGCGCTCGCCCCCGCCTCCTCATATTCTCTCGCAATCTCAAGATACGGAAAATGTTCTGCAATCACGCCCTTTGATGGGGAAGCCTTCTTCACCTCACAGATAAAGGAAAGTCCCGGTGCCCGAAGCGCCTGCTCAAACCGAAAGCGTTTGTCTTGCGGACACCGATGCGACTCCGCGAGTCCCCGCATTGTCTGTGCAGATATTTTTTTCTTTTCTTCCTGAACTCTCGCCCTTGTCTTCTCCGCAATCTCATCCAAAATCATATGACTTTCCTCTCCTGTCCGAACTTTTTCTCCCAAATTTTCATCTAACCAAATGTTTCATTTCTCTTATCCAATTCTTTTTATCTAATTCTTCTTATTCCGATTTGTCTTACTCGCCTTATTCTTTTTACTCTTCTTATTCCCCGAGCTGGTCTCTCGATCCGTTTACAAAGGCTTCGAGCTGTTTCTTTGCCTTTCCGCTGTCAATGATCTCTCCGGCAATCTTGATTCCCTCTGCAATCGACTCTGCTTTTCCTGCCAGATAAATTGCAGATCCTGCATTCATCAGCACCGCATCTCGCTTCGGTCCCCTCTCTCCATTTAAAATTGCCATCGTGATCTTCGCATTCTCCTCCGGGGTTCCGCCTGCGAGATCTTCTTTCTGGCATCTCGAAAATCCAAACTGCTCCGGCGTGATCTCATAACTTGTGAACGCACCGTCCCGCACCTCGCAGACCTTCGTAGGCGCACTCATCGAGATCTCATCGAGATGATCCGTTCCATACACGACAAGCGCACGCTTCACGCCGAGATTTGCAAGCACCTGAGCGAGAGGCTCCACAAGCGTCTCATCATAGACTCCCATCAGTTCCATATTGGCACCTGCCGGATTTGCGAGAGGTCCAAGGATATTAAAGATTGTCCGGATTCCAAGCTCCTTTCTGACCGGAGCCACATATTTCATTGCACCGTGGTATTTCTGTGCAAACAGGAAGCAGATTCCGATCTTTTCCAAAAGTTCCCGGCTCTTCTCCGGAGAGATTGTGATGTCAACGCCAAGTGCCTCAAGCACATCTGCTGCCCCGCACTTGCTCGAAGCGGCGCGGTTTCCATGTTTTGCAACCGGAATTCCTGCGGCTGAGATCACAAGCGCGGAGGTTGTCGAAATATTGAAGGAATTCGCTCCGTCTCCACCCGTTCCGACAATCTCAAGCACATCCATATTGTGAAGCAGGCGAACGCAGTGCGCTCTCATTCCAGACGCCGATGCGGTGATCTCCTCAACGGTCTCTCCCTTCATGCCAAGTGCGGTCAGGTAAGCGCTCATCTGCACCGGACTTGCCTCACCCTCCATGATCTCGTTCATCACCTGCTCTGCCTCTTCGTAGGTAAGATTTTCATTTCTATATACTTTTAAAATGGCTTCCTTAATCATCGTTGTTCTCTCCTTTTCGCAATTTCGTCTTCGATTTTCTTTTTTTAAGTTTCAAGTTTCTTTTCCGTGTTCTTTTTTAATACCCTTCTTTAATGTTTTTTTCTATTTTTTTCTTCTCTAAGTTTCTATTTTTTATTTTTTTTATTTTCTTTTTTTCCTATTTTTCCCAGATTATGTTTTCTTAATTTCTCAAATCGTTTCCCGGAACACTCTAAAGAAATTTTCCAAAATCGCTTTTCCATCCGGGGTCAGGATCGATTCCGGATGAAACTGCACGCCAAACACCGGACTCGTTCGATGCTCGACCGCCATGATCTCCCCATCTTCCGTTCTCGCTGTGACAAGCAATTCTTCCGGCATCGTCGTCTCTTCTGCGGACAGTGAGTGATAACGACCAACCTGCATCCCATCCTCAAGTCCCGCAAACAGGCGACTCTGCGGATGAATCGAGATCTTTGAGACCTTTCCGTGCATCAGCTCTTTTGCATACGTCACATTCGCCCCGTATGCCTTACAGATCGACTGGTGTCCGAGACAGACTCCAAAAATCGGGATCTTTGATCCGAGTTTCTGAACGACCTCGATGCAGATGCCGGCATCCTCCGGTCTTCCGGGCCCCGGCGAGAGAATAATCGCCTCAGGTTTCAACGCCTCAAGTTCCTCGACGGTGATCTGGTCATTGCGAATCACGCGGATATCCGGATCAATGCTTCCCACAAGCTGATAGAGGTTATAAGAAAAGCTGTCATAATTATCAATCAAAACGATCATTCTTCCATTCCTTTCCGTGCCGTGTCAATCGCACTCACAACTGCCTTTGCCTTGTTCAGACACTCCTGATACTCACTCTCTGCGACGCTGTCCGCAACGATTCCGGCTCCCGAGCGCACATACACTTTTCCGCGCTTTGCGTAGGCAATGCGGATCGCGATACACACATCGAGGTTTCCCGCAAAATCGAGATAACCGATCGCTCCTCCGTAAATTCCTCTGCGACCGCCCTCAAGTTCCTGAATGATCTCACAAGCTCGAAGTTTCGGCGCACCCGACAGCGTGCCTGCCGGAAGGATCGCATCGACTGCATCAACGGCGTCACACTCCGGGCGAATCGTTCCGCTCACCGTCGATCCGATATGCATCACATGGGAATATCGCTCCACTTCCATATATTTTTCTACCTTCACGCTTCCGATCCGACTGATCTTTCCGATATCGTTTCTTCCAAGATCGACAAGCATGTTGTGCTCTGCGCGCTCCTTCTCGTCCGCGAGCAGTTCCCGCTCCAGTCTCTGATCTTCTTCCTGAGAAGCCCCTCTCGGGCGCGTGCCTGCAAGCGGATAGGTGAAAAGTTTGCCATCTGTGAGTTTGACGAGCGTCTCCGGGGAAGCTCCGGCAATCTCGATGTCATCGCTGAAGAAGTAAAACATATACGGAGACGGGTTCGTCGTCCGAAGCACCCGGTATGCATCGAGAAGGCTTCCCTCCATCTCTGCTTCCAGACGGTTTGAGAGCACGACCTGGAAAATATCTCCCTCGCGGATATAGTGCTTTGCCTTCTCAACCATCTCACAGTACTTCTCTTTCGAGAACGTCGGCTGAAGTTCACCTTTTAATTTCAACGGCTGATTGGGTGCCAGATTTCCATTGCGAATCAGGTAGGCGAGTCGCTCAAGCTCGAGCTCTGCCTTGTGGTATTCTTCCTCGATTGCATCCGTCTTCATGTTGACGATCAGGATGATTTTCTGGCGGAAATTGTCAAAGGCGATCACCTTGTCAAACAGCATCAGATCGACATCCTTGAACGAGTCCTCGTCGGCTTTTTCCAGATCCAGCGTCGGCTCCGCGTACTTGATGTAATCGTAGGAGAAATATCCCACAAGGCCACCGGTAAACGTCGGGAGATCTTTGAGGCGCGGGCTTCGGTTTTCCTCAAGAATCTGGCGAATCGCCTCCTTCGGGTGATCGACTTTCTGGCTCATCGTCGTCGCGCCCTTGATCGTCAGCGTTCCGTCCTGACAGCTGATCTCGAGAAGCGGATCAAATCCGAGAAACGTGTAGCGTCCCCACTGCTTCGACTCCTCCACACTCTCAAGCAGATAGCAGTGACGGCTCACCTGTTTTAAAATTCTCAGAACTTCAAGCGGGGTGCGAATATCCGAATAAATCTCTCTGGTCATCGGAATTCTTCCGTATCTGCCTTCCTCAGCGAGTTTCTTAGCCTGTTCAAGCGTCATCATCTCTCTTATCCTCCTTCTAATTGATCGATTGATAGAATATAGAATATATGGATGGAACGAAATTTCATAAAAATCATGGTTTGCATTTTATTTATGAGTTTCATAAATTTATGAAATAAAAAAGCCCCGTCCATGACAGACTCTCAAATATAGAAAGTCTGCCAAGGACGGGACTTATTACATTCACGCTTCCCGCGGTGCCACCTTGATTCACTTCACCGGAAGCTCTGACTCAATCGGGTTTCTGATCTCTCAACTGCCCGCTCTGTATCACTCCGGCTTCCGTGCGCTTTACGGAATACCATCATATTCCTGACCTCTCACGCGTGTCTCACGTCGCAGAATACTCAGCTGTCCATGATGGATTTCATTTGCCAGCTTTTGACTGCGCCCTCGGCGGTCCATTTAACAAACTGCGTTCTAACGGTTCTCAGCATCCCGTCTCTCTGTAAGTGCACGACTTGTTTTTATCTCCGCTTCATCGGTTTGATTGAATTTATATTTTGTTTTTTCACATTTTAAGACTTTTCCCAGTGTTTGTCAACTATTTTCTGTATCTTTTTTCCTAGCTTTTCACTGGAGATTCCGGAGATGATTCAAGCTGACTCTCGCAAAGACCTGGGATTTATTTCTGTGCCTGAAGTGTAAACCAGAATTCCACACCGCCCTCGACGTTTGCAACGCCACAGCTCTGGTGATGGATGTCCATGATCGCCTTGACGATCGAGAGTCCGATTCCACTTCCGCCGTAAGCCCTCGTTCTCGCCTTGTCAACCTTGTAGAACTTCGTCCAGAGATTCGGAAGGTCTGCCTCCGGGATCGGATTTCCGGTATTAAAGACTGTCACCTTCACAGTCTCCCCCTTCTTCTCAACGCGAATCTCGATCCGTCGCTCTCCATCGAGATGATGGATTGCATTCGTCAGATAGTTTGTCACAACCTCCTCGATCTTAAACTCATCCGCAAATACCATACACGGTCCATCCGGATTATAACAGACAGTCGCCTCATTCTGCTGGATAAGGATCGACGAAGAACGGATCAGATCCTGAATCAGTTCTGTGATATCAAACGTGTCCATCGACGGCGCATCGTTACCAAACTCAAGTGCCGTCAGTGTCAGAAGCTGTTTGACCATCTTGTTCATCTTTCCTGCCTCATCCATGATGACTTCGCAGTAGTAATTCCGGCTCTCCTCATCCTCACACATTCCCTCAGTCAGACCCTCGGCATAGCCCTGAATCAACGCAATCGGAGTCTTGAGTTCATGGGAGACATTTGCGATAAATTCCTTTCGCATCTCATCGATCTGGGTCTTCTCGTCGATGTCGTGCTGGAGCTGTCGGTTCGCGTCCTGAAGCGCTCCGATCGCGTCCTTGAGCCTGCTCGAGAGGTTGTTCATATTTCGTCCGAGAATTCCAATCTCATCCTGAGCATTTGCCTCATAGTGGGCGTCAAAATCGAGATTTGACATCTTCTCCGAAAGTGCCGCAAGTGCAAGCAACGGCTTCGTCACACGATTGGCGACAAAGTACATGATGATCGTTCCGAGAATCAACGCTGCAAGTCCGACAAACGTTGTAAAACGATTTGCAAGCATCACACTGTCATGGATTCCCGCAAGTGGCATCGACATGATAAAGAGCGTGCTGTTGTCCGAGAAAAATCCCCATGCTTCCATATAGCTCGCATTTGAGCGCTTGTCATAGTTTGTCTCCACGATATAGTTATCGTGTTCTTTTAAAATCTCAGCATTGCTTCCGCCTTTTCCGAGTACATAGCGCTGTACTTTCTGCGCGAGGAAATCGCTCTCCCGGCCAGAACTTAAGAATGCCTTTCCTGTTGAGCTGTCAATCAGAACCGTCGTCAGATTGTTTCTCTCCCCGAATGTCCGGATTGTCCCAAGAAGTGTATCATTGTCCTGATCCGAAGTCGTTGCCATCTGGATCTTCTTTTTCTGCTTCCAATGACTTTCTGAACTTCCCGAGTTTTCAGAATCACCCGTCTGAGTGTCATTATCCTCCCCGTTCTCATCAAATGGGATCTGCCCCCACCTCTGCCATTCTGCCTCGAGCTCCCGGCTGATTACACTGCTGATGCTCTCACCGTCCTGCGCTTCCTCCATCACTTCATGATTGACGGTGTTGTACGCCTCCTCCATGACTTTCAGCTTCTGGTTGACGTAATATCGCTCAAGCCACCAGTTGTTGACGACGAGAATCGCAAGAATCGTCGCCAACATCAGCCCCATGTAAATCAACATGATCCGGTGACGGATCGAATGGCGCATTCCCTTGTCCTGATGGAGCTGTTTCTCAATCTTTTTGACTGTCATCATCCACCTCAAACTTGTATCCCATACCCCAGATTGTCTTGATATAATTGCCCTTCTCACCCATCTTGCTTCTCAGTTTCTTCACATGGGTATCGATCGTGCGGGCATCACCGAAGTAATCATAGTTCCACACGTTGTTGAGGATCTTCTCTCTCGAGAGCGCAATTCCCTGGTTGTCGATGAAATAATTCAAAAGCTCAAATTCCTTGTAACTCAAATCAATCGGCTTTCCATCGATCGTCACCTGATGCGCCGGTTTATCCAAACAGATTCCACCGACATCGGAGACTTCCTTGACCGTCATATTGCTCCGGCGCAGAATCGCCTCAACACGGGCGACAAGGATCTTCGGGCTGAACGGTTTTGAAATATACTCATCCACGCCGAGTTTGAATCCCTGAAGCTCATCTCTCTCCTCACTGCGCGCCGTCAGCATGATGATCGGCACCTTGGAGTACTGGCGGATTGTTCTGCAAACTTCCCATCCGTCCATCTTTGGCATCATCACATCGAGAATAATCAGGGAAATATCTTTTTGCTTAAAGAAAATATCCACGGCCTCCTCTCCGTCACCTGCCTCCAAAACCTGAAATCCCTTTACGGTGAGGAAATCCTTCACCAGTTTTCTCATTCTCGCCTCGTCATCCACGACAAGCACTTTTAATCCATCCATCGTCTCATCCTCCTGACTATCCATCATATTCATCGTATTTTATTGATTCAAGTCAACGCTCACTGTGCGTATCTCTTGAACGGAAAGATCCATTTTTGTACCCGTTATCTGCATTGTATCAAATTTATTTTCGTATTTCCACGTTTTCACAGAGATTTCACAGACAGGCTATTACCGTGTCAGAATTTCTTGTTTTCCCCCTCACTTTGTGCTAAAGTTGGTCTGAAAAACGGATTAAAAAATATCCCTATCATCATTTATTGGAGGTCAACGATTATGGACTCTATTCACAACTCAGCCACGATTCCTACCATTCGTCTTGCAGAAAAAAAGGACGCATCTGCCCTCTTAGACATCTACGCCCCCTATGTGACGGACACTGCCATCACGTTTGAATATGAAATTCCATCTGTCGAAGAATTCGCAAGCCGAATCGAACACACGTTAGAGAGATACCCCTACCTCATCGCCGAGGTGAATGGTAAGCCGGTCGGCTACGCCTACGCCGGTCCGTTTCATGACCGCCCTGCCTACGACTGGGCCGTTGAGACTTCAATTTACGTCGACCGCTCCCACCGCAAAAACGGGGTTGGTCGTCTCCTCTACGATGCCTTGGAGCACACACTCTCCGCTCAAAACATCCTGAATCTCAACGCCTGCATTGCCTATCCAGCCGAGGACAACGATCCTCATCTGACAAAAGACAGCGTTCGTTTTCATGAAAAACTCGGCTACCGCCTTGTCGGAGAGTTTTTTCAGTGCGGGTACAAATTTCACCGCTGGTACAACATGGTCTGGATGGAAAAGCACATCGGAACCCATCTGACAAATCAGCCCGCGATGATCCCGTTTTCTGAGCTGAGATCTCGCCCCAGTTTTTCACCGGACGCTCTGTCAAATGGCAAGATTTAATGCTTTTTATGCTTTTCTTGCTTTTCTTTCTTTTCACGCTTTTCAACTATGATCTGTGCAAAAATTTTTTAGCAGACAACATTTGCCCGGCTTCCGGCCTTGCCCGCCTGCCGGGTTTTTGTCACAACAATCTTGTTCTCAATCCGGTCTTTGAGTTCTGCGACATGGGAAATGATTCCGACAAGCCGATCTCCCTGCGTCAGATTCTCAAGTGCGCGCACTGCCTGCGAGAGTGCATCCTCGTCGAGAGAGCCAAATCCCTCATCCACAAACATTGCGTCAAGGCGAATGCCTCCCGCCCGCGCCTGAATCTCGTCCGAGAGACCGAGCGCAAGGGAGAGCGAAGCCTGAAATGTCTCTCCGCCTGAGAGTGTCCGGACACTTCTCTGCGAACCGTTGTAATGGTCGATGACATCCAGCTCCAATCCCGATTTCTCTTTCCGGTTTTCCGAGACACTTCGCCGTTTAAGTTCATACTGACCACTGCTCATCGTCATCAGGCGAAGATTTGCCCGACGCAAGATCCGATCAAAATATGCCATCTGCACATAGGTCTCAAGCTCAATTTTCTCTTTTCCGGACAGTGTACCGTTTGCGGTATCGGAAAGTGCACGAATCCAGGTATATTTCTGCTCCGCGGATTCAAGCTCTTTTTGGCGCAGACGAACACGCGTGAGGATCTCCTCATTGTTTTTTAACGTCGCATACTGATCCTGCATGCGCTGATTCCACTCGCCCTCCTCCTCTTTCAATCGACCAATCTGCTCTCTGAGGGAAGAAAGCAAGGTTTCAAACCCACCCTCAGTTTCGTTGATTTCGTTAATTTCAATTTCATTGTTTTTGTTCGTTTCGTCGGTTTTATCAAATTCTTCTTTCAGCTCTTCTTGGAGTTTGAAAAGTCTTTCCTTATGCAGGCGAAGACTCTCCTCTAAGCGCGCAAATGTCTCGCCAGCCCTTCTGCGAACTTCCTCCGCCTGCTTTAAGGCAGTTTCCAACGTCCGTTTTTCCTCTCGCTTTCTCTGAATCAACGCACTCAGATCCTCGCTCTCCCAGTCATCCGTCTCCGTCTTATCACTCTTTCTCTGATTGTCCCGACTTGATTTTTCCTCCTCATCCTGTCGAATCAGCTCCCTCTGCTCGGCACGCAAACCGGCAAGTGCAATTTCTGCTTTTTGAATCTTCTGGCGAATCTCAAAGCTCTTCTTCTCGCGCTCCTGAATCTGTGCTTCCCATCGCTGATACTCCGCTTCCTGTGCCTTTAACGTCTCTAAAGAAATCTGAATCCGCTCCAGCCACTCATTCAGATCGCAAGTTTCTGCTTCCATCTGGGCTTCTATTTCTCCCAGAAAAATCCCCGTTTGCTCGACAAATGCAGTTGATTCCTGCTCTCTCTGTTTCATC
Source organism: Brotaphodocola sp. (assembly GCF_050873365.1). Classification (GTDB taxonomy): domain Bacteria; phylum Bacillota; class Clostridia; order Lachnospirales; family Lachnospiraceae; genus Brotaphodocola. The sequence continues at coordinate 45,157 of NZ_JBNMIQ010000018.1, read as the reverse complement.
AGCTGTGCCGACTTTGCGCTTGCATTCTGTGCACTCTGGCGAATTTTCTCAAGTCGCGCTTTCTCCCGCTCCAACTCCTCTTTGTCCGGGACATCCTCCGCGAGAATGGCCGGATGCGGATGTTCGAGCGAACCGCAGACCGGACACGGAACGCCGGGACTTAAATGGCGGGCGAGAACTCCTGCCTGTGCATCGAGAAAACACTGTTCGAGAATGAGGTATCCCTGTTCAGCCTGTGCCCGCTCTTTTGCAAGCATCTGATACGAAGCCTGTTCTTTCTCTATCTCCGTCTCCAACACGCGAAGATGAGCACCGTTTTGCAAGAGCTGTTTTCCTTCTGCCTGCTGTCGGATTCTCTCGCTGTGTTTTGCTCTTCTCTGTTCCGAGGAAGACTCGGACTCCTGCTCGGAAAGCTCTGTATATCGCGCAAGCTCCTCCTGAGAACGTTTCCCATCGCGCTCCTCGTTCTGAATCATGTCCTGAAGTTTTTCCAGACGAGCTCTTCTCAGTTTCTGGCGGTTCCGTCGGTTTTCTTCTTCCTGAAGCAGTAAAATCTCCTGATCAAGACTTTTCCCGCGCTCTGAGGTGGCATGGCAAATTTCATACTCTCGCTCTGCCTGATTCTTTGCCTCAAGCGCAGGCGCCATCCTCGCCTCATCCTGCTCAAGTTCTGCGCGCAGGCGCTGACATTCCTCCATTCGCTCCTGCCGGTTTTGCGCTCTCTGCAAGTGCTCACGACACTGTCTAAGATGCGCTTGCAGTCCTTTTAAACGTTCTGCATCCACTGCACAAAATTCCGTGAGCAGTTCGATTCCTCGAACCGTACATCCATCAAATTGCGCAGACTGAATCACGCTCCACTGCGCGATCATGTCTTGACGATCTGTTTTTTCTCCCGATCCGCTTTCGATCTCCTCTTTCAAAATGTGAACCCCGTCGAGGTACTGCACGATACTTCTTCGAGTCTCATCATAAATCTTCCAGCATTCTTTTGCGCTCGTCTTCAGGCGATTTTGCAAATCCTGATACGGTCCGGTATGAAAAATCTGGCGAAAGATCTCGGATCTCTGCGCAGTTCCCGCCAAAAGAAGTTTCTGAAAATCTCCCTGCGCAATCATTGCAATCTGCGTAAACTGGCGATAATCAAGACCGATGAGCTCCGTCACCGCCTTCGTTACCTCCCTCGCCTTTGTGATCGGTTGTCTCTGATCGGGAAACGTTAAAACAGCATCGGCTTTCTGCACCGTCATTCCCTCTCCGCGCGTCTTCGGTCGCAGATACTCGGGATTTCGTCTGACTGTGTAGGTACTTCCCTGACAGGAAAACACAAGCTCCACAAACGTGTCCGCGGTCGGTTCGGCATACTTACTTCGAAACATTCCGGCATCGCGCACCTGCCCGCTTGCCTCCCCGTAAAGCGCAAATGTGATCGCATCGAAAATCGTCGTCTTTCCCGCTCCCGTATCCCCACAGATCAGGTAAAGACTTCCCCGTCCAAATTTTGTAAAATCAAGTTCTGTCCGTCCCGCATACGGTCCGAATGCACTGATAATCAGATGTTCCGGTCTCAAAGTCACCTGCCTCCTTCCGAAAGAATCTTCTCAAGCTGTTCCTGACAAAATGTTCTCTGCTGTTCGCTCATCGGCTGATTATTCTGAATCTCATAGAATTCCTCAAACAGCTCCAACTCCGATTTCTTTTCCACATTCTCAGCCGACTCCACCGTCTGGTCTTCCCTTGTCCGCTGATTGTCGTACAGCAGTTGCATCAGATTCGGATAGATCACGCGGAGCTTTTGCAGACCATCGGGAATATCCTCCTCATCGGTCAGCACAGCTCGGATATAGTCCTCGGTATTCGTTCCCTCGTAAAATGATTTTGCCGTCAGTTCAAGATATGTCCCGCGAATCTCCCGAAGATCGCGAAGCGGGTGAAGAGGACGCATGCGAACGGAGACTTTGCCTTTTTCTTCAAGCTCCACAATCGTCACCGACTTATTTTGATGCACCTCCGAAAATGAATATTTGAGCGGGGTTCCACAGTATCGAATCGTCTCTCGCTCCACACTCTGAGGTCCGTGAAGATGACCGAGTGCCACATAATCAAATCCATCAAAGACACTTGCCGGAACCTGGTCGACTCCGCCGACTGCAAGCTCTTCCGACTCACAGCGACTTGCCCCGGTCACAAACTGGTGAGCGACAAGCACATTTCTCTCGTCCGGATCAAACGTCAAATGCGCGAGCGCTGTCCGCACGGCATCCTCCGTCGTATCTGCCGGCTCATCCTCCCACACATGACGGACGACTGCCGGTTTCAAAAACGGGAGCAGATGAATCCGAACACATCCCCACTCATCGTTTAAGCAAACGCTCTTGAGCGTCCCATCATAGACCGGTGAGACATAGACCTGGCTCGTTTCCATCAGCGAATTTCCAAATGCAAGGCGTTCCGCGCAGTCATGGTTTCCATAAATCACGCAGACTGCCTCACAGCACTTTGCCAGTTCACTGAGGAACTCGTCAAACACGCTCACTGCCTCCGCCGAGGGCACTGCACGGTCATAGATGTCGCCCGCAAGAAGAACTGCCGACGGCTTTTCCTCCCCGGCGATCGCAAGCACTTCCTTCAAGATATGCCTCTGGTCTTCTAACATCGAATACTCATAAATCCGTTTGCCGATATGGAGATCGGACAGATGCATCAATTTCATAATTCTTCTTATCGCTCCTCTTTTTTGTGGACTCCCTGATAAATCAGAACCGAGATGATTCCGGAAACTGCCTCCGTCACCCAAAATGCATGCCAGACACCGACTGCACCGAGGAAATGGCTCAAAATCCATGCCACCGGAATGATAATCATCACATATCGACACAGCGAGATCATCAGAGACGGAACTCCTTTTCCAAGCGCCTCAAGTGCTCCCGAGGAAACCACGGAAAGTGCGGAAACAAGGAAACCAAGGCTGATGATCCGAAGCGCTATCGCGCCTGCCTCGACGGTCTCCGTTCTCGTCGTAAACATCTGAATCAAAGATCCCGGAATCAGCTGGCAAAGAATCGTTCCTGCGACCATAATTCCCGCTGAGAGCACGAGTGCTGTCACATAAATCTGGCGCACGCGCTTCTTCTCTCCCGCTCCGTAATTGTATCCCATCAGCGGACGCATTCCCTGAATGATTCCGTTTGCCGGAAGATACAAAAACGTCTGGAGTTTATAGTAAACTCCGAGCACAAAGACATAAATCTGACCGTATCCCGAAAGAATGATGTTGAGCGCGGAGACAAGAAGGGACGGCAGTGCAAGGTTCAATGTCGCCGGAATTCCGATCGCGTAGAGACGGATTCCCATATCGCGTGTCGGTCTCATCTGGCGAAGTCTGATGTGAACGGAGATCGGCTTGATCAGATAAAAAATCACATACAGGCCTGCATTCACGGTCTGACCGATTCCGGTCGCAAGTGCCGCGCCCTCAATTCCAAGACAAGGAAACGGTCCGAGTCCGAAGATCAACACCGGGTCTAAAATGATGTTGACAACACATCCCACAATCATACAAAACATCGAGACCGCCATCTTTCCGACTGCCTGATACGTCTTCTCAAATGCCAGCTCCACGGCAACCGCAACTGCAAACAGAAATACAAGGTTCGAGTAGCGCACGCCGAGGGAGATAACCTCCTCATCGCCGGTGAAAAGTCTCAAAAACGACGGCATCACCGCAATGCAAACCACCGTCATCAGAAGTCCCTGTACAACATTATAAAACAATCCCTGCGAAGCTGCATCATCTGCTTTCTTAAAATCTCTCGCTCCGAGATAAAATGCAATCACCGCATTGATTCCGACTCCAAATCCGATCATCAGCGCGTTTACAAGGTTCTGAAGCGGGTAGACGAGCGACAATGCCGTCATCGCACTCTCGCTGATCTTTGCGACGAAAAAGCTGTCGACGATGTTGTAAAGTGAGTTTACCATCATGGAAATCACCATCGGCAGTGCCATCGAAAGCAAGAGTCCGAGAACCGGCTTTTCTTTCATCTGTGTCTGTTCCATTTTTCTTAAATTTCCTCCTGTTCTTCTTTTTGTTTTTTTCTTTTTGTTCTTTTCTTTTTCTGTTTTTGTTTTGCTCTTCTCTTCTTTTTTTCTGTTCTATTTTTGTTTCTGTTCCATTTTTTTGTTTGGCTTTTTTCTTAAAAGAAATTGCCTTGGCACATTTTTGCGCCGTTTTTGCGCCGAGTGCGGTTAATGTCGAAACAAAAAAACGCCACGCAGTCACCGGAACGACCGGAAACTGTGTGGCGAAAATAGAATCTCTCTAGAAAAATCCACATCCTCATGGGTTTTAGCAAACGCGATTATATCATCCTTCTCCGTCTTCTGTCAATCAGATCTTATTCTTGTATCATGTCTCACGGCACGTTCGATTCCAAAAGTGTCTACCTCTGAACAGTAACACAATCACTTTTTGTTCAAAAAATTCCTCACTGTGAGGTGTAGCCAGTTTTCAGTTCCGGTGCTATAATGAATCTGAATTTGACAGGAGGAAAAGCGATTAATGACTCTTCAGGAAACGATTTTAAAACATATTGATATCGACTATTCTTACCGTCTTGCAAAACGGATGGAACAATATCGTTCCAACGAAGTCCTGGGATACCGCAGTGCTGGCTCCCGGGCAGAATTTGAGACCGGCGAGATGCTCAAAAAGGAAATGGAATCCATCGGTCTCTCGGATGTGACAAAAGACGCAATCACAGTCGACGGATGGGAATTTAAGAAGGCTGTGCTTCATTTCACAGCAGAGGATGGAACCGCCCACGAAGTACAGCTTGGCGCTTACCAGACGACGTTCGTGACGGACGGTCCGGAAGAATTTGAACTGATGTATCTCGGCAAGGGAACGGCTTCCGACTACGAAGGAAAGGATGTCACCGGCAAACTTGTCCTCGTCGACATCAACCAGCGCGATGAGTGGTGGATCAACTATCCGGTTTATCAGGCACACTTAAAGGGTGCTCGCGCCCTGATCGCCGTCCAGTGCGGCGGATACGGGGAGATCGATGACGAGGCGCTCAATGCTCAGGATATTGCCGGACCGGAGAATGCACCTGCTTTCTCAATCTCTCGCAAGGATGCGACTGCTCTCAAACAGCTTCTTCATGTCGAGGAAGGTGTTGCCGGAAATGAGAGCATCAAAATTTTGCTCGACTCCGACACCCGCGTGATGCGCGACTGCACGACCTACAACATTGTCGGACGGATTCCGGGACTTCATCCTGACCGTATGGTCATGCTCTCCGCCCATTATGACTCCTATTTCAGCGGTTTTCAGGATGACAACACCGCAATCGCCATGATGCTTGGCATCGCAAAGGCTCTCGTCGACAGCGGATTTAAACCGCGCAACACGATCGTCTTCTGTGCGATGGCAGCGGAGGAATGGGGCGTCGCAGATTCGAACTTTGACTGGTCGACCGGCGCTTACGAACAGGTCTTCACGGCTCATCCGGAGTGGGTCGGCAAAGTCATCGCAGACTTAAACTTTGAGCTTCCTGCTCTCGCACACGGCACACGCGCACGCATCCGCAGTTGCTATGAGTACACCCAGTTCCTTGAGGACTACTTGTCGGAACTTCCGGAACTGACCCGCGCCTACCCGGAGGAGACGAGAATCACGGCTCCGATCGAGACCTGGTCGGACGATTTCTCAATTGCGATCTCCGGAATCCCGTCGATGGTCAACGATTTCACCGGCGGAAGTTTTATGGAGACTCATTACCACTCTCAGTTTGACAATGACGAGTTTTACGATGCTCAGGTTTACCGCCTGCACCACGAACTCTTCGCCCTGCTGATCGTAGCTCTCGATGAGACGGCTGTTGTTCCGCTCTGCTTCGCTCCGGTGATGCATCACGCCTTCCACGGTCTCGATGACAACGACCTGGATTTCTCTGAGAACAGCAAGCACGGACTTCATTCAGGAGTAGATGCCTCCGGCATGGATCTGGAATTTCAGATTTCCTCCCTCTGTGATCTGCTTCGGATTGCGGAGCAGAAGGCGTGGAGAGATTATGATGATCTTGAGGTCTCAAACAACCTCTATCGTCACCTCTTAAATGAGGGGGAGAATGCACAGGCAGAGGAACTCTTTGAGAAAGCCAGAAAGACAGAAAAACTTCTGCTCGATCGATTCAAGAAGACTCAGGATGCACTCGTGCGAATCGACTGGTACGGCAATGTGCTCTACCCGCATGAGATTCTTCTCAAGAATTTAAAGCTCGTGTCCGGTTCGATCCACGCCCTGCAAAATGGAAAGCTCTCCTCGGCACTCAGACGGCTCTATCAGGTCGACAACAACGCATACGCCTTCATGTTTGATGAGGATGTCTACAATCACTTCACCAACTATGTGCTCCACCAGCCGAAAGAGCGTCTGAAATGGGGCTATGGTCGCCTGATGCCTCATGAGAACCTCTACGGGCTGGTTAAGAGCCTGTTGAAGAAGCAGGAAAATGGCGAGACAGATTACGAGGATGAGATTCGTCAGCTCACTTCGATTCGGGATAACCAGCATAAATTACTTGCGGAAACGCTGGAAGAACTCTCCCGACTTGTCAAGACGGTGTTTCTGTAAGAGATTAATATAGAGCAAGAGATCGATAAAGTGTACTGAGACAAATAATATAATCGAGCAAACTGAGTAACTATAAACTAGGGCGGTGACGGCAGAAGTAAGCCATGTCAAACTTGCTCCCGCTCCGGGTTCGACGTAGCGGTGCATAAGGTCGCAAAATACGCGACCTAAGCACCGACGTCTCACACGGGTTTGCCCTGGCTTCTTCTCCTCACACCGCCAGCTACGCCCTGGCAGGCTTTACAGAAAAAAACTTATTAACATTCTTACCAAACAAACAGTACTATTTTACTATGAGGAATATTCACGAAAGGAATGACAGCCGTTACTATACGGTCAATCAATTATGGACAGTAACAAACTATACCGCGTACAGCGCAAAGATTTGCCACAGCTTGAACAGCTTTTAAACCGATGTTTTGCACACGATCCTCTTTATGAAACACTGATTCCTGATCCGGATGTGCGCAAGCGTTTAATGCCGGAACTGTTTCACTGCGATATGGACGAATTTTATGAGACCTGCGAAATCTTTGCAGACAGTCCGGACTTAAACGGAGTTCTCGTTGTCTCCGATGAAGCGGAACCTTATAACATCTTCCAGTTCTATTTGGCAGAGACAAAGGCAAAACTTCAGACGGACACTTACTTAATCAAGGAAGATCACTCCCTCAAGACATTTCAGAATTTCTTAAAGGGAAATGATTACCTTAACTCCAGCTGGACAGACCAGTTGCACCAGGATCAGCGCCTTCACATCATCTATCTGGCAGTCGATCCTCAGATGCAACACCACGGCATTGCTGTTTCCTTGATGGAAGAAGCGATTGACTATGCGGAAAAGCACCGCATGATGATTTCTCTCGAGACACACAACGAGAAAAATCTGGATTTCTATCATCATTTAGGATTTAAGACCTACGGTGTGATGAAGAGAAACTTTCCTCTCAAGCAGTATTGTCTGATCCGTGAAATTCAGTAACCTACATCATACATATCCACTCACATAAAAATAACGTGACACAAGATCATAAAAAACGATCATATGTCACGTTATTTTTGGCTTTATGTCAATAGTTAGGGGGAGAGTCTTCGGAATCCCACTTTTAAAGAACATTTGGAGAATTGATGCAATTCATCGAAAAACCGAAAATACTTTGCTAGGCGACAAAAGGCGGAGAAACCAGTGCAAACCCGTGTGAGACGTCGGTGCTTAGACTGCGTATTTTGCAGTCTTATGCACCGCTACGTCGAACCCGGAGTGAGAACGAGTTTGCACGGTTTACTCCTGCCGTTGTCGCCCCTTCATCTCCCCTTCTTGTCTCTATTATTCCTCTCTTGTCGTTCCTATATCTCTTAATTCGCTCCCACAAAGTGTAAATTCATCGCCAGAATCTGCGCATTCACCTCACTCGTCTCCTCTTTCGTCAGGTATCCGCAAACCTGCATCCGACTCAGCACCTTCTGCTGGCGCTTTGAGGCGAGATCCGGATGCTTTGACGGTGCATACCGGGACGGTGCATTCGGCACACCTGCAAGAAGCGTACACTCATAATCGCTCATCTTCGACGGCTCTTTTCCAAAATATCCCCGGCTTGCCTGTCCGATATTCTGGTATCCATCCCCGTAATAAATGCTGTTCACATACAATTCCAAAATCTCATCCTTGGAATACTTCTGCTCAAGATCAAGTGCTAAAAAGACCTCTGCCACTTTTCTTGAGAGTTGTTTTTCCTGACTGAAATACAAATTCTTTGCAAGTTGCTGGGTGATCGTGCTTCCGCCCTCCACATATCGTCTAGCTTTCAAATCGCGAACCACTGCCCGCCCAATTGCAATCGGATCGAGTCCAAAATGATTGTAAAACCGATGATCCTCCACAGAGACAACCGCCTGTGCATAGGTATCCGGAAGTTCCGAAAGTCTCGTGTATCCTCTTTTCGCCTGGATCTTGGCAATCTTTTCGTCAAGACTCTCTGCCTCAACCGCTGTCTGATATGCCTCATATCCTTCCTTCAGAACGGTGAACCCGGTACAACTCATCACCGTCAGCGCCGTCGCTGTCATCCATCCAGTTAATTTTCTCAGTCTCATGTTCACCGCTCCTTCCGCGTATTTTATCATTTCCTCATCTAATTTTTTTGTATGATTTCTTTTCCGAATTTCTTTTTTTTATTTCTTTTTCTAATTTCTTTGTCATGAACTTTTTTATGAATCTCTGTCCATGAATCTCTTTTTTGAAATTCTTGTATGAAACGTATGAAACTTTCTCCTATCGATGATCTTATTCTAGCATGGAAAGGGGCGGTAAGACTTTACCAATCTCTTATACTTTATGACAATATTTGGAAAATTCTGACGGATTTATTACAAGATTTGGAATTGATCTTCAGGTTTTCAACACAGTTTTTACACAAATCTCTTCCCCATTAAACCACAAATAAGATGCCCCCAAAAGTCAGACCTAAACATCCAACAATCGGGGGCACCATATTAAAATTGGGGAACACACTCAATCAATCTTTATAAAACTCAATCATCTCATCCAGAGACTTCTGCTTGATGAGCGGAGCCTTTCCGAATGAACCAAACTGAACGATCAGCGTTCCAACAACCTCCTTGACACCTCGCTCAATGCAAGCCACGATCTCTGCGACATCTTCATCCGGAATTGTGCCATACATCACGGTATCCATGATCGGTGGAAGGAAGACGCGCGGATCAAACTGGTCACGTTTCGTCTCGAGCAGTTCATAGATCGCACCGATCGAGGCACTCGTGCGCTTCTCCGGATACTTCGCAAACAGTTCTTTCATATTACGCGTCACTGCAAGGCGGATATCGGTATCAACGTTAATCTTGCTGATGCCGGACGGAATCGCCATTTTCAGCTCCTCAATCGAGATGCCGTAAGTGTTGCTCAAATTTCCACCAAGCGCATTGATCTCATCCACGATATATTTCGGAACTGTCGAAGAACCGTGGGAAACCAGAGCACAGAAAATTCCGAGGTGATTTAAGCACTCCCGAATCGCAATCGGAATCTCTTTTCTGAGCTTGACATTCTTGCCCTTCGAGGCGCCGTGCATCGTGCCGTAAGAAACTGCAAGCGCATCGACTCCCGTATTCTGGATGAACTTCACTGCATCAAGCGGATTCGTGTACGTCGAGGAAGCCGAAAAGACATGATCTTCGACTCCGGCGAGAACACCAAGTTCTCCCTCAACGCTGACGCCTCTCGCATGCGCATACTTCACGACCTCGCGCGTCAGCTCCATGTTCTGCTCAAACGGGAGCGACGATCCATCGATCATAACGGAGGTATACCCACCCTCAATCGCTGCGACACACGACTCAAAATTGCGTCCGTGATCGAGATGAAGCACGATCGGAATCTCAGAATCCGCTCCATATTTTTTCACGGCATTGGCGATGTTCTTTGCTCCGATCTTCTTATCCTCAATCGTCGCATTCGCAAAATCTGTCCGCCCGCCCATAAATCCATTCGCAAGATCCGCTCCCTGCAAAATCGCCGGAGAACGGAACATTTCATGCACCTCAATCACAGCCTTCGCCTGGGCAACCGCATTTACATTAAACGCGCCCTGTCCAAATCCATATGTTACCGTCGCCTCAAGAAGAGGACGCAAAGGAATCAGTGGCATTGTTTTTCCTCCTTTTTTTTACATAGGTTCTTTACATGTGATGCATATGACCAGCGCAATGGCAGTCCTGTGCACCCTTTCCATCCGGTGTCTCATCCTTCATCATCAGATGCACTGCACCGAGCTTGAACGTCTGCGGAAGTGCAAGAATATTCGGGTTCGGTCCAACATATTTCTTCATCGCATCTGCGAGAGCTTCCTCAATCGTCGCCCGCGTCTTGAGTCCCATTCCACGCGCATATCCCGGCTCCTGAGCGCCACAGAGATAGATCGCAGAGGTGTTCATCTCCGCAATGTGAGCACAGCTCATCATCGAGAAACCGTGGAACGGATGGAAAGCGTTGCAGAAACGGTACTTGCGGATATATTCCTCATTTGTCGCAAAATACTCTCCATAGCGGTTCAAATCCGGCAGAGTGTTCATGTAATCCTTCTGGAACATCTCATAGAGTTCTCTCAGGTACGGCCAGCGCTCATCATGGAAATATCCATTGCAAATCGAAGAACAGATGATCACGCAGTGATCGCTCATCACACGCTTATGACGGATGACCTGGGCAGAGATTGCCTGCATCAGCATGATCGGGTTCGTTCCCATTCCATTTCCATAATGGAACGCCTGTGGCATACCGAAGATCATCACATCGTACTTCTTTTCTGCCCACGGCACATAGGTGCGCTTGTCCGCCGTGATCCAGGAGTGTGGTTGCATGACTTTCGCATATCCACTGTTGATCTCAATCTGGCGGGAATAAGTGTCCAGAACCGCATCACAGCAGAAGAATTTCTTACCCATGCATTTCTCCATGTGCTGTCCGATCTCATCAAACTTCGTGCGCATCAGGGACTTTCCATTTACCGGAGTGAAATCTGCACGATGCATGACCTCCGGAACATGGTGGGAAGCGATCGAACGCCAGTGGGTGATTCCGGTTGCACAGTGCTTGTATCCGCCGGAATATCCGCCGTAAGGATTGCCCTGCGTGTGACCGATCAGAATTGCGACATCACTGTCATAGACATATTTGTTCATCAGAACAGGATCTCCGCGATCCGTCGTTCCGAGATCTACCATGTGATCGTAGTCCTCACTGTCATGCGTGATGATCTGATGGCTGTACCAGTATTCCTGAAACAGTTCCGGACCAAGGATCTGGCGAAGCTCCTGCTCCGTGCTTCTCGGATGCAGACCATTTGAACAGATCAGGAGAATATCTTTTTTCTCCACTCCCGCATTGTAGAGTTCCTGCAAAATCAGCTTGATCGATACCTTTCTGTGGGAAGTCGGCTGAGTTCCGCCCTTTACAATGTCCGGGAAAACGATCGTGACCTTTGAGCCCTTGTGCGCCAACTCAGACAGCGGTGGCATTCCCATCGGGTTGCGGATCGATTCCAGCGTCTTTGCCTCAATCTGATCCTCCGGAATACACGGCGGGTCCGGCACCGTCTCCCCCGGAATAAAGACATCTGTCGTATCCGGCAATTCCGCACTCATCAATCCCTGTCCATATTCAAACGATAATCTCATTCTCCGTTCCTCCTGAATGTTTTTATTTCTGTCAATCTGTTTGATTGCTTCCGTCAATCACAACTCACTGCTTCCGGTCAAATTCCTATTTTCGTCTATGTCTACTATATCTAACCCTATCTAACCCTGATTTGCGTTCAGGTACAGACGAATGATCTCCAAATACTCCTCCGGGTAAAATCCAATCTCTCCCGAAAATCTCGTCAGCGCAATCAGACCGCCATCCATCGATTTCACACCCGCAAGCATTTCCGCGTTTTCCTTCTTCAAACCGCCACCGTAGACGACATCCATGCCACCGGTAACTTCCTTGACATAAGCGCCAATCTTTTCCATATATGCCTGATCCGGCGGGATCTTTCCCGGTCCAATCGCCCAGATCGGCTCATAGGCGATCGTGATTTTGGATCGATCCACATCTGCAAGTCCAACCTCAAGCTGTTCTCTCAAAACGTCTTTCCAGATCGGCTGTTCCTCGGCAGATTCTCCGATGCAATAGAGCACCTTCATTCCTGCGCGCACCGCCTCCCGGATCTCCTTGTTCAGAATTCGGTTCACTGCACCGCGCACTGCCTGATCAGAGACCACGAAACGATCTGCAAACTCCGTGAAATTAGAAGGATCTGAGGAGTCTACATTGCCATTCATCAACTCCCTCATGATTTCACTCTTGTCTCTCCTCTCCTCGCAATGACCAATCAGCACACTCTCACAGCCGAGGGCACGCATCGCATTTGCAGTTCTTCCGGTTGTGAATGCTCCAAAGTTTCCCCCGCACACGGTATCTGCACGGAAAACGCCCTGACAGCCAACCTGAATCGGACTGTCCTCCTCAAGCGCCTCGAGCGCCGGAATCAGGTGAGCCTCCGGAAAATACATTGCAAATTCCACATTCTCCCTGTCATATTCCTTCAGAGCCTCCTGCGTCTCCCGAACAATTTTTGCTCCCCACTCCCGGATCGGCGCAAGCGAATTCACGCCTCCGGCTTCTTTTGGAATATCAAACCGTTTCAGATTCAGATAAATATGTTTCATTCCCTCTTCCCCTTCCGTTCCCAGTAGTATTCCTGAAAATCAATAAATTCCCGATGATGGACATCCGCAAGCGGTCTACACCAGGAGACAAACTCCTCTGTCACATCATTTCCACGCTCATTGATATAGGACTCCGGCACTTTCCGCTCATACATCATGACCTCCTGAATCGGAACCGTGCCCGGATGCATCCGATAACTGCCATCCTCACTCGCTTCCCGCACAAAGCTGACCATGACACCGGTCTGTCCCGCTAATGCCGACTCAAAAGCAGTTCGCCCCGCAATCACCGCTTCCTCCCGGTCAACTGCCGATTGAAGCGGAATCGACGCTCTGCCACAGATGCCTGGCTTCTCACTTCTCGCCTTGATTCCAAGTTTACGAATCACAAGTTCTGCCAGATAGGCTCCGACATCCCCGTAGTAAACTGAACGCCCTGAGCGAAAGATCGGTGGCACAATCGGCTCACCGTTTTCTTTTTTCAGTCCCTCGCTTGCAACCACGACGACTCCACCGAGTTCTTCATACAGGCGTTTGACATCCTCAAGAAATTCTTCTTCTCGAAATGGTCGTTCCGGCAGATAAATCAGATGAGGGGCATCCCCCTTTTTCTCTCGCGCAAGTGCGGAGGCAGCCGTGATCCATCCGGCATTTCGTCCCATCGCCTCGACGATGCATACATGGATCGGCAAAGACTTCACATCCGCTCCGATCTCTGCGACGGTCTCCGCTAAATAGCGCGCCGAACTTCCATATCCCGGCGTGTGATCGGTGACTGCAATATCATTGTCGATCGTCTTTGGAATTCCAACCACACAGATGTCCGTGCCCTCACACGCTCTCTGAATCTTTCCGCAGGTATCCATCGTCCCGTTTCCACCTGTCGGCAGAACATATTTGATCTTCCACTTTTCAAAAATCTCCGGCATTCTCGCATAATCTTCCTCGCTGAGTGCATACCGCGAAGAACCGATCGCTGTACCCGGCGTTGTCAGAAGACGCCTGAGTGTCTCTTCCGGGAATTGCATCAAATCCAGAAAACGTTCTTTTAAAATTGCCTCACTGCCTCCGATCGCTCCATATACATGAGAAGTCTCTCCGCTCTCCTTCGCTGACTGAATCGCCCCATAAAGAGATGCATTCAGCACCGCTGTCGGACCTCCGCCGTGGATCACGAGCACATTTTTTTCCATTTTCCGATCCGCTCCCTTCTCTCATCCGCCCTCTGCCATTCGTTTTCTAAGTTATTCCTCTTACTTTTCGTTCTTCTTCCAACTACTTTTCAGTTCGATTTTCAGTTTGATTCTCAGTCCGATTCTCCGTCTGATCATCCGTCTGATTCTCCGTCTGATTGTCCCGCGAGTAACAGAGGTTTCCTCTCGCAATCGTGTAAACAACCTCCAGATTCTCATCGAGAATCGTCAGATCTGCATCTTTCTCCGGTGCAATCGAACCTGTCCGGTCATAAATTCCAATCAGTTTTGCCGGATTCTCCGTCATCAGCGGTACAATCTCAGCAAGAGATTTTCCGGTAAACTGAACGAGGTTCTGAATCGCATGAATCGCAGTCAGTGTACTTCCTGCCCTCGTCCCATCGCTGACAAGTTTGGCGTCCCCGTCTTTCACGACAACCTCATTGACACCGAGATGATAAAATCCATCCGGAAGTCCTCCTGCCATGATCGAATCCGTGATCGCCACCACATGCTCGGTTCCCTTCGCCTTGAGAATAAAACGAACCGTTCCCGGATGAAGATGGCGTCCATCGCAGATCATCTCCGCATAGACATCCTGATCCTCAAGCACCGCTCCAAAGATCGCCGGCTCATGCTGGTGCAGAAGTCGCATCGCATTTCCCACATGAGTCGCACTCGTCGCGCCATTTGCAATCGCCCGGCGCGCCGTCTCATAATCCGCACCGGAGTGACCGATTGCGACTGCCATTCCCAGTTTTTTCATCTGGGGAATCGCCTCGACCACGCCCTCAACCTCCGGGGACACCGTGATATAACGGATATCCCCTCCGGCGCTCTCCTGATACTCCTTTAAGAGTTCGAGATCTGGGGTTTTTAAAAGATGTTCCGGCATTGCTCCCTTGTACTCTTTTGCGAGGAAGGGTCCCTCCAAATGGATACCGATCAGTGTGGCTCCCTGATGGGAAAGCTGTTTCCATCGGCGATATTCTCCGATCGCCCACAGAGTCTGTTCCTTTGTGTCCGTCAAGATCGAAGCCTGCCAACCGGTCACGCCCTGACTCGCCTGAAAACGGCAGATCTTTTCAAAATCTTCCGCCTTCGCCGAGTTGACATCCACACCGACTGCACCGTGCGTATGAATATCAATCAAACCCGGAATCACCGAGAGTCCTCTCAGATCTATCACCTGCACCTTGGCATCTGATGAGGTTGTCGTTGATGCCGATGTGTCAAGATTCTCTCCCACTTCCACAATTTTTCCGTCCTTGATCCGGATATCCTTCCCTGCAAATCCGTGATTCTGATATACCTTACCATGTTTCAAAAGCAGTTCCATGAACACGCTACCCCCAGTCTGTCCCTGTTATCCTGTCAATCTTTCTTACTCCAAATTTGCCACAAAATCCGTAAAGGTCAGCGTCAGATCCGGATGACCCTGAAGAAGTGTCACCGGAAATGCGGATGTCGGCTCCCCATAAGAAGCTCTCCGAACCACTGCCCGATGCCAGTTGCGGAAACATCCAAGTCGGATCTTTCTCGCGTGAGAGATCTCATACATTCCGATCGAAATGCAGTAGTGTGGCATGTCCTCAAGCGCACCGTTGAAATCTCCGATCGCATTTGCAGTGCGCGTCTCCGGCGTGATCGCAAGGACTCTCGTCTTCTGATTCAAAAACTCCTCATTTGTCAGTGACGGATCTGCCTCATTGAACGCCACATGACCATTGATGCCGATTCCTCCAAATGCGATATCGACACCGCCAAGCTCCTCGATCAGTCTCGGAATATATCCCACATCGTTCGGGTCCGGAAAAACTCTCTGCCTCTTTGGCATCAGAAGTTCCTCGTAAATCTTCGAGTAAACGGTTCTCTCCATAAATCCCCTGAAACTTAACGGATGATCGATCGGAACCCACTGTTTCTGATCATCCAAATACTCATCCATGTTGATGAACCAGACATTTTTCAGACTCAGCCCGCGCTCATTAACCATATCCACAAAATATGGATACTGTCCCACCGGACCAACCGGACAGATAAACACCGTCTTTTTCTCCGCACGATTGTTCTTCTCAATCTCCTCAATCATCTGATTTGCCATCTGGCGAAATACGGATTCATTATCCGGAAGACAGCTCAGAGAAATCTTCGGATTGCTCAAAAGTTCTTCCTTTGTATACTGATAATACTCGTGACGCATATGATCTCATTTCCTTTCCTGTGACCTCTATTCCGTTTCTATAATCAAAACGAAAAGAGACTGCCACCAGATGATGGCAGCCTCATACGGTCAAAGCTGTTATACTTTTCCTGTTTTTAATTCATTTTTATTTTGATTCGTTTCTATTATTTTCCTGCTTCTACCATATTGTCAAGCATTACATAATCAGAAATCGGAACTTCTTTCTCTACCTGACCACCTGCAATGAAATTCTCCTGCTGGGTCTTGTAGTACTGCTCAACGGTTCCGTCCTCTGCGCCCTTTGCAACTTCCGCACCAGTCAGCCAGTCTGCATCACCGCGCTGTTCGTAAACGCTGTTCTCATCCGTCTTTGTCTGGTTTGCTACATACTTTGCAACTTCCTCATAGTTTCCGTCTGCCGCATAATCCATTCCCTTGAACAGAGCCTTGGTGAATCGAAGGATCTTGTCCTGATTCGTCTCTGCATACTTCGGAGTTACGATCCAGCTTCCCAGAGAAACTGTCGTATCGGAGAAGGTCATGTTATCCGCAAGTTTCGTGGAATCCTTCACTTCCTCAAGAATCTTTAAACTGTTCGGAGACCAGGTTGCACATGCATCCACACCGCCGGAAACCATCGCGGTCACGATACCGGAAGCATCCATATCGACTGCGGTGATATCGCTCATCGAGAGACCTGCCTTCGTGAGCGCATTCGTCAAAATATCCTCACTCGAGGTACCGGAGGAGTATGCCACTTTCTTTCCTTTCAGATCTTCAAGTGTCTTGACTTCCGGTCCACCGATCACGGCATCACCGTTCGAGATGTGAGACAGAGCAATGATCTTTGCCTGACCATTGATACACAGCTTATGAGCACCCTGTCCAATGTATCCGATATCCACGCTTCCGGACTCCAGTGATGCGATGATCGTCGGGCCGTCTGCGAACTCAATCATATTTACTGTGATTCCCTGCTCCTCCATGTATCCCTTCTCAATGGCTGTCGTCACTGACCAGAGGCTTCCATAGTTCGGCATGTAAGCGATGTTGAGAGTGATCGGGTCCTGCGCCGTCTCCTCGGTCTTGCTCTCCTCTGCCTTCGCTTCTGCTGTGGTCTCTTCCGCTTTCGTCTCAGCGGTTGCCGTAGTCTCAGGTGCCTTTGTCTCAGCCGGTTTACTGCTTCCACATCCTGCTAAAGAAGATACTGCCAGAAGAGATGCCAGTGCCACTGATAAGATTCCTCGTTTTCTCATAATAAGATCCTCCTTGATCTTTTTCTTTTCTCGTTCAAATCTCCGTCTTCTAGTCTTCTAGTTCTAGTCTCCTATTTCTAGTCGCCTATATTAAAACGTAACTCTCGTCCTACTTTCGCACTTCCAGATATTCCTTGTAAACCTCGCCCCAGATATAAGTCTTGAGATCAAGGAACGGAAGCTCCATCTTCATCTCCTGCGTTCTCGGATACGGCAGGTTCACATTCACGATCTTCTTGATTCGTCCCGGACGCGCACTCATGATGATGACTTTCGTCGCAAGAATGACTGCCTCCTCCACATCGTGAGTGATGAAAAAGCAAGTCTTCTTCTCTTCCTGCCAGGTGCGAATCAGCTCGGACTGAAGCTGAGTTCTCGTCTGTGCATCGAGCGCTCCAAACGGCTCATCCATCAGAAGCACTTCGGGCTGTACCGCATAGGCACGCGCAATCGCAACTCTCTGTTTCATACCACCGGACAGCTCCTTCGGGTAGGCATCCACGAAATCTTCAAGCTGAACCATGCGGATGTATTTCATCGCAATCTCTTTTGCTTCCTCATCCTTCATGCCCTTCAATTTCAGACCGAACATGACGTTTTTGAGGACCGTCAGCCACGGGAAGAGCGCATACTGCTGGAATACCACGCCTCGCTCTGTTCCGGTTCCCTCTACTTTCTTTCCATCCACATACACTGCTCCGGAAGTCGGTTCAAGCAGTCCCGCAATGATGTTGAGCAGAGTGGATTTTCCACATCCAGAAGGTCCTACCACGCAGATAAATTCATTTTCCATGATGTCAAGATCTACCCCATTCAGAGCGATCATCTTTCCTTTTCTGCCTTCATAAATCTTCTCGACATGGTCAATCTTCACTTTTACACGTTTCTCGTCTCCTGCCATCCCGTAAACTTCCTTTCCAGATATTTGATTACCTTCTCACTTGTAAGTCCGATGATACCGATGATGATGATATAGAGCAACATCGGTGCCACCTCAAAGCTGTTGTTCAGTGACCGGATTCTCATTCCGAGTCCTGCAATCGCGCCGGTGGACTCTGCCGCAATCAGAGTCGTCAGCGCTACGGAAACACCTAGACGAACCGCTGTGATGATAAACGGAGTCGTTGCCGGGAAAATCACTTTTACAAACAGATCATTGTCTTTTGCACCGAGTACACGCGCCGCCTTGATCAGCGTCTCATCCACATTTCGCACGCCCTGATAGATCGTCACGGTCATAATCAGGAAGGTCGCCAACCAGATGACAATGACCTGAGGTCTGCGTCCAACACCTGCCGAGATAACTACGAGCGGTACATAAGCTAACGGCGGGATATTTCGGATAAACTGAATCCACGGCTCCACAATGTAGCGAACCGGGCGATACCATGCCATCATAAATGCAACCGGCACGGAAGTCACAAATCCAAGTACAAATCCGAATACCACCGAGATCATACTGCTTGCAAAATCGTTCCAGAGCACTCCGCGACCAACCATCGTCTTAAGTGCCTCTAATACTTCTGGTAAAAACGGAAAACTGCGCGCCGTCTTCGGATTAATTGACAGCCATTTCCACAGTCCAATCGCCACGAGCAGTGAGATCAGAAGCCATCCCCCATTCGGAATCTGTCCGATCAGATCTTTTTCCTTCTTTTTCTGCTTCCCTGCATCAGAAGACATCTCGTTTCCTCCTTCTCCTTTTTATAGTTTTTTCTCTCTGTTACTTTCTTGTTTGTTCCCCACTTATTTCTTGTTTGTTTTCTGTCTACTTACTCTTTTTACACTTTCTTTCCCATCTTTTTCTTAATTGTTTCCCCATCCTGTTTTCATTTTCTTTTTGACTTTTTTTCGTTTGACTTTCGCTTAACAAACCTCCTCTTTTTTGCGTTTTCATGCTCTATTTTGTATAATTTGACATTTTTCTTTTGAGTTTGTAATGTCATTATAACACATTTCACAATAAAAGCACGCCCTTTTTGAGCAAACGTTTGGCTTTATTTTGCCTAATTTTTTTCATTATTTTTTGTGTAATCCGCTCTGTCTTTTTTCTCAAAAATCCGTTATACTCTTAATAAATAAAGAAAGTTTTCCGTATTTCTAACGGTATAAAGGGTATAACGGGAAAGCAAACGGACGAAAAAAAGCAAAAGAAAAAGGAAACAAAAGAAAAGAAAACAAAGAAAAAAGTAAAATATAAGAGGGAACATACAAAACACAAATCGAGAGCACAGAGAACACATAAAAAGAGAACATATAAAAAAAGGAGGAAAAATACCAGATGACACTGAAAGAGATTGCGACTCAGGCCGGAGTTTCCATTTCTACTGTATCCCGCGTAATCAACAAGAGCGGGCGCTGTCCAGCAAGCAAGGAAGTTCAGGATCGAATCTGGGAGATTGTCCGCCAGACTGGCTACACCCCAAACAGCTCTGCCCGTCAGCTCAAAAAAGGAGATCCGCATGCGGACACTTCGCGCTGTCACGCACTTGCCTGCCTGTTTGCCCGTGTCGAGGACACCAACACGGACAATTTCTTCTCCCCGCTCGCCCGCAGTATTGAGAAGGAGGCCTTTCGCCACAATTATATTTTGAAATATACATTTTCCGCGTTTGATATTCACCATCCAGGCACTTATCGGCTGATCTCCGACAACCATGTGGACGGAGTTGCCGTGCTTGGGCGCTGTGACAAACAACTTTTAAAATTCTTAAAACAGTATTTCCAATATGTCGTATACGCGGGACTCAACAGCCTCGACGCTCGTTACGACCAGATCATCTGCGATGGCTATCAGGCTGCGGTAACTGCAATCAATCACCTGATTCAGCTCGGTCATCGAAAAATTGCCTACATCGGTGAAACGGAACGGGAAGATCGCTATCGTGGATATCTCGATGCTCTCTCCGCAGAAAATATCACTGTCTATAAGGGATATGTCAGCAACGTGACTCTCTCTTCCGAGGGTGGATACCTCGGTGCCAAAAGACTTCTCGAACAAAACTGCGACGCAACTGCCTATTTCTGTCCGAACGATATGACTGCAATCGGAGCAATGCGCGCAATCCAGGAAGCCGGTTATTCGATTCCCGGTGACATCTCCATCATCAGCATCGATGACATTGAGACAGCCCAGTACCTGATCCCAATGCTGACAACCGTCCACATCCCGATCGAGGAGATGGGACAGATGGCTGCTAAGACTCTGATTGACCGGATCGAGGGCGGACATTCCCTCCCGATGAAAATCAACCTGCCCTTCTACATTGCAAACCGGGAGAGCTGTGGACCAGCACATCCCCTTCGCCCAAGAGAGGAACTAGATTGAGAATAAAAATCAACAAGCGACTGGTTAAGAGAAGAATATGGTTGAATCAAACTATAATTATAGATTAAACATATCTTCAAGAATATGATAAGAGAAAGAGAGGATTCTAGCTTATGATTTTCACAATTCACGATAAGATTCAGATTCCCGATAAAACCCATGATAAGACTCATAATGGCGCAATGTTTGTATCTGCATCGATCGACTCCCTCGGTGCGCAGTTGATCTCCTTGAAGGACGCCTCCGGCAGAGAACATATCTGGCAGAGAGATCCGGCGATCTGGGGATTCTGCTCTCCTCTACTCTTTCCTGCAATTGGAAACAGCCGAAACAACCGCACAAAATTTGACGGCGAATGGTACGAGCTTGCCAAGCACGGATTCTGCCGTACTTCTGAATTTGAGGCAGAACAGATCTCCGACTCCGAGGTACGATTTACGCTCTGTGCAAACAAAGAAACGAGGATTCACTATCCATATGAGTTTGTTTTAACGCTGACCTATCGTCTTGAAAATGGAACGCTCTCAATGACTTATCAGGTAGAAAATCCGATGAACCGTGAGATTTGCTACTGCATCGGTGCACATCCCGGATTTCTCTGCCCGATGGAGGATGGCGCTGTCTTTGAAGATTATCAGTTGGAATTTGAGAAAAAAGAATCCATCTCTTCCGTGCTCTACGATCTGGAAAAACTGGAATTTGACCCGTCAAGACATGGGACGATCACGCTCGAAAACGAGTCTGTGATCCCTCTCCACTACGACCTCTTCGATCTGGATGCCGTCTACTTTGAGAAAACAGCTTCCCATGTGGTTCGTCTCATCAATCGCAACAGTGGTCACGGTGTCGAGGTTGCCTATCCGGATTTTGGCGGAATTGGATTCTGGACTCCGAACGGCAAGCATGCCCCGTTTCTCTGCATAGAACCGTGGAATGGATGTGCAATCCGAATGGATGAGGATGATGAATTCATTCACAAGTATCAGGTTCAGAGATTGGATGCGCACACTGCAAGAAGTTATCAGACGAGAATTCGGATGGTGTAAAAGTTTTAAATACATAAAAAACAAATGAAATAAAATATAAAAAGCTCCGCCGGCGGGTAAATTCCCGCCTTGCGGAGCTCCTCACATAATTCTCTATTTCCTAAAATCTTATTTTCAGTTTTCTAATTGCTTAAAATTATATTCCAATTTCCAGGCTTTTGTTATTTGTAGTTTCAACGAAATTCCTCGACCCAAACTGCTTTGCCCGCTCTCAGCGACTCTTTTACATTAAGAATCCTCTGATTCTCGGAACCGCGGAATTTCAGACTTAAATTTCGCTTTTCTTCTACAAAGCGTCCATCCACCATCACATCAAAGAGTGAGAGAAGTTCTCTCGTCGTCTCTGATTCTGGCACCATCTTTGCAAGAATTTCCTTCTCAAAATCATATCCGGTGAAGCACCAGATTGTCTTGTTCGGATAGGTGTCACGAACTTTTTTCACAAACGGGAGCAGAGCTTCTTGATTCTTCGGGTACATCGGCTCTCCACCAAGCAGGGTCATTCCCTCTATGTAATCCGGTGCCAGAAGACTCAGCAGATATTCCTGCGTCTCCTCCGTAAATGGCTCGCCGTACTGATAATCCCATGCCTCCTCATTGAAACATGCCTTGCAGTGGTGCGGGCATCCGCTCACAAACAGAGACACTCTCACACCCGGTCCGTTTGCAATGTCCACCGACTTGATTGTTGCGTAATTCATAAAACGATAATCCTTTCAGTTGTTATGAATTACCACGTCTGAATTCTCCATTTCCTATGTCATCAGGCGTGGTACTCTGCGATTTTGATAGACAAAAATCCAATTTTACAGGTGCAAAACTCTGCTCTTGATCTCCTTCGTCTTTCCGGTGTTCCAGAAATTCTCCCCGAGGTATCCGCAGGTGCGTCGGGTCACATTCATCTTGCTGTGATCCTTATTTCCACACTGAGGGCACTCCCACTCAAGATTGTCATTGAGTTTGATTTCTCCCTCGTATCCACAAACCTGACAATAATCCGATTTCGTGTTAAACTCCGCATACTGGATATTGTCATAAATGTAGGTCACAAGTGTCTCCATCGCCTTGAGATTGTTCATCATATTCGGAACTTCAACATAGGAAATCGCACCGCCTGTCGAGAGGTTCTGGAAATCGCTCTCAAAGCGGAACTTATCAAATGCATTGATCTTCTCACGCACATCGACATGGTAGGAGTTCGTGTAGTAGCCCTTGTCAGTTACATTTTCAATCACACCATATTTCTGCTGGTCGATCCGCGCAAAACGATAGCAGAGAGACTCTGCCGGCGTTCCGTAGAGTCCAAATCCAAGACCGGTCTCGCGTTTCCATGCCTCGGTCTTGTCATGCATGTACTTCATGACCTTCCACGCAAATTCCCGTCCAACCGGATCTGTGTGGCTGACTCCCTTCATCAGGTAGGTCATCTCATAAATGCCAATGTAGCCAAGTGAGAGGGTCGAATAACCATCCTTTAAGAAGCGGTCAATCTTTTCTCCTTTTTTCAGGCGCGCAATCGCCCCGTACTGCCAATGAATCGGGCTCACATCGGAGAGAGTTCCAAGAAGCGCATTGTGACGGCACATCAGCGCCTCACGGCAGAGCTCGAGTCTCTCATCGAGAAGTTTCCAGAATTTCTCCTCATCACCTCTTGCAAGAATTCCGATCTGCGGAAGATTGATGCTGACTACACCCTGATTGAAACGACCTTCCCACTTGTAATTTCCGTTTTTATCTTTCCACGGAGACAGAAAAGACCGACATCCCATACAACTGAAGACGTTTCCCTCGTAATTCTCGCGCATCTTCTTTGCAGAAATGTAATCCGGATACATGCGCTTTGCCGAGCACTCCACTGCCATGCGAGTCACATCGTCATACGGACCGCCCTTTAAACAGTTGCACTCGTCGAGCACATAGATCAGTTTCGGGAACGCCGGGGTCACATAGACTCCCGCATCATTCTTTGTTCCCTGAATGCGCTGACGGAGGATCTCTCGAATGATCATGACATTCTCTTCCACATACTCATCATCCGGATCAATCTGTAAAAACAGGGTCACAAAAGGCGCCTGACCGTTCGTCGTCATCAGCGTATTGATCTGATACTGGATTGTCTGAACACCGGAGCGAAGCTCGTCCCGCAGACGGATTCCCACGATCCGCTCGCGCTCCTCGGCGCTCATCTCATCGTGAAACTCCTCAACCAGTTCCCGCTCAAATTTCTCGCGACTCCGGCGCAGATACTTGCCGAGATGCTTGATTGCCACAGACTGCCCGCCGTACTGGTTGCTTCCGACTGCTGCAATGATCTGCGTCATAACGATGCATGCGACCTGGAAGCTCTTCGGTGTCTCAATCATCTTTCCGTTCATCACCGTTCCATTGTCGAGCATGTCCGCAATGTCGATCAGACAGCAGTTAAAAATCGGCTGAATAAAGTAATCGGCATCATGGAAATGCAAAACCCCGTTCTCATGCGCGAGAGTGATCTTCTCCGGAAGGAGCAGTCGTTTCGTCACATCTCTCGACACTTCACCCGCGATATAATCTCTCTGCGTTGACGCGAGCACCGTATTCTTGTTAGAGTTCTCCTCCGCCAGTTCCTTGTTCTCATTGCGAATCAATTTCAAAATCGATTCGTCCGTCGTGTTGGTCTTCTGAAGCAGTGCACGCTGATAACGGTAAAGCATATATTTCTTCGCCAGCATATATTTATTGTGCCCCATCATCTGTCTCTCGACCAGATCCCGAATCGTATCGACCGGAATCACATCCTTTGCCTGCTCTTCCACACAGCGGATCGTCTGCTCCACAAGCCCTGCATCTGCCTGCTCAGATTCCTCTACCGTCTCATTTGCTCTGCGAATTGCCGCCCGGATCTTGTTGGCATCATAAACCGCGATTCTTCCATCCCGTTTCTGTACTTTCATCCCCGCTCGTCTCCCAACTATATATAGTTATTTTCCACGTTCATGCATCAATATATAGTATTTATATATGACACTGCAAGTCCTATTATACGAGGAGAATTCCACTTTGTCTATATGCGGATTCCATAAAAAATTCTGTCTCCCGTCTCTCATGCTCCCGTATTTCCGGCGATACTCCCCTTAAAACCGTCCTTTTTCCGACTATACAAAAAGCCGAAAACGAATAAAATCGATCTTGCCGAAGAGAAAATCTCTGCGTATAATAACACTCAGATAACAGAAAACCGGAGGATACAACCAATCATGCATTTACTCAACAACAACCTGTCTGTTTTCATTTTGATCCTTGTCCTTGCGGGTGTTCTTGCACTCTTGTGGCATCACTTTACAAACAGCCCTGCCGGACAGTTTTACAAAACTACCTACCACAAAATCACGCACAACTCCTACCGGAAAATCCAGAAGGACAAGGGCGCTTACGGCGAATATCAGATTTATCAGAATCTCGCCTCCTATGAGAGGGACGGAGCTCATTTTCTCTTTAACTGCTATCTCCCATGGCGCTCCGGGGAGACGACTGAGGTTGACGCACTGATGATCCATCACAGCGGAATCTATGTGTTTGAGAGCAAAAACTATGGAGGAGTGATCTCCGGAAAGGAAGCCGACCAGTACTGGACACAGACACTTCCGGCAAAGGGACATTCGACGACGCAAAATTCCTTTTTCAATCCGATTTTGCAAAACAGATCCCATATTTCCTGTTTAAAAGAGCTTCTGTCACGGGAAGCACGTGAAATTTTCATGCAGACAGCCAGAAAGACACCAAAAAAAGACGTGCCGATTCACTCGGTCATCGTCTTTTCTGATCACTGTGATTTAAAATCCGTCCCTAAACGGACGACGGAGAGCGTCACGGCAACTTATAACACTTTACCCAAGATCATCGCTCCGATCGCCTCAAAAAAGCGCTATGCGCTAAGTGCAGAAGAGGTTTCTCAGATTGCGAAACTCCTCTATCCATGCACCCAAGCCAGCACAGCGCAAAAACATCGTCATGTTAAGTCGGTTCAAAAACGGGTAAATTCGTCCCAGACTGCCGGTAAATCCTCAAAGTCTACACACCGGAAGACTCAATCTCACAGGTAAATCCGGCATCGGTGACTGCCTTCACGGTGTCGGAAATTCCCTGACCACCGGCAGTTAAATATCCCGATGCAAAGATCGAATCTACAACGCTCAACAGCTCTTTCTCACGTCCCTTAAAGTAGATCTCACGTCCTGCCGCACAGCGGATGTCGGTCTGCGGGACGAGAAGACGCGCAAGGCAGAGCACTTTCAGACCGTATTCCGGGGTCAGCACGGAGGTATCGATCCCCTCAAGTGGAGTGCCCGGAATCGGGATCAGGAAGTTAATCGGAAGTGCCTGCGGGCGGATCTCGCGAAGGTCGAGAAGCATGTCGACAACGTCCTCCTTGCTCTCTCCCATTCCAATGATTCCACCACTGCAAATCTCAAATCCAAGTCTCTGAAGCATGCGAATATTCTGCACACGCTGTTCGTAAGTATGCGTCGTGCAGATATTGTGATAGTAAGAGCGACTGCTGTTTAAGTTGTGGTTGATTCGGTCAAGACCGGCATCTTTGAGCATCAGTGCCTGCTTTTCGGTCAAGAAGCCGATCGAACAGCAAAGATGAGTGCCCTCTGCCTTCATCACGCGGATTTTCTTTGCAAGCTCCTCAATCTCAGCATCGCTGAATCCCATTCCACTCAGTCCGATGCAGTGACGCGAGAGGTGGTTCTCCTGAACAAACGTATTGTCGCGATAAAGTTTCTCATCTGCCACCCACTTATACTTGTCAATATCCGCCTGAGAACGACTCGACTGCGCACAGTACGCACAGTTCTGGGAACAGTTGCCACTTCTCGCATTCGTCAGGATATGGATGCTCACGCGATTTCCCTTGTACTTTGTCCGCAGATTTCCTGCGACACGCATCAAATCGCCAAGTCTCTCATCCGGCAGATTGATCAGCGCAATCGCCTCATCCCTCGTCAGATTCGGCTCCTCCTGAGCAAAAATCTTTGCATAGATCTCCTCGTTATTTACAGAATTCTTCTCGGCAGTCATGAACAAATTCCTCGCTTTTCTCTATTTCTTCATAGTCTTCTTATGATTTCTTTTTAAACTTTTCCAGGTTCTAAATATTTCTTTTTTTGCAATAATAATAAACTTTATCACGAACTGCCATCTATGTCAACTTGTAATTTAATTACAGTTTACAAGTTGACATGTCAAATTCATACAAAATCACCTTCAAGCAAATCCCACACGCCAAATAATATTTTAACTATCACAATTAGGGAAATTTCACTCACGGCGACGAAGGCGGGAAAGATCCTGCAAACCCGTGTGAGACGTCGGTGCTTAGGCTGTGTAGTTTACAGCCTTATGCACCGCTACGTCGAACCCGGAGCGAGAGCGCGTTTGCAGGACTTATCCCGCCGTAGGAGCCCTATTTATCTTTATTTAACCTCAAACTCCCTCTCCGAAATCTCCTGCCCCTTCAGCGCACGCTCAATCAACCGTGGGAGCATCTGGGGACTGCACGCAAAGCAGGGAATCCCAAGCCCTGCAACCTTTGATGCCATCCTCGCATCATAATAGGGCTTTCCGCCATCTGCAAGCGCCAAAAGCGAGACAACCGTCACACCGGAGCTCTTCATCTCCTCAAGCCGTCTCAACAGCCCTGCGCGATTTCCACCCTCATCAAGATCCGAAATCAGGAAAAACAGCGTCTTTGACGGATTTGTGATAAACTGCTCACAGTACGCGACCGAGCGATTGATATCCGTTCCCCCGCCGAGTTGAAATCCAAACAGCAGATCCACCGGATCTTCGCACTTGTCCGTCAGATCAATAATATTCGTGTCAAAACCGACAATCCGCGTCGTCAGACTCGTCATAGACGCAAGAATACAGGCAATAATCGACGAGTAGATCACCGACTCTCCCATCGATCCACTCTGGTCGACATCGAGAATGATATTCCATTTGTTTGCTGAACTCGAGCTTGTCCGGTCAAAGAAATAAAAATGTTCCGGCACGATCATTCCCAAGTCTTTGTTGTAATGCTTGAGATTTCTCGAGATCGTCGTCTTATAGTCGAGGGCAACCGCCGACGGAATCGGAGAATGTCTCCTCTTATTGATCGCCGAGGTCACTGCCCGTTTGAGATCCTGCTCAAGCAAGCGATTTATCTGATCCACAATCTTTCGGATAAAGATCCTCACACTCTCTTTGGAACTCTTCGGAATCTGTTCCTTAAGCATCAGAAGCGTAGATGCAAGGCTGACATCCGGCTCGAGATGCTCCAAAAGTTCCGGCTCAAACATCAACTGCTTGAGTCCGCATCGATTAATCGCATCGGACTGAATGATCGTCACAATCTCTTTGTCAAACAGCGTTCTCACATCCCCGAGCCACCTGCTGATCTGAGGATCGGAAGGCCCTTTTCCCGCTCCCCTGTTTTTAAATCCGCCATCCCCGCGATTGTAGATCACAGAGAGCGCCTGATCCATCAGATCCTGCTCTTCACTGAGTTTCGCATTTCCCATCTGAGAAAAACGATTTTCACTCTCCTGCCCCAGAATCAACCGCCAACGCCTGATTTTTTCCCGATCGTCTTTATTTTGATCGTCTTTATTTTGATCATCTCTATTCTGATTGTCTCTATTTTGATTGTCTCTATCCTTATCATCTTTATTCAAATCCTCTGTGTTCTGATCCACTTTTTCTGTATGATTGGTACTGTTTTTATCCATATCCCGATTTTCTCTTTTCGCCCCTCTTTCCTCTCATTCCGTGTGAACTACCCCGACTTAAAAGTCAAAATCAAAGTCTCCGAGATCCTGTGCCAGCTCCTGAATGAAATCCTGCTCCTCGGTCTCAAGCACCGCATTTACTGTCTCACTGACCTGCTGTCCATTGAGTCCCCAGATCTCACCGAGATTCTCCGCAATCTCATCCTTCTCCCCGGAATTAAAATCCGCAAATGCCCGGCGCAAAAATACCAATGCCTTTTTGAACTCCTCGTCATCCAATGTGTCCAGATATTCATCGAGATTTTTCCAAATTGAAAGTCGGGCAATCAGTGCATATCGATTTTTCATCGACAAACCCTCAAACCATCCCGCTCCAAGCTCTGCCGGAATTCCATTCGAGAGTCTTCGCTGAATCTGTGCCCCCAGCTCTGCCTCGCTCAGCAGTCCCCGCTCAAGAAGAATCGCCGATGCATATCCGGAAAGTCTTGGATTCAAATCATCTCGTTCTGCGACCTCTTTCAGCGCCTGAACCCATGATTCCGCATTGAGAAACTCATGTGCAGTCTGCGCCTGATTGAGCTGATCCATCGCCTCTGAGATCGATTTCGATGCGGAATCGTCGCACTTACATTCTTGCGCAAGAATCAGACATGCCCGGTAAAACATCTGTTTCATGACAGGAATCAGCATTTCCGTGTGAATATTTCGAATATCCCTATACTGCACAACGGTAGAGAGCCGATGCACCGTCACTGCAAGTTCCCGGATCGCCACCTCGTCAATCGCGATCGCCTGAAGCGCCCCGACCGTGCTAGAAAGCGCCCTCTCCATTCCACATAGAAACGCATCCTCGATCACAAGCGCAATCTCCCCGATCTCCTTTGCGTGCTCCGTTCTCTCCTGAAAAACGAGGGCGACTGCCTGAACAATCGTGTCCCCGATCAGTGCCGTCTCGACAAGTTCAATCTCTGCTTCCGGTGTCCAGGCAAGTGTCCAGCGCTCCGCCCAGGTCGCATTCTCCTGTTTCGTCGTCTGCAAACTTCCAAAACTCACACCGAGAACTCGAAGACGATGCAGGAAAAACGAGCGGTGCAGATCCAGAAACGCCGATTTTTCTGACACGACATTTCGATTTTCTCGCAGATCCAGATTCAACTCTTCAGCGCTCAAACTCTGATATTTTTCCAGTTTGAGTTCTCTCAAATTCCGATAAAAATCTTCCTGAATACAGGTTCGGCTGACTCCCTCCGGCAGACTTCCAATCTTTTTTCCAATCTCCGTCTGTGCGACTGCAAGACTGATCTCAGCAAAACTTCCATGACCGAGACAGGTGATTGCAGAATCTCGAAGATCCCTGAGTGCCGGGACCCTTCCTCCTCGAAGCACGGCAAGCGTCTTTGCGAGTCTGACTGCCTCAATCACCTCCGCCGAGGAGACCGGTGTCCCGTGCGCCCTCTGGTATCCTGCAATTCCCGCAAGATAACGATTAGACGCTTCCCACAGATCCTGATGCTTCATTCCCCGCCAGAGCAGTTCGTAATATGCCGGAGCCTGATTTCCTGCCCCATATCCTGAGCGACTCGACAGCCGATAATATGAGTACGGCATCAACGTGTGATTCGTCTCCACCCTCGGAAGCCGGCAGATCTCCTCATCGGTCATTCCGGAATTTTCAAAAATCTTATCATCCGGCTCTCCGGTACTGATCTGTCGTTGTTTCTCCGACTCTTCCTCTTTCTCTGCTTTTGCCGTCACCGTTTGTCCATTTCGCAATCGCTCCCGAAGTCCCGCCACATGGTAAGAACCCGTCACAACCACAATCTCTTCCGGTCGATAGCCCTCGGCAAGTGCATCCTGAATTTTCCGGCACATATAGGCTTCTCGAAGAAGCGTCCGAATCTCCTCCCACTGTTCCGAATTCCATTTTCGGCAAACATCCTCCGTCTCACGCGCAACTTTATGGGGCACAACTTCACGGGGCTGATCTTGAACCTTCTGGTTTTGCGACTCCGTGCAGAGTTCCCTCAACTTCTCCCCAAACAAATTACTTCCAAGATGGTATCCTTCGGTGTCCAGTGTGTGCTCCGCAATCCTCTCCCAAAACATTTCCTGACCATCTTCCCCGGTCAAGCGATCCAGTTTTTCATAAATTGACTCTGATCCGCGCTCACGCGCCCCATTCTGTTCATTTTGTCCATTCGAATCATCTGATCGACCTCTAGCCAACGTTTCTCCCTGACCAGTCTGACTGTTATCTTTACGCGTGCCATCCGGATCGCCCTGCACACCCTGCATATCCGGATCATTGCCCGCATTATTCTCCTGCTCCTGTGGCAGTGCCAGAATCACATCGGACGGCAGATCCATAAACTGGCACACAACCTTATTTTTATGACACCAGCGAATCGCCTGATACTCCGGGGAATATTCCGCAAGCGGATATAGAACCGTGCGAACCGGAAGCTGTCTGGTGTACGCCAGAATCGCAACCGGCGGTTTCGTCTCTGTTCGCACCAGATCCTCGATCATATCCGCAAAATCCGATGGTCCCTCAACGAGCACAAGTCCGGGCTTTTTCTCCTCAAGAAATTGGAGCAGATGCCACGCCCCTGCCGGAGACAGATGACGGATTCCAAAAATATATGGCTCTTTCTTTTCTCTCATTTTCTCAAACTCCCATCGCTACAAGCCAAGCTATCAAGCCATTAAAGCAATCAGCAATCCATCGCCATCACAGAAGCTTTCTGCATGCCCGGTACAACCCATTCCACTTTGATCCGCGCTTTTTCATCACATTTTCCAGATATTCCTTCCATGCAGTCACATCCTTGTCCTCTTCCTTGATCACCGCACCGGAAAGTCCCGCTGCAAGATCCTCATCGCTGATCGTTCCATCTCCAAAACTTCCCGCAAGTGCCATGCTTCCACAAAGCAGAGAGATCGCCTCCGCTGTGGAGAGCACTCCGGTCGTCGTCTTTATTTTCTGTGTCTTATCATAGGTCTCTCCACTTCGCAGTTCTCGGAAAATCGTGCAGACCTTCTCCACAATCTCCTCCTTCGGCAGAGATGCATTCAGTTCCATTCCACCTGCCAGCTGTTCCACCCTCGATCTCACGATCTGAATCTCCGTCTCAAGATCATCCGGAACCGGGAGCACAACAATGTTAAAACGGCGTTTCAGCGCAGACGACATCTCATTGACGCCCTTATCGCGCGTATTTGCCGTCGCAATAATCGAAAATCCCTTTTTTGCGGGAACTTCCATGCCAAGCTCCGGTACGGAAATTCTTTTCTCCGACAGAATCGAGATCAGGGCATCCTGAACCTCCGATGCACATCTTGAGATCTCCTCAACTCTCGCAATCGTTCCCTCCTCCATCGCACGAAAAATCGGACTCTTCAACATTGCTTCCTGAGACGGACCTTTTGCGAGAAGCATCGCATAATTCCACGAATAGCGGATCTGTTCTTCTGTCGTTCCCGCAGTTCCCTGAATCACATTTGTCGAGTTTCCATTGATCGCTGCCGTCAAATGCTCAGAAAGCCAGCTCTTTGCCGTTCCCGGCTCTCCAATCAAGAGCAGGGCGCGGTCTGTGACAAGCGTCGCAATCGCAATCTCCACAAGACGCTCATGACCGATATATTTTGGTGTGATGACCGTATTTCCCGCCTTTCCTCCACAGATATAAGTGCGGACAGAACGAGGGGACATCTTCCATCCCGCCGGCACCGGATCTGTCTCATTTGCAATCAAAGCCTCCAGCTCTTTTTTGTACTGTTCCTCCGCCGGAAGTCTCAACATCTCTGTACTCATAACCGTTTCCTTTTCCCTTTCTCTGCTCGTGTTTTTATTCTATTTCATTTTCGTTGTACTTTTTTCTTCCTACTTACTTATTCCAGCATTCTATTTTTTCTATTCTTTTCTATTTCTTTTTTTTTTATATCGAGTGTCTGATCTCTTGATCTCTATCTTGTCTCTATCTAATCCCTATCTGATTTCTATCCGATCTCTATCCGATTTCTTCCTCTTCCAGGTGCTTTGCCAGATTTTCCAGTTGCTCTGCATACTGCTTGTTCCACTGGCGCAGTTTCAGCGTTCCATTCTCAAGCAATCGCACCGTCTCGCGGATCTCCTGTGCCTTCGCCTTTCCAGTGCCCGGAAGTCGATCGCAGAAATACCACAGATCCCAGAATCCCCGCTTGAACGTCCGAATATAATGGCTCAAAATTCCCTTGCACTCCGTACATCCGCATCGTTTCATCACACGGATGCAGGTGTCCACATCCAAGCTAATCCGCGCTCTCTGATAAAAATAGTCTCCGATTTTCTTCCTGCTCTCAGGCGAATCCAGATCTGCAAGGTTTGCAAGTATCTTGTCTGTCCGAAGATCTTTGCAATCCATCAATAAATCGATCATTCCATCCTCAAATCTCTGCGGAATCGAAAGAACCACCCTGCGGATATCCCCGAGAACCGGATAATAGAATTTGCTCTCCATCTTCCATCCACTCTGATCCGGCTTGATTCCATAAAAGACATGCTCGAGTGCATCCAATCGATCGGAGCATAATTTTCCAGTCAGTTTTGATTCTGCTTTTGGTCCATCTGATCCATCTGATTCATCTGATTTATCTCGTTTAATCTGGGAAACAAACTTCGCGAGCGCCTTCGCTTTTGACAGCAAATTCGATTCCGGCAAAAAAATCTGCTCTCTGATCCACTCAGAGCAGTCACCCGGCTCAAAAAGTTTTGCAAGTAATGCGGATCCAAAATATGGATTTCTCGGGTCCTCCCATCCATTCTGCTCATAGAGTTTCTCTGCAAGCGCACAGAGTCCATCATCCTGTCCCATCCGCAGTGACACCATCAGCGCATATCCAAGCGCCTGCTTGACCATGGCACCGTCCTGAATCCGTCCCACATTCATTCCATAGACTTCCTGATTCGTTGGCATCTCATATCGTGAGCTCTCGTAAGAATTCTCTTTTTTTTTTTGCTCTTCCTCGGCTTTTGTCTGCGGATCAATATGCGCTCTCATCCATTCTGAGGCATACGCAAATGCTTCCTCAATCTCTATTCCACGCTTTCCGATCAGAATCGGCAAAAATGTTTCCCACCAGTTTGCCTCCTCCTTTGTCAGCGCATAACTTCCCCGCTCCGTCGCTCTCTGCTCCCACTGCTCAAGCCCCTGAATCAGACATTTTGCCGTTAACCTTGATCCCCACTCGGTCTGGGATAAGTGCAGACAGTCAAACACCGATTCCGGCTTCTTTTTCATGATCTTTTCAAACGGAGCACTTGCCTCCTCAGGCGACAGATTGGCAAGTGTCGCAATCACAACCTTCTTCATACTCTTCTTTTCGGTCTGCTCGAGAGACAGAAGAAGTTCCAGATTTTCCGGTTCAAAGCGAAGCGCCCAGATCAGCGCCTCACGGACTTCCTTCTCCGCGTTCGGAAACTCCCTCCGATAAAAAGCATTGGCCCGTCCCCCGCAGATCTCCTCAATCACGTGAACACGGCGCACCATCTCCCGCTTCCCTTTCGGATCAAAATTTCGCATCAACAGTCTCGCTATCCCGTCATCTCCGGTGTCCTTAAGCCATTGTTCCACCTGATCGCCAAGCTCGTAGTAAGATGCGCCGAGCGCCTGGGTCATCGCGAGTTTCACGCGGTAATCCTCAAACAGTTCCGGGTATGTCTCATGCATCTCAAGTACCTGGGCATAATGACCCGATCCTGAGACCGTGAGCGCCTCAGTCAGGATTTTCACAAGAGAATAGGGATAATTTTTGACTTCTGTGATTAAATTTCCCCGGTCTGAAACTGTTGTTTCCAAACTCTCATCTGTGGACTCTTTTATCGTCCCTTCTGCGGAAGTTTCTGCTGTCGAAACTCCTATCTCCGAATTTCCTGCTGTTGAAATTTCTGTTGCAAATCCCTCTATTGTGACACTCGCCTGTGTGCACAAAAGGGCATCCAAAAGCGTGATCGCATCGAGCAGAATCTCCTCCTTGTTGTCCCGCTCCTCTTCAAAAAGCTGTTCTGCAAGCTCACTGATCTTGGCAAATACCGGCGCTGCCTTTGCAAACGGTCGGATTCCCTCAACCGCACGTTTGAGACGAAAATCTTCCGCGAGAAGACCTGTCCCCGCAATCATACTGTTTTTCAACCGGCTTCTAAGCTCATATAATGGTGTAAGATTCATATTTTTATCCTCGTTTCGTCGTCCTCGAATCTCTTATTCTTCCTAATTTTTTGGGGTTCTAACGGTTCGTTCCAGTTCTCTTCTAAATCAATGTTAATAGAGCAGTCGCACCGTCATCTTTTCCGTCAAAATACTCAGCGGATAGAACTTCATTCTTGCTTCTGATGCCTCGTAGAAAAATGCACCGAAGAGCACCTGATTTTTCAAAAGACTCGTGTCTGACAATGCTTCCATACGATAAATCGTCGGCTCCATTCCCGGCATATCATCAAGAACAATCGTCTCTGCGCCCTGCATGAGTACAAATGAAGTCTGCCCTGTCAAACCAACTTTTACGATTTGATCGTAGGAAAGCAGGCTCAGACAAAAATCCGGTGCCAGCGCATTTTTCAAAAGATTCTTCGCTCTCTTTGCCTCCTGCGCGATTGAGGAGGACGCAAACGAAATCACGTTTCTCCGATCCTCGTCCGTCGCCTCTCTCATCCCCGCGCCATTCCAGCGCACTCTCTGGTTACAGGCTCCCGGATACACTGCCATCGTCGGAATCTGAAGGATCTGGAACACAGAATCATCCTGCTTCATATACTTTAATGCCTTCGCCGGGCGGTAATTGTACGTGCAGAAGATCTCTCCCGTTTTAAGATCCGCATAACATCCTGTGTCCACATACGTTTTCCCTGCCTCATCGTAGGAAATCCAAAATGACAACTGCATCAGCTCTGCGTCCTTCCGGCAGAGGTTGAGTGCCTCAAGCTCCTCCAACTTCCATGCACCGCCGAGCAGTTCATAGAGTTCCGTATCCTCCTGCTCTGCATTTGAAGTCTCAATCTTCTTTTCCAAATAGCTCTTTGACTTCTTGACCAGCGCCCACAGTTTTTCCAGCTTTTTCACCGCATTCTCATAGTGTTCTTCCTTTTCATCGTTCTGGAAGGAACGGATCTCAAAAATCAGCTCCATCACCAGATGCTGAGGACCCGGAAGATAGTAATTTCCGAGCTGTTTTGCAACCTCCTCATATGTCTTGATCTTATCGGCGCCCATCACGCCAAGTCCCGATTTCACGATGTTCTTGATCATCTGTTCCGCGAGTTCAAGTCCCTCCAACTGTTTTTGCAGTTTTTTGACTTTCGCCCGACTATTTCCTGACGCGCGTTTCGTCGTCTTTGTCGTCTTTGTCTTCATTTCCTTTGCACCATTGTCGTGGTTTGCTGTCTGCTCTTCTCCAGTCTCCGCAGGAGTTGCGTTGCCGTCCGCCCTGCCGGTCTCCGCCTTTTTCTCCCGGTTCTGCTTTTTCTCCCGCTTTTTCTTGATGTCTTCCGGAATCTCGCACAGGGAGAATGATTTCTGCCCCGCGATCTCAAACAAAAGTGCGATCCCGTGTTTGCATGGGAACTGTCTGCTCGGACACGAACAGCGACAGACCGGTGCACTCGGATCGATAAAGTCAACCGAGGTCAAATAATTGCTCTTTCCGCTTCCCTTACATTCCCCCATGTAAAACGTATCATCTTCCGAGCGCTCAAGTCTCACAAATCCGCCCTTCTGCGAGATCTTTCTCCCGTTTGCCACCGCATTCGGATTCGGTGCCATCAAAGCAATCTGTTCTTCTGTAATCTTCTGCACGTCGCCCTTCTCCTTTTCTTGTCTATTTTTTATCTTCTTATTTGCTCTTTATTTTTTATTTCTTTTGTTATCTCTTTTTCGGTTTTTTTCTGATCTTTTCATTCCAGTTTTGTGTTTTATTTTTCCGATTTCACTTTTATTGTTTGATAACTTCTCGGATTTGCCCGATTTTATGAATATTTTATCATGACTGTTCCAAAAAGACTACCCATAAAAAATGCAGGAAAAACAAGAATCTGATTTTTCCATTCCTGTCTCTCCTGCATCTTTTTCGGTTTTGTGTTTTTTCTTATCCGTTATCCGTTTACGACTTTTGATTTTCCTCTTTTTCGATTGCTATCTTTTTCGATTGCTATCTTTTTTGATTGCTGTCTTTTTTGATTTCCATCTTTTTTCAATTTTCATTTTTTTCTCTCACCGTTTTATGAGAGAATTCCCGTTGACTGCAAGAACAGCACAAACATCATCACCGGTGCGACATAACGAATCATCACCGTATAAATTTTTTTGCGTTTGAAGGAATCCCC
The DNA here is from genome assembly GCF_050873365.1 of Brotaphodocola sp. Lineage (GTDB taxonomy): Bacteria > Bacillota > Clostridia > Lachnospirales > Lachnospiraceae > Brotaphodocola. The sequence continues at coordinate 8,167 of NZ_JBNMIQ010000018.1, read as the reverse complement.
GCTTCTCTCCATCTCCCCGATCACATAGTCGGGTTTCTTGATCCATCCAATCAGAAACGTCGAGAGCAGAGCAATCAATGGCATCATGACACTGTTGCTGATATAATCCATGATATCAAGCAATTGACCGGTCGATCCATTTGGCAGTTTTATCTCAAAATAAAAAAGGCTGTACCCAAGCGCAATCACCGCCGATGCCACCAGATAAATAATCGTCAGCACCAGAACCGTTTTCTTTCTCTCTGCGTGAAAGATCTCCATGCAGTTTGCTGTGATCGATTCAAGAACCGAGATGCAGGAAGTCAGAGTCGCAAAAATGGTCGTCACAAAGAACAGAATTCCAACGATTCGTCCTCCTTTTCCCATTGCCATAAATACCTTTGGCAGGGACACAAACATCAGGCTCGGTCCGGCACTCATTCCCTCTGTCCCGGAAAATACAAACACAGCCGGAATGATCATCGCTCCCGCCAACAGCGCAACTCCGGTATCAAAAATCTCAATCTGGTTGACTGCCCGATTTAAGTTTACCTCCGGTTTTACATAAGAACCGTAAGTGATCATAATCCCCATCGAAACACTCAATGAGAAGAAGAGCTGGCTCATCGCATCCAACAAAATCTGAAGAAAACGCTCCACAGTCAGTCCTGAAAAATCAGGCGTCAGATAATAAAGAAATCCATCAATTCCCGTCCGAAGCTGTCCAGATTCATCCGTGTGCTGAAGCGTCAGCGAATATCCTGCAATCACAACAACAAGCACGAGAAGCACCGGCATCATGTACTTAGAAACACGCTCAATTCCGCCCTGCACTCCATTGTAGACAACGAGAGAAGTCACTCCCATAAACAGAAGCGCAAAGGCAACCGGAGCCGTCGGTGACGTGATAAAGGACGTAAAATACTGATCGCCCGCTGCGACCTCCGTCTGTCCGCTCAGATACAAAACTGCATATTTCGTCACCCATCCACCAATCACCGCATAGTACGTCATAATCAGTACCGGGACAAGAAAGGTGAGAATTCCAAGAAACTTCCATCTCGGACTCATCTTCGTGTATGCTCCAATCGCGCTCTCCTTTGTCCTTCGCCCGATTGCAATATCAGAAGTCAAAAGCGTAAACCCAAACGTCAGCACAAGTGCCAAATACACCAATAAAAAAAGTCCGCCCCCGTCTTTTGCCGCCAGATACGGAAACCTCCACAGATTTCCGACTCCGACTGCACTTCCCGCTGCGGCAAGCACAAATCCAATCTGCCCCGAAAAATGACTCTTTTTCTTTTCCATTGTTTCTTTCCCCACTCCCTAATTCATTTCAAGTCGACGCTCGCGGAAACTTGATGCGCGATTTTGGTCAGCTCTGCTGACATCTTCCCATCAAAATCACTTCGCATACTCGCGGAGCGTATAACTCAGAAGAAGATTGTCTCCCCTCCTGAGAAAGTTTGTGATATCCCCACCTATAGAGGAGGGAGACATCCACTCTGAGTTATTCAAACTTGCACAGCAAGGATAACACATTGTATAATATCAGTAAACCAAATAGTTTTATGGCTATGCATTACATTTTGTAATATCTAAAATCAGGTCAAAAAAGAGCAACAAGAAAAAAGAAAAGAGTAACCAAAAACGATAGGAGAATCATTTTGTGAGAGAACAGAAAGATCGATATGAAATTTTTTTGAAAGTGTGTGAGACCGGCAGTTTCTCGAAAGCCGGGGAATCTTTAAACTATACACAATCCGGCATCAGCCAGATGATGGCAGGACTCGAGGAGGAACTTGACATTCAGCTGTTTGCCCGCGTCAAACGCGGAGTCATTCTGACGGACAACGGAGCCCGCCTGATCCCCTATATTCAGGAAATGGTCAACCAGAAGAATAAACTCCGCCAGGCAGCCTTCCAGATCACCCACAAAATTGAGGGCACGCTCCGCGTCGGAAGTTTTTCCAGTATCACCGCACTCTGGATGCCCGATGTGATCCATTTCTTCGATGAACATTACCCAAATGTCAATGTGGAAATCTTTGACGGAAATTATGACCAGATCCGCGACTGGATCACTCACGGTCAGGTTGACTGCGGATTTCTCTCCTCGATCGTCGCAGATGATCTCAAGTTTTATCCCCTGCATGACGATCCGCTCTGCGCGGTTTTTCCGATCGGGCATCCTCTTGCAGAACAGGAGCAAATTTCTCTGCCCGAATTGTTTGAGTATCCGCTGATCATCGAGACGCCCGGTTGTGACAACGATATCCAACATCTGCTGACCCGATGCTCCGTCAAACCGAAAATTCGATACAGCTTCCGCGACGACACCCTGATCATGGCATTTGTAAAAAATGGTCTCGGCGTGACGATCTCTCAGGAACTTGTGTTAAAAGCCTTCGCCCAGGATGTCATCTCCCGCCCGCTCAACCCGGGATTTTGTCGGACGATCGGACTTGCATTTTCAAAAACTGCCAACTCCGTTGTCTCCCAGACAATGCTTCATTATTTGCAGGAAAAATTTCAGTCCACGCCCACAACTTCCCGTCCTCCCCTCTGTCTCTAATGTCGATATATCGACAAAAAAATAGGAAAAGAATATCGCAGGCAATTCAAAAAACATCGACAAAAAAATGCCCCAGCCTGCAAGCCACAAATGCTTGCGTTCTGGGGCATTTATTAAGTCTAAATCTTATATCTCTTTATCAGCTTCTCAGCTCAATTCCGTAAGTCTTATTCAACTGCTTTAAGATCTTCTTCACATATCCGTCCACAGTATCTGCGCCGAAAGCCTCGTCCTTCGGAGTGAACAGAACCGTAAATGCCATAGACTTCTTGTTGGAAAGGATCTGCTTGCCCTCGTACACATCGAAGAGGGTGACATCCTTTACAAACGGGCTTGCCTGGTAGATGCACTCCTCAACCTGTCCGCAGGTGATGTCCTTGTCCATAACCAGAGCCAGGTCGCGCTTCTCCTCAGCAAACTTCGGAAGCGGTTCAAATACCGGTGCCTTGCCGTACCACTTCTCGAGAGCCTTCATGTTGATCTCCAGAACGTAGGCATCCTCACGCATTGCCTCTTCCTTCATGATCTCATATTTTACCTTTCCAAGGTAACCGATCTCCTCACCCTCGCAGAGAATGCTTGCGGTCTGATACGGATGCAGGAACGGTTTCTCGGTTCTCTCATAGGTGAAGGAGATGTGCAGAACATCTGCAACGGTCTCTGCCATTCCCTTTAAGGTGAAGAAGGACTCATCCTTACCAAAAGCACCGATGCACAGCGTCTCGCGCTCCTCCGGATACTCGGTCAGCGGAAGCGCCTTCGGAATGAATGCATTTCCGATCTCGAAGATACGACCCTCGAAAATTCCTCTCTTCTGGTTGCGTCCCATCGCATGAATCATCTGCGGGGCAAGCGTCGTTCTCATCAGGGAGAGATCCTCGTTGATCGGGTTCATGATGCGGATTGCGTGACGCTCCGGAGCATCCTCTGCAAATCCCATCTCATCAAGGTCTGCCGGGGAGAAGAAGGAATAATGGATTCCCTCGAAAGCTCCAACACTGCACAGCGCTCTCTTCACCTTCAGAATCGTCTTCTGGCGCAGGTTGCTTCCGCCGATCGTTACCTTTGCAGTCGGAAGGAAGGTGGAATTGATGTGCTCATAGCCATACATACGGATGACTTCCTCAGCGACATCCGGATAATCCTCCATATCCTCACGATATGCCGGGAAATGCATCGTCAGCTCATCGCCATTGATCTCCGGCTGGAAGTTCAAACCGGTCAGGATGCGAAGAATGTCCTCGTCCGGAACTGTGATTCCGAGAACGCCGTTTACCTTCTTGATGCTGGTCTTGAAGGTTACCGGCTCCAAGGAATTTCCGGTGTTCACGTTCTTGTGGGTCTTGGAAACCTTTCCTGCTCCGAGCTCTTCCACGAGATGCAGGGCACGCTTCATTGCCATCTCGGTTGCGTACTCATCGACACCCTTGGAGTATCTCTGGCTTGCATCAGAAGACTGACCAAGTGCACGGGAACTTCTGCGGATGTTGTCGCGGGCAAATTTTGCAGACTCGAACATTACCTCTGTCGTCGTGTCACGGATCTCGGAATTCAGACCGCCCATGATTCCTGCAAGAGCAACCGGCTTTTTGCCGTCACAGATCACAAGGTTGTTCGGATTTAAGGTGAACTCCTTCTCATCGAGAGTCACGATCTTCTCGCCCTCGGTTGCACGTCTCACACAGATTGCATTGCCCTCAAGATAATCGCAGTCGAATGCGTGAAGAGGCTGACCAAGCTCTCTCATGATGTAGTTTGTGATATCGACGATGTTGGAGATCGAGTTGTTGCCGACAAGGGCAAGTCTTCTTCTCATCCATGCCGGAGACTGACCCAGCTTTACATCGTATACATAGTGTGCAAGGTAGCGCGGGCAAAGATCCTGAGCCTCAACGGTAACCTCAAAACCTTCCTTCTCCACCTCAGTCTCGGTGTAATCGAGAGCCGGCATCTTGAGTGGCTGACCGAGAGCGGCAGAAACCTCTCTTGCCAGACCAAAGATGCTCTGACAGTCCGGACGGTTTGCAGTGATCGAAACATCGAAGATCCAGTCGTTTAATCCGGTGATCTCCTTCACGTCTGCGCCAATCTCGGCATCCTCCGGCAGAACGAGAAGTCCACAGTAACCGGCACCCGGATACAGATCCTCATTTAAACCGATCTCCACGCCGGAGCAGAGCATACCCTGAGACTCATATCCTCTGAGCTTGCCCTTCTTGATCGTGACAACACCCTCGATCGTGACATGATCCTTTGCAGTTGCATAAACTTTCGCGCCAACCATAGCAACCGGATACTTTCCGCCTGCCTTTACGTTGTCCGCTCCACAGCAGATCTGAAGAAGCTCCGGTCCGCCTACATTTACCTGACATACATGAAGATGGGTCTCCGGAATCGGCTCACAGGACTCCACGTAACCGACAACGATTCCGCTGATGTCCTTTCCCACCTGCCATTTTTCTTCTACCTCAAATCCGCAGTCGAACAGTTTTTTCTCCAACTCATCTGCGGAAACATTGATATCTACATAATCATTTAACCAGCTTAACGGTACAAGCATTTCTAATCCTCCTGTCCTAATCAGTCATCGATCTGATCCAGCACACGCAGATCAGACTCAAAAAGCATCTTGATGTTGTTAATGCCGTATTTCAGCATTGCGATACGCTCCAGACCAAGGCCGAACGCAAATCCGCTGTACTTCTCGGAATCAATTCCGCAGTTCTCCAGCACCTTCTTGTTCACAACGCCTGCGCCGAGAACCTCAATCCAGCCGGTTCCCTTGCACAGTCTGCATCCCTTGCCTCCGCACTGGAAACAGCTCACATCAACCTCAACAGACGGCTCTGTGAACGGGAAGTAGGACGGACGAAGTCTGGTCTTGGTGGACTCGCCGAAAATTCTCTGAACGAACATGTCGAGCATGCCCTTTAAATCGCAGAGCGTGATGCCCTCATCGACAACAAGGCCCTCCATCTGGCTGAACATCGGAGAATGGGTTGCATCGTCATCGGAACGGAATACCTTACCCGGGGAAACGACCTTGATCGGCGGTTTCTTTGCTTCCATGACATGAACCTGACCTGCGGAAGTCTGGGTACGAAGCAGGAACTCCGGAGACAGGTAGAACGTATCCTGCATGTCGCGCGCCGGGTGATCCTGCGGGGTGTTCAGTGCCGTGAAGTTGTAGTAATCGGTCTCGATCTCCGTTCCCTCATACACCTCAAATCCCATAGACGCAAAGATGTCGGTCAGCTGATTGCGAACCGTCGTTACCGGATGCAGGTTGCCGTAGCGGATCTTTACCGGAGGCATCGAGATATCAATCTTCTCGGACTTATATCTCATTTCCTGCTCCTTCTCCTTCAGCTTCTGATCCAGCTCGTCGAAGAACTCGTTTGCCCACTCTTTTGCGCTGTTGATCGTCTTACCGAACTCTGCCTTCTGCTCGTTCGGAACGTTGCGCATCTCCTTCATCAGAAGACCGATCTTGCCCTGCTTGTTGTCCAAAAAGGTCTTCTTGAACTCATAGACACTTCTCGAAGTCGTCAGAGTATCTGCGCCCTCACGGATTTTTTCTTTGATCGAAGCGATCACTTCATTCAGTTCTTTTAAATCCTGCATGATTTCTCTCCTTTTCTATTACTCTAAAACATCTAAAACATGCTCTGCAATCCACACATTTGTGCACGTCCGTTTTCTCCGTCACATCTCGCGGTTTTCTTGGTCAACCGCAGTGTTATGGAAAAAGGATATGGATTTTTGTACAAAAAAAGTCCCTCCGCACAAATGTGCAAAGGGACGATTAGACAATAATTATTCTACCGCGGTACCACCCAGCTTCCTGCAAACAGACTGCAAAAAACATTCTGTCACAGACACTTTCCGGTGCGTAACGTACACCAAACGTCAATGCCTACTCAACCACTCTTCTTCTCGGTATTCAGCAATGAAGCTCCCGTGGGAAATTCGGATCTCTGTCTGAACGGAAAGGGGCTCACAGCCGACGACCTCTTCTCTCTGACCGGAAACAGAATCTTAAAAACACGATCTTCGCTTTTTTATTCTGAAATTATGATTGCAGATATGACTGTTCGGATCAAATATGAGTGTCCTAGTATCCTGTTTTTCCTACCATTCCTTACTATTCTATCCTCACATCGTCATGAACAATTCATAGCCTATGGTTCATTCTACTCATTTCGGTCAGAAAAGTCAAGTTTTTTTCAGCATCCCACCGGCATAGCCTCTTTTTTGCGCTCCGTCCCTGCCTGCTTCTCCTTTCCCTGTTTGATTTTTTTCTCCCCTCACCGGATTGCTACAACTTTGTAAAACAGTTTGCCCCAACTCCTTTTCTTCGCTCTGCCTCCCGAATATACTCCAGGACACAGTCTTTCAACTTCTGCATATTTTCTGAGAGTGCCACGCCCTTCTCCGTTCCCATTCCAAGTTCGCGAATGCTCTTTGGCGTGACCGGGACACAACGAACATCATCCGTATTTCCACGAATCATCAGCTCTGACATCATCGAAATCCCAAGTCCTTTTCCCACCATGCGGATCACCGTCTCATCATCGACATAGACGGTCTGTTCATTTGCCTTGACCCCGGCTTCCCCAAATGTACTGTGCACATCGATATCAAATCGACCGTAGGGCATCAGAAAATCTTTTCCCTCAAATTCTTTCAGTGGAAATTCACTCCGCCCGCCAAGTGGATAATTTTTCGGCAGAATCGCATAGAGAAGTTCCTGATAGAGCGGTGTCCATTCACATTTCCCCACATCCTGGCGACTTGCAAAAATCACATCGGTCTTTCCCTCCTCAAGCAGTTCAAACGGCTCGAGCGCGTGATCCACCATGCGCAGATCCACATCGACATTCGGACAGATTCGGCGAAACCGATAGAGAATTTCCGGCATCCAACACATCGCCATACTCGCATAGGCCGCAATGCGGATCGTCTCCGTCTGCTGTTTCGCAATTGTCTGAATCCGATTTTCTAGATTCGCATTCGCCTGCAAAAACTGCCGGATCGCCGGCACAAGCTCCCGCCCCTGCTCCGTCAGAGAAATCCCGTTATGGCTCCTGACAATCAGCGGAAATCCGATCTCCCGCTCCAAGCTGTTCACGAGATGTGTGAGTCCCGACTGCGTGTATCCCACAACCTCCGACGCCTTGGAAAAACTTCCAAGATCCACCGCCGTCATCAAAATCTCCAATTTCTTTGCATCCATCTGTTGTTCCGTCGCCTCCTGCCAGTTTCGTTTGGTTTATTGCGCGCTTGCTATTCTCTTAAAATGGCACTTGTACATTTACTTGCGTGTTCTTCCATGCATTTATCGCTATGACAAGAAGTATTACACTTTGTCATACTTCTATTATAAAGATGGATTTCCCAAACTGCAAGTTGGAGCTTACAATGAATATTACCAAAATCCAATATAAGTGAAAGAAGCATTTTAAATCAATCTTATAACTCAGAGTGGATGTCCCCCTCCTCTATAGGTGGGGGTATCACAAACTTTCTCAGGAGGGGAGACAATCCCCTTCTGAGTTATACGCTCCGCGAGGGTGCAAAGCGCCAGTGGCGCTTGTTATGCACCGACCGCAG